>DATJFG010000027.1:0-51854 GCA_035495775.1 Verrucomicrobiia bacterium | reverse complement strand
GCTCTTTGGAGTATTTTAATCCGTCGGGGAACTCCATCTCAGTCCTCCTGATTTAAAAGTTTCAAAGTCTCCGTAAGCGTTTCTAAAACGAAGATGGCAATCCGAAACTATTTCATTTTTGCCGTTTATAAAAGGGCAGCGAGACAATTTGCGCGCGCGCGCGCCGCTCGCGAATCTCGACCTCGACCGCGGTGCCGGCGGCCGCGTGCTCGGTCCGAACGTAGGCCATCGCGATCGCCTTTCCGAGCGTCGGCGACTTCGTCCCGCTCGTCACCTCGCCGGTCGGTTTGCCCCCCGCGAAAACCGGATAGTGGCTGCGCGCAATTCCCGGATCGACCATCTCGAGGCCGATGAGCTTGCGCTCGAGGCCCTTCTCTTTTTGCCTCAGCAGCGCTTCGCGCCCGATGAAGTCGGGCTTGGCGAGCTTCACGACCCATTCGAGACCGGCCTCGAGCGGCGTGGTCGCATCATCGAGCTCGTGTCCGTAAAGCGGCAAAGCCCGCTCCAGCCTCAGGGTATCGCGCGCGCCGAGGCCGGCGGCCTGAACACCTTCGGCGGCACCTGCACTCATCAGTTCATTCCATAATTTCTCGGCGTCATCGGCCTCGCAAAAGATCTCGAAGCCATCTTCGCCGGTGTAACCGGTGCGCGCGACCAACGAACGAATTCCGGCGACGTCGCCGAAAAAGAAATGAAACGATTTGAGGTCCGCCAGGGACTGCGACACAAGCGGCTGCAAAATCTTCTCCGCCGCGGGCCCCTGCAGCGCGAGCTGCGCGTAGCGTGCGCTGGAGTTTTCAACCTGCACGCCCGCGCCGGCATGATCGCGAATCCAGTCGAAGTCCTTGTCCGTATTGGAGGCGTTGACGCAGATGAAAACGTGATCCGCCGCCAGCGGGTAAACCACGATATCGTCGACCGCGCCGCCCTTTTCGTTCAACAGAAGATTATATTGCGCTTGCGAGGGCTTGACGCGCGCGAGGTCGTTCGGCATGAGCGTCTGGCAAAACGCCAGAGCGCCCGCCCCGCGCACCTCGACCTCGCCCATGTGGCTCACGTCGAAAAGTCCGGCCCGCGCGCGGACCGCCAGGTGCTCGTCGATGACACCGCTGTATTGCACCGGCATTTCCCAGCCGGCGAACTCGACCATCTTCGCTCCCAGGCGCCGATGGACCTGATTGAGCGGAGTTTTTTTTAGTTTCGGAGCCTGCGCTGTGGCTGGGGCGATCACACGAACGGCTTAACCTTCCCGCTGCAGAGATTCCTTGGCGGCTTTCAATGTGTTGAACAGCAGCATCGCGATCGTCATTGGGCCGACGCCGCCGGGGACCGGCGTGATATAGGATGCGCGCTCTTTGGCACCCTCGAACTCGACATCGCCTGAGAGTTTTCCGCTGGGCAGTCGGTTGACGCCGACGTCGACGACGACCGCGCCGGGTTTGATCCAGTCGCCGCGGACGAGAGCCGCCTTGCCGATCGCAGCGACCACGATATCGGCGCGGCCGACCTCTTCCTTCAAGCTGGCCGTGCGGGAATGGCAAATCGTCACCGTGGCGTGGCGCTCAAGCAGCATCAGCGCGACCGGCTTCCCGACGATGTTGCTGCGGCCGATCACCGTCGCGTTTTTTCCCTTCGGATCGCAGCCGGCGGAATCCAGAAGCTTGATAATTCCCATCGGCGTGCAGGGCCTGAACCCCTCACCGCCGGAGAGAAGCAAGCCCTGATTAACGGGATGAAAGCCGTCGATATCTTTTTGCGGCGACACCGCGTCGAGAACTTTTTCGGAACGGATGTGGGGCGGCAGCGGTAGTTGCACGAGGATGCCGTGAATCTCGCGGTCGCGGTTGAGCTTATTGATGAGAGAAAGTAACTCGCGTTCGGAAACCGACGCCGCCAGAAGATGCTCTTCCGAGCGGATGCCGACTTCCTTGCACGCCTTCTCTTTGTTTTTGACGTACAGATGAGAGGCCGGATCGTCGCCGACGAGCACGACGCCGAGCCCCGGGACCATTCCCCATCGCCGCTTGAGGCCGTCCACCTCTTCTTTGATCTCCGCCTGCAGCGAGCGCGCCACAGATTTGCCGTCGATGATTGTTGCTGCCATAGGTTCCCCGATTTGAACTCAAACTCTATACAGGAATAGAAGTTTTTGTAAAGACCCGATTTGACAATCGAACGATGCGATCGGTAGAGTCATTTCGACACGATCGCTCGGGTCGAGATTCGCCGCTCGGTCGTTAAAATATGACGCTTCTTTTAAACAACGATGAGATCGCGCAGCTCATCTCGATGCCCGAATGCATCGAATTGCTCGACGATGCCTACCGCGAGCACGGTCTCGGCCGCGCCGCGCACCGCCGGCGCAGCAATATCATGGTGCCGACCGGCGAGGGGCGGACGTATGTTTTCGCCAATTTCGAGGGGACTGTGGTGAAGAGCGGCTACCATGCGATTCGGCTCCGCTCGGACGTCAACGAGTGGCTGGACGAGAAAAGCGGACGCACGACCAAGTGGGCCTCGCGGCCGGGACTCTACTGCGGCCTGGCGCTGCTTTACAATATTCACACCGGCGAGCTCGACGGCATCTTGAACGACGGCTTTCTTCAGGTGATGCGCGTCGGCGCGACGAGCGCCGTGGCGGCGAAATATTTAAGCCGCGACGACGCAGCGACGCTCGGCGTCATCGGCGCCGGAAATCAGGCGCGCAGCCACGTCGAGGCGATATGCGCGATCCGGCCTATTCGCCGCATCAAAGTCCATAGCGTGAGGCGGGAAAGCCGCGAAACGTTCGCGCGCATGATGGAAAAAACGCTGGGCGTCGAAATCGAGCCGGTCGATAGCCTCGCGGCAGCGTTCGCGACGAGCGACATCGTCTGCTGCTGCACCGATGCGTCCAAACCGTTTGTCCGGCCCGAATGGATCGAAGCGGGAATGTTTCTTTCGAGCGCGCGGCCGTTCGGCGAGGTCGGCGCCGAGCCGCTCGGCGCCTTCGATGTCGCCGTCGTCCACGAGCGCGGCTTCGGCCCGCGCTTTCGTGCTGAGAAGAGCGCCGCGAAATTCTCCTCCGCGCCGCAGGCGCTGGGCGGCAAAGACGAGCGCGACCTTCCGAGCGCGGTCACGCTCGGCGAGTTATGCGCCGGCAAGGCGAGCGGCAGGAGCAGCGAGCGACAGAAAACTTATTTTGCGAACAATGAAGGGCACGGCGTGCAGTTTTCCGCCGCCGGGGCTTTCGTCCTCAAACGCGCCCGCGAGCGCGGCCTCGGCCGCGAGCTTCCGACCGAATGGTTCTTGCAGGATATATCGACGTAAAAAAAATAGTTTCAAGTTTCAAGAGCCTCGGAAGCCATACTGGGGCTCTATACTTGAAATCTGAAACCCGAAACTCAAAACTATTGATTCGAAGCCGTCAACTCCCACCAGTTCTTGTCGAGATCGCTGAAGATAAACGACACCTGACCGTTCTTCCGCTCCAGATCCCACGTTGCGGTGATGCCGAAGTTCTTCCCATCGGTTGTAAATTCGCGGTGCGCTTTCTCGACCTCTTCGGGGGTCCCGAGCCTCAGCGTGAAGCGATTGACGGGCGCGAGATAGTCGCGGTAGCTCATCGGCAGGACGACGATGTACCAGGGGGTCGATGGATGCTTGATATACGTCGAATGTCTGCCCCCGCCGACGATGTCGAGGCCGAGGACTTCTTTATAGAAGCGGTCGCTCGCCTCCTTGTTGTCGCACTGGAGGGTGCCGTGCGACATCGCCTGAGGAACGTAGCCGCGCCCGGGAAAACGCTCTTCCGGCATGAGCTCTTTCCACGGCGTCGCGGCGATGCGACGGCCGTGCTGCACGGCGTTGGGATTGTAGTATTCGATTTCGAGATCGTTGCCGCCGGGTTCTTTGAAATAAATCGAATAGGCGAAGTGCGCCTCGTGCGGCTTGGTGACGGATTTGATGCGGTATTTTTCCTTGTGCGCGTCGATATAAGCGTACGCGCGCTCGATCTCTTCGTGATTCGCGACGCGAAAGCCGTAATGATTATTATGCGGCTTGTTACGCGCGGTCGGACCGCCCTCATGCACGACCAGGAGCCAGTCGGTGTTCGGATGCTTGAGGACCGCCTCGCCGTTATGGCGATTGACGAGCTCCAGCGCGAGCAATTCCTTGAAGATCGGCAGCGTCTCCTCGAGAGAACGGCACTCGTAATGTCCCTGAATCAGTCCCACCGGCCGGAGCATGAAGTCCCCCCTTCCGCATCAAAGTAACAATAAATTTTAAATCCAACAGGCGGGTGTGTCAACGGGATGGAGCGAGACCTGCGTTAACCCCGCTTCGGCATCATCACCGCCGCGCCCGCTTTCGCGCACGTTTCTTCGAAGATGCGCCGGATCTCGGGGTCTTCGTCCTCGTATTCGATCTGCATTCCGCCCTCTTTGATCGATACGTCGGATTTGATCTTCCCCGGCACGAGTTTGTGGCGGCGCGACAGCATCTTAAGCGCGAGATAGCGCGCCGGCCGGTTCCCGGAATTGAAATGCTGGTGAAACCAGTTTTCCGGCGGCACGACGAGCGAGCCCGGGCGCCAATCGAAGCGCATCCTTTCCGCCCCCTCCGGCCACATGAAGGAATAGCCCTGGCCGTTGAGGATCATGACGTGTGCGCCGGGACCGTGGCGGTGGGCCTTTTTGTAAATGCCGACCGGAAACTCCGACACGTGCGCGCCCATCGTGCTCTCGGCGAGCTCGAAGAAAATCGTCCGATTGCCCTTGCCGCGCTCGTGCCACGCGACCGGCTCGATGTTCACCGCGTCGGCGACGAAGTTCGTCTCGAGCACGCGGTCTTTATACAGCCGCCCGCGCCCGGCAAAATATCCGTCTTCGCCTTTGAAGCGATCGGCGAAGACGTAAGGGTTATTCATGACGAAGTCTTCACAGTGGAACAAATTGAAGACGAGAGGCGCCGTCGTCACGGCGATGAGGCGCGCCTCGCGGTCGCCCTCGCCGTTGAAGTGCTGGTAATAGGCGTTGAGCGGGATCGCGAAGAGGCTCCCCTTTTGCCACTCGAAGCTCTGCTTCGGGCCGTTTGCCGGCCACATCGTCGTCGCGCCGCGCCCTTCGAGGATATAGACGAGCTCCTCGAAGAGATGGCGCTGGGGACGCAAGCTCTTCCCCGGCGGGATGCTGCACACATACGCGTCGTCGAGGTAGCCGGTGCCTTCGAGATTGATAAAAACGCCGTTGCCGCCCATGCGCTCCCACCATTTAAGCGGCACATCGTAAACGTTCTCGACGCCGAATCCTTTGACGACGTCGATGCCCTGCGACGCGGCCCAGCGATCGTAAGGCGTATCCATCCGCTCGGCAGTTGCGTCGACCCTTTCGAATCCCGGCGTGCTGGTGGTTTCCATGTTCCCCTCTTACTTGTAGACCGAATCGATGAAGCCGTTTTTCTCGAGCTCGTCGATGAGCGTGAGATCGATTAATTTTTCCGCCTTTAAATCGATCTTCTTGCCGCCGATGCCCGCATCGATCACCTGCTGAAGGCCCTTCAGCGTCGGCCGCGGCGATTTCTGCAGATCGGGCGCGTATTCGCGCCATGTCGCCTCGAGAATGTCCTCATCCCTCAGCTGCGCGTACTTCGCGATGACCTTCTTCGAGAACTCTTTATCGGTCTTATATCGATGGATGCCGCGGATGAACGCGCGCATGAAGCGCAGCGCGACGGGACGCTTCTGCGCGAGGTACGATCGCGTCGTCATGACCGCGCCGGTGTTTTCCTCCATCGGCAGGTCGACCAGCTCGCGCATGCCCATCTGGATCGCCTTTAAATGGAGCGGAAACGACATCCGCTGCGCGTAGATCTTGCCGCCCGCCATGGCGGCCATGCCTTCGGGCTGGCCGCCGGTCTGAACGATCGACACGTCTTTGTTCGGGTCGAGGCCGTGCTTTTCGAGAATCAAGCGCAAAACGAAATCGGACGTCGAGCCGAAGCTCGTGATCCCGACGGTTTTCCCTTTGAGATCCCTGACGTCTTTGATTTCCGGCCGCGCGATCAGATGGTGGCGGTTGACGCGCGCCATGGCGGCGATCAGCACCGCGTCCGCGCCCTGAACCGCCGCCGGCACCATCGCCGGCTCTCCGGCATGAATAAACTGCCCGCTGCCGCCGATCAGCGCGGCGACGATACGCGTGCTGCCGCCGACGCGCACGAGGTCGACGGCGAGTCCCTCGTCGTCGAAGTATTTCGCATCCTTGGCGATCATGGGCACCGCCCAGCTCCCCGCCGGAGTCGGATAGAGAAAGTTAATGCGCTCCTGAGCGAATCCCCAGGATGTCAATCCAAGGCAAAGAAAAAATCCGCCGGCAATCCGGGAAAGCTTACGCATCAGCGAAACGTCTATCCGCTCGGCGTCGGTGTTGTCAAGTAACAGATCAGCGAATGGCGATCGGCTTGACAATCAAACGTCGGGACGGGATATCTTTGTGCGGAACCCGAGACTCCAAGGAGGCGTGCAATAGGATGAAAGCAACCCGTACGTTCGTCATTGTGCTGGCTTTTTTCGCCGCCGTCGGATGGGCAGCATCCGCGCGAGGCCAAGCCAAAGAGATCGTCGAAGGCGCCAAGAAGGAAGGCAAAGTCGTCTTTTATACCTCTCTTACGCTGCAGGAAATCGAACAGGTCACCTTTCCGTTTTTGAAGAAATATCCGTTTCTGAAGCTAGATCCGTTCCGCGGAAATTCCGAGCAGCTTTTGCAGAAGATCGCGATCGAGGCGCGCGCGGGAAGACCGCAGCACGACGTCGCCTTATTCGACGCCTTCGAAGAATGGCAGCTGCAGAAACTCGGGCTCCTGCAGCCGTATAAATCGCCCGAGGCTAAGAATTTTCCTGACGCTTACAAGGATCCCGAAGGTTATTGGACGGCGGTGTACTTGAACTACATCGTGCTCGGCTACAATCCCAAGATGGTCAAGGAGACCGACCTGCCGAAAAAATGGGATGATCTCCTCCAGCCCCAATGGAAGGGCGCCAAGTTCGCGATGGACCGCGACGAAGGGGTCTGGTACGGCGGCTTGAGCTTTTACTGGGGGAAGGAAAGAGCGGAAAAGTTCATGAAGGCGCTGGCCGCGCAGGACCCGAGCATGCGCAAAGGGCACACGCTCATCGCGACGCTGCTTTCGACCGGTGAGTTTCCGCTGGGGCTCGTGTACGCGCACCGCATGGAGGAGATGAAATCGAAAGGCGTCGGAATCGATTGGACACCGCTCGATCCCATCGTCGTGACGCCCAACCTCGCGATGATGGGGAAAAGCACGGCCCATCCGAACGCCGCGAAGCTCCTGATCGATTTTCTCCTTTCGCTCGAAGGACAAACGATCTTACAGAAGCAGCAATTTCGCACCGCGGCGAACCCCGATCTCCCGCCGATGTCGCCCAAAATGGACCCCAAGCAGCTGAAGCTTTTCGTCGCCGACAAGCGCGTCGCGGACCAGCACGAGAAGTTCGCGAAAGATTTTTACGATCTCTTCGTCAGAGGAAAGCCGGAGTCATGAGCGATTCGGGTGCGCCAGCGGCGGGGAGACTCGTGGCGGCCTTGCTACACGGCGCGGGGCTGCGCGACGATTTCATCTATCATCAGGACTGGGAGGACTACATCGCCCTCCCCGATCCATTTCCGCGCCGGAGTTTCTCCGTCACAGAAGTCGCAGAGACGATCCGGCGCTACTCCGACCCGGAACAGTCCGGCGCGCTTTTTCGCTGGGACGTTCACGGCCGATTGCTGACTCCGGCGAAAGAATCGCTGCCGGGCGTCGCGGTCGTGATGATCCACGGCGGCGCCGCGAACGAATGCGAGTTTCTCTTCACCCCCGACGGACCGGAAGAATTCTCCGATCTGGCAAAGATGTCTCGGGGGACCGCACGCGTCGGCGTCGCGCAACACATCGCGTCGCTGGGAATCCCCGTGCTTGCGGTCTCATTGCCGGGTCATTACAGCCGCAAGCCGTGGCCGCCGATCGCCGAGCGGCGGCCGGAGTTCATCATCGGCCAGGTTCCTTCAGAACGCGAGCTCGATAATCGCCTCGCCGTCTTTACCTTCCGCATGTGCCTCGAGGCGGTAAAGAAACTGATCGAGACGCACCTGCCGCGGCACAATCTGTATATCTGGGGCCACTCGACCGGCGGCGAATATTTCTACTTGATGGAACAATACGGTCTCAAAAACCGGCTCATCGGCGGCCTCGGCTTCGGCACCGGTATGCCCGCATGGCTCAGAAAAGAATGGGACCTCGCGGCCGACGACAAAAGTCCGGAAGAACGCGCGGCGAAGTTCCGGCCGGTCATTGGGCTCAGCCGCCGGAGTCCGAAAGGTTATGTGAAGAGCGGTTATGTCGGCCCCAATCAGCCGTGGGGCAGCGTCGAGCGCTGGTTCGAGCTCGAGAATCACCGCCGGCCGCAGTTCAAGCCCTTTCTCCAGGACATCGAGCATAGCGCCTACAACGTGCTGCTCGATGAGGTGAGAAAAAAATCAGGGCTGCCGGATGACGAGCTGTTCATCACTTTCAACGCCGATCTCAAGAGACTTCGCGGCAAGCGGATGCTCCACATCGTCGGCGAGCTCGATAAAGGCCACTGGATCGATGGGGCCGAAAAAGGACTCGAATTTCGCCGCGAGGTGTTCGCGCTGCGGCGTTTCGCCGAGCATGCCGAAGCGGTCCGCCTCGTCGTGATCCCGCGCCTCACCCACTACGGTCACGTCGAGTCGCACAACGAGCGGCTTGCCAACCTGATGGTCACGGCGATGCGCGACTATTTCCCGGAGAACATATGAAGATTCATCGCCAAATATGTTTTGCGGCGCTTCTTGCCACGTTTTCGATCGCGCAAAGCGCGGCTGCCGAGCCGCTGCGCATCGCCTATACCTCGATCGGAATCATTTTCGCGCCGCTATGGACGACGCAGGCGGCGGGAATTTTTAAAAAGTACGGCCTCGACGCCGAGCTGCTCTACATCGGCGGCGGACCGCCGTCGTTGCAAGCGCTGCTCGCCGGCGATGTGAAGATCTCCTTTACCGCAGCCGGCGCCGCGGTTTCGGCCAACCTCGCGGGCTCGGATGTGGTCCTCCTTGGGACCACTTGCGATACGCTGCCGTTCGAGATCTGGTCCGTGCCGTCGATCAAAACGCCCGAGGCGCTCAAAGGCACCAAGATGGGCGTCACGCGCATCGGGTCGACCTCGGATTTTGTCGGCCGTTACGTGCTGAAGAAATGGGGACTCAAGCCGGGCACTGACGTGACGCTGCTTCAGGCCGGCGCCGGACCCGAGGTCTTCGCCGCGCTGAAAAGCGGCGCGGTGCAAAGCGGCGTGATGAGCGCCGGACCGTACACGACCGAAGCCGAGAAAGATGGTTTTTTCCGACTCGCTGACATCGCAACGCTCGGCCTCGCCTACCCATTCGGACCTTTCGCGGCGCTGCGCTCTTTCATCCGCGCGCAGCCCGATACTGTGAGCCGCTTCATGCGCGCCTACGTGGAGGGCATTCACCGCTTCAAGACCGACCGCCGCCTGGCGCTGGCGACGCTGGAGAAGCAGACAAGGTTGAAGACGACGCCGGCCATTGAGCGGACGTACGACATTTACGTGCAGCGCTATATCAAAAGCGTGCCCGAGGCGACGACCGAGGATATCCAGACGATTTTGGAGGAGGTCGGCGCGAGCCGGCCGCTGCCCCCCGGCGTCGCGCCGCAGAGATTCGTCGAGCCGCGCTTTATCAACGAGATCGTTTCGAGCGGCTTCGCCGACGCGCTTTACCGGCGGCGTTAGCTAGCGCTTCTGCACTTGAAGATTATTGATGACGCGCTTGACGCCGCCGACCTGCGAGGCGATCTGCTCGGCGCGCGCGCGTTCCTGATCGGTCGCGACGACGCCGTTCAATGAGACCACGCCGCGCACGGTATCGACATCGATGCGCGTCAGAGTCGAGGCCTTGTCGCCGGTTGCAAGCTTTGTCTTCACGGCGGCGGTGATGTTGGTATCGTCGATGTTTTGTCCGAGGGTTTCGCCGGTCATTGATTGACATCCGGAAAGCACAATGAGCAGCAGCATGCCCGCAGCCAACATCCTCAATGCTCTCATAAAACCTCCTTGTTTCGGCTCGAAATTCGCCGCGATTAATGCCATATCGAAGATACCCTTGCAATCAAGCCAACACTTTAGAAAAAGGAGAGCGCTCGGTGAAAAAAATCAAGGAAGAGCACGTTCCATATAATACCGGCTGGTCCGGCGAGCTTAAAAAAGGACAAGTGATTCGCATCACGGCGACCACCACGGTCGATTTCGTGTGCCTTAAAAAAGAAAACTTGAAGGAGCGCTTCGACCAAGCGCGGACCAAGGTTTACAACGGCAAGATTTTCATCTCGAAGGGCGACAAGCTGATGGGGCGCAACAACCAGCACATGATGACGGTCCTCGACGACACAAATCATGAGGGGACGCACGACCTGCAAAAGGGAATGTGCAGCGGCTATCGGTTTCAACTGGCTAAGAAAGAAGGCCGTCTGCAGGAATATTACCATAGAGATTTCAAGGAGGACGAAATTCCCGATCACGGCTGCTACGAGAATCTGTCCCGCGCCCTGGCGTCCTACGGCATCGATCCGGAGGACATCCCCAACCCTTGGAACTTGAACCAGCACATGATCATCGACGGTAAAACCGGCAAAATGGAGCACACGACCGTCCGCGCCAAGCCGGGAAGCTACGTCGATCTCCGCGCGGAGATGAATCTTGTGGTCGCCTTCAGCGCTTGTCCCGATATGCCCGTCGGCGGCAAGCCGGTCGACCTCCTAATTTTTGAAGAGTAATCAGTGTTGAATTTTTGCGTGTTGAGTTTTGAATTTAAGACAGAAAAAATTTTCGTTTGAGGTGACGCATGAGTGCCTCGGACAAAGCGAAATTTAATGTCGGCGGTGTTCTGTTAGAGCGTCCGTTCAAGATTCGGCGCCTCGGCCATTTCGGCTTCAACCTCACGAACATGGACGACGGCATTCGATTTTATACCGATCTCCTCGGCTTTCGCGTCTCCGACGTGATGGATTATTCCAGGCGCGCAAAAAGTCCGGATCAACTCGCGGGACTCGGCGACCCGCGCGGTTACTTCACCCGCTACGGCGGGGATCACCATGCGCTGGTGCTCTTTCCCAAGCGCGTGCGCGACGCCCTCGGCCGGAGCGAAAAGCCCGGCGTGACGACCAACCAGATCACCTGGCAGGTGGGAAGCCTCGCCGAGGTTGCCGGCGCGATCCGCTGGTTTCGCGAACAGAATATCAAAATCCAGCGCTCGGGGCGCGACATGCCGGGCTCCAATTGGCATACCTACCTCTTCGATCCCGACGGGCATCAGAACGAGCTTTACTACGGCATCGAGCAGATCGGCTGGAACGGCCACAGCAAACCGCGGGCGATGTACGACCGCGGCTTCGACGAGGCGCCGGAGCTGCCGCAGATCTCGGAGTTCGAAGAGGTCGAGCAGGCGCTTAAGCGGAAGATCGATATCTTTTCCGGCCATCGTCACGTGGATCCTCTTCCCGCGACGTACGAAGTCGACGGCGTGCTGCTACCGCGGCCATTCAAGATTGTCCGCCTCGGACCTGTCGAGCTCTTTGTCGCGAATATGGCCGCCGCGGAGAAATTCTACCGCGATACGCTCGGCTTTACCGTCACCGAAGAGGTCGACTGGCGCGGCCACCGCTGCGTTTATTTACGGGCGAACACCGAGCACCACTCGCTCGCGCTTTACCCCATCGCATTGCGCCAAGCGCTCGACCTAAGCCCCCATACGACATCGATGTCGCTTGGCCTTCAGCTGGCCAACTATCGACAGCTTCGTGACGCGGTCGATTTTTTTAAGCAACACGGCGCGCGCTTCGCCGAGGTTCCGCCTGAGCTTTATCCCGGCATCGATTATGCGGCGCACGTCCTCGATCCCGATGGCCACTGTTTGAAGCTCTACTACTACATGGAACAGGTCGGCTGGGACGGGAAGCCGCGGCCGAAAGAGCTGCGGCGCAAAATCGATCATGTTAACTGGCCCGAGACGGTCGAGCCGCTGGCGGACGTCTACGAAGGCGAGCCGTTCTTGGGTCCTTGGGGATAATCGAGGGTGAAGTGATGACATCGAAGATCACGTTTCAATCCGACGGCCTCGACTTAGCCGCCATCGTGCACGTCCCGGACAGACTTCGCGCGGGCGAGCGCCGACCGGCTTTCTTGGTCCTGCACGGCTTCGGCGGCAACAAGGACGGCCGCGGGCAGACGGTCATCGCCGACCAGCTGACGGAGTGGGGCTACGTCGTGATGCGCTTCGACTTTCGCGGCTGCGGCGAGAGCGCCGGCGAGCACGGGCGCATCCTCTGCCTCAACCAGGTGACCGACACATCGAACGCGCTCACCTACATGGCGAGCCGCCCGGAAGTCGACGCGCGGCGCATCGCGCTGATCGGCAGCAGCTTCGGCGCCGCCGTGGCGATCTATACCGGAGGCGCCGATGCGCGCGTCGCTGCTGTGGTCTCGTCCGGCGGCTGGGGCGACGGCGAGCGAAAATTTCGCCGCCAGCATCCCACACCCGAAGGCTGGGCGCGCTTCACGAGCATGCTGGAGGAAGGACGCCGGCACCGTGAGCGCACGGGAAAATCGCTCATGGTGCCGCGCTACGACATTGTGCCCATTCCCGAAAAGCTGCGAGCGAACGTGAGCCCGGGCTCGATCAAGGAATTTCCCGCCGAGACGGCGCAGAGCATGTACGACTTCCGCGCCGACGAGATGGTGGGAAAAATCTCGCCGCGGCCGCTGCTGCTGCTTCACAGCGCGAACGACTCGGTCACGCCGACGATTGAGTCGATCGAGCTTTTCACGCGCGCCAAGCAGCCCGCCGAGCTTCATCTCTTCTCGGAAGTCGATCATTTCATGTTCGGCGAGGAAAACCCGCGTGTGGGCCGCATCGTTTCCGATTGGCTCGCGCGCTATTTCCCCGTCGAACAAAAGTAATCTCGATGCCGTGCATTTATTACGATTCATTGCAGGATTTTGCCGAGCGGTTGTTCCGCGCCGGCGGCATCCCCCAGCGCGACAGCCGTCTGCTCGCGGAGTTGCTGGCGAAAGCCGATCTCCGCGGCTACACCGGCCATGGCACCTGCCGCGTCGGGCCGTATCTCGCGTGGATTAAAGAGGGGACGACACAGATCGTCGAGGCGCCCGCCGTGCTGCGCGAAAGCAAGAGTACGGCGGTCGTCGATGCGAAGCACTATATCGGTCAGATCGCCGCCTACGACGCGATGAAGCTCGCCATTGCCAAGGCGAAGGAGCACGGCACCGGGACGGTCGCGCTGCGCCGCGCCGGGCACATCGGCCGGCTCGCCGACTACATGGAGGTGGCGGCGGACGAGGGGATGATCGGCTTCGGCGCGGTCTGCGTCGGCTCCGGCAGCGTCACGCTTTACGGCGGCATGGAGCGCATCACCGGAACGAACCCGATGGCTTTCGGCATTCCGGCGCGCGACGGCGCGCATGTGATTTTGGATTTCGCGACGTCGGCCATGAGCATGGGCGAGATCCAAAAGCGCGAGGGACGCGGCGAGGCGATTCCCGAAGGGGCGATGCTCGACGGCTACGGTCGGCCGACGAAAAGCGTCAAGACGTTTCGCGGCCCGCCGCGCGGCGTGCTGCTCCCGTTCGGCGGCTACAAAGGCTCCGGGCTCAATATCGTGGCGGAAATTTTGGCGGGCATCCTCACCGGCAGCGGCTCGGGACGCGCCTGGTGGGACAAGGGCGGCCACGCCGTCAACGGCGTCCTGCTTCAGGCGATCGCCGTCGAGGAGTTTCTGCCGCTTGACGATTTTTTCAACGGCGTGGACGAATTCGTCGCGCGCGCGAAGAAGGTAAAGCCCGCGCCTGGCTTTAATGAAGTGCTTCTGCCCGGCGAGCGCGCGAGGAAGATCGAAGAGAGACAATTAAAAGATGGCGTGGAGTTGGACGAGCCGACGTGGAATGGCTTACTGGAAGCGGCGAAAGCGCTTAGCGTTAAAAATATTCCCACACCTGTTTGACGCGCCTTGCAGTGATAGTTTCCGTGTTTATCGCTCGAAAACTTCAATCCGGATCGCCTCTCCCCTGCCCGATTGCGGGCAGGCGCTGACGGCGACGAGACAGTCCATCTCGGCGCGAAAATCGATGTGCGCCTCTTCCTTCGGCCGGATCGTCGTATCGAGCATCGCGCCGGTTTCAGGATCGATCTTCATCGTCTGCCAGATGTTGAGTGGGCTCGGGATGTCCTCCGGCGCTATGTCGTAGCCCTTGAGTCCGTCGATCAGATTCTCCCAGCAGCCGTGGTCGGGGATGTCCTCGGGCCGCTGCGGATTCAGATCGACGCCTTCGGCGAATTTCCGCTGCGCGAGCCCCTTGGCGATGAGCTCGAAGCGCTTCTTGCTGCACATGCCCTTCTGAAGGTCGTGCTTGCCCTCTTTGAAGGAATCTTCGACGATCGTGAGCAGCGGGTTGTTGAGCTTCGAGAAAAGCTGGTCGCCGGTGCTCACGAAGATCTTCACCTGGTTCGTCTTCGTCCGCGCCTGGTCGAAGCGCTCGCGGAGATTGTGCAGATTGAACGCGACGAAATCGACCACGGTGCGTCCCGCGACCCGCAGCACCTGACCTTTCTTCACGACCACCGACTTGCCGGAATTTTTCGGGACGACAACGCTTTGCAATACGGTCATGCGGCCTCCGTCTGTCTTAACACACGCCTGCCAAGCGGAGAGATTGTTTCATCGAGGAGACAAGCTGTCAACGTCGCCGCCTTGCTCGGAAATTGTTCTTTGATTATGATCGGCCCATGGATCGCCTCTTCATCCTCCTCGGCTCGCTCTCGGCGTTTTTCGCCGTCGCACTCGGCGCGTTCGCCGCGCACGGCCTTAAAAGCAAGCTCCCGCCGGATATGTTCAATATCTTCGAGGTGGGCGTGCGCTACCACATGTATCACGCACTAGGGCTGTTCGCTGTGGCCGCGGTTGCCGGCCGCTGGTCGGGGCCCTGGGTCACGGCGGCGGGCTGGCTCTTCGTTTTCGGCACGATCGTCTTTTCCGGCAGTCTGTATCTCCTCGCGACGGGCGGGCCGCGCTGGCTCGGCGCGATCACGCCGATCGGCGGCCTCGCGTTTCTCGCCGGATGGCTGCTGCTCGCTTGGGCCGTATGGCGTTAGTTTTCCGGCTGCGTTAGACTACCTGCTCGACATGATCATCGGCGTTCCCAAGGAGATCAAAGAGGAAGAAAATCGCGTCGCGATCACGCCGACCGGCGTTGCAGCCTTTGTTGCGCACGGCCATGAAGTCGTGATTCAAAAAGGCGCCGGCGCAGGCAGCGGCATCCTCGACCGCTCCTACGAAGGCGCGGGCGCTGCGCTCGTCGATTCCGCCGCCGAAGTCTGGCGGCGCGCCGATCTCATCATGAAAGTCAAAGAGCCGCTTGCGTCGGAGTTTCAGTACCTTCGCGACGGTCTTATCCTGTTCACTTATCTTCACCTCGCAGCTAACGAAGCCGTCACACGCGCGCTGTTGGAGAAAAAAGTCACCGCCGTCGCCTACGAGACGATTCAGCTCGACGACGGCTCGCTGCCGCTTCTGACGCCGATGAGTGAGGTGGCCGGACGCCTCGCGCTTCAGGTCGGCGCCTGGTGTCTTCAAGCTGAGAACGGCGGCCGCGGGATTCTTTTGGGCGGCGCCTCCGGCGTGCGGCCGGGAAAAGTCGTCATTCTCGGCGCCGGAATCGCGGGATCGACCGCGTGCCAGGTCGCCGTCGGCATGGGGGCGTATGTGAGCATTCTCGATATCAATCCGTCGAAGCTCCGCTACGTGCACGATATCCTGGGCGGCCACGTGACCACGCTGATGTCCAACCGCGCCAACGTCGAGGAGGAAGCCGTCGACGCCGATCTCGTGATCGGCTCGGTGCTGATTCCGGGCGCGAAGACGCCGAAGCTCGTCTCACGCGCGATGGTGAAGATGATGAAGCCGGGCGCGGCGCTGGTCGACATAGCGATCGACCAGGGAGGCTGCGCGGAAACATCGCGGCCGACCACGCACCGCGATCCGATTTTCATCGAAGAAGAGGTCGTCCACTACTGCGTCACCAACATGCCGGCCATCGTGCCCTACACTTCGACGTATGCGCTCACCAACGCGACGCTCTCCTACGGACTTGCGCTGGCGGACAAGGGCGCTCCCGGCGCGCTGCGCGCAGACCACGCGCTGGCAAAAGGCGTCAACACCTTTAAAGGCAAAATCACGCACAGCGCCGTGGCCGCCGCCTTCGGTCAGCCGGCCGTCTCGATCGAGGAGGTCGCCGGCGCATGAGACTCGTGACGCGAGCGGACTTCGACGGGCTCGTTTGCGGCGCGATCATCACGCTCATGGAAGACATCGACTCATATCTCTTCGTCGAGCCGAAGTTCATGCAGGACGGCCAGGTCGACATACGCCGCGGGGACGTGATCGCCAATCTTCCGTATCATCCGAAATGCGCCCTGTGGTTCGACCACCACGTCACCAACGCCTTCGCATGGCGCGACCATACCGGTCAATCCGAAGAGGTCACACTTGTTCCCGGCAAAGGGGGCTTCCGCATCGCCCCGAGCGCCGCGCGGGTTGTCTACGAATATTACACCGAGGCGATGAGGGCGACGGCAAGCGCCGATCGAGGGAAAGAACGGGGGCTCAAAATTCTCGATACGCAGCGGATGAAATATTTGCTCGACGAAACGGACAAGATCGATGCGGCGCTGCTCACGCCGGAAGACGTGCTCCATCCGGCCGGCTATGTGCTCATCTCGATGACGATCGACGGCAAGTTCGCCGAAGACGAGCCCTACTGGCTGAAGCTGATCGATTTTTTACGCGACAAAACAGTCGAAGAAATGTTGGAAGATCCCGAGGTCGAGCGCCGCTGCGCCAAAATCCTCGACGAGCAGGAACGGCTGAAAAAAATCCTCATCGAGCGCGCAAAGCTGGACCGCAACGTCATCCTTTTGGATCTCCGCGGCATCAAAGATATGCCCGAAGGGAACCGCTTCTTGCTCTACACGCTCTTCCCTTCCGCTAATATCTCCGTCAAAGTCGCCGAGGACACCCAGAGAGAGAACACGACCGCGATCTCCGTGGGTTACAACATCTTCAACCCGTCCTCGAAGGTCAATGTCGGGGAGCTGCTTAAAAACTACGGCGGCGGCGGCCACAGGGTGGTGGGCTCGTGCCGCGTGCCGAACAACCGGGCCGAGCGCGCGCTCAGCGAGATCATCGCGGCGGTAAAAGAAGCGTAAGGCGTGACGCGCGATTCGCAGCCCGGCCCGCCGATATCGCATTCTCTGTCATCCACATGAAGATCACGACCATCGCAAAATCATTACGCGAGGTTAAAAAGATCAACGATGAAATCTCTTATGCACGCGTCGCAGATGGGCGGCGATACAGCTCCGGGATCATACTTTTCCGGCCCCGGCGCGCGCAAGACGCGAAGCAAATCCGTCATAGCGACAAAGACGTCGTCTGTCAGGTGATTCGCGGCAGCGGCCGGCTGCGCATCGACGGGCGGAAGGTCGCTCTCAGGCCCGGCATGCTGTGTCATATCCCCAAAGGGACGCCTCACGACTTCGCCGCGAGCAAAAACCAGCGCCTCGTGCTATTCTACTCGCTGATCGAGACCGGCTGAGTTTCAAACCAAAACGGTGGAAAGTGCTGGTGAGTTGAAAAAGTTCGTTACTTAAATTCGCGGTTTTTCCCTGCTTTGCTCATGCCCAATAAACTTTGGGTAAGCGCCCCGCCGCCAACAAGCAGCTCCGTCAGCGCCTCGTTGATATGTCGCTCTTTGACGATCAAATGTCCGTCGTCACTCTCCTCAGCGGCGAAAACAGCGGACTTGCGAAGCAGCTCGCGAATGAATGCTCCGCTGGCGCCCGCTGTTCGCTCGATGAGCGTATCCCAGTTTCCCACTTCGAATTGCAGCCCCCTGCCATAAAGCTCGAATAATCGGCGGCGGCATTCGGCATCGGGTGGCGGAAATTCGATAGCCTGATCGATGCGACCGGGCCGCGCGGCGAGCGCCGGCTCTAAAATTTCCGGGCGGTTCGTAGTCAAGATAAAGAGAATGTCTTCGTCATCGGCCAATCCGTCCATTTGATTGAGCAGCTCGAACAAGAGCGCGTTGGCTCCCACGGTCTGGCTGTGGCGCTCGGTGCCGATCAAATCGACGTCCTCCAGTACAATGGTCGACGGTGCCAACATGCGGGCAAACTGGCTCACGGTTTCAATCGAACACATCGCGCCGCCCGTTAGAAGTAAGACCGTTCGGCCGTGCATCTGCGAGATCAGATACATCGCGGAAAGGGTCTTACCTGTGCCCGGAGGACCGTAAAAGAGCAATCCTCGCTTCAAGTGGCGTTTTGCAGCCAGAAGCTTCTCGGCGTGCCGAGTGAAGGCGACAGTATGTCTCTCGATGCGATCCATTAATTTTTCCGGGAGGATCAGTTCGTCTCGCTCAATCTGCGGCAACTGATGGTACTCGACATGCAGCACTCCGTGGACGTCCTGGGCCAGGGACAAAACATGGCCTCGATAGGCGGTTCCGCGCCTGGTCGTACCCGTCACTCGGCGGATAAATTGCGCCGCCAATTCCCTGTCGGCAGCCATGACCTCCACAACGATACCGGGCGGCCAACTAAACTGTTGCTCCGTGATCAGGGCCGCCACAGGCCCGTCCTCATTTTCGATTAAATACAAGCCGGTTTTAACGCAGGTCAGACTATTATTTCCGGGCAGATCGACGTCCAGATATTCGACTGGCCCCTGATCGTAGAAACGCGCCGAGGCTTCGCGGCACAATTTCGCCAGACTGGGGCCACGGTATTCTTCCAACGTCACGACGCCCACCAATCGAGCTTGACGTTTTGGCCCGGCGATAATCTCCTGGAGAGCCAAGTGGAGGTTCGGCCGCTCGTAGAAGGCGAATTTCTGCTCGACAATCGGGAGAGAGGCAATGTCGGCGCCGAAATGTCCCTGCAGCAGACGAAACAATCGACTGCCATCGGGACTCCGGTCATTTAATAAGGCGGCGTCTTCCAAGTTAAGCTCATTCGATCCAGTAACGGGGCTTATTATCACCTATAGAGGTTATTCCTTCAACCTTAATCTGCCCAAAAACTGGGACGCACATTAAATTGTCTTGACTTGTTCGACGACTTCGTAAAAACTTGGGGGGCGCTCCGCCTCAGACGGTGTGCTCAGTCGCTTCGGCGGAAAAGAATTTTTGAAGACGAATCATCGATATTCATTTACTGGATTCCTGCTCCTCTTCCTGTTCCTTCTAGCCTCCTGCTCCTCCAAGTTCGCCAGCGATCGGCAATACGTGCCGGCGCAGAATCTCATGGACGTGGTGAAAGACTTTCAGCGCTTTGCGCGGGAGGACGTCTACCGCTTCCCGATCGCCAAGGACGTGACCGGGGTGAACGTCATGAAGGCGGCGCTCGTCCGTCTCGACGATTACGAGCGGAAAAACCCGCGGCAGTTCATCGATGTCATCCAATACAGCCGCGCGATCGCCTACGAACGCCTCCGGGACTATGATCAAGCGCTCGCGAGCTATCGTAAAGTCGCCGACATGGAAGGACCGATGCGGGCCGAGGCATTGAAAAATATCGAGACCCTGGAGGCGTTCAAGGCGATTCTCGATAAGCCGCTGCCGACCGAAGATCCCTTCGAATACATGAAGGTACTCGATGAAAAAGTGGACTCGTGGAACGAGCTAGTAAAGAAATATCAGGGGACGCGCTTCGAATACCTCGCCCGGGTCGAGGAAGAGAAAGTCGATCGGGCAAAAGTCGCTTTCGTAGAGGTCAACCGTTTTCGCTTGACCGATGGCAATCATATTACTATTCTGGCGTTCAGTCAGCTGGTCACCAAACACCGGCAAAGCAAGAATTATTACCGCTATGTCCTCGATTTTGGTGACTTTTATGTTCGTTTGGCGAAAGATTACATCGCCGAGAACGATCCGGAAGGGCTGGCTTTCGATATGAAGGTTTTCGAGCAACTTGCAAAATCGGCTTTGAGCCTCTATACGGAGGTGGCGAGCGTCGACGGCATCGTGGAAAAAATCGAAGCACAGGGCAAAGTTGAGTCGCTTCGAGGTCTAACCGACAAAATCCGCAGGCTCAATCGATGAGCGCTTATAAATCTGTCGTAGCGATGCTCTGCCTGTCGGCTTGGCTCGCCACTCCTCCGAAACCGTCGGCGGCGCAGACCGGTCAGGAGCTTCCCGACCGCATACTCAACCCGCTGCCGGAGTTCGACCCTTTCGACAAGCCTCCCAGCGCGCCGCTCTACTTTCCCGACGATGTCGATAAACGCGCGCGCAGCGCGATGGTCGCGGCGCTCACCGGAGAGACCGAGCATCTGGCCGAAGATCTCCAGTTCTTCACCGACCGTGACGCGCAGCTCAAAAAAGAGCGCGGCACTACGACGGGGATAACGGAGCTCGTCCGCGATCTTTACAACAATACCATCGAAGACCGACAACGTTATCTCGCGGCCCAGCGGCAGGCGCTTTCATTCACGGCGATGCCGCAGCACAAGCAGCTGATCGAGTCGCGTCTAAACAACGACGACCTCAATCAGGCCAACGACCAGCTCAGGAAAGCGGCGCAGAATAAGTGGGGCGGCATTTTCAACCGCATGCTCGGCTCCATCAATATCGCCAACCTGATGACGGGGAATTATACCAGCGCCGCCATCGATTCCGCCGTGCAGCAGGTCGTCGCCATGACCTCGAACGAGATGCCGATCGAGGAGCGCAGGGCGCTGACGCTCCTCAATGAACACCTCAAGCGCTATCCCGACGATCCGCGAAATCCCGAGGTGCGGAAGAAGGTCGAGGAGCTTGAAAAAAAGAAGCGCCGAGTGCTGGCGCAAAAACAGGTCGAAAAAGCCGAGGAGGCCGTCGGCAAGAGAGACTTCGCCAAAGCGGAATTCTATTATCAGATCGCCTCGGTGATCGATCCGCAGTCGCGCAACGCGGAAACCGGCTTGGAAGAAATTAAAAAGGGCGCCAAGACCAACGAGCAGGAGACGAAAAAAGCGCTTCAGATCGCCGCGTCGGCGACGCGCTCGGTTTCAGCCGATAACCAAGAGACGAGCGGACTCCTCTATGCGCTGACGTTGCGCGACGAGGAGAAAATTCAGTCTGAAGCCGAGGCGCTGGAGAAAAAATATCGCGGCGGCGCACAAGCGGAAGCGGCGCGCGACGCGCGCTCGGTCGCGCTTGAGATCAAGGGCCGTCATGAAGAAGCGAAAAAGCTACTCAAGCAAGTGGCCGATTCCTCCAATGCGCACGAGCGCGACCGCGCGCGGGCGCTGATCGACAACCCGGAATATAACCTTCTCGCCACCTTCGAAAGCGCGCACACCAAATACAAGCTCGATACCGTCAAATACGTGCTTCTCGGCGACGATTTTTTGAAGAAGAACCTGATGCTCGCCGCTCCTCTCGTCGTCGCCGGCCCGGCGGGCGCCCCGACAGTCGCCGCGGCGAACGGCATCATGATGGCGACCAACCTCGTTCAGGTCCTGACCGCCAACCCCATCTCCAATCAGGATGTCATCGATAAAGGGGTGGAATACGTCCGTGCCCATCCGGATTCGAAAGACGCCTCCGATGTCTACAGCGTCCTCGCCGACGCTTACGAGCGAAACAGCGCCTACGACAAAGCGATCGCCTACAGCGAGATGTCCGGCCGCGTTTCCGAGAAAAAGCTCGCCGACCTAAAGGAGAAAGCGGCGAAATCGCTGTTGCAAGCCGCCGGCAAGACTCAGGACCGCAGCGCACAGGAATATTACCTCAAGCAGATCCTCGATAATTACGGCGACAGCGACACCGCAAAGGACGCGACCCAGCGCCTCTCGCGCATGACCCGCATGGAAAATCAGGGTCTTAGGATGACGAAGAAGTTTCTCATGGAGAACTCCGAGCTTTTCGGGCCTGAGGGGCTGGGACTCAAGGCCTCGCTCTTCGACGGCAACGTAAGCAATATGGAGCTCGCCGAGAAGGGAGTGAGCGTTCTCGGCGACAATGAGATTCTGCTCAACTTACAGACGCCCTGGGGCGTTCGCACGCAAACGTATCGGCTCGATGAGTCGACGAACAATCGCTTCCAGATGGCGATGCGCCAGCGCAACTACGATGTCGCCATGGCCGATGTCGACAGCCGGCCCAAGAACAGCGAGGGCGGTCTTAAAAACGCGCCGCCAACGATCCTCGCCGGCCAACTCGGAAAGAAACCTCAGGAAACCGATCCCGAAACCACTTTTACCCTGGTTCGCGAAGCCGGCGCCCCCTCGACCTCACGGACCAGCGGCGCCGACGCTAAGCTCCAGACGGAAGCAGAGAGAGACCCGACGAGCAAATATAAACTGCCGCCCATCCAGGGAAATATCTCCGCGAGCCATTTCGACATCAGCGGCGGTCTGCCGACCGGATTATGGGGAGAAAAAATCATGGTCGGCCACGACCAGGGAAGTCCCTTCGCCGGCGTCCTCCTGCCGATTCCGCTGCTCCAGGGATTTATCCCGGTCGACTTCATGGTCCAGGGCGGGGCCGGCCGCTTCGCCGTCTTTCCGAAGATCCGCCTCTCTCAAGACAAAGGCAACGATCAGGAACTTTACCGCTGACGGGTGACCGCTCATGCGCAAGGACGTCGCCCGCGGCATTGTGTCGATCGTGGTCGGGCTGGTCGTCTGGGAAATTCTCGCCCGCGTATTTCTGGAAAATGATCTGCTGATGCCGGCGCCGAGCGGCGTCGCGCGCTCGTTTTGGAAGCTCACGGTCAGCGGCGAACTCATCCATCATTTCGCCGCGACCGGGCAGGAATTCGCCTATGGCTTTTCCGCCGCCTGCGCGATCGGCATTCCGCTCGGATATCTCATGGGCATGCACAAATGGCTTGAAGAGTGGATGGATCCCTGGATCGCCGCGCTCTATTCGATCCCGATCATCACTTTCGTGCCGCTTATCATTATCTGGTTCGGCATCGGCATGCTCTCAAAAACCATCGTTGTCTTTAAAATCACGATCGTCGAGTTGATCCTCAATACGGCCGCGGGCGTTAAGACAATCGATCCGCTTTGGCTCGAGGTATCGAAGTCATTGCGGCTCAGCGGCTGGCAGACAACCTACAAGATCCGTCTCCCTGCGGCTCTGCCGTTTATCGTTACGGGCATGCGTTTGGGTGTCGGCCGCGCTCTTCTAGGCGTTATCGCGGCGGAGCTGCTCGCGTCCAACGCCGGGCTCGGCTATCTCCTGCGCGACGCATCAGAGACGTGGGACAGCCCGAAGCTCTTCGTGACCGTGGTGCTCTTGGCCGCGATGGGCATTGTAAGCTTCACTTTGATTAAAAAGGGCGAGCAAAAGCTTGCCCCTTGGCGGCAGACGGCGGAATGGTAATGTAAAGCACGTTCGGGCCCAGCTTTTAGCTTGATTGTCGTGGACTTCTATCGGAAAAATTCGCGCGCGATCCACAAGGTGCTGTCGATCCTCGTGGGCCTCGGCTTGTGGCATTTTCTTGCGACAGTGGTCATCCGGGATTCAGCATTTCTCGTCTCGCCTTTGGCCGTCGTTTCCAAAGGTTATGAGATGCTCTTCGTGACCGGCGAGCTCTATCCACATCTTCTCGCCAGCTCGACTATTTTCCTCTACGGATATCTGCTGTCGATCGTCGTCGGCGTGCCGCTCGGATTCGTGATGGCGCTCTCTCCCGCCGTGCGCGACTATGTCCATCCATGGATGACGACGCTCTATACGACGCCGCGCATCGCCTTCGCGCCGGTGCTGTTGCTGTGGCTCGGCATCGGAGCGGGATCGAAAGTTGCGATCGTTTTTCTCGGCTGCGTCTTTCCCATCCTCATCAACTCCTATTACGGGATGCGCGTGGTCGACCGCGATTTCGTCGAGCTGGCGCGCTCGCTCAGGCTGGGGGCTTTTTCACTCTTCTGGAAGATCCTTCTTCCGGCATCCGTTCCGTTCATTCTCGCCGGTCTTCGCCTCGCACTCGGACGCGGCCTTACCGGCGTTGCGATCGCCGAGTGGTTCGGCGCCACCGCCGGTCTCGGCTATCTGGTTTATTTCGCCGGCCAAACGCTCAATGTGCCCGTGCTTTTCGTCGGCGTGACGGCGTTTGCCTTCATGGGCATCGTCGGTTTCGAAATCTTGCGCAAGATCGAAGAACTCGCTACTCCCTGGAAAACCAGCCGCTCCCATTAAAATGGCCGCGACGATCCTTGAGCTTAAGAACCTGAGCCGACAGGTCCAGGCACGCAACGGCGAGCCGTTCGTTATCTTCCGCGATATCGACTTGAGTGTCCGCGACGGCGAATTCGTGAGCGTTGTCGGGCCGTCGGGCTGCGGCAAAACGACGATGCTGAGGGTCATCAACGGGCTCATTCCTCCGTCTACGGGGCAGATCTTCGTCGACGGCAAAGAGCAAACGGGCGCCGACGGCGAGCTGGTCATGGGTTTTGTCTTTCAGGGGGCCGCGCTGCTCCCTTGGCGCACCAGCCTCAATAACGTGCTTCTGGGACTTGAGGGGCGCGGCAAGAGTCCCGCCGACGCGCGGGATCTGGCGCGCAAATATCTCGATCTCGTCGGTCTATCGGGCTTCGAACAACACTATCCGCATGAGCTCTCCGGCGGCATGCAGCAGCGCGTCAACCTCGCGCGGGCGCTCGCAATCGAGCCCAAGATTCTCTTGATGGACGAGCCGTTCGCGGCGCTCGATGCACAGACGAGGAGTTTCATGCAGCTGGAACTTCTGCGCATCTGGTCACAGACGCGAAAGACCGTCATGTTCGTAACGCATATGATTTCCGAGGCGATCCTGCTCTCGGATCGCGTGGTGGTATTCAGCCATCGCCCGGGTCGAATCAGGGCCGATTTCCCCGTCCCCTTGCCGCGACCGCGCGACATGGAGATCAAGTCGGATCGGCGCTTCGTCGAGCTGGAAAACACCGTCTGGAAGTTGATAGAAGAAGAGGTGAAAGCCGCCGGAGGCTTCGCGAAACTATAACTGGCCGGGCAGATGAAGGAGATCCTATGCTCCAGCGCAAGCTATCCATTCTTATATTGCTCCTCCTATCGACGCTTGGATCAGACCGTTCGCCGGCTCTCGCGGCCGAAGCCAACCTACCCACCGTCCGTTTCGTTCAAAGCGGCCGCACCGCCTCGAGCTGGCCACTGTTCGTCGCCGAAGAGAAGAAATTTTTTCAAAAGAACGGCATTTATATCGAAGAGATCATCATCAACGGCGGCCCCAATACGACCCGCGCGGTGCTCAGCAACACCATCCCGATTGGACGCATCAACCCGGACTATATCATTGAGGCGATGGAAAAAGGCGCTAAAGTCAAAATCATCTCCGGCGCGTTGGAAAAAATTCCGTACGACGTCGTGGCGCGGCCCGAGATCAAGAGCGGCGCGGATGTTAAAGGCAAGACCGTCGGCGTCGATTCGCTCACAGGCGGCACGACGCTCATGCTCCGCGAGGTCTTCGAGAAGGCTTATAAGCTAAATGAAAAGGACTACAAGCTGCTCGTCGTCGGCACGTCGCCCCAGCGCTACGCCGCTCTCAAGGGCGGCTCTGTCCAGGTGACCTTCATGGGGCCGCCGTTCAATTTGCGCGCACGCCAGGACGGCTTCAACAAACTCACTACCTTTCATGAGCATTTGGGGCCGATCCAGTTCGTCGTCCAATTCGCGAACGACGATTATCTGAGATCGAACCGCGCCGAGGTGGTCAAGTTCCTAAAAGGCATGGCCGAAGCGACCCGCTGGCTCTACGATCCCAAAAATAAGGAGGAGGCGCTCGCCATCTATATGAGAGTGTTAAAGGGGCCGCGGGAGGCTGCCGAGGCCGACTACCGGTATCTCATCGAAGAGTTCAAGCCGTTCCCCGTCGACGGCGCGATCAGCAAGCAGTCGATTGAAAAGATTTTTGATTTAAGAGAAAAAGCGGGAAAATACGAGGGCAAGAAAGCCCCTCCGTATACGAACTATGTCGATGCGACGCTGGTCGAAGACGCCAAGAAACAACTAGGATGGAAATAATAAAGGAGAGACGATGGCCAGGAGTAAAGCCTTAAGGCTCGTTCCATTTTTAGCCGCTATCCTTTTCGCGTTTCTATTCGATGCGGCATATGCGCAGGAGTTGAAACGCATCCGGATCGGCTACCCTTCGTTGAGCTTCCGCCAGAGCAACGTCTGGGTGGCGAAGGAAGAGGGATTATTCAAAAAATATGGCCTCGACGTCGAGCCCATCTTTCTTCGCGGCGGGCAGATCGCGACGCAGGCGCTCGCCGGCGGCGACCCGCCGATCGTCAACATCGGCACGGTCGTGCAGGCGAACCTCACCGGCTTCAACCTCGTGCTCATCGCGGCGGTGGAGAATTTTTACGATCAGGTCGTCTTCGCCCGCCCCGGCATCACCCAAATCGAGCAGCTCAAGGGCAAGCGTTACGGCATCAGCGGCTTCGGCTCGGCGACGCATTACGCAACCGTCATTCTGCTGCGCCATTACAAGATGGATCCCAAGGACCTCACGCTGCTTCCGACGGGACCGGATGCCGAGCGTCTTGCGGCGCTCGTCGCTGGGAAAATCGACGCGACATCGTTCACTTCATCATCGGCGGCGCCGGCGCGAAAAGCGGGGTTGAAAGAGCTCGTCCAGATCGCCGACCTCGGGGTCGAAGTTCAGGGCAACGGTTTTGCAACCTCCCGCGACTATGTCAAGACGAACCGCGATGTGGTTAAGAACGCCCTCAAGGGATTCGTCGAGGCGATCTACTTCATCTACGCGAACAAAAAGGAAGCGCAGAAAGTCTTCGCCAAATATATGCGCACCAACGATCCGGATGTCCTTGAAGATTCCTACCAGGGCTACGTCACCCAGATTCCCAAAAAACCCTATCCAACGCTGAAAGGCATCCAGTTCATGCTCGACATGCTGGCGGAGAAGATGCCGCAAGCCAAAAACGCGAAACCCGAGCAGTTCGTCGATTTGAGCTTTTTGCAGGAGCTGGAGAAGGAAGGTTTTTTTAACGAAATGGCGAAACGTTATCCCACCAAGGGTTGAACTGGAGGAAAAATGGCGAACAAAGGGATTCAGCCGAAAAGCTTGAACGATCCCCGTCCCCGTTACACACACGGCATTTTGGCCGAAGGCGGGAAATTACTCTTCATCGCCGGCCAGACGGCTTCCGACAAAGAGGGAAATGTAGTCGGGAAAGGCGACATCGAGGCCCAGACCCATCAAGTCTATAAAAACCTCACCGCCGTGCTGCAGGAGGCGGGCGGCTCTCTCGACAATCTTGTCATGACGACGACCTTCATCGTCGATCGAAAATACCGCGAGGGCTATAACAAAGTCCGTATGCAATATTACAAGCAGCACCCACCGACGAGCACGCTTGTAATCATTACCGGCCTGGCCCATCCCGACTATCTGATCGAGATCAACGGCATCGCAGTACTCTAGGGCAGACAAAGATGGACGTCGCGGTCATCGACGATTACCAGCACGCCTTCGGCGATTCGCCCGCGATTGCTCGCCTGCGGCAAAAAGCGCAGGTGCGAATCTTCACGGAGAAATTTTCCACGGAAGAAAAATTGGCGGGGGCTTTGAAAGGAACGCAGGCGATCATCCCGATCCGCGAGCGTACCCGCTTCACCGCTTCGCTGATCGAAGCGTTGCCGGATCTCGAGTTTATCGCGCAAACGGGCAATCACGCCTACCATATCGATATGGCCGCAGCGACGACTGCCGGTATCGTGGTAACGCTCGCACCCGGCGGCAACAGCGTGACCGAGCTCACCTTCGGCCTGATGATCGCCGCTATGCGCCGCATCCCGCAGAGCGATGCGGCGATGCGCCGGGGAGAATGGCCGCTGGTGCTCGGTTATGTGCTGAAAGGCAAAACGTTGGGGATCCTCGGACTCGGTAAGATCGGTGTGGAAGTCGCGGCGATCGCGCGCGCCTTCGGGATGAAGGTCATCGCCTGGGGACCGACTCTGTCAGCAGACCGCGCCGATAAATCGGGGGCGGAGTACCTTCCGCTCGACGAAGTGATGCGGAGAAGCGACGTCGTGTCCGTGCACCTGAAGCTGTCGGCGCAGAGCAAGGGCTTGATCGATGAAAGGCGCCTCAGACTGATGAGACCGAATTCGTACCTCGTCAATACGGCGCGCGGGGCCATCGTCGATGAGAACGCGCTGGCTCGGATTCTCAAGGAAAAAGCGATCGCCGGGGCGGCGCTGGACGTTTTCGTCGACGAGCCGCTGCCGAAGGCAAGCCCTCTTTCGGAGCTCGACAACGTCGTTCTTGCGCCGCATCTCGGCTGGCCGACGGACGCCGGCTTCCAAGGCTTCGCAGAGAATGCCGTGGAGAACATTTTGAGTTATCTTGACGGCAAGCTGGTTCGCGCCATCAATCCAGAAGCGGTCGAACGTCGCAAACGAAAATCGAGCTAGGAATTTACGACGGAGCGATCTCCGTCTTGTAGAGAATCCCGTTCGTCTCGTCGCGGATTTCCAACTGCATGCGTGGCGGTGATATCTTGGGATCGAATGTCATCATCCCGAAGTTGAATGTCTTGTTGTTGAAGAACTCCATATTCCTGGAATAACCGACGCCGAGGGAGTTCAAAGGCGCCGCCATCGGACCGATGACGATCTCTTTCACCTGAGGATGTCGTACGATCTCAGCCACGGACGCAAAGTGAAGATCGGCGCTGATAAAAACGACACCGTCGATGGCTTTGCGGCGGATCCATTGAAAAACCTCCCTGCGCTCTTCCGGAAAACCATCCCAGCGGTCCGCGCCTCCGCCGTGTAACGGCACCGAGCTGGCGACGACTTTGAACGTCGCCGTCGAAGCCGTGAGCTTCTCCAGCAGCCACTCTTTCTGCGTCGCGCCGAGCATGCTCCCATGCGCGCGATCGCGGTACTGGCGGTTGTCGAGTAAAAAAAGCTCGAGTCCGCGGCCCCAACGGACCGAATGGTAGATGCGGTTAGGCTCCGTCGGATCGCGCCGAAGCGGCCAGTAATCGAGGAATGCCTTTTGTCCGATCGCCGCGAGCGGGTTTTCTTGATCGTAGTTGTCTCTCACCTCGTGGTCGTCCCAGATGAGATAAAGACTCGTCTGCGAAAAAAGACGCCGGCTCGGCGCGTCGTCGCGATTGGCGCGGTACTTCGCCCAAAATTCTTGAAGCTTCGATGCCGTTCCGCCGCGATCGGCGTAGATCGTATCACCTAAGTGAACGAAGAAATCAGGCTCGGCGGCGCGGATGGCGTCCATGATGGTGAAGGGCTTGTAGCTCTCGCGCGTATCGCCGCTGAAGCAGAATTTGACCAGAGTGGGATCGTCCGGTGATGGCGCGGTCTTGAAGCGCGCGATGGGCCCGGGCTTTTTAGCCGTCACCACGGCGCGGTAGTAGTAAAGCGTTGAAGGTTGGAGTCCGCTTAGCGCGATCTTCGCCGTAGAATCGGACGCGGCGGCGACCGGCACGGGCGGCGTCAACATGCTCACGGACAAGGCCGGATCTTTACCGTATTCAATGGCGACGGAACTTTCCGGCTCTGCACGGGCCCATACGATGGCGCCGTCGGCTGTAGTGTCGCCAACGACAGGATTAAGCGACAGGCCGGTGTTGCTATCGAAGCGGTCGGTAATGGAAATCGCGCAGCCCGAGGGTCCTAAGAGAAAAGGCGTTGCAAGACCGGTTTGAGCGGCTATTTTGAGAAAAGCGCGCCGGGAAAGATCCATCAGCGCCTTATAGTAACGTCAGTCGTGGAGAAAAGCGACCGGATTGATGCAAGACCAAAAAACGATAGCCCGCTCCACCGCAGTGGAAATCGAGTTATGAGGGCACAACGTCCGAAAACTCTTTACCCGGCGCGAAGCTCACGCGCGGCGCGCCGCGGCGGGCCGAAGATGGCCGAGAATCTCTTCCAGGTGCATGACGTCCGCATATTTATGGTGAAGGTCGAAGAGCGAAACCTTATGCGATAGCATGCTGCGGTCGAACACGCACTCCTCCGCCACCGTCACATGGAAGCCGTTCGAATAGGCGTCAACCACGCTCGCGCGCACGCAGCCGCTCGTTGTCTCGCCGCAGACGATCACGCTGTCGACGCCCAGCATCGTGAGATGCGCGACCAGCGGCGTGCCAAAAAAGCCGCTGGCCCGCTCTTTGTAGATGACGAGATCGCCGGGCTCGGGCTTGAATGCCTCGTAAATGTCGAAAGCCGTCGGATCGTGTTTTTGCGGCCGGCGGTTCGTCGCGTGAACGCGCGCGGGCTTCGCTTCATGGCGCGTTTCGCTGGTCGTATAAATGACCGGCAGACCCGCCGATCGCGCGGCGGCGAAAAGCTCTTGAATGGGGCGGATCGCGCTCCAAGCATGCTCGCCACACGCGCTGGGGAATTCCTTGCTCACTTCGCGCACCGGGCGGGCGCCGCCTTGAAAGACCAGGTTATAGAGATCGATCGCGAGCAGCGCGGGCCGCTCGCCGACATAGGTTTCCCGTTGATAATGGCGGTAGATCTCCAGCAGCTCTTCGCCGACGATGTCCTTCCAGCAGTGGTCTTCGAAGCGATCGATCATAATGCCTCCGAGAATCGCTTCATATCTATGCGCCGTGCATCTTTCTGTCAAGCTCCGCGGTTGACTCCATCGGCGGTCAAAAGTATGTTTTCGCCAGAGGAATTCATCATGGCCATCAACAAAGAATGGGCGGGAAAAGTGCTTTCACAAATCGATCGCGACGAGCTGGCCCAGCTCGGCTGCGATTTGGTGAACCTGCCGAGCCCGACGGGTCAGGAAAAAGCCGTAGCGGAATATATTCTCGATTGGTTCAAAACAAACGGCTTACGGGCGATTCGCCAGGAGGTGGAAGTCGATCGGCCGAATGCGGTCGGCGTCATCAAGGGCGACGGTACGGGCTTAAGCCTCGGTTTCAACGGCCATATGGATACAAGCTTCACCGGAACGGCGGAAGACCTGCGCATGGTGGCCGACATCGAGCCCGACGCGATGCTTAAGGGCTCGATCACCGGCGGCACAGTGCGCGGCCTCGGCATCTCCAATATGAAAGGCGGCGTCGCCGCTTTCATGATGGCCGCCAAAGCCCTCAAAAAAAGCGGCGTCAAGCTTAAAGGAGACGCGGTATTTGCCGCCGTGGTCGGTGAAATCTCGCGGACCCCGATCGGACCGTGGCAAACCAAGGAATATCGCGGCGAGGGCGCCGGCACGAGACATTTACTCACTCACGGGATGCATACCGACTACGCCGTTGTCGCCGACGGCTCGGATTTGAATATCGTCTGGACGCAGACAGGTGTCGTTCAGATGAAGATCACGACGTTCGGCAAGGCCGAGGCCGCGTGGGGCAGCAAGCGCTCGACGCATCCCATGGAGAAGCTGAACGCGATCGTGAAGATGACGAAGATCATCCATGGAATCGAGAAATGGGCTGCGGGCTTCGAGGAGCAATACATTTATCATTCGCCCACGGGGCCGCTGTTTCCGAAAGTCAACATCGGCGCGATCGAAGGCGGAGCGCCTTATCGGCCGAATTATTTCCCCGGCGTTTGCAGCATCTACGTCGACATCCGGATGCCGCCGCAGGTGCGCCCCGTTATAATCCAACATGAAGTCGAAAAGACGCTCGCGTCGCTGGGCGTTGAATACGAACTGGATATTTACAAGTCGTTGCTCGGGCATGAAGGAAAAGGCGTCGAGCCGTTGGTCGATTCCCTCCAGGAGATTCACGCGCATCTATTTGGATCGAAGCTCCGTTTCGAGGCGCCGGACCGCGCGAGTATCTGGACAGACACGAATGTCTATAATGAACTCGGCATACCGGCCGTCAAGATCGGACCGCGCGGCAAACGAATCGGGCCGCGCGCCGAAGAGATCCAGATCGACGACATGGTGAAGGCCGCGCAGATCTATGCGCTCATCGCTCTCGATATCTGCAGCCGCGAGCGGCCGAGCCGGTAAGTTTTCACTACGATTGCGACCACCTACCAATGCACTACATGTCGGTAAGCGCCAGGCGGCGTTATTGGACTTACGTGCTGCTTGCGCTCGGCGTGACCGGCTGCAGCCTGCATGACCCTCCTCGCGTCGTTTCCATCAGCGCTCCGCCGGCTTTTCGACCGCGCGGCCCCCAGCAGGTCAAAACGCTTGCCGAGGCGCTCGCGGCGATCGTAACCGTGTGCACTGCGGATCTGGACCTTCCGCCGGTCGAGCCGCTCTATATTCATCTTTATAACGACGCGGCATCGTACTCATTCTATACAGGACGATTTTCAGGGATAACGGAGAACAAGACGCCGCGCCTTACATTTGCGCTACCGCATGAAAATCAGCTCCATGTTAATCTCGAAAGCGTTCGAGGTCAGTCATGGGGCGCCCTGCTGCGCATCATAGCGCATGAATACGGACACAATATCGAATTTGTGATCACTGCCGGCGAAACTATTCCGCGATGGATCAGTGAAGGTTTCGCGGAATGGGTCGCTGCACGGGTGACAGACGGTCTGGGCTGGGAAAGTTATTCTTCATCGCTCAGCCGCGCCGAGCGAGAATTGTCCCGCTCCGAAAACCGCCCACCGCAACTTTCGCAGCTGGAAGACGACAGCGCCTGGACGAAAATTTCGTCGCAGCCAAGAGGACGAGTGGCGACTTATGACCTCGCGTTCATCGCCGTTCACAAATTGATCGAGAATCGAGGCCCCTCGGCCCTCATCGATTACTTCACATCGAGGGATTTTCTAGCGGCTTTCGGCACATCGCCCCAGGCGTTCGAGCGCACGATGGAATCGGAGTTCGATGCAATCCAAAGGGCCGCCGCCGCTCCGCCGAGCGGCTCGCAAGCGCAAAAACCGCAATGGAAGACGGGCTATCACTGGCGCTATGCGCTCCGCGCGCCCGGCTTCAAGTCCGCAATCGTCGCGAATGATGTCGTGCGAGAGGACCTGTTCGAAGGCACTCCTGTCTTTGTGCTCGCCGCTGGAAAGAATGAATACCCGCACGATAAGGATAGGCTCAGCGTGCTCGCGACGCTCTCAGGTGGAAAGACGATCAATAAAAACGATCCGCCCTCCCTGCCGCTTGACTGGCCGCTCAAGGTCGGCATCCGTTGGGAAAACGACTATGTCGTAGAAGATTTGGAACACAAAGAAAGCGAACAAATCGAAACCGAGGTGGTCGTCGCGGATTTGGAAATGGTTCGCGTGCCCGCGGGAACCTTTCCGGCGTTTCGCATCGAGACTTATGCTTTACCGGGCGGCGAATTGATCTCGGATCAATGGTATGCGCCAGCCGTGAAATGGTTTGTCAAATCGAAATTTTACCGGGAAGACGGAGTCATCGAGCAGGACTTAGTCACTTTCAAAGCGGACTAGCAGAAAAGAAGGCCGGCTTCGCCTGTTTCGCGCGAAGCCGGCCTTTTCACTTACACCTACAGTTATACTCTACGGGATGGCCGCCTGTGCCGCGCAGCTCGTGATTTTCCCTTTCTGTTTGCCGGTAATTATCTTGGCCTTTTTCAACGCGTTCGCGGCGTGCGTGACGCAGCTCACGAACTTGCCGTGATTCTTCACGCCGTCGGCGCAGTCATTGATGGTCACAGCGACCGATTCGCCCAGACTGCATCCGGTCGGCAATATCGTTGAGCCGAAGCCCGTGAGTGTGCAGGCGCCGATGACCAAATCTCCTCCGACAACCGTGTCCGGGCACTGATCCACACCGTTGGCGACTCCGTCTCCGTCGCAATCGGCCAAGGGATCCAGATTATTGCAGGTATCCACATTATTAGGTATGCCATCTCCATCGCAGTCCCCGGTCGGGTCGAGCACCGGATCGCAAGTCACTTGGGCTGAGGCCGGCTTGATTCCGATAAAAGATGCGAGCACCAAGGCGGCAAAGAGCACGAGCAGTTTACTGTACATAGAGTCCTCCTTTGGAAGCGAAGTAACAGCACAAACCGTGCCTGAGCGCGGTGCATCGCAGACTCCGTCATCCGAAGCGCTTCGACAGTTAAAAAACAGTAAAATGTGGCGTCTCTTGGAGGCGTGCCAAGAGCGATCGATGTCAAAAAAAGGAACCGTGCTTTACGTGGAGTGAAAAACGCCTACACAGGGCCGGAAAACACTACATCGGGGAAGATCAGGAAGATACCTTATGCTGACAGAAGTGGCGGGAAACCGCCAAGCTTTCAACTTTTTTCCGTTTTAGCATTCTTCATGGTCTGGTCCACGCAAAAAAACCCTCTTTTTTTACCTCGTCTAATAGGGTCGGGTCGATGAACTCTGAAGCTCTCCTGCCCTTAAGCTCCGGCACCGTAGCGCTCAAATCCTTCATATCGGCGTCGAGCGGAGCTTCAAGCGGCCGCGGGTCATGTGGATGGACACCGAGAAAATAATTATTACGGTAAAATGTCTCCAAAATTTTGGGATTCGCCTCTTTCAGAACATCGCGGGCCGCCCGGTTGAAGAACTCCTGATTATCGCGACCCATACGTATCGCCTCGCTAAAGGCCTTGAGCGCGGCTTTGATCTGGCTCGAATGGCTTCGCAAAAAATCCCGCGTGACGAAGAAATCACCGCCGGAGCTGTCGAGGCCATAGTCCGCTGTCGTAGCCACCACGTTGAGTCTTAGCCCTTGTGACTGGATGCGCTCGACGTTGGCTTTGATTGCGACGACCGCATCGACTTTACCGGCAAACATCAAATTCATTCGCTCATAAGAAGAAGTCAAACCGACAGGAAGCAGAGTCACATCCTTATCAGGCGTCAGGCCGAGTTTCGGCAGTAATCGTCGGAGGACAAAGTAGTCGCCGCTCGAATAGCCGGCCGTACCGATGATTTTTCCTTTCAGTTCCCGCGGCGAAGCGACCGAGGCGCTCACAAGATCATATTTCGTGGGGCCCGTCGTAGCGATAATCACGATAGGGGCGCCTCGGGCCGCGGCGACGATGGCGAAGCTACCGGCCGCCACTGCCATATGAATTTCCCCGGCCATCAATGCGGCGATATTGACTCCGGCCCCACGGATGTGAACGATTTCGGCATCGAGGCCGTACTTCGCAAAAAGCCCGAGATGCTTGGCCATGTATAATGGCAGCCGGCTCTCTGAAATGGTGGAATTGGAGATAAGAAACCGGTCCGATTTTTTTTCCTCGCCATACGCCGAAGCGCCGAAGACTTGGATAAAAACAGCGACCAACAGCGTCAATAGCGTTGGCATTGTGAACGGACGCATGACTTATCGCCGATCCTACAAAAGCGAAATCGTGAACCTGATTGTTTCAGCGAAGTCTCGAAAATAGCTGGCACGTTTAAGCCTCGCCTCGGTCATGGAGTAGATCATTCCGAGACAAATGAGCGCGAAACCTGCAAGGGTAGAATTTTTCCCCGCCCGCTCGTATGCGGCGCTTCGCGGCGGACTCTAAACGTGCCGACATGTTGCCAGACCCTGACTTGGAACTCTTTTTCCCACGATCCGCTTGAGAGATGCTCCCTTAGCCTCGCAATGATTTTTGCTTCATCCAAATTAGCAATCTTCGGGTGCACGCGCAGCGTCAATCGTGTTCGCCCATCCTCATCCTCTTCCTCGACGAGTTGATAGTCGCCGGGACCGCCGCCGAACTCCGAAGGGAGATGCTTTTCGAAAATATCGAACAGGTCGCCGAAAAAATAATTCATACCTTCGCTCGTGAACTTCTCATAGCTGCGAATGTGATGCAGATGCAGCGTCAGGCCGACACGCTCCAGGTCGCAGCCGCAATCCCTTTCATCCAGGATGCCGTAATCGCCATTCTCCACGTTGAACAGAAGCCACGGGTCGAACGGCAGCAATGTCGTAAAGAGAAACGGCCGGACGGAAGCGGCGCGAGATGCGTATCCTTCCGGAGCGGCAATCAGGGCGAAGGTGTGTCGGTTCACATGGATTTCGTCGGTGTGGACGGGATGAGCACAGCCGTTTCCGACCGAGCCGCCCGTAACGAAACCGTAGCGTGGCGTTGCAGTCGCGCCCGCCCGGAGTATGGCATCGTGCTTAGCTTCCGTGAACGGCTCCCCGCCGCAGATGAAAGTCACGCCCTTTAACGACGCACCGACTTTCCATGCCGCCTCGGCGATGCGTGCGGCATTGCTTGCGGCGGTTTTGACAGTGCAACCCCTGCCTTCCGAACGCTTTTCGGCAACCCAACGGATGATATGCCCGGTGTTTTCAGTATCGATGAATTCCGGATGGGGAAAGCCGGGGCCGTGGCGCCTCGCAAGGGCAACGATTAAATGCGTCGTAAGATAGTGGTATAAAGCTCCGGTTTTGTTTTTGGTCGGAACCTTTCGGGCAAACCACCGCTCGCTTGCAAGACCCAGCTTTGCATTGATCAGAAGGTTGCGCAGACCGCTGCCGGAGGGAAGAATCGCGTCGTAAAGCGCATAGGCTTTATCCAGAAGTTCGTGAGCCGAAAAAAACACCGAGACTTCGAGCGCCTGAACGGCGATGCGATCGAGCGCTATGATCGTCGAGACAGGTGCGTTGTTAGTGCCGCTGCTACGCGTCATGAAGCCCGCCGTAGGTTCGGGCGGCGCGAAATCGTCGGACGACACCCGGAACGCTTCTCCGCCCCGGCGCACTTCGATTTTTCCCTTGAACTCCTCGACAGTCAGGTAGACGCCTTGGCGCGCCAAGGCCGCCAGAGACGCTTCCAACCCATGCCGACGAAGCAGCGCCTCGAGATCGGAGAACTCGCAGCCGGCGATACGGAGCAGCTTCAAGTAGGGACTCGTCGGACACGCATAGATGCGCGTGCGTGCGAGTTCGAGAAACCTTTTTTCGCGGTCCCCCAGGAGCCGCCGAATACTCTCCTGCGCCTCCGCCGGTGTGATTGCGTCGCGCAAAAATCCCGGCAATGCTTTGGCCAGACGGTAGTTTTGCCTCAGGCGCTCACGCAACTCGGATTTCAGGTCGTGGTAGGATCTCTTCGATGCCATCTGCGAACGTTATACACTAAGGTTTGACGATCAACGACGGCTCTTCGTCGGACTTCTGCTTGTCTTGCGTAATGTAAAACGCGAGACTCTTCTGCACCAGGCCGGTGAGAAATGATATATCGAGCAAGCCGATATCCCCTTCCTCCAGCTTAAGCGCCACGGCGAAAGCGCTCAGCGCCGCAGTTTTCCGGCTGCTTTGCAGCAGACAAAGAGCCATGTCCTCCATGCGCCGCTTAAAGACTCTGCCGCTCTCGCCGGAGAAAATCTCCCGCGCCGCTTCGCGGATGATCGCCCCGATGCGCTCTTCTTTTTGCGCCTCATTCAACACCAACCGGCTCTCCTGCGCCTGGGCAACGCGTTCGCGATAAGGTTTGATCCAATCTTCGTCCAAAATCCAGAAACGGAACTCCGGTTCGTCGAGCAGACGCCGCGAGAGCGCGCGCCAATCTTCGCCCTGCGCTTCTTGACGATTGAGGCGACCATAAACGGGATGAGGCGCCTCTTTCGGTTTCATCGGGTTGAACGCCGCGCGCATCGAAGAGAATTGCGCGGTGCTCTGCCCTTGCGCTTTGGCCTGTTCATAGGCTTCGTAAACAATCGCATCGGCGTACTCCCACGGCACGGGCGTCATCGCGATCCCGCGGTCTTTTCTGATCTCTTCGGCCTGCGCACGGAGATCCTTGCGCTTGATCGCCGCGCCGCCGCTGCGCAAAAGTCCCCTCCGGTCGCTGACCATCGCTTGCAGCAACTGTAGGCCGCCGCCGGCGCGCGGCCGAGCCAGCCAAACCAATCGGTCGCCGGCCCCGTCGATGACCGCGAGGTAACCTTCGATGTCAGGGCCGGCGCCGAGGACGGGCTGCTTCTCCCGCTCCGCTGCTTCCGCGCGGTGAACCGTCAAACCTCTTTGCTCGAGCTTAAAAAGCGACCGGCGCGCCTCGCGCTTGAGCTCTTTTGAAGTGGCGGTCTTCTCTATCGCCAGCAACGCGTCGACCGCATCGGCGACGGCAAGACGGCCGAGGAGAAAGGCGATTGCAAGATCGCTTTCGGGATGTTGACCAAGGAGGCGAGTGATGGAATCGCTTGTGACGCCGCTGACGTTCGGCGCATCGATGCCCGCTTGACGAAGCCGTTCGAGGCCTCGCTTCAGCATTACATCGTGCGCGTCTCTTTTTGCCATGCCAATGCCTGCCCGAATCGCACCATGTCGGCGATGCGATCAGAACGATAAGGGAGGTCGACTTGTTGAATAGAAATCTAACTTTTAACCGAGCTTCAACAAGTCGGCTTTCTTACCAGGCCTGCCGGCGATCGTAAAGTTGGGCCATTCCTCGACGTTCGCGTTGCGATAGTTCTCTTGTATCCATTTAGCGATATCCCCGGCGCGCGCGAACCAGACCTTCGAGTGCCCCTTCGCATAGCGTATGAATTCACGCAGGAGGACGGCCCGAAACGGTCTGCCGCCTACGAACGGGTGATTGCCCCAGATCATGAACTTAGGATCGGCCTCTCCTTCTTCATAGAGGCAGTCGAACGTGTCCTTCCACATCTGCAGGAGATCGCGCGGCGTGCGGCCGGCGCGCTGATAGCTCGAGTAATCGTTTAAATCCTGGAAATAGGAGAGCACCGTGAGCTCTTTATTTTTTACTTTAAGCGTATAGGGGGTCTCGTTGTGCTGCGGATCCATCCAGTAAGTATAGCCGAGCTCGCTGATAATCTCGACGGTGTCCGCGCTCGGGGCAACACCCGTCGAGAGATAGCCGAGCGGCGCCTTGCCGACCACCTTCTTGACGACGTTGACCGTACGCTCGAGATCCTTTTTTTCCTTGTCCCGCTTTTTCATGTAGCTGTAATCATGGATCCACGTCTCGGTTCCGATCTCGTGACCGTCGGCGACCGCTTCTTTAATGACGTCGGGATAGTTCTCGATCGTGATGCCCGTCGGAAACCAGCTCGTCTGTATACCTTCCTTGCGAAAGACCTCCAGAAAACGGAAAACGCCGACGCGCTCGCCAAACTCGCGGTCGGTGATCGTCGCGAGGCTTTTCTTCGTCATCGCGTCTTTCGGATAGCCGCGGCGATTTTCCTGCTGTTTCGACACGGCGGTGCCGAGGTCTTCCGGCCAGGTCTCGAACGCGACGCACGGCGTTATCGCGATGCGCGCTCCGTCCGGCCATTTGATCGGTGTTCTCCTGCGCTTCATACATCCTCCCGAAGTTTAAAAAGTGAACTCACTATTGGCACAGTTGGCCGTCGTTGCCAAGCGGCTGGACATTTCCTTGAGCCTCGGATAGTCGATGACTAGGAGGCAGCCATGGGAATGTTAAAAATCGAGGGCGTCACCCATTGGTCGATTCCGGTGAATGATCTCGAAGCAGCGGAAAAATTCTATGGCGAGGTCTTGGGACTGGAATCTAAGGGTCGCCTCGGCAGCTCGAAGATGTCCTGCTTCGCCGTCGGCGGCCATTCGATTCTCCTCTGCCAGCGGAAGGAACCGTTGAGCCGCACCCCTGAGCAAGACAACCGCCTGCATCACGCCTTCGACGTGAGTCCGGAGACGTTCGCGGAAGCCTGCAAGGTCTTCGAGCGCATCGGCGTCAAGATCGCCGAGCCGATCGTCTACCGCTCGCGCGGCCACTTCACCGGCCGCGAACTCTATTTTCTCGATCCCAGCGGCAACATGCTGGAGCTGCGCGATTCCGCTTGGAAGGATGGGATGCCGACGCCGACCTTCGAAGACCTCGTCAAGTCATAGCAGCGAAGGCGGCCGGCGACCATAGAGTTCTATTTCGCGAACCACTTGTCGTAAATTCTTTGATACGTCCCGTTCTCTTTCAATGTCAGGAGCGCATTGTCGACGTGCCGGCGCTGCGGGCTGTTCTGCGGAAAGATGATTCCGTAGCTCTCCTTGCGAAAAACGGAACCCACGAGGTTCACGCGGGCTTTGCCTTCGTGCGCGGCGTAGTAGAGCAAAACCGGCGAGTCAAAGACTACCGCATCCGCCTGCCCTTTGAGCAGCGCGTCGTAGGCTTCCTCGATGCGCGGGAATTCCACGACCTGCGCGTTTTGCTGCCGGAGGTAAACGGCCGATGTGCTGCCGGTCGTGGTGGCAACCTGCTTGCCGGGCAAATCCTCCGGCCCTTTGATGTCGCCTTGAAGCTGCTGCACGGTCAGTGAACTGGTCACGCTCGCCGTGAAATAGGCGACGAATACAACGCTCGTGAACATCCAGAGCACCGCGACAATGCGGCCGAAGGCGCTCCGCGGCATCTGATCGGCCTGCGTTGCCAGCGTCGACGCCGCCCACCAGCAGGCCTCGAAAATGCCGGGAAAATAAGCGTGGTTCTCGATCATCCCGCGCGCATGGCGCCGCTCCGACCACCACACGAAGTGCGCAGGCACGAGGATAAACAGCAGCGTCAGCCCGACGAACGGCAGAACGGCGGAAGACGCGATCAATCGCAGCGTCTCGACGGCCGAGCCTCCGCCGCCGGACTGATCGCGGATCATGATTTGCAGCCCGGCGTCGAACATCGGCTGGGAAAAATCGAACTCGTTGCTCCGCTCGGCGGTGATCGAGATCGCCGCGATGCCCAGATCGGTCTTTCCGGATTTGATCGACTGCAAAAGATCGGGAAGCGTGGAATACTCGCTGAACGACGAACCGAGCTTCATCTCGTCGGCGATCGCCTGCCACAGGTCGATGCTGAAGCCGGCAAGCCGATTGTTCTCTTTATAAACGAAAGGCGGGATCTCGCGCGTTGCTACGCGTAAACGCTGCGGAGAAGCCGGGGCGGCGGCAAAACTCGGGGAAATTCCGCCGAGGGTCAAAAGCAGCGCGCATGCGATAAAAAGTTGAAGCCGATCAATAGTCCTCATCTTCCGCGCCCACAACCTCCGCCGGCTTTTCTTCGGTTTTGGCCTTCTCGTCAGCCTTGGCTTTCTCTTCCTCTTTGATCTTCTCTTCGCTTTTTAGGTTCTCTGCCTTGGGACCGAAGACTTTAAGCGGGTCCTCTCCGGCTTTGAGCGCCCCCGCAATTTTGTCCAGCGCCAAAAATCGTTCGGGAGCGGTCGGATGCGTCGAGAGAAAGCCATGCTCCATGCTCCCGGGCATCTCGATCGCGATGCGCTTAAAAACTTCCTTGCCTTGATCGACGTCATAGCCGGCGCGATGCGCCCAGAGCAAGCCGTAAAGATCGGCTTCCCTTTCGCGATCGCGGTCGAACCTCGCCGTCGCGAGCTGAACCATTCGTGCCGCCACCTGTTGCCCGATGCTCCCGCCAAAAATACCCGCGGGGACGGCCAACGCCGTGCCAAGTATCTCCTGGGCCAAGCCTTGGCGGATGTGGCCGCGAAGCGCATGACCCATCTCGTGCCCTAAGACGGCCGCGAGCTCGTCGTCGCTCTTGAGAAATCGCAGCATCCCGCGCGTCACCCAAACAGTTTTGCCGTCGGTCCACGCATTGACGGCATCGAGATTAATCTGCGAGGCTTTAACCTGATCGCTCTTGGCGGCAAAGACAAACCGGATGACGGTTTGAGTGCCGGTCGACTCGATGAGGCGGCTTGCAACCGCCTCCACCCTCGCCTGCTGCTTCTCCTGCCATTGCTTGGACTCCGCCTCGAGCTGCTCCTTGATGCGCTTTTCCTCTTCCGACGTGATCCGCGGCACGTTGTTGACGCAGCTTGAGAGCGCCCCAAGGAGAAGCCAAATGATGACTTGAAAACGGACGACTCGCATAACTGTACCGCCCCATCTTAGCACAGCCGCGCTACGAATAAACAGCATATGATTTCGCGACTTTATGCCGCTCGCGGCCTTGACTTGCAGAGACTTGCCGGATACAGAGTTATTGAAGTTTCAGCGGAGGGCGGGCCACATGGCGAATGAAAAAGCGGTGGAGTACCGTGCGGAAAACGGCGTTGCGGTGCTGGAGATCAATCGACCACCGGTCAACAGCTATACGCACGAGCTCTTGCGCGAGCTCGACGATGCAATCCTCCAGGCCCGCTTCGACGACAACGTCAATGTGCTGGTGCTGACCGGTAAGGCGGAGAAATTCTTCTCGGCCGGCGCTGATATCAACATGCTGGCCAACAAACCGCTGTCTTATAAAAACAATTTCGCGCTTCACGGGCACGAAGTCCTCATGCGCCTGGAAAATACGCCCAAGCTCGTCATCGCCGCGATCAACGGCCACGCCGTCGGCGGAGGTTTGGAAATCGCGATGGCGTGCGATATCCGCATCGCGCGCAAAGAAGGCGGCCGGCTCGGCTTGGCGGAGATCAATCTCGGCGTCATGCCCGGCATGGGCGGTACCCAGCGGCTGCCGCGGCTCGTCGGCAAGGGACGCGCGCTCGAGCTCTGCGCAACCGGCCGGACCATCGCGTTCGAAGAGGCGTTGGAGATTGGGCTCATTCACTACATCTACGAGCGCGATAACTTTCTCCAGCGCGTCATGGACTATGCCCGCCAGTTCGTTACCCCGAACAAGGCAAGTCTCGCGGTCGGCAAGGTCAAGCGAGCGGTGCAAACCGGCTGGGAATTATCGCTCCCCGACGGCCTCGCCTTCGAGCGCGAAGTGCTGGCCCAGACCTTCGGCAGCGAAGATGGCAACGAAGGCGTCAAAGCCTACATCGAAAAAAGAACCGCGCAGTTCAAGGGCAGATAAAAGCTCTCAGCTTTCAGCTATCAGCAGTCAGCTAATACTTCCCGGCTGATAGCTGATCGCTGATTGCTTCTCAGCTAAGCAATCACACTTCGGAGGTCCGTAATGGCAAAGATGTTAATCGGCGGCGAGCTGGTCGATTCGGTCACGGGTCAGACTTACGAGGTGCGGAATCCCGCCACCGGCGAAGTCGTCGACAAAGTGCCCAAAGGCAACGAGAAGGACGTCGAGCAGGCGGTCCAGGCGGCCGAAGGCGCGTTCAAGGAGTGGTCCGATGTCAGCGCGGAAGACCGCGGCAAGATGCTGAGCAACGCGTGCGAGCTGATCAAACAAAAGCAGGGCGACATCGCCCAGGCGCTCACCAAGGAGCAGGGAAAAACGCTTTTCGAGGCGGGATTGGAAATCCATCATCTCGTCCACGGTCTGGAATTCTACGCCGGTCTCGCCTCCAAAGTCCGCGGCGCGCACGTGCCACTGCCGCAGAAAAACGCCTACGGCATGGTCGTGCGCCAGCCGATCGGCGTTTGCGCGGGCATCGTGCCGTGGAATTTCCCGCTTACGCTCATGGGAACCAAGCTGGGTCCTGCGCTTGCTGCAGGCAACACGATCATCATCAAGCCCGCGAGCACGACGCCGCTCGCGACGCTGATCGCGATCGAGCAGATTCAGAAGGCGACTTACGGCGAGGGCAAGCAGCAGACGACACTCCCCAAGGGCGCCGTCAACGTCGTCACTGGTCCTGGCGGCACGGTCGGCGAGGAAATTTTGCGCAACCCGCGCATCCGCCGCATCGCCTTCACCGGCTCGACGCCGGTCGGCAGACATGTCATGGAAGTCGCCGGCCGCGAGATCAAGCGGGTGACGCTGGAGCTCGGCGGTAGCGATCCGATGATCGTGATGGACGACGCGAACCTCGACCTCGCGATCAAGATGGCCGACGTCGGACGGTTCTTCAATTGCGGCCAGATGTGCCTCGGCGTCAAGCGCTTGTTCGTTCAAGACTCGATCGCGGAGTCTTTCGTCGGCAAGCTGGCGGAGATTTTAAAGTCGAAGACGGTCGGCAACGGCGCGAACAAAGAGACGCGCATGGGGCCGATCCATATCGAATCGCAGCGGAAAGAGATCGAGGAGCAGGTCGAGGACGCGAAATCGCGCGGCGCCAAGGTCGTGTTCGGCGGCGAGCGGCCGAAGGGCGGAGACCTCGACAAAGGTTGGTATTACTTGCCGACGCTTCTGACCAATGTGCCGGAAGATTCTAAAGTCAGCACGGAAGAGACCTTCGGTCCCGTGCTGCCGGTCTTCACGTTCAAGACGCTGGACGAGGCGATCGAGAAAGCGAACAGCTCGATCTTCGGCTTGGGCTCGTCGATCTGGACCAGGAATCTCGCCAACGCCAACAGGGCGATCGACAAGCTCCAGGCCGGCAACGTGTGGGTCAACTCGCTCCACTACGGCTACGACGAGCTGCCCTTCGGCGGCGTCAAGCAGAGCGGCGTGGGGAGAGAGCACGGGCCCGAGGCGCTGGATTACTACCTGGAGCCCAAGGGAGTCGTGGTCGTCAACGTATAATCAACAGAGTCGTTCGAGTGAAAAGCCCGACCGGCTCCTAGCCGGCCGGGCTTTTTTTATGTCGCTGGAACGGTGATCTGAAGTATAATTCATTTAAGGAGGAGGACGATGTCGCAGTCTGAGAAGGAATTTTTACAACCCAAGGGTTTTCTTTCGCTCGCAAAAAACGTCGGTATCAAGGACGACACTCTCGATCTAACCGTTATCTATTCGGAGAAGCGCGCGCGCGCCGCGGCGACGTTCACCCGCAGCCGCTTTCCTGGCGCGCCGGTGATCGTCGGCCGCGAGCACATCGCCGGCGGCTTCGCCCAGGCGCTCGTCATCAACAGCAAAAACGCGAACGTCGCGATGGGCCAACAAGGCATCGATAACGCACGCGAGATGTGCCGCCTGGTCGCGACAGATCTCGGCATCGAGGAGCGCGACGTCCTCCCCTTCTCTACCGGCGTCATCGGCCGGCCGCTGCCGATGGAGAAAATCCGCGCAGGGCTCAAAGGCATTCGCGGCGAGCTCAAGCCGAATAATCTGGAGCTAGCGGCGCGCGCGATCATGACGACCGATCGCTGGCCGAAATTTACTTCTCGCCGCGTCGGCAAAGCCGTCGTCGCCGGCATCGCCAAGGGCGCCGGCATGATCGAGCCGAATATGGCGACGATGCTCGTTTATCTCATGACGGACGCCGAGCTGCCCGCGGATTCCCTCAAGCCGATGCTCCGCCGCGTCGTGGACCGGACGTTTAACGCGATCAGCATCGACACCGACACGAGCACGAGCGACACCGTCGTATTGATGGCGAACGGCGCAGCCGGACGAGTCGATGTGATGGAGTTCGAGAGCGCCCTGCTCGAGGCGAGCGAATACCTCGCGCGCGAGATCGCGCGCAACGGCGAAGGCGCGACCAAGCTGATCACGGTAGACGTCTCCGGCGCGAAAGATGACGCGCAGGCGAAGCGCGTCGCGAAGGCGGTGGTCAATTCCCCCCTGGTGAAGACCGCCGTCTACGGCTGCGACCCGAACTGGGGCCGCGTCATCGCGGCAATCGGCAAATGCTTCGACGATACCGACATCGAGCCGGCAAAGACGACGATTCGCTTCGGCGCCGGCAAGGTCTTCGAGCGCGGCGCGCCCGTCGATTGCGATCTCGAAGCGCTGCGCTCTTATTTGAGCCAGCCTGAGGTTACCATCGGCGTCGATCTCGGCCTCTCAAACGGGTCGGCGCGTGTCTGGGGCTGCGACTTGACGGAAGAGTATATTAAAGAGAACGCGTATTACACGACGTGACTTCATGCCCGAGAAGAAAACCATCTACGTCGACATGGACGATGTCCTCTGCGAGACGGCGCGCGCCCTGCTCGCCATCGCCGAGCGGGAGTTCGGCAAGAAGATACCCTACGATCAGCTGAACACCTTCGAGGTCGGCGAGGCCTGCGGGCTCGAGAGCCATGAAATCCATGAGTTGTTTCGTCTTGCGCACCACCCGGAAGAGCTGCTCGCGATGGAGCCGATCGAGGAAGCCGCGGCCGTTCTAAAGCAGTGGAGTACGGCCGGCTATGAGATCGCCATCGTTACGGGTAGGCCGCCATCGACCTACGATGTCTCGCGCGCTTGGCTTAAGCGCCACGAAGTGCCGCATCAAGAATTTGTCATGGTGGACAAATACGGCCGCTTCCCGACGGAGAACACCATCGCGATCACATTGGGTGAATTAGCCGCGCGCCGCTTTTCCTTCGCCGTGGAAGATTCACCGCTGATGGCGAAATTCCTCGCGACGGAGATGAAGGTCCCGGTCGCCCTCTTGGACCGGCCGTGGAATCAGATGGACGATCATCCGCTGATTACGCGACTTGGCAATTGGCGTGAGATTGCGGCGACGATGCTGTTTAGAGGAAACAAAAAGCCATGAAAGAACCTGAGTTTCGCATCGAGCCGGCGACCGAACGCGATGTGCCGGTCATCCTCAGATTGATCAAGGGGCTGGCCGAATACGAGAAGCTCTCTCATGAAATCGTCGCGACGGAAGAGGGCTTGTGCGAATCGCTGTTCGGAGCGCGCCGTTTCGCCGAGGTCCTCATCGGCTATGCAGGAGAAGAGGCGGTAGGCTTCGCCGTATTCTTTCATAACTATTCGACGTTTCTCGGCCGGCCCGGCATTTATCTCGAAGATCTCTTCGTGCTGCCGCAGTGGCGGCGGCGCGGTCTCGGAACGCAGCTGCTTCGCAGCATTGCTCACATAGCGGTCGAACGCGGCTGCGGACGATTGGAATGGGCGGTCCTCGATTGGAACGAGCCGGCTATTAATTTTTATAAAAACCTCGGCGCGCAGCCGATGCATGAATGGACGGTATTTCGCGTTACCGGCGAGGAATTGAAGAAGCTCGCTTCTAAGATTTGATGCTCAAGCGCAATTTTATCCCGCCGCCTGGCTCCTGCGACCGAGCCACCAGAAAGCCGCGATGAGCGGCGCGAGCAGGATCGTCATAAGCAGCGTCACCGCCGACGCCTTGTTCATGCCGCCGGCGTACCAATAGCTCCAGATCACGGCGGGAAACGTGATGTTGTCATGCACGCCGAGAAACACGGCGACCGTAAGCTCGCGGTACACTAGCAAAGCCGTCCAAATCCATACTGAAAGAAGCGTCGGGCGGAGCAGCGGCAGCAGCACGCGCCGCGCCGTGCGCATGGTCGAGAGGCCGGAGACAAAGGCCGCCTCTTCGAGCTCGCGATGAATTTGCAGCAGCGAGCCGTTGAGCGCGCGCGTGGCAAAGGCGATGCGCGCGGCGACGTAGACGATCGCGATGAGCCATACCGAGCCGTAGAGCGGCACGGCTTCGCCCAAGACAAAGAGCGCTAAGAGCAGCGCGCCTATCGCGAGAATCACCTCCGGCAGCGCCTGCGGCAGAAAAGCCGCGAACTCGATCGCGTAGCGCGCGCGGTTGCGCGACCGGACGACGAGCCATGAGATGGCGAAGGCGAGGACCAACACGAGCAGCGGCACGACGCCGACGAGCATCGCGGTATTCCGCGCGCCGCGAAAGACGAGGCCCCATTCCATGCTGGTGAAATGTACGAGCGACAGGCGCTTCATCATCTCCATCGACGGCGGCGCGAAATAAGGCGTGAGCGCGGCATAGATGATGAGCAGAAGCGGCAGCAGCTTAGAGAAGAAGGCGTAAAGTCCGATGAAGCACCAGCCGGCGACCGACCAGCCGCCGAGCTCGATGAGCGCCGGGCGATAGCCTTTGCCGGTCACCACCTCGAAGCGATGGCCGCTGCGCAGCACCTGGCCGTAGAGAAGCGTCAACAGCGCGGCCACGGCGATCATGCAGGTGCCGACCGCGCCCGTGATGCCGTACTCCGGTAGCCCGCTCCCCTGCGGATGGACTTTGAGATAGATGAACGTGCTCAGCATGTAAACGCGATTGCCGAGGCCGAGGATCGCGGGGATGTCGAACGTCGCGATGCCGATCGTGACGACGTAAATCACCGCGGCAAGAATTCCCGGCAAGGCGAGCGGCAGCGTGACGCGATGAATCGTCCTTAGAAAGCTCAGCCCGTGGACCTTGGCGGCCTCTTCGAGCGACGGGTTCATGGCCCGAAACATCTGCGCCGTCAGAATAAAGACGACGGCGGCGAGGCTGAGTCCCTGGACGAAGCCCATGCCGATCGGCGTCGCGATGTTGAGCGGCGCGCTGTCGAGCCCGAAGAGATCGACGAGCCAGCGATTCAAGAACCCGATACGGGGGTGGGCGATGAAGGTCCATCCCATCGCGGTATAGATGCCGGGAATCAAAAGCCCGAGGGTCATGATTGCGTAAATCGTCGTCTTTCCGCCGATCGTGGTTCGTTCCGCGAGCCACGCGATGGGTAGCCCGATTACAAGCGCGACAACTGTTGTCGTAAGCGTAAAGACGGCCGTGTTCCATAACACCCGATAGAGAAACGGATCGCTGAAGACCGCGAGATAATTTTCCAGGGTATAGACGGCTCCGGCCGTGCCGAGCATCCCGCGCTGAAAGCTCACCCAGATCATGACGCCGACGAAAATCGCGATGACCGCGATGGGCAGCGCCGCGAGCGCGAGCAGCGCCGGAGAAGTCCGCGGCCGCCACCGCAACAGCCCGGGAACTTCGAGCGCTTGCGCTTTCATCGATCGCCTCGTTTCAAGGAATCACTTGCCTCCTTCGCGCAGGATCTTTTCGAGCTCTTTTTGGGTTTCGGCGTAGCCTTTGAGCGACGCGAGCCAGTCGGGCGTATTGATGACGACCTTGCCGCCCGCCGCGCGCACCTGATCGACGTCTTTCTTCATGTGCGATTCCGGAAAGAGATGCAGGTCGAAGCCATCGTGCTTCCAGATGAGCCCTTGTGCCTCGGGCGTAAGCCAGTAGGCCGCCATGAGTGCCGCCGCGTTGGGCGCGCGCGAATTCTTCGGTATCGCGGCGTAGCGCATGTGCAGCACGGTCCCCTCTTGCACGATGGTCTGCGCGAGCGGCGCGCCGCTGCGCTGGAGCACCGTCGCGTCGTTGCCGCCGCAGGTGAGCACCAGCATGGCGAATTCCCCGCTGGTCAGCCGCTCGGCCTCGCCGCAGCGGATCAGACCGGCGATCTGTCCGGAGAGCTTTTTCGTGAAGTCGATGATGTATTCGCGGCCCAAAAACCCGGGCATCGCGAGCTCGCGCAGTCCCGCCGCATACGGCGTGGAGGCGATCTTTCCCTTCCATTTGGGATTCAGCACGTCGGTCAGCCGCTTCGGTATATCCGCGCCTTTGACGAGGTTCGTATTGTATTCAATGCCGACGACGGCCGTCGCAACCGCCAAGTGCGTCCCGTCGGCGGCGATGGCGTCGAAACCTTGATCTTTCGGCGGACGGCGGTCAACGATCGCCCCCCATTCGACCTGTTTCAGCACCTGGTTCTTCAAGCCGTCGAAAATGGCCTGTGCATTTCCCAAATATAGGTCCGAACTCGCCGGCTGGCCGGCGGCCGCCTCCTGCGCAATGCGGAGCATGAGCGCCTGCATGTCGGGTCCGGGCGTGAACTGGCCTCTCAAGCTGAGGCCGTATTTTTTGTTCATGCCCGCGATGAAATCATTGAAGCCTTCGCCGCCGCCGAAGGTATTCTGCGACCATTGCGCGCGAAGAGTTCCCTCTTTCTTCGCGCCTTCGATCATCTGCGTGAGCGTCGCGCTCGCGCCGTAGACGGGCTGGAAAGAGCCCAGCAGCAGCAGGACACCGAGCCATAACCGCACGCTCTTCAGCTCTGCGAACATATGAGCCTCCTTGGGATAAAATTGGAGTTTCGCGAATGCAATGTGGGTTAACCAGCGGCTCGCGTCCCCGCGAACAGCTTCCCGTCGCTGCGATCGAGCCGCTTCCCGCCCGAAAATACCATCACATCGGCCGGATCGATGTGCACTCGAAGCGAAGCGCCGCAGCTCAAAGCCGTCGCCCGGCATTTCCCGCAAAACATCTGATCCGCTATCGCGACGGTGAGAATCGACTGATCGCCCAGGAAAACAGTCGATTGCAAGTTTGCGGAGAATACGTTGATCGTTTCGTGTGCGGATGTTTCGAGCAACGAGACGCATTCGGGCCGGAATCCCAGGAGGACTTCGCCCGATGCCGCGCAACTGTCGACGAATCGCACCGGCCCAATCGCCGTTTCGGCGACTCCGGAGTTCGTCACTCTTCCCTGCAGCCAGTTGATTGCGCCGAAAAATTCGGCGACGTCGATCGTCGCGGAGTTATGATAAAGCTCGGCGGAAGTGCCGACCTGGAGCAGCTCGCCGGTCTGCATGAGCGCGATGCGGTCGGCCATCGCCATCGCCTCCACCTGATCGTGCGTCACATACAAAACCGTCGACCCGAGTTGCTTCGCCAGCCCGCGGATCTTCCCGCGCACCTCCTCGCGGAGCCGCGCATCGAGGTTGGAAAGCGGCTCGTCCATCAGGAGGATGCGTGGATTGACGGCGATGGCGCGCGCCAGCGCGACGCGCTGCTGCTGTCCGCCGGAAAGCAGCGTCGCCGCGCGGTCGGCGACGTCTTCGAGCTGCACCAAGCGCAGCGCTTCGCGCGCGCGTTTCGCCACTTCGCCGCGCGGGACGCGGTGCGTCCCTTCCGCCAGAGGCAGAGCGACGTTTTCATATACCGTAAGATGGGGCCAGACGGCATAGGATTGGAACACCATGCCGAGCTTTCTTTGTTGGGAGGGAACCCATGCGCGCGGATTGTCTGAAAAAACCACCCGCCCACCAATATGAATCGCCCCGCGGTCGGGAGTTTCGAGACCGGCGACGGCACGAAGCAGCGTCGTCTTCCCCGAGCCGCTCGCGCCGACGATCACGAAGAATTCGCCCTCGGCGACGTCGAGACTTAAACTTTTTATTGCGGCGATGCGGCCGCCGCCGGCGGAAAACTCTTTGGCGAGTCCGCGGACGGAGATCATCGAATCAAGTGCGGCCGTTTATCCGAAAGCGAGGTTTAATAATACTCCGCGCCCGGCAGGGGATTCGTCACAGCCTCTTCCAATGTCTTGGCGCGGTTCCATTCTTTCGCCGGGCGGCTCCTGCCGTCGCTGCCGACCTGGTCCATCGAGGCGTAGACCTCGATCTGGTAGCCGTCCGGGTCGTAGAACTCGACGCCCGGATTGCCGCCGGGACCGCGGCGGCCTTCGTAAAAGATTTCAACGCCCTTGGAGCGGAGAAAGTCGCGGATCTTGAAAAGTTCCGAGACGCTCCCCACTTCGAAGGCGACGTGGTCGAAGCCAACCTGGCCGCGCTTCGGCAGCTCGTTTTTTTCCTTGGCCTGAATCAAAGCGATCGTGTGATGATCGGTGGCGTTGCGAAAAAAGACCATGCCGTGCTCGTTGCGGTCGGAGAACTTAAAGCCCATGATCTCCGTCCAAAACTTGCCGGTGCGCTCGAGGTCGCTGACGCTGAAGACTACATGGCCGATTTTTTTTACGTGGACAGGCGTCGCCTCGTTTTTTCCCTCCTGGGGCCGCCAGCCGCTGTTCGATTCCGACATAAAACGCCTCCTTCGCGACGTGCCGATGCTGCCGAGATTTTGGAGCATGGGGACGTTGTTGTCAAGGTTCGATTTTCCGCACGGCGGCCTGTTTTTACACCCATGAAGTCTCTACCCGTCTTGACGCTTTCGTCGAGGAGAATAAGTTAGGGCTATGTTGCGATTCGGTTGGAAAGCCGGCACCGAGCAATATCCACCCGCGGATCTTTTGGAATACGCAGTGGCCGCCGAGCAGGCGGGCTTCGATTCCATCGACGCGAGCGACCATTTTCATCCCTGGGCCGAAAAAGGCCAGGCCTGCTTCGTCTGGACTTGGCTCGGCGCAGCGGCGGCGCGGACGCGTAAAATAATGCTCGGCACCGGCATCACTTGCCCGATTTTCAGATATCATCCGGCCATCATCGCCCAGGCCGCGGCGACGCTCGCCTGCCTCGCGCCCGGGCGGAGCTTTCTCGGCGTCGGCACG
>DATJFG010000026.1:0-2584 GCA_035495775.1 Verrucomicrobiia bacterium | reverse complement strand
GTTTTCGCTGATGACGATCTCGCGCGCCGGCCTGAGCTTCTGGCTCCGCGGGTAAACGATCATGGTTCCGAACATGCCCATTTTAATATGCTGATCGGTCGCCGCGCCGCTGGCGCAGTGATACATGAAGACTCCGGGAGTTGAGAGCTTCCCGTCGAGCGAGAGGCTTTTGCCGGAATCCGCGGGACCGAAATGCATCGGATTGATTCGAAGCGCGTGGCTGTCGAACCCGTGCGCCATCTTCCCCTCGTTCTTGAGCGTGAGTTTCAGCGTATCGCCCTCGCAGGCTTCGATCGTTGGACCGGGCGAGGTGCCGTTGAACGTCCAGGCTTCGGTTTTGACCCCTTCACCGAGATCGACCATCTTCTCGGCTGCAGTCAACGTGACGATTCGTTTTTGCGGCCCCGCGCCGCAGGTGCGCTCCTGACCCCGCAGCTCCGCCCCGGCGTTTATATTTGAAAACCCGACCAGTCCCATCGAGAGAACGAATGCGAACAGCATTGAGTTTAATTTTTTCATCGAAGGCCTCCTTGTACGACCTGAGACTTTTGAAGTAGCAAGCCGCATACCATCTACGTGGCAGAGTAGGACTCACGCATATATCGGATCGCGACGTAATATTTTTCCGGAAATTTGGACTCGCGCGACGATCATTTCCGAGATTCGAGAAGCAGACAAAATATTTTAAATCGAAATATATCGTATGGAGTATATATTCGAAGTCTTATCGCGAAAGTTTTATTAACGCTTCGATGAAATATATCTCGTCTCGACGTCGGCCCGCCGCACTTGGCACGCCGGTTAAACTGAAGTAGAACTTCCAGGTCCGCCGGATATCGCGCCGTCAAGGAACAGGGACCGGATGTTAAGAAACATTTTTATCGCCGCCGCGGCGGCGGCCGTTCTCGCCGTCGCCCCCGCAACCGGCGCAGAAGATCGAATCCGCATCGGCATCTCGTCGAGCTCGCCGGGGTTTCTGCCGACGGTGGTGGCCGAGAAAAAAGGCTTCTTCGCGCGCCAGGGGCTCGTCTCCGAGCACATCCGCATCTCGCTCGCGGTCGCGATGAACGCGCTCGGCACCGGCGATCTCGACTACGCCGTGACGATGGCGCAGGGCGTCTCCGCCGCGGTTCAGGGCGCGCCGGTGAAGATCGTGATGATGACGCAGGACAAGCTCGTCTTTTTTCTGATGACAAAGCCGAACATCCAGAAGGTCGCCGACCTCCGCGGCAAGGTGATCTGCATCAGCTACTTCGGCAGCACGACGCAGCTCGTCGCCGACGTCATCGCCCGGCAGAACGGCCTGACGCCCGGCCAGGAGATCAAGATTCTGCCGTGCGGCGACGACATGGGGCGTCTCGTCTCGCTCGACAACGGCCGGGTCGACGGCGTCATCGGCGGCCCGCCGCTCAACATGTGGGGCGCGAAGAAGGGGTATCACGTGATCGCCTGGGCCAAGGACTATACGAGCCTGCCGCAGAACGCGGTTATCGTGACGGACAAAAAGATCGCCTCGGCACGCGATCAGGTGAAGCGCACGATCAAGGGCACCATCGAGGCGCTGCGCTTCATCCAGGAGAACAAGAACGAGTCGATCGACATCCTGGCGGCCTATTCGCGCACCGACAAGGCGACGGCGACCGGCATGTTCGAAAGCTATTTCCCGGCTTACAGCCCGAACGGGAACATGACCGACGCCGCGCTCGGCGCCGCCCTCGACGACGCGACGGCGCGGGCGAAGATCGAGAAAAAGATTCCGCTGACGCAGATCGCCGACCCGAGCCTCCTCGCAGAGGCGCAGAAAGAGATGGCGGCGGAAAAGAGATGAGCGTCAAAGAAGGAGCGTGACATGGTGATCGACGGAGACGGACACTGCAACGAGCCGGCGGATCTGTTCGAGCGCTATCTGGAAAAGGAATTCGTCGAGCGCGGCCCGAAGGTCGTCGACGCGGCCGGCCGGCGCTGGATGATCGAGGGCAAGTTCCTGCCGCGGCCGGTGGGCAACTGGGGCCACGGAAGCCCGAGCGGCTTTTTCGGCACGAGCCTGAAGAAGCGCGGCATGGCGGCGGCGGGGCAGTCGCTCGACGACATGCCCGGGCGGTTGAAGGACCTCGACACCGAGGGCATCGACATCCAGGTGGTCTACCCGAACATCATGGCGACCGCCTCGCTCCTCGACGACGGCGATCTCGCGGCGGCGATGTGCCGCGCCTACAACAACTACACCTTCGAGAAATGCCAGCCGAGCGGCGGCCGCGTGCGGCCGATCGCGGCGGTCGCTTTGCAGAATCCGAAAGAGGCGGCGAAGGAGCTCAGGCGGGCGATCAAGGATTTAAATTGCGTCGGCACCGTCGTTCCCGGCGTCGTCGGACCGCGGAACCTCGACGATGCTTTCCTCGAGCCGTTTTTCCGCGAGGCGAACGAGCTCGGCTGCGCGGTCGGCGTCCACTGGATCACCGGCTGCTTCGACAGCCCGGGGCAGGAGAGATTCAAGGATCCCTACTTCTACATCCACATGGTCGGCATGCCGTTCAATCTCATGATCGGCATCATGACGCTCATCGGCGGCGGCGTGATGGAGAAG
>DATJFG010000025.1:0-62812 GCA_035495775.1 Verrucomicrobiia bacterium | reverse complement strand
CTGATCGTAGTATCTCCCACCATAATAATAGAGGTCGATTTCCGCATCCAACTCCTGCCCTGTGAATCTGCGGCTCGGATCAACCGAACTGTTTGCGGGCTCGTTTCTGGTGATCGTGCCCCATGGATCGTATTCCGTGAGTTGTTTCCGAGCCCCATTTCCATCGGTAATAACATTGATCCCGCCCAAACGGTCGTTGTGGTAGAAGAGGATTTCACCGGTCGACTTTTTTGCCGCTAATATTTCATTTCCAGCCTTGATGTATTTGATCGCCACCCCGTCAGGGCCGACCTCATAACCTGAGAAGATATACTGGGTGACCGCGGCGCCATTCGTCTTTTTGAACCGAAAGCCGGTATAGTCGTAATCCATTGTCGTTATGCCGCCCATCGTCACCGAAGCAACACGGTTATCAGGCGTCCAGATAAAGGTGCGCCCTGCTCCCGAAGATGTATTTCCATTATCATCCGGATTGTAAGTTCTTCCGTCCGAAGTCCGGCTGACAAATGATGGATGGGCAGCGTTCTCGTAGAAAAGCTGCGTGCCACATCTATCCTGGAGATTTCCTATGGCGTTGTAGCTGTAACCGCAGGTGATTTGGCCTTGATTCGTATCGAACTTTCCCCTCGCCTCCACCAATCTATTGAGCTCGTCGTAGCGCAAAAGATCGCGTGTACCCGTAAATAGGTGATCTGTGATGGACGTAGTGTTGCCCACATCATCGTAATCGTAATCCAAATCCTGAAGATTCATGTAGTCCGGATTATGACCGGTGGTGTTCCGGTTTTTAAGTCGAAAATTAATTTTTTGCGGCGGCGTGACAAGTTGGTCGAAATAATCGAATGTAGTCGTGACTCCGTTCACATACTGAATCTCATCCCGCTGACCCCGCGCGTTGTATTGGATGTCACTGACGTACCCCGAGACAGATTTTAGCCATCCCGCGTTATCGTATGTGTAATTAATCGTTTCGCTATCGTCAGAAAACGTCTCAGTCTTTACTGAGCTTAGAGCGTTGTATGTCTGTGTGAGCGTATGCGGTGCGCCCCCGTCAAAAGCGCGTCCTGCTTGAATGACGCGGCCCATACTGTCATAGGAGAATGTCGTAACGAGTCCGCCCAAATCGTCTACTTGAGTGAGCCTGCCAATTCCGTTGGTCCCCTGATCGTAGGTGAAGGTGATCGTGCCGGCGCTTAAAGTTTTATGTTTCAGTCGGCTCTTTTTGTCGTAATCGTAGATTAGAGTCTGATTTTTCGCATCCTTTTGACTAATAAGATTTCCAGCATTGTCATACTCGTAGGTCCACGCTCCCGGCGTGGTCGTATCGCACGAAGCAGCGTTCGGACCGGCACCCATGTTAGGATCACACATCGCCGCTTTGCGGCCCAGTAGATCATATTTGATGCTCGTATTGTGCCCCAGGTGATTTTGCGAGTGGATAAGAGAATCCGCGGCATCGTAGTCATATGTCGTCACGTAGGTTTCGATTGCGGTTACTTCCTGAACCTCGGCGACCCTTCCGAATGCATCGAAGATCTTGATTTTTTCATGCCCATTTTCATCTATTAAAGTGACTTCCCCGGGTTGGTATATAGTTCGTGCGTTTCTGCCGTCCGGGTATGTGATCTTTGTCTGGCGTCCCAAAACGTCGTATTCGAAAAGCATCGCTGGGAGAGCCGGTTCGTTGGGGATAAAACGAGGAGCCACCTTCGATGTGACTAACCCTCTCGAATCGAATGTAGTGGTTTCAGCAATCGTGCGGCGCTGCCCCAGATTATCTTCCGGTCCGTCCGACTGAGACTTATAGAACCTTCCGAGACCGTCGAAATATTCTTCCTGCAAAATCGTGTAGGGTACCCCGTGATCTTTTGTTTTAAATGTCTGGATTCTTTGCAATCCAGGATCGTTCCAATCCGGATATGCATAACCAACTGATGGAATATCCGTGCTGTCGAGTGGACCAATCACTTTTACAACTCTGCCAAAATCGTCATATTCAAAGCTTGTCATTTGGTTGTTTGGATCGGTCTCGCTCTTTTTCGCTCCGAAACGCACATCCCAGGTAAAATTAGTCGCGTGCTCAAAACCAGGCTCGCCGAAACATTGCACGGTTGTCGCTGGGAAAGTACCCGTAAAATCGAAAACGGTTATTTTTGTCGTACAACCGATAGGATCGGTGGTCGAATCGCGGTTGCCGAAAGTATCATAGGTGTAGGTGAAAACAGGATTTAAAGCCCCGCCCTGATCGCCCGCGATCCCTGTAGCCGCTCGAGATTCTTCTTTTGTGAGAAGACCGCTGTTGCCGTCGTAAGTAAGCCACTTCTCCCTCAATAAAGAGGGGATCGACGCAACAGGATCGAGCTCGAATAACGATATGTGGCTCGGGCTATGAATCCATTTAATCGGATCGATGAACCATTCCGTCAGTTCGTCACTCTCATGCTCCTGTAAGGACACATCCCCTAAGCTGTGAGTGCGCTTGCGATTTCCACTCGTATCGTACTCGTACTCGACTGCAGATTGCAGACACACGCCATGCCCATCGCAATCGCTCGTGTCTACACGTGTCAAAGCAGGAAAAATCACTTTAGGATTTGTCGAAGGATTCGACGGGGTCGGAGTATAATGATTTTTTACCTGAGCAAATATCCCGTCCGTGCTGTCCATTGTTTGCGCGAGATCGATCGCGCCAATGAGTGGAAACTCTTGAAAGAAAGTTTTTTGAGTTTGAACGCCCGTCGATGTATCAAGGACTGTCGTTGAGTTGAAGCCCAACCCGCCGCGGCCTTGTTCGTGAAATTTTAATCCAGCGTAGTCATAAGTGAACGTAAAATTTTGACCCTTGCCGTCAGCCTGGGTCCTGGCCGTATGAGAGTCGACGGCATAAATCGCCGCCTGCAAATCCATAACAGGATATGCGGCATCGTTTGCTTTCGCATAGACATTATTATCGGTAAGAGGTTTATACGTTATGTCGATTTTGCCACCAATGCTGTTGACAATCGAAGTAAGCAGATCTGGAAAAGGTTGCTTCGAGAAATCAATCGTCCCCAGCTGGCCGTTGGGACGGTTGACCACATCATCTTTCCCGTCGCCGCTCATGTCGTGTATTTCTGTCCAGACAGGATCCCAATTGCCGGGCAGAGTGTCAGCGACGCTCCAGACGGTGCCATCGCCCCGGGAGAAAAAGGTCGTAAGTGTAGTTTTGTTATTCGTGAAAATATCGGCTTTTTTATCACCGTTAAAATCACCGACTCGCGTTGCGTTATCGGTCCAGACTCCCGACGCAAGCTGAACAGGGACGGCAGCAATGGCTGTATCGTAAGTACCGTCGCCTTTAAAAAAAGCAAAAATTAATTGATTTTTATTCGCATTACGGCTCACTAGGTCGGTAATGCCATCGCCATTAAAATCACCCGCCCACATCCTGCTTGAATCCCATCCTGTCGGGACTGCCGGCTGGTTAGGTGAAACCGTAATGGTTCCATCTCCGTTTGAGAAAACACTAATAAATTTACTATTGCCGACGCTAATGAGGTCTGCTTTGCCGTCCCCGTTAAAATCTCCGGTCCGATAGGTATTGAGATTCCACCCCGTTGGCGTCGTGATGACCGGTGAAGGCCGAACCGTTCCGTCTCCGTTCGAAAATGCGAACATAAACTTTGTGGTCGTAGTCCAGTTGAGCAGGTCAGTTCTCCCATCTCCGTCAAAATCAAGCGCGACAATCGCATTGGCGGCAACCCAGCCCGTCGGCTGCGAGACCGGAGTTGATCCAGTAAACTTTCCGCTGCCATTACGATTGGCGAAAGCAAACACCCAGATCTTTTTATTAGGATCGATACTAAGAATGTCGCCTCTTCCGTCGCCGTCGAAATCGCCAAGGGCGGCAGCCTGGTACCAGCCTGTCGGATGATCGGAAATTACGGGCGCCTGGAAGGTGCCATCGCCATTGGACAATGCGACTTGGAATTTATTCAGGGCCGTTGAAGCTTGCGACCAAATATCGATTTTCCCGTCGCCGTTTATATCGCCAAAGCCACAACAAACCGCGTTGAGTAAACCATCATTGATTTTTGTGATGCTCTGATATTTACCATCCGGTCCTTCCTGCCACATAAAATTAGTGGGCGGCATGCATGAAAAAGTTGCGCTTAACGCATTCCATGCACATTCAGTGACGCTTGTCAGGCGGCTACGTTGCGTTGAACTGCCGGGTTCGTATGCGAGCCTATACTCACGGACCATGACCGGCCCACTCGTAGGACTAGTTGGCGCGAACGTTTGTATTTTAGCTAGACGCTTTATCGTCTTAAATAAAACACCGTGAATATATTGCGGAGTTTTGTCGGGACGATCCTCATAAATGAACTGTGCAGAGTTATCTTTGTAAGAAATCTGTAAAGGTCGGGCGTCTCCGTTGGTAGGATCCTCTTCATAAGTGACATCCATCGACTTTCGGTTTAGATCACTTACGTTCGTGAGCGCGTAGACTCTGCCGGTTGGACTAGATCTTCCTATGGTGATGGACGGTTTAAGTTCAAAGGACATCGTATTCCCATCTTTACTGATAACTCTGAAACCCTCCGCCAACTGCGTACACCTTTCAGGAGTGCAGACTGTCGTTGCTTTTCTAAAAAAGATTTTTAAAAATGAGTCTATTTCGGTACGATACTCTGCGCCGTCCGTCCAGTCCGTTAATCCATTGACAGTCATCAATCGCTGGCCATCCAGACAAGCGCGATCGTTTGCATCGAAATTGACGCTTCCACGAACCCCATCCTGTGCAACAGTGCGCGCGCAACGTTGTATGTTGGGCAAACCCTGTAGCGACCATCCCACTCCCAAGAGTCCATTTTGCTTTTGGCTATCGTAAGCAAGGCTCAGCTTGGGATTTGGACCGACTGACGGAGGCATGATTATAGGGATTGAATATGTGGCCGCCCCATTTTGGCTTACAGCGAACGACCCTAAACTCACCCCAGGGATCTTTTTCTGCGCTTCTGCCGCCGTGCCTCTCGATGTCATGGTCATCATGGCCATGGCAAAACAGGCTGCAGCCAGCCAACTCGGCGCGCGTCTCGATTTCATCGCTTGTTCCTCCATACATCGTCATATCGTCGCGATTCAGGTGGTGCGGTGTAACACGGCGCGCAATTTGCGGTCTAATATTTTTTCTAAATAATGATTATCGAAAAAGTTGATAATCTAGCATTGACGGAAGCAAGAAAAATACATTGACTTCTAACCCCGGCTTGGATTACTTTACCGATCTTGTCGACGATCGGTCATCTTGGTTTTTTGGGGGTGGTCATGAAGTTCCAGCAATTCGAGATTTTTTCCGCGATCGCGCGACACCGGAACGTGACCAAGGCGGCGGGCGAGCTGCGCATCAGCCAGCCGTCGATCACCCATCAAATCAAACTCCTCGAAGAAGAGCTCGGCGCGAAGTTTTATCGAAAAGTCCTGCGCGGCATCGAGCTCACCGACGAGGGACAGCTGTTGCTTCCGCATATCGAGTCGCTCATGCGTCAGGCGGACATGATCGAGACGCTGTTCCGTCCGGCGCTGGCGGCCGTGCCCGCCCCGCTCGTGATCGGCGGCAGCAGCGGGCCGGCGGCGTGGTTTCTCCCGTCTCTCGCCGCGCGCTTTTGCGCGGCGCACCCCGGCCTCGAGGTCACGATCCGGGTCGCGAGCAGCCTCGCGATGGAAAAGATGGTGCAAAACGGCGAGATCGAGATCGCCGTCCTGACCGACCATTCCCATGCCGCCGATCTCGTTTACGAGCCGTGCCGGCGCGAGAAGCTCGTATTCTTCGGCGCCCGCGGCGGCCGTTTTTCCCGCCCCAAAATGTCGGTGGCGGACTTGGGCAAAATTCCCTTCGTGCTTTTCAAAAAAGGCAAGGCGGGCGCCACGGCGCAGTTTTTCAGCCAGATGGCGCGTGCGGGCATCCACGCCAATGTGGCGATGCAATGCGAATCGGTCGAGGGAGTGAAAAACGCCGTTCGAGAAGATTCGGGCTTAGGCCTGCTGTATCGCGACAACTTGAGAAACGAGATCAGACGCGCCGAGATCCAGGTCATTCACGTTCCCGGGATGGAGGTGCGCATCGACAGCTCTATCGTCTACCCGCGCCGCAAGCTCTCCGCGGCGGCCGGGGAGTTTCTCGATCTGCTGCGCCGCGAGCGGCGCGAGGCTAAACCGGCCGTGCGCGCCGCGCGGCGGAAGAAGCTCGCGGTGAACATTGTCTCGCTCGCGCCGCTCTGGCTGCCGGGTTTTATCTATTCATTGATAGGCCAGGTCGTCGAGGACATAAGTCTGCTCGGCACCGGCATCGTCTAGATCGCGCGGAAAAAGCGGCGCTACTCTCTTTTTCTTTACACCCTTCCCGAGATCGGCGATAATGGCCGCGATGGCCACGCCGAAAAAGAATAAACAGGAATCGTTGCTCCAGGAGCTGATCGCCGCGGCGGAGCGGGCGGCGATCGAGGTGCGGACGGAGAAGCTGCTCCGCGAGGTGGGCTACCACGCGCGGAGCGGCGGGTGCCGCGTCAAGGGGCAGCGGCTCATCATCGTCGACCGCGACGCGCCGCTCGGCGCGCAGATCGAATTCCTGACCGAGGAGCTCGCCGCCGAGGGCGTGCTCCGGCCCGGCGCGCCGGCGCCAAAAAATTCCGATTAAAAAAAATTACCGGTCGAGGACGCGGAGCTTCTTCGCCGCCTCGATGCCGAGGGCGAATTCGTCGCGGCCGACCTTCAGGTTCATGATGCCGAGCGAGGGGGCGACCTCCAGCACGGTCACTTTCGCGCCCGGGACCAATTCGTGATCCTGCATGAAGCCGAGCAGGCGGGAGTCCCGCTCGCCGCCTTCGGTGATGCGCTGGAGCACGACTTCGCGCCCCTCGGGGACGAGGTTCAGGGGCGAGCTTTTTTTCGCGCCGTTGTCGTTTTCGACGCCGGGGATGGGGTTCCCGTGCGGGCAGGTGGCGGGGTGATTGAGGAGCTTGGCGAGCCGCTCTTCGACCTCGGCGGAGATCGCGTGCTCGAGGCGGTGCGCCTCTTGATGCGCCTTGACCCAGTCCATGCCGAGGACGTCGGTGAGGAGACGCTCGGTCAGGAAGTGGCGCCTGAGGATGCCTTCGGCGACGCGCCGGCCCTTGGCGGTGAGATGGATCTCCTTGCGCCGCTCGACCTTTAAATACCCCTGCCCCTGGAGGCGGCGGAGCGTGACGACCATGGTCGAGGGCGACACGCTCATCTCGTCGGCGACGCGCGCGGCGATGACCGGCTGCATGTCCTCGCCGAGGACGTAGATGGTGCGGAGATAATCTTCGGCGGTGGGCGAGATCCTGGCGTGCTCCATGGGATTTGACAACGGCAATTTATTCGTGTATGCGAACTCTTGCTCTTCGTAGCATCGAACTTATATAATGGCTCAAGGCGAAGATGTCGTCTGGAGGGTATCTTAGTTGAGCGGTTCGGTAAGATCAAGAGATCGCGGTCGGCCGCGCGGCCGCCGCCGGCCCCGCGCTGGTCTACTGGTGTCATGCTTGGCCGCCGCGCTCGCCGTGCTCTGCCTCGTCGCGAGCGCGCCGGCGCGCGCCGACGATGTGGCCAATCGCCTGGTGGCGCTGCTCGACTACGTCGGCGGCGATTATAAAAACGCCGTCCAGAACGGCCGGGTCGCGAACGAATCCGAGTACCGCGAGATGAAGGAGTTCGCGGCGCGCATCGTCGAGCTCGGCGCGCAGCTGAACACCGACAAGCCGGCGATCGAGCCCGAGCTCAAGCGCATCGCGGCGGCGATCGAGCGCAAGGCGGACGCGGATGAAGTCGGCCGCCTCGCGCAAGGCGTCAAGCAAAATCTCATCGCCCAATACGGGATCGCGACGTCGCCGCGCCGCATGCCGACGCTGGCGGCGGGGAAAAAAGTCTTCGCGGAAAATTGCGCTGAATGCCACGGCCAGGCCGGCAGAGGCGACGGCCCCGCCCGCGCGACTATGAACCCGAAGGAGCCGCCGCCGGCGAATTTCACCGATGCCGAATTGATGGAGGGTTTGTCGCCGTTCAAAGCATTCAATGTCGCTTCGTTCGGCATCGAAGGAACGGCGATGCCGAATTTCTCGGCGCTGACAGACGAGGAGCGCTGGCAGGCGGCGTTTTATGTTTTCGCGCTGCGTTTCGGCGATCCAGCATCGGCCGAAGGCGCGGCGTTAGCGCGCGGCAAACTTCCGTCTCAATTGACAGAGCTCGCCACGCTGTCGACGTCCACCGACGGCGAGCTTCTCGATCGCCTCAAATCGATTTATCCGCAGGAAGGAGACTCGCCCAAGGTCCTCGCCTACCTGCGGCGCGGACTGCTCGAAGAATCGCGCACGGCGGGCCCGCTCATCGCCGCGCAGACGCTGCTGAAGGAGTCGCTCGCACTGTACGAGAACGGCGACAAGGAAAAGGCGTATCAAAAAGCCGCCGAAGCCTATCTCGACGGTTTCGAACAGGCGGAGGCCCAGCTGTTCGCCAAAGACCTCTCGTTCGGGCGCGGGATCGAAGATCAGTTCACGCAGTTTCGGAATTCCATCCGCCGAGGCGACGACGTCCGTGAGATTCGCCGTCAGTACAGCGAAATCACCGCGGGGCTCGACCGCGCGGGCAAACTCCTCGCGCGGCAGGATTCGCTCAACCCGACTTATCTTTTCATTAACGCGCTGCTCATTATCGTGAGGGAAGGTCTGGAGGTCGCGCTCATCCTGGCGGCGATCTTGGCCCTTCTCAAGGTGATGGGCGCCACGCGCGCCATGCGCTATATCCATCTCGGCTGGATCGCCGCGGTTTTCGCCGGCCTGGCGACTTGGCTCGCGGCGCAAACCTTTCTCAATTTAACCGGCAGTCATCGCGAAGCGATCGAAGGCTTCACCACGCTATTCGCCGCGCTCGTGCTTTTCTATGTCGGTTACTGGCTGCATACGAAGTCCGAAGCGAAGAAGTGGCAGGCGTTCATCCGCGGCAAAGTTCAAGGCGCCCTATCGGGCGAGCGACTCCTCGCCCTTGCGGGCGTTTCTTTCTTCGCGGCGTATCGCGAGGCTTTCGAAGTCGTGCTTTTTTACCAGGCGCTCTGGCTTCAGAGCGAGTCGAATCCCAAGCCGGTGGTCACCGGTTTTATCACCGGCGTTGCGCTCTTGTGCGTGATCGTCGTCGTACTGTTCAAGCTCGGGCTTAAAATCCCGATCAAATATTTTTTCGCTACGACCGGCTTGCTGCTGTATCTCCTCGCGCTCGTCTTCGCCGGCCAGGGCGTGAGGGAGCTCCAGGCGACCGGCTGGTTCAGCGTCACGCCGCTCCGCTTCCCGCCGCAGGTGAGCGCGCTCGGCATTTACCCTACCGTCGAGACACTGCTCGCTCAGGCCGTTGTCTTGATCGCCTTGATCGCGACGATGCTCTGGCCGTACCGCGCGCGTTTCGGCGAAGCGAAAGGAAAGCCCCGTGAAGCCCTTTGAGCGGGAAAAGCAGCTCGGCAAAGGGGCGCGGCCTTTCCGCTGCACCTGCGGCAGTCTGCTCGCGCGGCTGGTGCGCGATGGCCTTGAGCTTAAATGCAGGAAGTGCAAGCGGCAGATCGTCGTTCCGCTGACGGAGAAAAAAAGCTGGGCTGAAATTGATTTATAAAAATTGAAATCTTTTTAGAGGCCAGAGGTCTTGAACCCGGAGCCCGGCGCCATGCGTAGCGTGGTCCCGGGCTCTTTATTTTCTACAACCAACTTGGAGGAAAACTATGAAATATTCGATTGTCGCTCTCAATCTGCTGCTGCTGTTTGCCGGCGGTCTTAGAGGCGCGGCGGCGGCCGACGATGTTCTCGAGCTGCGCTTCGAGGGCCGTAAATTTATTCCGCAGACGCTGGAGGTGCCTGCGAACCGTTCGTTCAAGATCAAAATTATCAATGTGACCAAGGAAGCGATCGAGTTCGAAAGCTTCAAGATCAACCGCGAAAAAGTTATTGGACCCGGCGAGACGGTTACGATCAATATTCCGGCCCTGAAAGCCGGCAGCTACGACTTTTACGACGATTTCCATAGCGATGTCCCTGAAGGTAAGATCGTCGCCAAATAAACGCGCATGTATATAAAAGGAGAGGAAATGAAATTAACCGCCCTGTTGGTCGTGGTCGTTTTGCTTTCCTTCGCTTCTGCGTCCCCTGCGACCGCGCAGCTGGATCCATTCGAGTTCGAGGTCTATCCCGCCAAAACCGCCGAGCGCGGCATGCTCGAGATCGAGTCGCTGAACAGCGTGGTCGTGAACGGCCACCAGCGCGAGGGCGGGACCTCGAAGGGCACGCTCCCGAGCCAGTCGATGTGGCGCACCGCAATCGAAGTAACCTACGGTCTCACGGACCGGATTGAGGCGGCGGTTTATCTGAATCTCGCCAAGCCGCGCGGCGGCGATCTCCAATACGCCGGCTCGAAGTTCCGCCTGCGCGGCAGCCTCTTCGATCAGGGCGAGCTCCCAATCGACCTCGGCTGGTACGCGGAGCTCGATTATCACCGCGTGCCCAAATTCGACGATCAGAAGCTCGAGCTGGAGCTCCGGCCGATTTTTCAAAAATACCTGGGCGATTTTTCCCTGATCGTGAGCCCGAAATTCGAGAAAATCCTGGTCGGCTCCGAGGAAAAAAAAGGCTGGGAGTTCGGCTATGTCTCGGGAATTTATTATCGCTGGATGCGCGCGCTGACGCCGGGCCTGGAGTTTTACGGCGCCATCGGTATGATCAACCACCCCGATCGCGGCCGGGAGCAGCAGCACTATATCTTTCCGGTCATCCAGGGCGAGACGCACAGCATCGGCTACAGCGTCGGGCCCGGCTTCGGCCTGACGCGCGGCTCGGACCGCGTGCTCGTCAAGTTCAACATCGAGCTGGAGAAGTATGTCGGCGCCCTCTTCGGGCCGTCGACGAACCCGGTGTATTAAATTCCGAAGAGCGCTTCGGTATTTCGGCGGGTCGCAGTTGCGATTTCTTCGAGCGCCGCGTTGCGGACTTTCGCCAGCGCCTCGGCGACATGGAGAACGAACGCCGGTTCATTGCGCTTGCCGCGCTTGGGCACGGGCGCGAGATACGGCGAGTCGGTCTCGACCATAATGCGGTCGAGCGGCGCTCTGCGCGCGGCATCCCTGAGCGCTTCGGCGTTCTTGAACGTCAGAATGCCGCTGAACGAGAGATAAAATCCCAGATCGAGAAAAGTCTTCGCGGCGTCGTAGTCGCCTGTGAAGCAGTGAATCACGCCGCGCAGCGCGCCGCCGCCTTCGGATCTTAACAGGCCGGCGATCTCCGCATGCGCGTCGCGGTCGTGAACGATGAGAGGCAGGCGGGTCTCGCGCGCCATGTGAATGAAGCGCACGAAAATTTTCACCTGCAAATCACGCGGCGAGTGGTGGTAATAAAAATCCAGGCCGGTTTCGCCGATGGCGACGACCTTCGAGTTCTCGGCGACCTTCTTAAGCCGCTCGAGGTCGGCTTCGCCGACATCCTTGGCGTCGTGAGGATGCATCCCCACCGTCGCGAACAGCCCGTCGGATGATTGGGCGACGCGAAGCGCCGCGTCGTTGCTCGAGAGCTCGCCCGCGCCGCCCACAACGACGATCTTCTCGACACCCGCGCCCCGAGCGCGCGCAACAACCTCCGCGAGATCGCCCGCGAACTCCTCTCCTTGAATATGCGCATGGCTGTCGATGAGCGTCGCTGAACCGTAGGGCATCACTCTTCCGGCGCGGCTTCGATGCGCGGAAACAGTACTTTGGGCGGCAACACCTTGTGGCCCGGAGCGAAGAATTTGCCCCACGGCGCCGCCAGCGAGGCTTCGCTCGGAACGGCGAGGAGCGCTTGCAGCTCGCCGGCGGTCTCGGGCAGAAACGGCGCGAGCAGCCGAGTGCTTATCCGAATCGTCTCGAGAAGATGATGCAGGATTTCGCCGACGCGCCGATGCTGCGCCGAATCTTTGAAGAGGCTGAACGGAGCGGTCTGGACAATGTAACGGTTCGCGTGATCGATCGCGCTCCAAAGCGCCTCCAGCGCGCGGTGAAACTGCAAGCCCGCCATGTGCTGCTTCATCTCCGCTTCGGCGTTAAGAAACTTATCCTTAAGCTCGGCGTCCTGCTTCAGCCAGTCGGCGCCGAGCGGCTGCACGGCTCCCGAAAAGTATCTCTGCTGCATCGCCAGCACCCGGCTCACGAGGTTGCCGAAATTGTTTGCGAGATCGGCATTGATCCGGTTGACGAGCGCTTCGAATGAAAAGTTGGCGTCCTGGCCGAATACCATCTCACGCAACAAAAAGTAGCGGAACGCGTCCAGGCCATAGCGCTTTTTCATGTCGAGTGGGCGCACCACGTTGCCCAGGCTTTTCGACATCTTGCCGGAATCCATCACCCAATAGCCATGGACATTCAAATGGTCGTAAAGCGGGAGGCCCGCCGCCATCAGCATCGTCGGCCAATAGATCGCGTGCGGTTTCAAGATGTCTTTGGCGATGAGGTGATTCGCTTTCGGCCAATAGGCCGCGAAGGTCTCTTCGCCTTTGTGTTTCAACGCGCTCACGTAGTTAATGAGCGCGTCGAACCAGACATAGGTGACGTGGTCGGAGTCGAACGGCAGCGGAATGCCCCATTCGAGGCGGCTCTTCGGGCGGGAGATCGACAGATCCTCCAGCGGCTCGCGCAAAAAGGCGAGGACCTCGCTCCGGTACCGCTCCGGGCGCACGAGATCGGGCTTCGCCTCGAGCGCGTCGATCAGCCGCTGCTGATACTTGCTCATGCGAAAAAAATAATTCTTCTCGCTGATGTACGACGGCTCTTTCTGATGATCCGGGCATTTGCCGTCGACGAGCTCCTTCTCGGTATAAAAGCGCTCGCATCCATAGCAATAAAACCCGCCGTACTCGCCGAAGTAGATGTCGCCGCTGTCGTAAATTTTTTGCAGCACCGACTGCACGAAGCGCCTGTGATACTCGTCGGTGGTTCGGATGAAGTGATCGTAGGCGATGCCGCACTCGTCCCAAGTCGCGCGAAAAACCCCGCTGATTCTATCGGCATAGGCCTTCGGCTCCATGCCGTTCGCCTTCGCGGCTTGGGCGATCTTGTCGCCGTGCTCATCGGTGCCCGTCAAGAGAAACGCGTCGATGCCCTGCTGCCGGTAATAGCGTTTCAGCGTGTCGGCGATGATGGTCGTATACGTATGCCCGAGGTGAGGCTCGGCGTTCACGTAGTAAAGCGGGGTGGTGAGATAGATGCGCTCCATGAATTAGGATCCCGAAATACCGGCGATCCTCACGAGCAGATTCTCCAACGCCAATCGCCGGTTGACGTTTCTCCGAACGCGGCCGGAAGCGGCGAGCGCGCAGGCGCGGAGCTTCAACGCTCGGCTCACAGTGACATTCTCCGCCTGCGCCCGAAATTTTTCCAGTAGGTCGCGATTGCAGATCTGGTCCGTCGTTTGCGTCGCGTGAAAAACTAAGAGATCGCGATACCACTCCGCCAGCCAGTCGAGGAACTGAAGCGTCTCGGCGCGGTCTTTCGCCAGCTCCTCTGCGAGCGCGGCCCAAGCGGCCGCGTCCGCCGGCGCGGTCAGCGCTTCGATCCAGGATTGTCTTTTCTCTGCCAGGTCTTGGATGTCAGGACTCAGCGCACGGCCGAGGCTGCCCAGCGATACGGAAGCGAGCGCTCGAGCCTGCTCGGCGCTCATATCGCGACGGTCGAGAAGGCGCCGCTCCACATCGCGTTGCGGCAGCGGCCCGAACGCCAGCCGCAGGCAACGCGACAACAGCGTCGGCAGCAGAGCGCCCGCGCTGGTCGTAATCAGAATGAGGAGCGAGCCGGACGGCGGTTCTTCGAGCGTCTTCAGCAGCGCGTTTTGCGCGGAGAAGTTCATCGACTCGGCGGGATCGATGATGCCGATTTTTTTACCGCCGGCAAAGGCGCGGTAGTTGAGCTCTTTCTCGAGCGCGCGCACCTGCTCGATGGATATTTCTTTTTTCCCCGCGAGCGGCCCGATCAGCCGCACGTCGGGATGATTCTTGTTTTCGATTTTGAGGCAGCTCGCGCACCCGCCGCAGAAATCACGTGTCGCTTCAGAGCAATGGATCGCCTTCGCAAGCGACAACGCGAGCGTGCGCTTCCCTACGCCTTCGGGGCCGACGAACACGTAGGCGTGATGGAGCCGGTCCTGCTCCAGAGCGTGCCTCAGCGTGGCGAGCTGCATCGCATGTCCGGCGATGTCGGAAGCGAAAGGCATGGCTTTTAGCGTGCGACCTCTTGTTCGACGATTGAACGGATTTCGGCGTGAAGGTCTTCGATCGGCCGGCTCGCGTCGAGCCGCCGCACACGCGACGGATCGCTACGCGCCAGCTCCTGAAAGCCCCGGCGAACCCGTGCGTGAAACTCCGCCTCTTCGCGCTCGAAGCGGTCTTCGCGTTCACCCGGCCGCTGCCCTTTCATTCGATTGGCCGTGCGGGAAAGCCCCAGATCTGCGGGGCAATCGAGCAAAAAAGTGAGGTCGGGAACGAGCCCGCCGCTCGCCATGCGATTGAGCTCGCCGAGAACGCGGAGGTCGGCTTCCCTGCCGTATCCTTGATAAGCCACGGTGGAATCGGTGAATCGGTCGCAGAGAACGATTTTTCCCGCTGCCAGCGCCGGGCGAATGATCTCCTGGACGTGCTGCGCGCGATCGGCCAGGTACAAGAACAGCTCGGTTTCCCGCGAAATCACACTGTCGCCCGCTTCGAGGAGCACCCGGCGCATGAGTTTTCCGAGATCGGTGCCCCCGGGCTCGCGCGTGCAAAGGCAATCGTAGCCGCGCTTTGAGAGATAGTCGGCGAGCAGCTTAAGCTGGGTGGTTTTTCCCGAGCCGTCGCCTCCTTCGAAGGAGATGAAGCGAATCACGTCATAGAGAATATAGAACTCAGAGACGAGAATCCAGGAGATTATCGCCGCTGGCGGGTCGCGTTAAGCGGGTTTGCCTTCGCCCAGCAGCAGATTGATGCCGTTGATCAATTGCGTGCTGGTGAAAGGCTTGGTGATGTAGTAATCGGCGCCCAGCTTGTAGCCGCCGAGGACGTCTTCGTATTGGACTTTGGCCGTGAGGAGGATGACCGGTATCGATGCCGTATCCGGAGCGGCTTTGAGACGCGTCAACACCTCGAGGCCGTCCATCTGCGGCATCATGATGTCGAGGACGACGAGATCCGGTTTGTCCTTTTCCAGGCTGGACAGAAGCTCCGCCCCGCTGTAGGCGGACATCACCTTGTAGCCCTTGCCCTCCAAGATGGTACGCACGATCGTGATGATGTCGGGATTATCGTCCACCACCATGATAGTTTTTTTTGTGTCCATTCTCGTCCTTTATCGCAGCGCCGAGCGGCGTCGGGCTCAAAAGCCGCTCGAATATACCATCTCCCCGCCTCCATGTAAAATTCGATCGGAAAGAGCTGCGGAGTTGCGATTGCGCGGAATTTGCAGCGCCGCCGTCATCGCCCTGCGATCAGCCGGCGGTAATCCGGGTCGTCGCGCAGGCCTTTGAGCGCTGCATCGACCTTCAGGTAGGCGAGATCATTGAAACCGAGTTTTAATGCCTTTTCGAGAGACGCCAGGGCCTTTTCGTTGTCGCCGTAGAAAGCATAGGTCCGAGCTAAATTGTAAAGCGCGCCGGGATTATCGGGCTTGGCTTCCGCCGTTTGTTTTGCCGCGGCGATTTGCCGCTCGCGCTCTTGGCGCGCGGCTTGTTTCCTCTTCGCCGTATCAAGGTTTTTCGCCGCAAGCGAATTCCGCGGATCGATTTCAAGCGCGGCTTCAAACTCGCGGATCGACTCCACGGAGAGCTCTTTGCGATCGTAGAGAATGCCTAAGTTATTGTGCGCCGTGGCGTTGCGCGATTCGACGTTGAGGATCTTTTCATAATGGTAAACCGCCTCGTCGAGGCGGCCTTCACGCTCGTAAATCGCGGCGAGCTGAAACCGGGGGGCGGTGTCTTTCGGATTCAGCTCGATGGCCTTCAGAAACTCATCGATCGCTTGGCTCGTTTTACCCTGCTTCAAAAGCTCCAGGCCCCGACCGTTATGCTCGGTCACGGCCTCCTCGGAGCCTTGGGCTTCAACGGCGCCCAAGCAAAATATGAGGGAGAGTATAGCTAATGCGACTCGCACGCTAGAACACCTCGCGCCAGCCGACCAGCGTTGGCTTCGGACCGCCAGGTAACGGGGCACTGTTGCACTGTTGGTCGGTCGTACACGTCAGCTCCCAAGAAGCGGCGGTCGCGCCGGAGCCGCTCATCACAATAACCGGCTTCGAAGGGATGCCGGTCCCGATCGACTCCGAATTCGACGATGCGCTCTGGCCCGGCGACAGCGGCGCGCCGGTCGCGAGGTTCAGCGCCGCATCACCCGTCGTCATGTTGGCCGAGTACAGTTTCGCCGTGCCGCCGCCGGCGCCGCACGTGACGCTGGTCGTTGGTGTGAAAGTCGTGAAGAGAACGATGCTGTTGAAAACGTCGGAAGCGGCCAAAACCTTTTCCGTGCTTGAGAGAACCAAGTACCAGCCGTTCGTCACGGTCCCCGTGCCGGAGGTCAGGTTCGTCAGCGAAGATTCAGTGAGAAAGCTGTTTTGCGTCATGTCGCTCGGAACATCCTTAAAGGCGTAGAAGCGATTATTGCTGGCGCTCATCGGATGATTCCGGTCGCCCGTGCCGAAGAAGACCCACAGATTGCCGGAGCCGTCGTACGCAAGAGCAGGCTGGGCGTAAATGGCCTGTGTAGGATAATACTCGCCGGTCGCGGGGGGATTCGCCTGCGTCGGGTCGCCGACAAAGATGCGCCTTCCGCTCCAGTTCGTCACCAGCCCGCCGGAAAGCGTCGCCGGGGCCGAGACGTCGAACTTCCACAGCTGGCCGCCGACGTCGCCGACATACACATGATCGATGTAGCCGTCGTTGTCGAGGTCGACGATCGACGCGTTCGCCGCCAGACTAAAATTCATATACTTGCGATCGTCGGTCGTGCTGTTGTTGTAATACTCCCAAAGCTTCGCGCCGTTCGACAGGTCGATGACGAACAATGCCTTGCCGGTGTTGTTGTTGGCAGCGGTATCATAGCCGCCGCCGACGAAAGCAACCCATTTTTCGCCGCCGCCGCTTATTTTAATCTTTCCGATCGCCGCGTCGGACCAGGTCTCGCCGATCTTCGAGTCGGTGAAGTTCCACAAGTAGGTCGGACTTGTCGTATCGGTGATGTCGAGCGCGTGATAATATCGTCCGCCGCGCCTGAGGCCGAAAAGGCCGATCGTCTTCCAACTCCCGCTGGTTTTCACATCCGCCGCGATCGGGCTGCCATCGACATAGAATTCGTGGGGCGCGATCGCCGCCGTTAAATCCTTCACGTTGTCGAGGAGATCGGGCGGGATGAAGGCCCATAATTCGTTGCCGTTGCTCTCGCTTGTGGCATGGAGCATGCCGTCGTTCGCGCCGCTCAAAAGAATCGTCGTGCGGCCCGACAGACTGCTTTTAAATGAGCTGTAAGTCGGATCCGTGGAAAATTGCGACGGCGGCCTTATCAATGCCGGCGTCGAATGGAAGATGTCGCCGAGCTTCCATTGTCTCTGCTCGGCGGTGTTGCCGTCGTCGTCTTCGTCGTAGGTGTCGTACCCGCGGAGGAAATTGATAATGTTGTTCTTCTCAGTGGTGGTTGAGGCGTTCAACATCGCGTTGGTGAGGCTCGCGTTGCTGGTCGTAAAATCGCTGCGGACGCCGCCGATCGCAGTATAAACGGTTCGGCTCGTATCGGTCGTGGTACTGAGCTGTTGACCCGCATCCCAAGCGAGAGCGGAAGCGAGCGGTATGCCGTTGGCATCAACGGGAATCAAACCATTCGAATCGCGGTTATACGCCTTTAAGAAGCCGCGCCAGAAAGGATGTGAAGGGTTCGACTGGAACGACGCCAGATAGGCGCGCTGCGTGCCGCTGGTGCCGGTGCTGGGCACGACGGGCGTCGCGAACGAGTAAGTGGCGTTCAATATGGCGCTGATGGCGGCGTTCAGCGCCTTCTCCAGTTGGGCGGCATTGAAAGCCTCGTAAAAATTACCGCCGCCGTTTTTAGCCGTGTCCTTCAGCTGGTTGATGGTATCTACTTGGAGCGGACTGGACGCCGTCTCAAACGCGACGACATGGACGATGATGTTCTGCATACCGGCGAATGTGTCGTTATGATCCTGCGTATAAAGCGCCGTCGCTTCGAGGCGCGGGTCGGTGCTGCCGTCGTTGCCGTCGTCGGTGAGCACGATCAAAAAATTCGGCTGGCATGAATACTGGATCGGGCTGACAAGACCCGTCAGATGCCCTTCGTAGTAATCGCCGGCGCTCTTCATCTGATCGCCGATGGGATGGCCGGAGGACTGGAGGTCCATATTGTTGATGTCGTTGACGAGCTGACTCCGGTTCGAGTCCGTCATATCCTTGATCTCGTCCATGATTTTGCCGCCGCCGGAGGCGTACTTCATCGCGCCAAAACGGATGCCGGTTGTGTTATTGATCAGGTTGGTGAGGACGCTCTTCATAATGCTGATTTTGGATTGGTCGGTGCCGCAGGTTGTGCAGAGCGTATAGTTCAAGTAGTTGCCATAGTATAGGCTCAACGATGTGCCGCTGATCGAGCCATTCCAATACCCCACGGAAGAGAGACTATTCCGAGCGCCCGAATCCGTAACCGCATCAATGCTGTTGGCATAAACAAGGTAACAAGGTGAGGAACCAGGTTTACAAAGAGGCGTCGAGTTTACGAACTTATAAACCTTAGTGGATGTATAGGTTACCGGAGTAGTGTAGGTCGTGCTCGGGTCGTAAGGCTGGGACTTGATAATTTGAGTCATGTTGGTCGAGCTCGTGAGCGCGAACATCACGTTCGGCTTCACGTTCGCGCTGAAGATATCGCTGTCGTCGGCGCGGAGCCTCGGCACATTGCCGCCCAGAATGAGAAAAAGAATTAGGATGCATGCGAAGGTCTTTTTCATGTCTAACCTCATTTAGGAACCGGACCGTATTGAACCTGCGCCTCAACTTCGCGCGCTGAGGAAAGCTGCGGCTGAATACCAGTGACGTTGACCTGATATTGATAAAATTGAACTCCCGACTGGCTTAAGTTATATCCGGCGACGTTGACTAGCTGAGGAGCCGGAAGCGGCTGCGGCGTGCTGCAATTAGTTCCGGTCGTTCCGACCTTGCCGCTGCAGTACTGGATGTTTCCAGAGGGTGTTACGAGAGTTATCGGACCGAAAGGCGCCGTCGAAGCGGCAGGATCTCCGGTGATTCGAGTAAAGGCATCGTTGACGCCGGTATCGGCGGCGAAGAATGCCTGCGTGCCGGCGCGGAAGTTGCCGCTCGCGCGCAGATCCATGCTGCTGAAGAGCATGCCCGCGCCTGCCATGGCGAGGATGATGACCATGAGCATGAGGACGACGATTAGAGAGACGCCGCGCTCGGAACCGAGCCACCTGGGAACGGTGAAAAATGACGTGGGGAGGTTTTTTAAGCGGGTCATGATCGTTTCCTCATTTGATGCGGTTGCGCAGGTCGACGCTCGAATTCATCGCGACATCGTACTGCCCGCCGACCGTCGGGTCGGCGTGTTTCTCCTTGACGGTGAGCGATATGTAGACGCGCTGCACTTTGCTTTTGTCAAAAGCACCGGTCAAAGCCGCCGGCGCCGCGGCGCCGATTTGCCGCGGATAGTAAAGCAGCTGGAACGCCGTGACGTTGCCGTCGGTTAGAGCCTGTCCATTTCTTAAGATGTTTTGGGTGCCTGCATCATAGGTGTAAGTAATATCTTGTACGCCGCTACAGGCGGCGCTGGGAAAAGTTGCAGTGTCGTAGACAATACGAATGCTGGTATCGCTTGCCGTGACGAGACCTCCGTCGGCGGCACTCGCCGGTGCGCACGGCGTCAGGCCGGGGAAATAGCCGAGGTTGCGGATCTCCCGGGCCATCACGTCGAGCGACACACGGGCGTATTCCTGCGCTTCCATCTGATTTCCCTGCGCCTTTATCGTGTGCGCCTGGATCGTATACATCGTCCGCGCGGCGCCGAGGATGATAAGACTCATCACCATCGCGACCAAAAGCTCTGTCAGCGTGAATCCTTTTTGGTTTAGAATCATCACCGCCCTATGATGTCGACATCGCCGATATCACGTTCACCTCATGGAGCATGTAATCTGTCCATTTTACGGTGACGGTGATTTGTTTGAGACCCGGCTGCGGGACGTTGAGGGCGGCGGACCAGCTCCGCGTAAAAGTCACGCCGAGATAGGTCGGGGGGTCAGCTTCGCAACTGCTGGTGCAACTCGAGACAAAGGCGACGGAAGTGGACTTGAGCTGCTCTAATTTTTCCTGCGCCAAATTTGTCGCCATGGTGTGAAATTGGGCCGTCTTGTTGGCGCGCGTAATGGAAATGGCGCCAGCCGCCAATCCCAACATGCCGAAGGCGAAAATGCTGACCGCCACCAGGACTTCGATAAGTGAAAAGCCGGCGCGCGATTGAAGCAGGCGCCGACCGGTTGCCGGGATGTTTCTCTGCAAGCGCATCATGGAATGTTGATCCTGCCGATCGGAGTGACAATGACCGACTTCGGATTGCCATTATTGCTGAGTGCGATCGGCTGATCGGCGCCGAGGGTCGATGTGCCGACAGTATTGAAAGTCACGCTAAACGGCGTCGGTGTGGTGATCGTGGTGCCGGGATAAAGCTGGCCCAAGTTTCGAGTAACAGAGCCGGCACCAATCGTATAAGTTTGCGCAGTATCGAACGTGACCGTTCCCTCAGCGGCGGAATGGTGAGAAATCGCCCGCATCCTTGCGAACTGCAAATCTGTCGCTATCTGTCGTGCCGCCGAAGAGACGCGGATTCCAGGCAATAACCGAGTAAAGGCAGGCATGGCAATGGTAGCGAGCACGCTGATAACGAAAATAACCGTCAGCATCTCCATCAGGGTAAAGCCCGCCGTATCGCGAAATTTAGGCGATTTCATAGAAACTCCCCGGTGCCTATTGTGCTAGAAATGTGCCAATGACGCCGCCGGCAAACGCCTGCCTAAGCAGTTGAGTTTACGGCAGAAAATGCTCCGTATGGGAAGTGGAAAAAGACCGCATCGGTCTGGGTGATGCCGAAAAACGTCAGATTAACAAAAAAACGTAGCAGGCTCACCCGAGGGCGAGATACGCTTCAATCAAGCGACGGCCGAAAAAGAGGTAGAATAATGCGCCGAGGCAGAGAAACGGGCCGAAGGGGATTTTCAACTTGAGGCCGCTGCGGGTTATGGCCATCATGCCGATTCCTATAATCGACCCGACCAGAGAGGCAAAAAAGAGACTCAAAGGAACGCCCGGCCAACCCAGGAACGCCCCGATCATCGCCAGGAGCTTGATATCGCCGCCCCCCATGCCTTCCACGCCGGTCCACCGCTCGTAGAGCCAGGCAACGATGAAAAGTACCCCGCCGCCGGCCACTATTCCGAGCAGCGAATCGATAGGTGAAGGCGGCAGCGCCAGGTGGTCATGCGGCCACGGATAGTTGAGCAACGATGCGAGGAGCCCGACGACGATGCCGGGCAGACTGATGACGTCAGGGATGATCTGGAGCTCCAGATCGATAAACGAGATCACGACCAGCGCCGCGGTGAAAACGGTATAAATAAAAAACGCCGCCGTGAGGCCTAGGCGCAAAAATAAAATCACCGCCAGAATGCCCATCAGCAGCTCGACGAAGAAATAGCGCGGCGAGATCTTCACGCCACACGAACGGCAACGCCCGCCGAGCCATACATAACTGAGCAGCGGGATGTTGTCGTAAGCCCGGATTCGATTTTGACAATGCGGGCAATGCGAAGGCGGCGCGGCGATCGACTGCTTTTTCGGAACGCGAACGATGCAGACGTTTAAAAAGCTGCCGATCGCGGCGCCGAAAATAAAAGCGACAGCGGATGATAAAAGAGTTACGTCAAGCGTGATTGGCAACGCGGCTTCCTTTTAACGGCGGATCTGGAAGTAACGGCGATGTGGAAGCGACACGGCTTCGCAATAAGATGAAACTAACGCGACTCGAGCAGCGCGACGACGGAATTGAAGGTCGCCGTGTCGCCTTCTCCGGCGCGAACTTCGCTCAAGATACCAGACTCCGGTGCCTCGATCTCGACGTTGACTTTGTCCGTCTCGACCTCCAGCAGAGGCTCGCCCTTTTCCACTGGGTCGCCCTTGCGTTTCAGCCAGCGGAGTATCTTCACCTCGCCGCTTTCGTCGCTGGATCCTAAACGGGGGATAACCACTTTAATCTGCATAAAAAATCCGATCCTCGGTGTTTGTTCTGCGCCAGGGAATGTTCGGCAGGATTGTAAACGGGTTCGCCCGCGCTTGCAACAAACAGCCGGCGCTCGTTTACTGGCTATTTCCCGTAAGGCGCTGTATAAAAGGTTGATTATTATTCGGAGGATCGGTCCATGGCGAAGTATCTGCAGTGCAGCGAGTGCGGCAAACTCGCCTTTTACTACGATGATTACGTCGGCACGGAGAAACCTTTTTATTTGAAATATATGCGTTATCCGAACGATACCAAGCCGCAAACGCCGCGATGCTTTAGCTGCGGAGCGGTGCCGCGTCTCATACACGAATTCATCAAGGAAGAAAAAGCCGGCGCGAAGCACGAGTAAACTTCGCGCCGCACCTCGAAGTCCTTCCATCGAAAACCCTAAATCAGCTCTGCAATTGCTTCAGCTTCGCTTTAGCGAGCGGATTGCTGGGGTCCGCGGCCAGGGCCCGCCGAACGTAGAGTTCTGCAGCTTTCGAATTATTCGATCTCGTTGCAATGTCCGACGCTTCCATCCATAGCCGCGCTGCGTCGCCGTACGCTTTTTTGGCTTCCGCGTAACTCGCCGCTTTCTCCAAATACCCCGCCGCAAAAGCAAAGTCTCCGCCGGTTGCATGAATCTCTGCCATTTTTTCTAAGATTTTGTCTTTGCCGTCCGTTTCCAATTCCATGAGGCGACCAAGATGCGCCAAAGCTCTCTCGGGCGAGCCTGGATTGATCATTGAGCGATTGTCCAAATACTCTTCCGTTTCCAACTTCGCTGCTAACTCCAGATACTCTCTTCCATCCGGGTGAGCCTTCATCAGCCGAGCAAGCTCCTGAAGCGCAACTTGCCGATTTCCACGGTTTGCCTCCAGACGCGCGAGTGCCCACCACGCATCGGGATCGTTGGGAGATTGCCGCAACCAGAGCGCAACGAAGGCGCGCGCCAGCTCCGGAGAGCTGTGCTTGAGGTAATATGTCGCTATATCCTTAATCTCTCGAACCGTCAGTGGCTTCTCCCTCACTGTACGCAAGAAGTAATACGAGGAACTTTTCGAGGCTTGTCTTCGCTCGTCATATTCAGCCAAAAGACTGGATCGTTGACCCAGAAAAAAAGCCTTAGGGGCTTCGTATTCCAGTATAGGAAATACATCCTCGTTAAGAGATCCCTTGCCGGCCGCTTTGCGGACATTGGCGTCGGACATCGCTTGAAGGGCGAGGATCGTGCGAAAGGTCTCGATTCCCAGACGACCCAGCTCGTGTTTGACTTCCGGCGTCTCGAACCGTTCCTCGGATTTCGCCGCATCGAAGTTGAGCGGCGCCTGCGACCCTATGAGAACGATATCGGCCGCAAGCGCGTTCCAGACGGTGACATGCTCGAAAGAAGCGGCGAAGGTGCGCAGCAAGAGCCTGAGCGTATCGTCGGTCATTTCATAAGTATGAAACCACTGGACCATCACGCCGGTCGGAGCGAGGCGTTTTTTCACGTCTTCATAGAATTCGACAGAAAAAAGATTGCCGACTCCCGCGATCCATGGATTCGAAGGCTCGCTGATGACGACATCGTATTGCTTGCGCACGGTTTTGAGAAAAGTTTTTCCGTCTTCGATGTGCAGCTTGAGCTTGGGGTTTTCGAGGAGGTGGTGGTTATACGGCGCGAAAAGGACGTTCGCCTGAACGACCTCGGGCGACAACTCCACGAGATCGACCGTATCGACAGGGTGGCGTAGAACGGAGCCTGCGGTAATGCCGCTGCCAAGACCGATCACCAGTACGTTGCGCGCGGCCGGTTGGAGCAACATCGGGATCTGAGCCAGAAGAATCTGCGTCGGGAGATCTCCATACGAAGAAGCATCGGGCTTTCCATTGACTCTTAATGTCAGTTCTTTGTTTACTCCTTCCGATACGGTGACGGTCATATTCGAGCCATCTTTATAGTAGAGAATCGGGTCATGGTGTTGTGTTTTGAATTGTCGGTAGTTCATCGAGACGGTGCCGTGCAGCCTGAACGCGCCGCTGGAAATCATCGCCTGATCCCAAGAAGGAAAGATAGAGAGATAGAATACAAAGAGCGCCGCACAGGGAATTCCGATGTAAAGTTTCCGCCGAAGCGATCGGGAGGAGGAAGCGAGGAGCGCGGTCACCCCCACTATGAGATTGATGACGACTCCGAGTTCAATCAACCGCTTGATGCCCAGCAGCGGCAGAAGCGCGAGCCCCGCGGCCACGGCTCCGATCAGCGTACCCGCGGTATTGGCTGCAAAGATCCGGCCGATATTCCTGCCAACGTCGCGAAAACTCCGCACCCCGATCTGACTGACGAGCGGCAGCGTCATACCCAAAAATGTCGTGGGGAGAAGCATCAGCAAAAAACATAGGAGGAATTTGGTTAACTCATACAGCCAAAAGGTTCCCAACGTCCGCGCCCACATATTGGAAAGCACCATGAAGTCGTACGGGAGCCGTTCATAGAGCGGCAGCGTTAAAACGATCGAAACCGCGACGCCGAGCTCAGACAACGCGAAAAGGTTATACGGGTCGAGATTGGATAGTTTCTTCCGTGTGATTAGAAAACTGCCCAGCGCTATACCGGCAATGAAAGCGGCCAGCATCAACGAAAAGGAATAGGTCGACGCCCCAAGCACTAACGAAAGCAGACGGATCCAAGCGATTTCGTACATCAGCGCCGCGCCGCCGGATAGGGTGATGCCGACGATAGCAATCCAAATTTGCCGTTCCGTATAAACAGCAGGAACGCTGTCCGCTGATATACTCTTTGTCTCGGTTGCCTTCTGGGCCTTCTCTAAGGGACGCAGAGCGAGTGCGGTGAGGCCCGCGAAGAGGTTGAGCGCGACCGCCGTGATCATCGATAAATTGAGACCGAGATTGGGGATCAAGATGAATCCGGCAAGAAGGCTGCCGAAGATCGCGCCCAGGCTGTTGATGAAGTAAAGCCAGCCGACCTGGCTCTCGACCTCGCCTAGAGAGCGAACCACAAACCGGCTCAAGACGGGGAGTGTACCCCCCATGAGAACCGTCGGCGGCAGCAAGAGCGCGATGCTCAATCCGAACTTCAACCCATCTGCTACAGTGGAATCGAACCCGAATCCGCCGATTAAAGATATGTAAATTGATCCTAATATTCCGAGCAACGGCGTGAAAAAGAGGCCGCAGAGCGCAACGCCGATCTCCAGCCAACCATAGAGGTTTAACGCGCTTTTAATTTCGTCTGCGGTTTTGCCGAAAAAATAATAGCCGAGCGCAAGGCCGCCCATAAAAGTAGCGAGTACGATCGTATGCGCGTGAGAGGTATTGCCGAGGAAGAGCGCTAGGTGCTTCGCCCAGACGACCTCGTAAATCAATCCGGCGAGACCGGAAAGAAAAAAAAGAAGCGAGATGATTTTTTTCATTCTGCGCCTTTCGAAGCGTGAGTAAGCGATCGCGGGTAATCGCAGAAAGATAAAGTCAGGAAAGGATCTGAAGGTCGGATAATAATAGAAAGCTAATATAGCACTGAAGCAGGCGGTTGCGGAAATAAAAAAAGGGGGGAGTGAGACACTCCCCCCTTTTTGCGCAATACGGTCAGCTTATTGACCTTCGCAATTGATATCGCCCTTCGTATAGGTGATGCTGCCGCCGACGCTGGCATACTTCCAAGAATCGGTGCCGCAATTGGCGTGCGTCCCCACGATCTCATACTGGCTGGGATCGGCCAAGATCGTCGTCGTCGCCGTGACCTGCGTGCTCTTATTGAACCCTTCCGGGGTTCCCGAAGCCAAAGCACCATTCAGGTACGCGTTGTTCGTCACGAAGTAAGCTTCCTCGGCCACCGCCGCGTTGTGAAGGTTCGACTTCACGTCGGCCGCGAACGAACGCTTCCTATAAGCGGCAAACTGCGGAATCGCGATCGCCGCCAAAATGCCGATGATCGCGATGACCACCAGCAACTCGATGAGGGTAAAGCCCTCTTCCTTCATTCTCAGTCGATTCATTTGCTCTGCTCCTTTCACCTTATTGTTTTGGGTTTGTATTTACTTTCTCTTCTTTTATCCGGGCGTCCCTTATATATGGGGGTTTTCTTCCACCTCCTTCTTAATTTTTAAGGCGCTTCGGATACCGCAGGGGGCTAGAGCAAAACGGGGGCCACGCATCCGCCGGGTGATTGCCGCCGGCTCGGGAAGCTTGCGAACGGCTGGGAAAATTAGAATTCGTGGATAATCAGGAGCTTAGGCAGTGCCGTGAAACGGCTCTGGAATGCCGAAAAGCGGTGAGAACGAAACGTGTTACCGGAGTGACGGACGAAACTGTAACAAAAATGGTTATTCGACCGCTTCCTCTTGTTCTTCGGTCTGTCCCTTGAGGCCTAAAAGGCTATACTTTTCCAGACGGTGCCGAAAAGACCGGTAGTTGATCCCCAAAAGCTCGGCCGCTCTTTTTTGTACGCCGTTTGCCCTTTTGAGCGCTCCCAAGAGCAGGCACTTCTCATGCGTGGCCAGTTCATCATCCAAGGAGATGGAGCGGCTGAAGAAAGTCTCCGGCCCGCCCGGCGTCGTTTTTTCAAACAGCTTGACCTCGTCGGCGATCGGCACGCCGCGAATATAGGACGGCAGGTCCTCCTCGGTGATCACGTTCTTTGCGGTCACAGCCACGGAGTGCTCGATAATGTTTTCGAGTTCCCGGATGTTTCCCGGAAAACCGTAGTTCATGAGCTCCATCAGCGTCTCGCTTGAGACTTCGTCGACCTTTTTGTCCTGGAGCTTCGAGAATTTTTCAATAAAGTAATGGACCAATGAAGGAATGTCTTCCTTCCGGTTGCGGAGCGGAGGGAGCGTGACCTGAACGACATTTAAGCGATAAAACAGGTCTTCGCGGAAGCGACCCTTTTCCACTTCCTGACGAAGGTCCCGGTTGGACGCCGAGATCACTCGCACATCCACCTTGATCTGTTTGCTGCCGCCTACGGGCGTGAACGATTTTTCCTGGAGGACGCGGAGCATCTTGACCTGAAGATGGAGCGGCAGCTCGCCGACCTCGTCGAGAAAGATGGTGCCCCCGTCAGCTTGCTTGAACAAACCCAGATGGTCGGAGACGGCGCCGGTGAACGCGCCGCGCACGTGGCCGAACAGCTCGCTTTCCATCAAGTTCTCGGGAATCGCGCCGCAGTTGACGGCGACGAAAGGACGATCCTTGCGCGGACCGTTGGAGTGAATCGCCCGGGCGACCAGCTCCTTTCCCGTGCCGCTGTCGCCCATAATCAAGACGTTGGTGGTCGTGGCGGCGACTTTCTGCACGAGACGGTAAATATTCTCGACGCCGCCGCCCCGGCCGACGACTCCCTCGAAATGGAAATTTGCCGCCGCCGGATCGTTTTCCTGCGCGGCTTGCCGCTCGCGTTCCCGCGCGCGGCGCATCTCTTCGCCCAGCCGGAGTTTTTCCTCAAGCTCTTTTTGCTTGGTCACGTCTTCGAAAATGCCGACGTACCCGATTGGCTGTTCGGCGGGGTCGTTCAGCGGTGCGAGCGTAAGCTTGAGGTGGATGTTGCCTTTCTTGGGTTCTGTAAATGCGAATTCATTGATGACCACGTGCTTGGACTCCGAGGCGCCATCGAAGTTATAGGTAAAGCCCGGAAAGACATCCGTCAGCTTCTTTCCTTTGACGCCGCTTTCGGAAAGCGCGGTGAGCGCCTGCGCGCGCGAGTTGAAGTAATTGATTTGTCCGGCGATGTCGGTAATGGCCACGCCGCTGCCGATGCCTTGAACGAGAGCGTCCTTGAAGGCTTCGAGATCGAGATAGTCCTTGTGCTTGGCCTTAAGCAGCGTCTCCGCTTCGAAGACCCGAGCGGCGAGAAAGCCGCTCAAGTAGGCGATGATGAAAAACGCGGGAACGTTCAACACCAGATTATAAATGGTCTGCCCAGCCGAAGCCGGCCCTTGAGCGTAGCTCCAAAACAGAACTGCCGCGTAACAGACGCTCGAAAAGGTCGCGGTGATAAACGCGCCGCGGAAAAAGAGCAAAATGGCGCCGTAGATAATCGCGAGATTATAAAGAAACGCGAAGGGGCTATCGACACCGCCGGTCAAAAGAACAATCCCGGTAACCAGCAGTACGTCGAAATCGACCTGCGCATGCGCAAAGATGGAGAGTTTTTTAATCCGGCGGATGACCAGGGCGGAAGCGACGGAGATGAGATAAGCGGCGATCAGCGGCAGCTGCAGATACTTAAAGGACCCCGCATCGCCGCCCTTGAGGATCTGCGAGAGAGCCGCGGCGCCCAAGAAAAAGGTCAAAACCGCGACCCTTAGCAAGAGCAGCCATTTGATTTTGCTCGCCAGTTCTTTGTTTTCTGCTTCCATGATCAACTCACGAGCGAGCCGAGCTGGAAGATCGGCAGATACATCGAGATGACCAATCCGCCGATGATCACGCCGAGCACGACCATGATCGCCGGCTCCATCAGGGCGGTTAAATTGGCGACCGCGTTGTCGACCTCGTCTTCGTAAAACTCGGCCACTTTTTTGAGCAGTGAGTCGAGCGAGCCGGTGTTCTCGCCGACCGCGACCATCTGGCAGACCATCGGCGGGAAGATGCCGCTTTCGGCGAGCGGCTCGGCGATCGTCTTACCCTGGCTGATGCTCACCCGGCACTTCATGACCGCTTTTTCGACGACTTTGTTGCCGGCGGTCTTTGCGGTGATGGCGAGGCCGTCGAGGATCGGGACGCCGGAAGTCAACAGCACCGACATGTTCTGCGCGAAGCGCGCCACCGCCACCTTGCGGATCAGATCGCCGACGACGGGAAACCTAAGCAGCCAGCCATCGATGAACAGCTTGCCGTTATCGGTCTTATAATAGACGCGTATCGCGAAGATCATCGCGACGACGGCAGCGACAAGGTATAGGAAATAGGCCCGGAACCAGTTGCTGACGTTGATGGTGATCTGGGTCGGGGCGGGAAGCGCCTTCCCCATGCTGCCGTAGAGCTCGCCGAAGACGGGAATGACATAGATTAAAAGGATCGTGACAACCCCCACCGCGACGGCGACGATGGTCGCCGGATAGATCATGGCTCCTTTGACTTTTCGTTTGAGCTTGGTCGCCTTTTCGATGAAGATCGCGATCCGGTTTAAGATCGTGTTCAACACGCCGCCGGCCTCGCCCGCGGAGACCATGTTGACATAGAGGTCGTCGAACACCTTTGGGTGCTTTCTTAAAGCCTCGGCCAGAGTGACGCCGCCCTCGACGTCCTTTTTGATCGTCCGGATGATATTGCGAAACAGCTTGTTCTCGCTCTGCTGGCTGAGAATGTCGAGCCCTTGAACGATCGGCAGCCCGGCATCGATCATCGTCGCGAACTGCCGGGTGAAGATCATCACGTCGTAGGGCTTGACCTTGGCGCGGAAGCCCGGCAGCGCGAGTTCCTTGTCGAGACCGGTGCCCTTTTCGCGCACCCGCGTCGGGTTCGGCTGGATGCGCTGGCCGCGCAGCCGGCTAAGCACCGCCTGCTGGTTGAGCGCCTCCATTTCCCCCTTGAGAACTTTGCCTTGTGCGGTTTTTCCTTCCCAGACGAATACTGGCATAACCCTCTCCTCTTAGGTCAACAGCGAAAAGACCGAACCAAATCCGCGGTCGGTATCCGTCACCCGGACCGTTTCCTCGATCGTCGTGAGCCCCTCCCCAACTTTACTAAGCGCGCTCGCGCGCAGCGTGCGCATCCCGAGCTTCACCGCCTCGCGCTTGAGATCGGCGGACGAGATTCCGCGAAGAATGCTCTCTTTGACCGCCTCGTGCATGACCATCACTTCGTAAATCGCGACGCGTCCACGATAACCCGTCTGGTTGCAATTATCGCAGCCCTTTCCTTGGAAGGTCGGAAACCCGGCGGCGACTTCGCCCGGATCGACCCCGATGTTAACAAGCGCGTCGGGACTCGCCTCGACCGGCGTCTTGCAGTGCGTGCAGATCTTTCGCACGAGGCGCTGCGCGACGATGAGATTAATGGAGGACGTGAGCAAAAACGGCTCGACGCCCATATTGATCAAGCGATCGACCGTCGACGGCGCATCGTTGGTGTGGAGTGTGCTCAAAACCAAATGACCGGTCAGCGCGGCCTTGACGGCGATCTGCGCCGTCTCGAGGTCGCGGATCTCACCGACCATGATGATGTCGGGGTCCTGGCGCAGAAAGGACCGGAGGCAGTTCGCGAAATTGAGGCCGATGTCGTCGCGGACCTGGACTTGGTTGATGCCCAGAAGGCTGTATTCGACGGGGTCTTCCGCGGTGGAGATATTCACATCGGTTTGGTTGAGCTCGGAGAGCGCGGAATATAGCGTCGTCGATTTACCGCTGCCCGTAGGGCCGGTAATGAGGATCATGCCGTAAGGTCGATGGATCGCTTCCTTAAAATCATCGAGGTTTTGCGGGTCAAAGCCGAGCTTCGACATGTCGAGCTGCAGATTGGACTTGTCCAAGAGCCGCATGACGATCTTTTCGCCGAAAAGCGTCGGCAGGACCGAGACGCGAAGATCGAGCTCCTGACCGCGGCCGGTTTTGAGCTTGATGCGCCCGTCCTGGGTGAGTCTTCTCTCAGCAATGTCGAGATTCGCCATGACCTTGATGCGCGAGATCAACGCGTTCTTTAGCCGCTGCGGCGGCGTCATGATCTCATGCAGCACGCCGTCGGTGCGGAAGCGGACCCGAAAGACTTTCTCGTAAGGTTCGAAATGGATGTCGCTGGCGCCGCGCTTGGCGGCGTCGGCGAGGATCGCGTTCACGAGCGTGACGACCGGCGCCTCCTGGGTCGCCTGCTGCAGCTCGGCCAGATCGAGCTCATCCTCGCTCTGGATGACCTCCATCCCGGAATCGTCGAATTTTCTTAGGACCTCATCGTAGCTGGTTTTGCCGTATCGCCGATCGAGGATTTTCTTGATCTCCGACGCCGTGGCGAGGACCGGACGGACACCATAGCCGGTGATGAACTGGATCTCGTTAATCGCGATGAGATTGGTGGGGTCGGCGGTGGCGACTGTCAGGGTGGAGCCCATTAGCTTCAGCGGCACCACCTGATGTTTCTGGATGAGCTCAGAGGGAACGAGGTCGAAAATATTTTGCGAGACGTCGTCCTCGGCGACGGCGATTCTTTCAATGCCGAATTGCGCGGCGAGAAATTCCGCGAGTTGGTCTTCGGTGGTGAAGCCGAGTCGGACAAGCTCATGAATGGCGCTTGCCCCGTTGTCGCCTTCCTTACCGAGGACTTGGCTTAGTTGCTCACGAGTAACTACGCCGCCCCGAACCAGTAGCTCGCCTAACCGAGGTTCCATAATCGTCCCAAAATATCAGGGCGGGATTATGCCTCAGGTTGACCCTAATTGTCAATTGCCATTGGTTGGCAATTTTGACGGGTCGCGGGACAACTTTTGGAATGGCAGTTTTTCGGAATAGGACTGCCAAAATCTCGTTTAACGCTTCAAAGCCGCCTGTGCGGCTGCCAATTTTGCGATCGGCACCCGAAAAGCCGCACAACTCACATAGTCTAAGCCCACGCGATGACAAAAAGCGACAGATCGAGGATCTCCACCATGTTCGCCACAAATACCGATCTCGAGGTCTCTCCGCACTTTCCGGCCGCGCTCGATTCCGATGCGCATGAGCTCGCCGACACCCCCCTCGTCGATGCTGATGAAAGGATCTTCGGGGTAGACTCCTTGAGCGACGTAACTTGGAAGGAACTTTCCCGCATCGTCGCGGGAGAGTCCCAGGGCGGTCTGCGTCAGGTCGTTAGTGCCAAAAGAAAAGAACTCCGCTTCCCGCGCGATCTCCCCGGCTAAGAGACAGGCTCGCGGCAGCTCGATCATCGTGCCGATCATGTAGCGAACCTTAACGCCATGCTTTTTCATCGATTCCTGCGCGACCCGCTCGGCGATTTCGCGCTGCAGATGCAGCTCCTTCTGTGTCGCGACCAGCGGGATCATCACTTCAGGAAAAGGGTTTTTGCCCTCCTTCCTTAGCTCGCATGCGGCCTCGAAGATCGCGCGCGCCTGCATTTCAGTGATTTCGGGATAGGAGATTCCGAGGCGGCAACCGCGATGGCCGAGCATCGGATTGAATTCGTGGAGCCCTTCGATCTTCTCTTTGAGACGTTCGACCGGCACCCCCATCGTTTCCGCCAGTTCGACAATATCTTCCTCGGTCTTCGGCAAGAACTCGTGCAGCGGCGGGTCGAGCGTGCGGATCGTCACCGGAAGATTGCCCATGATGTCGAGAATCGCCTTGAAGTCTTCCTTCTGCATCGGCAGGAGCTTCGCGAGCGCCCGGCGCCGCCCCTCGACATTGTCGCTCAGGATCATCTCCTGGACGGCGCGGATGCGCTCGCCGCCGAAGAACATGTGTTCGGTGCGGCAAAGACCGATGCCTTCGGCGCCGAACGCCATCGCCACCTTCGCCTGGTCAGGCTGATCGGTATTGGTGCGCACGCCGATCTTGCGCACCTCGTCCGCCCATTTGATGAGCTTGGCGTACTGTTGATACACGCGCGACGACTTCGGATCGCGGCTTCGGCTGAGAATGACCTGGAGCACCTCGGAATCGCTCGTCTTGACCTCGCCGCGCATCACCTCGCCGGTCGAGCCGTCGACCGAGATCCAATCGCCCTCCTTCAAGATCACGTCGGCGACGCGCATCTCGCGCCGACCATAGTCGATGTTGAGCGCCTCGCAGCCGACGACGCAGACTTTTCCCATCTGACGCGCGACCAGCGCCGCGTGCGAGGTCATGCCGCCGCGCGCGGTGAGGATCGCCTGGGCATTGATCATGCCGCGGATGTCGTCGGGACTCGTCTCTACGCGGCAGAGGATTACGCGCTCGCCTCGTTTCGCCCACGCCTCGGCGTCTTCGGCGTGGAACACGACGCGGCCGCTCGCCGCGCCCGGGCCGGCCGGAAGGCCTTTCGCCAGGACGCGCTTATCCCGCGCTGCGCTCTGCTTGTCTTCGGCATCGAAGATCGGCCGCAAGAGCTGATTCAGCTGGTCGGGGTCGATGCGCATGAGCGCCTGTTGCTTCGAGATGATCTTCTCGTCCACCATATCGACCGCGACGCGCACGGCGGCAAATCCCGTGCGCTTGCCGGTGCGTGTCTGGAGCATCCAGAGCTTGCTATCCTCGATGGTGAACTCGATATCCTGCATGTCCTTATAATGAGTTTCGAGGACCTTGCGGATCCTGTCGAGATCGGCGTAGGGCTTCGGCATGACCTCTTTGAGCTCGGCGATCGGCCGCGGCGTGCGGATGCCGGCGACCACGTCCTCGCCTTGCGCGTTGACGAGGAACTCGCCGTAAAAGCGCTTGTCGCCGGTCGCGGGGTTTCGCGTAAAGGCGACGCCGGTCGCGCAGTTCTCGCCCATGTTGCCGAAGACCATCGCCTGCACGTTGACTGCCGTGCCCCATTCGTCGGGAATGCGGTAGTGCTTACGGTACGCGATCGCCCGGTCGTTGTTCCACGAGCCGAAGACCGCGCCGATGGCGCCCCAGAGCTGCTCCTTCGGATCATCGGGAAAATCTTTGCCCAGACGCTTTTTGATCTCCGCCTTGAACTCGCCGACGAGCTCTTTTAAGTCCTTGGCGGTCAAATCGGTGTCGAAGCGCGCGCGACGCGCTTCTTTTTTCTTTTCCAGGATCACTTCGAATGGGTCGCGCTCGGTTTTTTCGACCGGCTTAAGGCCGAGCACCACGTCGCCGTACATCTGCACGAAGCGACGGTAGGAATCGTAGGCAAACCGCGGGTTCTGCGTCCGGCGCGCCAGCGCCTCGACGGTGTGGTCGTTGAGACCGAGGTTCAAGACGGTGTCCATCATACCGGGCATCGACTCCCGCGCGCCGGAGCGCACCGAAACGAGCAGGGGGTTTTCCGCGTCACCAAATTTTCTCCCAAGGATCTTCTCGACGCGCGCCAGCGCCTGCGCGATTTCAGCTTCGAGCCCCTTGGGATACTGCCGGCGATGGTCGTAATAATAGGTGCAGACTTCGGTCGTGATCGTAAATCCCGGCGGCACCGGCGCGCCGATACGGGTCATCTCGTGGAGCCCAGCGCCCTTGCCACCAAGCAACTCACGCATGCTGGCCTTGCCTTCCGCTTTGCCGCCACCGAAAGAATAAACATATTTTCTCTGGGCCATTTTTTCTCTCCCTCGTGAAAGCCTCGTACGACTTCCACGTACATTTTTCAACAACGAGCGGATTTACGTCAGGCGCGCTGTTAGGTTGAAAACGCGTCGAGGAATGGAGCTGATTTGAGTTCCTTGCCGATTTGGTACTGGATGAAGCGCAGCAACGCAAGATGTCCTTCGCGGCGCGCGGCCGCGGGAAAAGAATTAAGATGCAGCGGGACCTCGCCGTTTGCGTGCGCGAGTTCTTCCATGAATGCCAGCGCCTCGAATGAGAGCGGGGCGACTTCGCGTCGAAACGCCGAGCAGCCCGGGCAGAGAATGCCACCATCGCGCAGACTAAAGTTCCACCGGCCGGCGCGCTCGCGCCACGCCGCCGCACAGCGGCGACACTGCCCCAGCATCGGCTGATACCCGGAGAGCTTCAAGAGCGTAAGCTCGAAATAGGCTATCGCGAGCTCTGATGATTCATTCGCGTCGATAAAGCCGAGCCCGTCGCGCAGATGAACGAAAAGCGCTCGGTTCTCATCGTGCTCGCTCGACAGCACGTCCGCAAGCTCCATCAAATAGAAAGCGTGGGCGATCTTGTCCAAGCTCGTCGTCAAGCGTTTAAAAACCTGAACCAGCTCGCAGGATTGAATAAAGACGAGGCCCGCCGAACGGTCTAGAAACCGAAGGTTGACGAGCGCGAAGGGCTCGAGCGAGTTCGCGAAGCGTTTGCGCGATCGTTTGGCGCCTTTGGCGATGCCTCTGATCTTGCCGTACGATTCGGTCAAAAACGAGACTATTTTATCGGATTCGCCAAAGGGCCAGGCGCGCAAGACTATAGCAGGCGTGGTCAGGGGAGCGGGCATCGATGCTTAAAAAACTTGTAACACTTTTAAGAAAGTCCCGCAAATTCTTTTTAAATATCGGGGTTTTCTCCTCGGATTTCGCTTGACAGATCCAGGCGGGTGATTAAATTACACCGGGTCGGAAGGGATTAAATAAAGCGGCCTGAAACTATGGATGGCGAAAAAGACAAGGAATTTAGTGCCGACAGCGGCGATGGCGAATCGGACGAGTCGGAAAAGCTGCGCCGGCAGCTTGAGGCCAAAGAGCTTGAGGCGAAGGAAAACCGCGATCGGCTCCTGCGTCAGGCCGCGGACCTGGATAACTATAAGAAGCGGGCGACGCGCGAAAAGACCGATGCCATTCGCTACGCGAATGAAAGTCTGGTCAAAGATCTATTGCCAGTCCTCGATAATCTTGAGCGGGCTCTCGGCTATGCCGAGGGCGGCGGTAACGGTAAACCGCTACTGGACGGCATCGAAATGGTACGGAAGGATTTTATCGAAATCCTCGGCCGCCACGGCGTAAGCCAGATTTCGGCTATCGGCGAACGCTTTGACCCTGCGAAACACGAGGCAGTTGCCCAGGTCGAAAGTGAGCAGCAGGACCCCTATACCGTGATCGATGAATATCGCAAAGGCTATTATCTCCTCGATCGCCTGCTCCGTCCAGCCCAGGTGACTGTAGCTAAGGCCCCGGAAACAAAAGAAAAAAAATAAAACTTCCGCGGGTTGAAAATTGCCCATTCATGATTAAATTTTGCGATGAATTGGGCGAGTTAAGGAGTATTTAACCATGGCAAAAGTTATCGGCATCGATTTAGGGACGACCAACTCCTGCGTCGCTATCATGGAGGCGGGTGATCCTGTCGTCATAGCCAACTCTGAAGGCAGCCGGACAACGCCGTCGGTCGTCGCATTCAGCGAAAGCGGCGAACGCCTGGCCGGGCAAATCGCCCGGCGGCAGGCGATCACCAATCCGGAAAACACGATCTCCGCCGTCAAGCGTTTGATCGGCCGTCGCTACGAAGATCCGCTGGTGCAGAAGGCGACCACGGTATTGCCTTATAAGATCGTCAAGGCGGATAACGGCGATGCATGGGTGGAGATCCGCGCCAAAAAATATAGTCCGGCGGAGATTTCCGCCTTCATTCTGCAAAAGATGAAACAAACCGCGGAAGACTACCTCGGCGAAAAAGTGACCGAGGCAGTCATCACGGTTCCAGCTTATTTTAACGATAGTCAGCGCCAGGCGACGAAGGATGCCGGGCGCATCGCCGGTCTGAACGTGTTGCGCATCATCAACGAGCCGACGGCGGCCTCGCTCGCCTACGGCCTCGATAAAAAGAAGGACGAAAAGATTGCGGTCTTCGATTTGGGCGGCGGCACCTTCGATATCTCCATTTTGGAGCTTGGCGAAGGCGTCTTCGAGGTCAAATCAACCAATGGCGACACTTTCTTGGGCGGCGAGGACTTCGACCAGCGCGTGATTGATTATCTCGCGGACGAATTCAAGAAAGATCAGGGAATCGATCTGCGCAAGGATCGTATGGCGCTGCAGCGCCTTAAAGAGGCGGCGGAAAAAGCCAAGATCGAGCTCTCCTCGTCCATGGAGACCGATATCAATCTTCCGTTCATCACTGCGGATCAGAACGGCCCCAAGCATTTGAATATTAAATTGACACGGTCGAAGCTCGAGGCGCTCTGCTCCGATTTGATCGACCGAACGGAGGGTCCGTGCCGCCAAGCGCTGAAGGACGCGGGCCTGAGCGCGAGCGAGATCAATGAAGTCATCCTCGTCGGCGGCATGACGCGCATGCCGGCCGTGCAGGAGCGCGTGAAGAAGCTCTTCGGCAAGGAGCCCCACAAGGGCGTCAATCCGGACGAGGTCGTCGCGGTGGGCGCGGCGATCCAGGCGGCGGTGCTGAAAGGCGAGGTCAAAGACGTTCTTCTGCTCGACGTGACGCCGCTGTCGCTCGGCATCGAGACGCTGGGCGGCGTGTTTACGAAGCTGATCGAGCGCAATACCACCATCCCGACGCGCAAAGGCCAGGTTTTCTCGACGGCGGCCGACAACCAAACGGCCGTTTCGATCCGCGTGTTTCAAGGCGAGCGCGAGATGGCGGCTGACAATAAGCTCCTTGGTCAATTCGATCTCGTCGGCATTCCGCCTGCGCCGCGCGGCGTGCCGCAGGTCGAGGTTACTTTCGATATCGATGCCAACGGGATCGTCCACGTCAACGCGAAGGACCTGGGCACCGGCAAAGAACAGTCGATCAAGATCACGGCGTCGAGCGGCCTCAACGAGGAAGAGATCAAGAAAATGGTCAAGGAGGCCGACGCGCACGCCGAAGAGGACAAGAAGCGCAAAGAGACGGCCGAGGCGCACAACCAACTCGAGTCGCTGATCTATCAGACGGAAAAATCGCTGAAGGAATACGGGGGCGAGCTGGAGGCGGGCGTGAAGGAGACGATCGATGCGGCGCTTGAAAAAGCGAAGAAGGCTGCCGAGAGCCAAGACGCGCAGACGCTGCGCTCGGCGGCTGAAGAGCTCAATCAATCTTCGCATAAGCTCGCAGAAGCGGTATACGCGAAGGCCTCCAAGCAGCAAGCCGGCGGCCAACAGCAGCAAGGGCCGGGCGACGGGCATCCGGGCCAGGGCGGCGACACCGGCGGCAAGAAGAAAGACGACGTCGTCGATGCGGATTTCGAGGAGGTCAAGGAATAAGCCGCGAGGAAATTTACCCGCCGAATAGCCCCTGCTCCTTAACTCGCATTGAGGACAGGGGCTTTTTCGTTATATAAAGAGAGAGCTTTGCATTGCGCGAGGAAGCACAATTGAACGCCAAACGAGACTATTACGAAATACTCGGCGTCGCTCGCGGCGCCGGCGAAGAAGAAATCAAGAAGGCTTACCGAAAACTGGCGCTCCAGTATCATCCCGATCGTAATCCCGGCGACAAGCAGGCCGAAGAGCGCTTCAAAGAAGTCTCCGAGGCCTACTCCGTGCTTGCAGACCCCGAGAAGCGCACGCAGTACAATCAATTCGGCCACGCCGCCTTCGGCAACGGAGGCCCGTTTCCGGGCGGTTTCGATTTCAACGCGTCGTCCTTCGAAGATATTTTTGGCGACATCTTCGGCGAATTTTTCGGCGGCGGCGCGAGTCGTCGACGGGGCCGCAGCCGGGGCGAAGACCTCCGCTATAATCTCGAGATCCGTTTCGAAGAGGCGGTTTTCGGCACCGAAAAGAAAATTAAAATTCCCCGCCATGGCGCGTGCGAGACCTGTCATGGCAGCGGCTCGAAGCCCGGCACCTCGGCCAAGACCTGCCCGACATGCCACGGCCGCGGCCAAGTGAGTTTCCAGCAGGGATTTTTCACCGTGTCGCGCACGTGCAGCCAGTGCGGCGGGCAGGGAACGTTCATCGCCGATCCGTGCGCCGGCTGCGGCGGCGCCGGCCGAATTCGCAAGCTCCACACCCTCAGCATCAAAATCCCGCCCGGTGTCGACAGCGGGTCGCGCTTGAAACTGCGGAACGAAGGGGAAACCGGCGCCAGCGGGGGACAGCCGGGAGACCTCTACGTCGTGATCGAAGTCCAGCCCCATCCGCTTTTTCTCCGCGACGGTCTCGACATTATCTGCGACATGCCGGTGAGCTTCGTCCAAGCGGCGCTCGGCACCGAGCTCGACGTGCCGACGCTCGAAGGCAAGGTGAAGATGAAGATTCCCGCCGGCACGCAATCGGGAAAAGCGTTCCGCCTCAAAGGCAAGGGCGTCCGCGACGTCCACGGCTATCGCCATCAAGGGGACCAGATCGTGCGCGTGACGCTCGAGACGCCGACTCATTTGACCGCCAAACAAAAAGAGTTGCTCAAAGAATTCGCGACGCTAGGGGGCGAGGAGATTCACCCGATGTCCAAAGGTTTTCTCGACAAAGTCAAAGAGCTCTTCGGGTAAGCGCCCGCGTTAATATTCCGAGATTTCTGTTGACCCCACTGTCCGGTGTGATTAACTAGGCCCCAGAGGTACAGAATGAGCGAAGCTCAGTGGAACCTTGAAGGCCAGGAGAGCAAGGAAGCGCAGGTCGAGATCCCCGAGGTCCTGCCGCTACTGCCGATTCGGGATATCGTCATTTATCCCTATATGATGCTCCCACTCTTCGTCGGCCGCGAGATGTCGATTCGCGCCGTCGAAGAGGCGCTCGCGCGCCAACGCCTGATCTTTCTCGTCGCGCAGAAAAATTCGGCGGAGGACAATCCTACGCCGGAAGATATTTACAAGGTCGGCACGGTTGCGTCGATCATGCGCATGCTGAAGCTCGCCGACGGACGGGTGAAAATACTCGTCCAGGGACTCGCGAAAGGCGAGATCGACACCTATCTAAAAGAACAGCCGTTCTTTGAAACCAAAATCCGTAAAGTCGTCGAGCCGGCGCTCGCGGAGGTCTCGATCGAGGTCGAAGCCTTGATGCGCAACGTCAAGGAAAAGATCGAGCAGATCTTGAACCTCAAGAACCTGCCGCCGGAAATCGTCATGGTGACCGACAACATCAGCGACGCGGGCGTGCTCGCCGACCTTGTCGCGTCGAATCTGAGACTCAAGATCGAAGAGAGCCAGGGCATCCTGGAGATTTTCGATCCCGTCGCGCGGCTGAAAAAAGTCAACGACCTCTTGAGCCGAGAGCTCGAGCTCTCGACCGTGCAGGCGCGCATCCAGAATCAGGCGAAGGAGGAGATGAGCAAGACCCAGCGCGATTACTTTCTCCGCGAGCAGCTGAAGCAGATTCAGCAGGAGCTCGGCGAAGGAGACGAGCGCGCCGAGGAAATGAAAGATCTCCGCCGTCAGATCGAGAAAGCGAAGATGCCGGTCGACGCCAAGCGCGAGGCCGACAAGCAGCTCAAGCGTCTGGAGCAGATGCATCCGGAGTCCTCCGAGGCCTCGCTCGTGCGCACCTATCTCGATTGGATCGTCGATATCCCTTGGAGCAAAAAGACCAAGGACAACCTCAACATTAAAAAAGCCCAGCAGGTCCTGGACGAGGACCATTATGACCTCGAGAAAGTAAAGGAGCGTATCCTTGAATATCTCGCGGTCAACAAGCTCCGGAAAAAAATCAAGGGGCCGATCCTCTGCTTCGTCGGCCCTCCCGGCGTCGGCAAGACCTCGCTCGGCAAATCGATCGCGCGCGCGCTCGGGCGGAACTTTGTCCGCATCTCGCTCGGCGGCATCCGCGACGAGGCCGAGATCCGCGGCCATCGCCGCACGTATGTCGGCGCGCTGCCCGGCCGCATCGTCCAGGGCATCAAGCAGGCCGGCTCGAACAATCCCGTCTTCATGCTCGACGAGATCGACAAGGTCGGCACCGATTTTCGCGGCGATCCCTCGGCGGCGCTGCTCGAGGTGCTCGACCCCGAGCAAAACCACGCCTTCAGCGATCATTATTTGAACCTCGCGTTCGACCTATCCAACGTGCTTTTCATCTGCACGGCGAATCTGCTCGACCCGATTCCCGCGGCGCTCGCCGACCGCATGGAGGTGATACGCCTCTCCGGCTACACCAACGAAGAGAAGCTCGAGATCGCGCGCAAGTTCCTGATCCCGCGCCAGCTCGAAGACAACGGCATTTCCCCGTCGCAACTGGAGATTTCCGACGATGCGGTTCTTCGCATCATCGCGCAGTATACGAAGGAAGCCGGTTTGCGGAACCTCGAGCGCGAGATGGCGTCGATCTGCCGCAAGATCGCGCGGAAGACCGCTGAGGGGAAAAAAGAGCTCACGCGCGTCACGCGCGCGAACCTTCATCTATTCTTGGGCCCGCCCAAGTTCATTCCCGAAGCTGAGCAGGAGCAGAGCGAGATCGGCGTCGCCACAGGACTCGCGTGGACCAGCGTCGGGGGCGAGGTGCTCTATGTCGAAGCTTCGCTGTCGAAAGGGCGCGGCAACCTGACGCTCACCGGACAGCTGGGCGAGGTGATGAAAGAATCGGCGCATGCGGCGGTGAGCTATGCCCGGTCGCAGGCGAAAAAACTTGGCATCGAGGAAGATTTCTACCAGAAGCTCGACGTGCACATCCATGTTCCCGCGGGCGCGATCCCCAAGGACGGCCCGTCGGCCGGCATCACGATGGCAACGGCGCTTATCTCGGCGCTGACGCGCCGCCCGGTCAGCCGCTACGTCGCGATGACTGGCGAGATCACCTTGAGGGGAAGAATTCTCCCGATCGGCGGCTTGAAGGAGAAATGCCTTGCGGCGCTCCACGCCGGCATCAAGACGATCATTATCCCCGACCGCAACGACAAGGACCTCGATGAGATTCCGAAGCCTGTGCGCCGGAAGCTCACGTTCATAAAGGCGAAAAACATGTCCGAGGTGCTCAAGGCGGCGCTTCTCGATAAGCAGGAGAAACGGGCCACTTCGACGAAGGACCACTCCGCGAAGGCCCGCAAGCGGCCGAAGCCGAAGGAAAAGCCGCTCGAAAAGGTCCGCCGCGACAGAACCGTTCCGCTCCGCGCCTAAATGAGAATCGGCACGGTCGGGGAATTCGGCCTGATCGAAAAAATTCGCAAGGCCGCCCCGCAGGGTCGCGGCGTGCGCGCCGGCATCGGCGATGACGCCGCCTGGCTCGACGCTGGCGGCGCGGCGCTCCTCGTCACGGCCGACCTGCTCATCGAAAAGGTCCATTTCGATCTGCGCTGGACTTCGTTTTATGCTCTGGGTTATAAAACGCTCGCCGTGAATTTGAGCGACATCGCCGCCATGGGCGGAGTGCCTGCCTACCTCACGCTCTCCCTCGGCATCCCGCCGAGATTCCATTTGGAGGACATCAAGGAATTTTATCGAGGCGTACGCAGGCTCGCGTCACGGAGCGGCGTCTCTTTAGTAGGCGGCGACACGAGTCGGGCCGAACGCTTATTCATCAGCGCGGCGCTCATCGGCCGCGCCCCCTATCGGCCGATCCTGCGGAGCGGCGCGCGTCCCGGCGACGATCTCTATGTCACCGGCACATTGGGAGACTCGGCGCTCGGGCTTCGGTTGCTGAAGAAAAAATCGCGGCAAGCCGGCGCGGACTATCTGATCCGCCGACACAACCTTCCGACGGCACGGCTGACCGCCGGATCGCTTCTTGCGCGGGCGCGGCTGCCCGGCGCCATGATCGACGTGAGCGACGGCCTGCTGCAGGACCTCGGCCACATCTGTGAAGAGAGCGGCGTCGGCGCGGAGATCTGGGAAGAGGCTTTGCCGCTCTCCAAAGCTTATCGGAGCCTATCGGCAGGCGATCTGACAATGGCCTTCGGCGGCGGCGAGGACTACGAGCTGCTTTTTTCTACTCGCCCGAGGGCGCGAAAAAAGTTGGCGCGACTTCAGCCGCGTATCGGGGTTCGGGTAACGCGCATCGGCCGATGCCTCCCGCCGAGTGAAGGCATCAACGTCTTCGACCGCCGCGGCCGGCGATACGCGCCCGCAGTCACGGGTTATACACACTTCAAGAGCCGAGCCTAATCCGCTTCCCGCCTTAACAATCGGCATTTCCGCATGGACACCGAGCGTCTGCTAGAACTTCTCGAAGGGGTGCGACGAGGGAAACTCTCCGTCGCAAAGGCACTCGATCGTCTCCGCCATATGCCCTTCGAAGACCTCGGCTTCGCCAAGGTCGATCACCATCGGCCGCTCAGGCAGGGTTTTCCGGAGGTGATCCTGGGCGAGGGAAAAACCGCCGGCCAGATCGCCTCGATCGCGCGGGCGCTGCGGCGCCGGCGCGCGAACGTCCTGATCACGCGGCTGGCGCCGGAGAAAATGACCGCGCTCAAGCGAATGCTGAAGGGACTCCGCTGCCACGAGCAAGCTCGGGCAGCGAGCTGGCTCGACCGCCCGATCCGCATCGTCGGACGCGGGACGGTGCTGGTCGTCTGCGCCGGGACATCGGATATTCCCGTGGCCGAAGAGGCCGCCGTGACGGCGGAGACGATGGCCAACCGCGTCGAGCGGCTCTACGACGTCGGCGTCGCCGGCCTCCATCGCCTGCTCGAAAACCGCGACAAGCTTTTTTCCGCCGCCGTGCTTATTGTGGTTGCGGGAATGGAGGGAGCGCTACCGAGCGTCGTCGCGGGGCTCGTCGATAAGCCCGTGATCGCTGTGCCGACGAGCGTCGGCTACGGCGCGAGCTTCCACGGCTTGGCCGCGCTCCTCGGCATGCTCAACTCGTGCGCCGGCGGCGTCACCGTCGTGAACATCGACAACGGCTTCGGTGCAGGCTTTGCAGCGAGCCTCATCAATCGGGTATAAAGGGCTAAAGCTCCTTTTCGACTATGGCCGATCCGAAGAAATATAAGACGTTCAACCGCTCATCCGAGCTCGCCGTGAAGATCTCCGGCGCGAGCCAGGCGGAGCTCTTCGCCAATTCGGGCTTCGCGCTTTTCGACATCATGACGCAGATCGACAAGGTTGGGGATAGCGACCATTTGACGCTCGAAGTCGAGGGCACCGACCGCGACGACCTCATGGTCAACTGGATGCGCGAGCTGCTCTATCTCTATCAGGCCAGCAGCTTTCTCTTGAAGGAGGTCGTGGTTCAGGAAGTGAAGGATACCTACATCCGCGGCGAAGTGCGCGGCGAGAAATTCGACCCCGACCGCCACGAGATCCAGCGCGAGATCCGCGCCGTTAGCCCGCAACAGGGACGCATGGAGAAAACCGGCAATCAATGGACGGCGCAGGTGATCCTGGAGCTCTGACGATGGCCGCGCCGCCGGACAGCGAATACGAAGGCACCGCGCTTCTCGCCGATCCGATTCACCATTACATCCAGTTCACGGTTCCACTTCACAAGGGCGAGGTGACGGAGAAGGCCGTCATCGATTCGCCGTGGGTCCAGCGCCTCCGCTATATCTACCAGCTGCAGAGCGCGCGCTGGGTCTATCCCACCGCCGAGCACAGCCGCTTTCAGCACTCGCTCGGCGCCATGCATCTTGCCGGCGAGTTCGGCAAGCATCTCTACCCCTCGCTCAAACGCGTGCTCGGCGACGAATGCCCATCGCCGGCGCTCGTCGAGGAATACATGCGCATGACGGGCCTCCTTCACGACGTGGGGCACGGCCCGTTCGGCCATTTCTTCGACGATAATTTTCTCGCCGATTTCGATATCACCCATGAGGACATCGGCCAGAGAATTATCCAGGAGCATCTAGGTGATCGGCTGCGGCAGATCCGCCGCAGCCCGAGCGGCCCGTTCGCGCCCGGCGAAGAGCTCAAGCCGGAAGAGATCGCTTTTCCGATCAAAAAGACCGGCAAGGAAGACCAGCGCAAGCCCAGATGGGTGCGAATGCTCCAACCGCTCACGAACGGCATCTTCACCTTCGACAATCTCGATTACGTCTCGCGCGACTCGTACATGTGTGGCGTCGCGGTCGGTCCGATCGACCGCGAGCGCCTGATGCATTACACTTTTTTCTCGCCGCACGGGCTCACACTGCACCGGTCCGGCAACGCCGCGCTCACGATGTTCCTGAACACGCGGCTTTACCTCTACACCAACGTCTACTATCACCGCACGACGCGCGCGATCGATCTTCATTTACGGGAAATTTTCCCCGAGACGATGAAGCTCCTCTTTCGCGGCAACCCGCTTAAGCATATGGAGGACTACCTCGGCTTGACCGATTGGTCGCTGCTCGAAGAGGTGGCGCGCTGGCGCCGCGCGAAAGAGCACGACGAGCTCGCGCGCGAGTGGGGCCGGATCATCGACCGCGACATCAAATGGAAGATGGCCTATGACCGGACGCTCTCGCTGAACGAGCTACGCTATGGGATGTCGCTGATCCAGGACACCGACTGGGAAAAGCGCATCCGCGCAGGCCTGCCGGAATCCGCCGCCGATCTCGTCTTTCGCGTCGACGCGGCGATCCAGGACCCGCGGCCGGAGAGCCCGTTCGCGATGGGGAAGAAGCAGATTTACATTTTCGATCCGTCGACCGGCGAGATCGCGACCGAGTCGCTTTCCCAGCTTTTTGAGTTCATCCCGTCGAAGATCGTCCAGTACCGCGTCTTCGCCCTCGATCACGATAACGACCGGCTGCTCTCGGAAGTGGCCGAGGCCGCGCTCCGAGGCTTCGCGCCCGAGGTGAAGACGAGCGTGTGAATTTTCTTAGCGCTTTCTGAATTCCGCCAGACATTCGTCGAGCAGCTTTTCCGGGTCGGATCCGAAGAGGAGCGCCGCCCGCGTCTTTTTATGCCCGAAGGAGAGAATCTCCCGGATGTGATCGGCGATTCCGCCGCTGCCCTCGACGACGCCGATCACCTTGCCCTCGTCATAAGCGATCGTGAATTCATTGAGCGTCCCGGTCGCGCCGCCGAAGACGAGCACGATATCGGATGACCGCACGTTGACGACGTTGCGGCCCTTGAAGCCAAAGCCGGTGTAAATGATCACGTCCGCCGCGTCGGAGGGGAGGCCGAGGCGCTCGTGCTCGTGACGGTCGTGGGCCGGCGACACCCCTAGCGTCAACGCGCCGTTTTTGCGCGCCGCCCGCGTGACGAGATCGGGAATGCCGGTCGTCGCGCCGGTGACGAGGACGCAGTCGCGCGCGGCGATCGCCGCGCCCAACCTCTCCGCCAGCGCCTTAAGACGCGCGTTATCGCCTGCCGACAGCTCGCTGCCGGATGCTCCCATGACGCCGACTTTGATTTTTTCCATCATGCCCCCGACGCGTTCGCTGTGGGCCTTTTCGATGCGCCTATGCTATAGACCAATCAGTGGCGAAAATCCCGATCATCGACCTCAAAGCCCAATATAAGACGATCCGCGAAGAACTAAAGCAGGCGCTCGACGAGGTGCTCGAATCGCAGAAGTTCATCCTCGGTGCGGCCGTCGAGAACTTCGAGGCGGACGCCGCCGTCTATCTCGGCGCGCGCCATGCCCTCGGCGTGGCGTCGGGCAGCGACGCCTTGTTACTCTCCTTGATGGCGCTCGGCGTAGGCCCGGGCGACGCCGTCGTTGTGCCGACGTTCACGTTTGTCGCCACCGCGACTGCGGTCGCGCGCCTCGGCGCGACGCCGCTCTTCGTCGACATCGAGCCGGAGAATTTTCTCATTGACGTCAAACAAATCGAAGCGCTCCTCGCGGACAAGAAAAATTCCGACCGCGCGAAAGCCATCATTCCGGTCCACCTCTTCGGCCAAATGTGCGCGATGAAAGAGATCCTCGCGCTCGCAACAAAATATCGAATTGGCGTCGTCGAAGACGCCGCACAGTCTTTCGGCGCGCGCGACGGCGGCAGATTCGCCGGCACCATCGGGGATCTAGGCTGCTATTCCTTTTTCCCGACCAAGAATTTGGGCGGCATAGGCGACGGAGGTCTCGCCGCGACGGCCGACGCGGCGCTTGCCGCGAAAATCAAGCTGCTCCGCGCCCACGGCGAGGGCGCGAAATATCGCCACGATGTCGTCGGCGTCAACTCGCGTCTCGACGCGCTTCAGGCGGCCGCGCTCACTGTCAAGCTTCGGCACATCGAGCGCTGGTGCGCCGCGCGCATCGCGCGCGCCGAGCATTACGGCGAGCTTTTCGAGAGGCGGAAATTGCTCGGCCGCGGCGTGACCTCGATCCCCACGGTGGATGAGCGCGCGCATGCCTTCAATTACTACGTGATCCGCGCGGAAAAGCGCGACGCGCTCAAGAGCCACCTCGCCGCCGCGGGCGTCCAGAGCGAAATTTATTACCCGACACCGCTGCACCTTCAGTCCTGCTTCGCCGCTCTCGGCTATCGCCGCGGCGATCTTCCCGTCGCCGAGCAGGCCGCCGCCGAAGTCCTCGCGCTGCCGCTCTACCCCGAGCTCACGGCCGCCCAGCAGGAGACTGTCGTCGAGACCATCGCCGCCTTCTACCGCCGCTAGCGCGCTTTACGCTCTTTTTTCTCTATGCTACAAAAGCTGTTTACACCGAACACAGGAGAGATCATGGCGGAAATCGCGCAAAAAATGGGCCTTGACGAGAGCGGCGGCAAGACGAGCTATGAAAGATGGGTGGAGGGCGAGGGCATTCCTATCATCAAAACTTTCTTCGTCGAGGACATCCGCAAGGTGAAGCTCGAGCCCTGGGAGCGCACCGGCGGGACCGGCGCGTTCCTCCAGATGGAGGGGGCCGGTCAGGTGAACAACTGCTACATCTCGGAAATCGCGCCGGGAAAGAGCCTCAAGCCGCAGCGCCACCTGTTCGAGGAAACGATTTATGTCGTAAGCGGCCAAGGCGCCGCGACGGTGTGGAATCACCCGAGCCGAAAGCAGACCTTCGAGTGGCAGACCGGCTCGATGTTCTCGCCGCCGCTCAACGCCTCGTACCAGCTCTTCAACGGGAGCGGCAGCGAGCCGGCGCGGTATCTCTCGGTGACGACCGCGCCGACGATGATCAACCTGCTGCATAATCTCGACTTCATCTTCAACAATGACTTCGCGTTCAAAGATCGCTTCGACGCGCGCGACGAGTATTTCAGCGGCAAGGGGACACACTATGCCGGCGAGTACGACGGCTTCAAGTTCGCCGGCAACGTCTGGGAGACGAATTTCGTTCCCGATGTGCGGAACTTCAAGCTCATGGAATACAACGTGCGCGGCGCCGGCGGCAGAAACATCAAGTTCGAGCTCTCGGAAAACACCACCGCCTGCCACATCTCGGAGTTCCCCGTCGGCACCTATAAGAAAGGGCACCGCCACGGACCCGGCGCGCACGTGATTATCCTCGGCGGCGAGGGCTACTCGCTCATCTGGCCCGACGGCCAGCCGATCAAAAAATACGATTGGAAAGAGGGCAGCATGGTCGTGCCGCCGGACCGCTGGTGGCACCAGCACTTCAACACCGGCGCGAGGCCGGCGCGCTATCTCGCGCTCCGCGCCTTCGGCAGCAAAAAATACCGCGGCGTCTCGGCTAAATACAAAGGCACCGTCGACCGGCGGCAGGGCGGCGATCAGATCGAATACGAGGACGAGGATCCGATCGTGCGCCGCATGTTCGAAGAGTCGCTTGCGAAGAACGGCCTCGAGAGCCGGATGACCGAGCATTATCAGAAAGCGAAATGAAGCAGGCGATCATCAAGGCCTTCGATGAGAGCGTTCAAACCAAGAAGGCCTTTCTCAAGCACAATCTCGACACGCTGCTGGCGGCAATCGACGCGGTCGCCGAGGCGTTTCTTCGCGGCAACAAGCTCATGATCTTCGGCAACGGCGGCAGCGCCGCCGACGCGCAGCATATCGCCGCCGAGTTCGTGAATCGCTTCCGCATCGACCGGCCGCCGCTGCCAGCCCTCGCGCTCACCACCGACACCTCGGCGATCACCAGCATTGCCAACGATTTCGAGTACAAGGAGATCTTCGCCAAGCAGATCAAGGCGCTCGGCAAAGAGGGAGACATCGCGCTCGCGATCTCGACCAGCGGCAATGCCGCCAACGTGCTCGCGGCGATCGAGGTCTGCAAGAAGCTCAAGATCGGCGTGATCGGCTTGACCGGCGGGGACGGCGGCAAGATGGCGCGCAAGGTCGATTTCCTCCTCTCGGCCACGGAGGGCAAGAACACCGCGCGCATCCAGGAAACCCACATCCTCGTCGGCCACGTCATCTGCGAGATGGTGGACCTCCGCCTCTTCGCCGCATAAGATTTTCGGATTTCCAACCTCCAGTTCGAGCGACCAAAACCAAGCGAGTCGCCCCCGGGCGGCTTTGCATGCTACAATTCATCCAGCTTTAGCCATGCGATTGGATATCCTTATCTTCGGCGGCGGCGCGGCCGGCCTGTGGTGTCTCGAACGCCTCCGCGCCGCCGGCTATCATGCGCTTATCCTCGAATCGGCGGCGCTCGGCGCCGGCCAAACGATCGCCTCGCAGGGGATCATCCACGGCGGCGGCAAGTACGCGCTCCGCGGCGTGCGCGACTTCGCCGCCGTGAGCGCGACCAAGGAGATGCCGTCGCGCTGGCGCGCGAGCATCGCCGGCAAGCAAGAACCGGATTTGCGCGCCGTGCGCGTGCTCTCCGAGCGCTGCCATCTCTGGCTGCCCAAGGGATCGGCGCTTGCGCGCGTCCAGTCGTGGGGCTTCATGTCGGTTGTCGCGAAGGTGGGACTCCTTTCCACGCCGCCCGAGGCGCTGCCCGAGCCCGACTGGCCCGCGGCGCTCCGAGGCTCGGCGGTCGCCGTCTACGCGCTCGACGAGCCGGTGATCTCGACCGGATCGTTCGTGAAAGCGCTCGCGGCACGCCACGAAAAATACATCCATCGCTATGACGTCGCCGCGCTCCGCTTCGAGGGAAGAACCGCCCGTATCGGCGACGTCGCGCTCGAAGCGCGCGCGATCGTCTTAACCGCCGGCGAAGGCAATGCCGCGCTGCTCGCCCGACTCGGCGTCGATGGCGAGCCGATGCAGCGCCGGCCGCTCGGCATGGTGCTGCTGCGCGGCGATCTGCCGCCGCTCTTCGGCCACTGCATCGTGGGGGGCAAGACGCAGCTCACGATCACCGCTCCGGAAAAAGGCGTCTGGCAGATCGGCGGCGAACTGGCTGAACGGCTGGCCGGCGAACGGGATGCAAAAAGAGCACGCGCAATCGCCCTGCGCAAAATCCGCTCGCGCCTGCCGGCGCTGGACTTGACCAACGTCGAAATCGCGCTTTACCGCGCGGTCAGGGCCGAGGCGCGTACGGCCGATCAGCGCCGCCCGAGCGGCGTCCACGCGGGCGAGCTCGCGCCCGGGGTCATCGCCGCCTGGCCGACCAAGCTCTCGATGGCGCCGGTACTCGCGGAAGAAGTCCTCGCGCTCGCGATGAAAAATTTAAAGCAGCCGGCCGGCTATCAGCATCACCCGTTGCCGCCATGGCCGGCGCCGGCCGTCGCGCGCTATCCTTGGGAGGAGGCGGAATGGTTCCCCGCCCACTAGGACGCACCGGCCTCAACGTCGCGCCGATCGGTCTCGGGACCACGAAGCTCGGCCGCAATACCGACGTGAAATATCCCGCCGTCTTCGATCTGCCGTCGGACAAAGAAATCGCCGAGCTGCTGGAGACGGCGCTCGACCTCGGCGTCAACCTGATCGACACTGCGCCCGCCTACGGCGAGAGCGAAAAGCGCCTCGGCGGTTTTGTAGCCGCCCATCGCGAGCGCATCGTGCTCGCGACCAAATGCGGCGAGCGCTACGAGAACGGCCGCTCGACCTACGATTTCTCCGCCGCGGCGATCACCGCCTCGGTCGAGGAGAGTTTGCGCAGGCTTCAGACCGATCACGTCGAGATCCTCCTGCTCCATTCCAACGGCGAGGACGTGAAAATCTTGACCGAGACCGACGCGCTCGAAGCGCTGGGCGCGCTCAAGCGGAGCGGCAAGGTGCGCGCGGCGGGGATCTCCGCCAAGACGGAAGCCGGCATCGCGCTCGCGCGCGGCTCGCTCGACGTCGTCATGGCGCCGTTCAGCCCGAGCGATCACGCGCTCGGCGCCACGCTCGCCGAAGTGCACCAAGCCGGCCTCGGCGTGCTCGCGATCAAGGGGCTGGCGAGCGGCCATCTCGCGGCGGCCGAGGCAATCGACTTCGTCCTGAAGCAGCCTTTCATCGACGCGCTGATCGTCGGCACGATCAATCCACGCCATCTCAAGGAAGCGGTCGAGGTCGCGGATAGACTGTCCGCGTAATCGGATGGAACTTACCCGCCGCGAGCTGATTCGGCTCTACGACCGGATGTACCGCGACACCGGCGACCTTCATTGGTGGCCTGGCGAGACGCCGATCGAGATCGCCGTCGGCGCGATCCTCACGCAAAATACCGCCTGGTCGAACGTCGAGAAGGCGATTGCGCGGCTGAAGACGGCGCGAGCTTTGAGCGTCCGCGCGCTCGGCAAGATAACGCATACACGCCTGGCGAAGCTGATCCGCTCGGCCGGCTATTTTAACGTCAAGGCGCTCAGACTGAAAAATTTCATCGCCTTTGTCGAAACGCGCCACGGCGGCAGCCTCGACGCGATGCTGAGGCAACCCGCGGATGTGCTCCGCGCCGAGCTGTTGTCGATCAACGGCATCGGCCCGGAGACCGCCGATTCGATCGTGCTTTACGCGGCGGAGAAGCCCATTTTCGTCATCGACGCCTATACCAAGAGGATCCTATCGCGCCACGGCGTCATGCCGATGGGAAACAGCTACGACGAATTTCAGGCGCTGTTCGCGCGCCTGCTGCCGCCCGACGCGCCGCTCTACAATCAATACCACGCGATGTTTGTCCGCATCGGCAACCGCTTCTGTCGCGCGACTGCGCGCTGTGCGCTATGCCCGCTGAAGGGGTGGCGCGGCGTGCCGAAATAGCGCGTGCGTTGCTTTACGGTCGAGGTAATTTCCGTTAGATTGAATCGCTCCATGGAGAAAAGGCTCATCACGCTGACAACCGACTTCGGCGACAAGGACCCGTTCGTCGGCATCATGAAGGGCGTTATCCTGTCGATCGACGCCGGCGCGCGCATCGTCGATCTGACAAACGGCGTCGAGCCGCAGGACATCCGCGGCGCCGCGCTGGCGCTCAACTACGCCTGCCCCTTTTTTCCGCCGCAAACGATCCACGTCGCGGTCGTCGATCCCGGCGTCGGCGGCGCGCGTCGCCCGATCCTAATAGAATGCGACGACGCATTTTTCATCGGCCCCGACAACGGCGTCCTGAGCCTCGCCGCCGAGCGGAAGAAAGTTAAGCGCGTCGTCGAGCTCGCGAACCGGCGCTATCATCTCCAGTCGGTCAGCAGCACGTTTCACGGCCGCGATATCTTCGCGCCCGCCGCCGCGCATCTCGCCGCGGGCGCTTCCGCCGTCGACTTCGGCCCCGCGCTCGACCACTGGACACGGCTTGAATGGCCTGAGGTCGCAAAAAGCGGCGACGAGATTCGCGGGGAGATCATCTACATCGACCATTTCGGCAATCTCATCACGAACGTCAGCGCGCGCGACCTCGATGCGCTCGGGCGCCAGAGGCTCGAGGTCTCGCTCGCCGAGATCACGATCGAAGGACTCGCGGAAAATTACGCCAGCGCGGTGAAGGAGTACGTCGCGCTTTTAAACAGCTGGGGTCTGCTCGAGATCTCCTGCTTCAACGGCCGCGCCGATCGGCGCTCCGGCGCCGACGTCGGCGATCCGGTCCACGTACGGAGCCTCGGGCGATGAACGGCGAGGCGACGCGCCCGCAGAGGACCTGGCTTCACGTCGCGCTTTTCTGCGCGACCTTTATAACGACGACGATCGCCGGCGCGTGGCAGAACGGCATGGAGCTCTTGACGATCCAGAGCCATCCCGCGGAGATCCTCTCCGGCCTGCCGTTCTCCTGCACGCTGATGGCGATTCTGCTCGTCCACGAGATGGGCCACTATTTGATGTCGCGGCGCTACGGCGTCGAGGCGACGCTGCCGTTTTTCATTCCCGGACCGTCTTTTATCGGCACCTTTGGCGCCTTCATCAAGATGCAGTCGCGCATGCCGGACCGCCGTTCGCTTTTCGACATCGGCGCGGCCGGCCCGCTCGCCGGCTTGATATTCTCGATCGCCGCCGTCGTAATCGGCCTACACCTCAAGGCGCCGCCGCAGACGGGCCCTGACATCGGACTCGGCCCGTCGGTGTTATTCATGTTCCTCGTGCGGCTCTCGCTCGGCGGTTTGCCGGAAGAGACGTTCGCATTGCATCCGGTCGCGGCGGCAGGGTGGGTCGGCCTGTTCGTCACCGCGATCAACCTCTTTCCCGCCGGCCAGTTGGACGGCGGCCACGTGTCTTACGCCCTGTTCGGACGGCGCCACGTCTGGGTATCGTGCCTGACGGTGATCCTGCTGTTCGCGTTCGGCCTCATCGGGGGCTGGCTCGGCTGGCTGGTCTGGGCGGTGTTGATTCTCGGGCTTACCGGCCTGCGTCATCCGCCGCCGGTCGATCCGGAGACCCCGCTCGATTCGAAACGAAAATTCCTCGGCTGGTTTCTTCTCGCGACTCTGGCCGTGACTTTCACGCCGGTTCCGTTTACATTTACGGAAAACGGAACGCGCGAGGAGCGGCCGAGCGCTCCCGAGGGGCGCGAGGGGCTGCAGCGAACGAACGAAAAAGAGGTGCTCGATGAGCGAGCGATTGAGTTGGCACCAATACTTTCTCACCATCACGCGCCAGGTGGCCGAGCGTTCCACCTGTAACCGCGCCAAGGTCGGCGCGGTTATCGTGCGCGATAAGAACATCCTGGCCACCGGTTATAACGGCGCGCCCGCCGGCATGCCGCACTGCACCGAGGTCGGCTGTCTGATTTATCAGTCGAAGACGCCGAACGGCGACATCGAGGAGAACTGCTTCCGCACGATCCATGCCGAGATGAATGCGATCGCGCAGGCGGCAAAAAACGGTGCGACGATCCGCGACGGCGCGATCTACATCACGCACACTCCGTGCATCCATTGCCTGAAGGTGCTGGTGAATACGGGCATCAAGAACGTCTATTACGAGAGCCCCTACAAGCTCCACACGTTGGAGGACATCCTACGCCATACCCAGGTCCATCTGGAGCGGGTGGAGTTCCCCGCGAAATAAAAAGGGACGGAGCCGAAGCCCCGTCCCTTTTATTTGCCGACTTCCGGACAGTTAGATCTTGCCCTGCAGGAAGAACGCGATCACGAACGCGTAGAGTGCGAGCGCTTCGATGAACGCGAGGCCCAAAATCATCGGCAGCTGGATGCGGTCGGCCGCGTTCGGGTTGCGGCCGATGCTCTCCATCGCCGCCGCCGCCATGCGACCCTGGCCGAGCGCGGCCCCGAAGGCGCCGATGGCGATCGCGAGGCCCGCGGCGATCGCGAGCGCCGCTTTCGTCGATCCCTCGCCTGCGGGCGCCGCGGTTTCCGCCGCCGCCATTGCGATGCCGGAGGTGAAGATCCCGAGCACCGCCGCGGTTAAGAATGACAATACTTTGCGCATTTTTCTCCTCCTTTCCAGCGAACGTTTAAAGCCCTTCCACTCCTCTATCCTCTTCCTCGCCGCCGGGCCGTCCGCTCAATGCTCATGGCTGATCGCCATGGCGACATAAATGACCGTCAGTATCGTGAACACCGCCGCCTGAATCACCGAGACGAGCGATCCCAGGATGTAGAAGGCGACGGGAATAACAAGCTTGGTCAAATTGCTGAAGATCTCGAGCACGAGATGGTCGCCGAACATATTGCCGAAAAGCCGGATCGAGAGCGAGATGGGGCGAAACACGTGCGAGAAGAACTCGATGAGGATAAACAGCGGCGCAAGCAACAGCATCGGCCCCATGAACTGCTTGAAATAGCGGCCGCCGTTCTCGCGCACGCCGAAATAGTGGTAAGCTACAAAGACGACGAGCCCCATCCCGAGGTTGCTGAAAAAGCTGCTGGTCGGCGGCGTGATGCCGGGAATCAAACCGAAGAAGTTGCCGATCAAGATAAAGAGAAAAAGGCTGCCGAACAGCGGCACGTATTTGCGCCCCTTCTTGCCGATGATGCTGTCGGAAAGTCCGACCACGATCTCGACCAGGACCTCCATGGCGTTGCGCACGGTAAACCCTTCCTCGGGAATGATGGGATCATTCGCGGCCCGAAGCGACCTGCGGAAGGCTAGGGCGAGGCCGATCAGCACCAGCGCAACCACAACGGCGGTCACGTTGGGCTCGGCGATGTTGCTGATCGGATACGGCAGCAGCGAATACCAGGTGAATGGGTGTTCCATGATCTCCCTATCGCGTGAGCGCCCACATGCGCTCGAAAAAAATCGCGGCCAAAAGCGACGAAAAACCGAGCGTAAAGGAGAGCGCGTCGAGCCGGACGCGCGTCAGCAGCAGCAAAATCGCGCCGAGAAAAAGCGCCAGCTTCAAAACCAGCAGAATGACGCCGCTTCGTACTCGGCCTTTGCCGGCGAACGGCGTCAGCACCCATCGGATGCCCGAGCTTAAAAGGAGGAAGTTGACGCCCATGAAGAGTCCACCGGCGAGGAGCGAGACGGGATCGACGGCTTTCGTGGGCGCGAGCGCGAGCCAGAGCGCCACGATCAGCGCTACGTGGACGAGCTCAATGCGAACGACGGTCGGTCCTAAAGCCTCGGCTCTCATTAATGATCTGTTCCGCTGCTATCGGAAAAATACTTGAGATACTGCGTCAAGCGAATCACGGCGCCGACAAAGCCCAGCACCGAGGCGGCGACCGTCACCCAAGGCGACGTACCCAGCCAGCGGTCGATCAGGTAACCAACGACCAGCGAGCCGACGATGGTGCTCGGAATTTCGAGACCGACCGCGAGGTACTTGGCGAATTTGGCGAACGGGAGATTAACCTTACCGGGATCTTGGTCCGGCTGCTTCGCCCCTGGCGCCACTCCGGACGGACTTATCACGCGCTTGAGCGGACTTCAACCTTTCGTCTCTTGGGCCGCCCACTCATCGAAGGCGGCGACCGCTCGATCGATCTCTTCCGCCGCGTGCGCGAGCGAGACGAACGCCGCTTCGAACTGCGACGGCGGCCAATAGACACCGCGTTCGAGCATGCCGTGAAAAAAGCGGCCGAAGCGCTCGCGATCGGCGCCGCGCGCCTCCTCGGCGTCGCGCACGCGCTCGACGCCGAAAAATAGCGTGACCATCGAGCCCTGACGGTTGACGACACCCTGGATTCCTCTGGACTTGAGCACCGCTTCCAGCCCGCGCTGAAGCCGCGCGCCTTTTCCTTCCAGCTCTTCATAGACGCCCGGCCGTGCCAGCGCGCCGAGCATCGCGAGGCCGGCGGCGACAGCCAGCGGATTGCCGGAAAGCGTTCCTGCTTGATACACCGGCCCTTCGGGCGCGAGCATATCCATGATCTCGGCACGGCCGCCGAACGCGCCGAGCGGCAGCCCGCCGCCGAGGATCTTCCCCAGGCAGGTGAGATCGGGCTGGATGTGAAACAGCTCCTGCGCGCCGCCGCGCGCGACCCGGCAGCCGGTGATGACCTCGTCGAAGATGAGGAGCGCGCCGTGACTGCGCGTGATCTCGCGGAGAAAGGCGAGAAATCCGCGCGCAGGGGGGATGACGCCCATATTGCCGCACACCGGCTCGACGATGACGGCGGCGATCGCGGCCGGCGAGTTGGCGAATAATGTTGCGACCGCGGCGGTATCGTTGTAAGGAGCGATCGCGGTCTCGGCGGCGAACGCCGCCGGCACTCCGGCGCTGTCCGGCAGCGCCAAGCTCGCGAGGCCGGACCCGGCGCGCGCGAGCAGCGCGTCGACATGGCCGTGATAGCAGCCGTCGAACTTGACGATCCGGTTCCGCTTCGTGAAAGCGCGCGCGACGCGGATCGCGCTCATCGTCGCTTCGGTTCCCGAGCTCACGAGCCGAAGTTTCTCGATCGACGGGAAGCGCTCCGCGACGGCTTCGGCGAGTTCGACCTCGCGCGGTGTCGGAGCGCCGAAGCTCGTGCCGTCGTTGAGCGCCGCTCCGACGGCGCCGACGATGTCTGCCGGCGCGTGGCCGAGGATCAGCGGCCCCCACGAGCCGACGAAATCGATGTAGGAAATTCCGTCGACGTCGACGATCCTACAGCCAACGCCGCGTGCGATGAAGCGCGGCTCGCCGCCGACGGCCTGCCAGGCGCGGACCGGGCTGTTGACGCCGCCGGGAATTTTTTTTCGCGCGCGCGCGAACCACTCGCTGGAGCGATTTGACATCGTTTTGGCGTAACATCGCAGCGCTTTTCGTGTCAAGGACGGCCGCGCCGAGAAAAAAAATTTTCAGCGAATTTTTTTCTTGCAAAGGGTACTGAAAAGGACTATGAATTCTCCCCGCGACAAAAAATTATCCACAGATTTTTTGGTCGCCCTATCGCCCGCTGACACAAGAGAAGAAAAAAAGAGACGCGATGTTCGTTTCGGACTTCGACCAGAGCAAGTGTTTTCTGCGCTTGCCGGAAAAACTCTTCTCCGCGATCACCGCTCGATTGTTCACTCTGCTGCTCAAGGGCACGCGTAAATCGATAAGGTATTTGGCGATTCTCGACTTATCCACAGATGTGGATAAATATGTTTGTAACTCGAAGGCCCGATTCCATTGAAATCTCGATAAGTTAGCCCTGAATCCGCCTGAGGTCGGTCATGAGCCAGATTTGGCAAGAGGCTTTGGAAAGGTTGCGCGAGCAGCTCGGCCAGCAGAATTTCGAGACCTGGATCAGGCCAATCCGCGTCAAAGAAGCGGGCGACGATGAAATTCTGTTGGAAGTCCCGAACAAATTCTTCCGCGACTGGCTCGCCGAGCATTTTCTACGTCCGATCCGTGAAACTTTATCCGACGCAGCTCACCACGAGATCAAGGTTACGGTCGCGATCAATCAGAAGATCCAGCCGTCGGCCGCTCCGATCGAGAAGCGCCCGGAGCGCGAAGCGCCGAAAACCTCCACGCGCGTCAACAATCTGATCCCGAAGTACACCTTCGAGAATTTCGTCGTCGGCGCGAGCAATCAGTTCGCCCACGCCGCCTCACTAGCGGTAGCGAACCAGCCCGGCGACCACTACAACCCGCTGTTTATTTACGGTGGTGTCGGTCTCGGCAAGACGCATCTGATCAACGCGATCGGCCATCGCGTCATGGCCAAGCGTCAGACGCTCAAAGTTCTTTACTTGAGCTCGGAATCGTTCATGAACGAGCTCATCGCTTCGCTGAGACGCGACAAGATGGACGAGTTTAAGACGCGCTTTCGCAACATCGACGCGCTGATTCTCGACGATGTGCAGTTCATCGCCGGCAAAGAGCGCACTCAGGAAGAATTTTTTCACACCTTCAACTCGCTCTACGAGACGCACAAGCAGATCATCATCACCTCAGATAAATTCCCGAAAGAAATCCCCGACTTGGAAGACCGGCTCAGAAACCGCTTCGAGTGGGGGCTGATCGCCGACATTCAGCCGCCGGACATGGAAACGCGGGTCGCGATCCTGCAGAAGAAGGCCGAGGTCGAAGGCGTGCAACTGCCGCACGATGTAGCGATCTTCCTCGCCACCCACATCGATTCCAACGTACGGGAACTCGAAGGCTCGCTTACCCGGCTCGGCGCCTTCGCCTCGCTCACCAAGGCGACGATCTCCATCGACCTCGCCAAGGAAGTTCTGCAGAATACCCTGAGAGGCAATGCGCGCGAGGTGACCGTTGAGAGCATTCAGAAAACGATTTGCGACTATTACAATATCAAGGTCGGCGACTTGAAGGCGAAGCGGCGCACCAAGAACATCGCGCTGCCGCGCCAGGTGGCGATGTACCTCTCGCGCAAGCATACCTCGACGTCCTTTCCGGCGATCGGCTCGAAGTTCGGCGGACGCGACCATTCCACCGTTATCCATGCCGCCAAAACGATCGAGAAAAAGATGAAAGAAGACCCTCAGATGCAAAACACGATCGAAAAGCTGGAAAAAAATCTCAACATCAAGCGTTCGTGAATTAGCTGTGACTTAAAGGCCAGGCGATTTGTGAACAACTACCGCGCCGAGTGTTTTCCGACCGATCCTGTTCACGCCTGTGGAAGAACACTGATTTCCATGCACATGAAAAAACTCATGCCGGGACTGGACATAGCCGGCTTTTGCGCGTTATACACAGGCCCTACTATTACTTCTGTCTTTATTTTATATAAGAGAAGTAATAAGAGGCAGGGGGCATAAATGGAATTTCGGGCCAAAAAGATGGACCTGCTCGGAGCGCTCTACTGGACGCAGGGCATCGTCGAGCGGCGCAACACGATGCCGATCCTCGCCAACGTGTTGATCGAATCGCGCAAGGGCGGCATTCACCTGACAGCGACCGATCTCGAAGTCGGCATCCGCGGCAAGCTCGACGGCGAGGTCGTACACGAAGGGGTCGTCACCGTTGGCGCCAAAAAGCTCTACGAGATCGTGCGCGAGGCTCCGGAAGAGACGCTCCAGATTAAGCGGCTCGAGAACGACTGGGTGGAGGTGAAAAGCGGCAAATCGGTCTTCAAGATCGTCGGCCTCGACGCGCGTGAATTTCCCCAATTCCCCAAATTTGAAGGTGAGAAGCTCTGTAGTGTGCCGGCGAAGACGCTGCGCGAGATGATCGAGCGGACGATTTTTTCGGTCTCGAACGACGAGACGCGTTATAACCTGAACGGCGTTTTCATCGAAGAAGCCAAAGACGGCAAGGTTCGCATGGTGGCGACCGACGGCCATCGCCTCGCGATGGTCGACCGCGCGATCGGCGCGCTCGGCCTCGGCAAGGGCGTGATCCTGCCGCGCAAGGGTCTCACCGAGCTCAAGCGGCTTTTGGAGGGCGCGGAGGACGGCCTCGTCTCGGTCGGCTTCAAGGAAAACATGGGGCTCGTCATCAAAGACGAGGTCGAGCTTTTCATGCGTCTCATCGAAGGCGATTTTCCCGACTACACCAAAGTCATCCCCAAGGACAATCCGCAGCTCGCGCGGCTCGATACCGGCGATTTTCTCCATGCGCTGCGGCGCGTCTCGCTCCTGTCGAGCGAGCGCTACAAGGGCATCAAAATGGAGCTCAAGCCGGGCAAGGTCTCCATCATGGCGAACAACCCCGAGCTCGGCGAGGCCGCCGAAGACATCGAAATCGACTACACCGGCAAAGCGCTCACCGTCGGCTTCAACGCGCGCTACCTGATCGACGTTCTCACCGTCGTCGGCGAATCCGGCGAGGTCGAGGTCGCGCTCAAGGACGACGTGAGCCCGTCGATCGTGCGCAAGACCGACGACGCCGGCTATCTCTACGTCATCATGCCGATGCGGCTTTAGTCGCGCGTGCCGATAACGACGCCGGCGATGATGATCGCGCCGCCGGCGATCTGATAGAGCTTCAGCGTCTCGCCCAAAAAAATCCCCGCGAGGATCACCGCAGAGAGCGGCAGCGTATTGTAGGCGAGGCTCGCCCGGCTCGGCCCGAAGGTGCGGATCGAGCGGTTCCACAGGAAAAACGAGAGAAACGATGGAAAGATTCCGAGGTAAAGGATCGCCGCGATCACCTCGCGATGGAGCAGATCGGCGCCGGTCAAGCTAATCTCCAGCGCCGCGATCGGGATCACGAACAGCGTGCCGATCACCGTCGTGAGTGCGGTCAGCACGAACGGCGAGAGGTCACGCATCAGCGGCTTCGCGCTCACGATGTAAAAGCTCCAGAGCGAGGTGGCGCAGAAGACGATCAGATCGCCGGCGTTGAAGTTGAGCGCGAAGAGCGCGGCGAGCGAGCCGCGGCTCACGATCCAGCCGATGCCGACGAACGAGAGCGCAATGCCGACCACGCGCCGGCGCGTGATCTCCTCGCGGATCAAAAAGTGCGCGATCAGCGTGGTCGTGATTGGCGTCGTCGCGTTGACCAGCGTCGCGTTGATCGCGCTCGTGTAGCGAAGCCCGGTGTAGAGCACCGCGTTGAACGCGGTGATGCCCGTGAGGCTCATGAGGATGAGCCGCGGCCAGAGCCTTTTCGGCGGCCACTCGCGCCGGTAGAGCAGCGCCGGCAGAAGGATCAGCGCAGCGACGGTGAAGCGGCCGGCGTTCAGCGTCCATGGCGGCACTTTCCCCACCAGCGCCTTGCCCACGATGAAGTTGCTGCTCCAGAAGACGATCGGCAGGAACAGCCACAGATAGGCTGAGGGCGGCGGATTCGCAGGCTTCGGGTCGTTCATGGAGAGTGCGGCTCTGGAAACGAAGCGCGGCGGGGCCGCTTAGAAATTCTCCGCCGCGGGCCGGATATCGAATTCGTGCGTCCAGGCGTTCTTCGGCTGCTTCATCGCGCCGATGACCGCCTGCGCGATCGCCTCCGGCGGGATCATCGTCTCGGCGCCGCGCTTGGGGTCGCGCGCGCGGGCGCGCGGCGTGTCGATCTGGCCGTCGACGATCACGTGCACGACGTGAATCCCATGCGGATGGAACTCGCGCGCGAGCGACTGCCCGAGCATGCGGAGCCCGGACTTGGCGATCGCAAAGCCGGCGAAGCCCGCGCGGCCGCGGAGCGAGGCGGTCGCGCCGGTGAGCGAGATGAAACCGCGCCCGGCCTTGAGCATGTCCGGCAGCACCGCCTGCGCGGCGTTGACCGCGCCCATCACGCTCACCTCGAAGGCGGCGCGCACCGAGTCGGGGTCGAGCTCTAAAAATTTCCCGCGGCCGAAGCCACTTGCGTTGTAGGCGAGCGCGGTCGTCGCGCCGAACTGGCTTCGTAATTCTTTCACCGCGGCAAAAATAGTGTCACGATCCCTCACGTCGACGGCCAGCGCGAGCGCCTTACCGCCGCTTTTGCGGATCTCGTCCTCCACCGGCGCGGACGATTCCAGTTTTCGCGCCAAGAGCCCGACGGCGAACCCTTCGCGCGCGAAGGCGCGTCCGAGCGCGGCGCCGAGGCCGGGCCCCACGCCGGCGACGATGGCGGTTTCAGTCATACGGTGACAGTTCCGAGTTTCGGGTTGCGAGTTTCAAGGCCCGTCCTTGTTGAATCCTAGGCGATCACAGGCGAATCGTCGGGAAGATTAACCGCCTCGCTACCTCCCTTGATAAGGGGAGATCAGCCGAAAGGGTACGGCACGCCTTTCCCTTACAAAAAGGCGTGCGCGAAATTCCGATTCCGCTCTTTCTCCCCCTTACGAAGGGGGAGATACAGAGGGGGTGAATTTGTTTCATTGAATCCCAAACCGTGGGCGGTTCGCGAACCGTTCTCTTACAATTTGATCTCCGCGAACAATTCTTCCACCGGCACCTTGCGCGCGATGAACCCCTGCTCCTGCGAATACTGCATGAGCGTGTCCAGGTTCTTCCGGTTCTCGGGCCCGAGGCCGTAGACCCACGGGTCCTTCCCCAAAAGCGCCTCCTGCTCCTCCAGCGCGTGGCGGAACCAGGCGAGCGGCACGCGCCGCGGGTTCTCCATCTTCTGGTAGGCGATCGCCTTCGATTTCTCGAACGCCTTGAAGAGGCTCGCCGGCAGCCACGGATATTTTTCCACCACCTCGGCGCGGATCGCGGTCGTGTGCATGATGGGAAAAATCCCCGTGCGCTTGAAGTACTCGATCTCGCGCTCCTTGTAGTCGGGAAAGAGCCGCCCCACGCGCGGGTCGCGCTCCAGGATCGGCCGGATCAGCTCGGGATGGAGCAGCGCGTCGATCTCCCCCTCGGCGAGCATGTCCTCGATCTCCGCCCCCTCGGGGATCTTCGTGAGCGATAGATCCTTCGGCAGCTCGATCTCCACCTCCTCGTCGTCCTGCTTCAGCCACTCGATCTTTTTATGCGGCACGCCGTGCTCGTGCTCGAGAATCCCGCGCATCCACAGGTTCGCCGTCGCCGAGAAGTTCCTGAGGCCCACTTTGCGGCCGATCAGGTCCCGGGGATCCTTGATCCCCTTATTCGTATTCGTATAGATGAAGCTGTGGCGGAAGCGGCGGTGGAGAAACACCGGGATCGCGATGAACGGCTGGCCGCGCGCCTTCGCCGCCAGGTAGTTCGACATCGAGAGCTCCGCCACGTCGAACTC
>DATJFG010000024.1:0-4165 GCA_035495775.1 Verrucomicrobiia bacterium | reverse complement strand
GAGATCTTCGATTACTTCCGCGAGACCTATCGGAAGGCGAAGCCCGCGGGGCCGCGGCCGAAGGTCGCGCTCATGCGCGAGATCTACGTCGGCGAGAGCGACAAAAAAGCCTTCGACGAATCGAAGGACCACTGGATCGACTTCTGGCAGCGGGTCGGCGGCGGGCGCGCCTACGGCGGCTACGGCAACGAGAACCTCGCCAACATCACCCGCGAGGAGCGGAAAAAGGAGCTGCTCGACGTCGATCACGCGATCCGCGAGGGCTCGTTTATCTGCGGCTCGCCGGAGAAGGTCGCCGCGCAGATCGAGGGGATCGCGCGCGCGGCCGGGGCCGACACGTTCTTGGGCGAGTTCACCTTCGGGAAGCTCGAGTACGAAAAGGTCATGCAGTCGCTCAAGCTCTTCGCCGAGAGGGTGATGCCGGCGCTCAGAAAATTCGAGATCGACGCGCTCGACTATCCCCAAAACGGCTATCGCGTCTGGCTCAAGCCCTCCGCCAGCACCTGATATTTTCCCTCGGCGTCCTGCCCGATCTTTTTCTCGCGCGCGAGCTTTCCCACCGCGGCGGCGACCGCGCCGAACTCTTCATTGCGGAACAGCTCTAAAATCTCCGCAAAAAAGCGGTGCGATTTCGCGAGCGCGGCGACGATGCGCTCTTCCAGCGGCCGGTCCTTGCCGCCGGCGCGCGCCCTCTTCTCATCGCCCTTCGCCGCGGGACCGAGATAGTTATTCAGCTTCACCTTTCCCTCGTTCAGATAGACGATTCGGCGATAGCGCTCGCGCGGGACATTTTCGGGGATGGTCGCGTCGATGCCCATCTTCGCCGTCGTCGGGATGCCGCCATCGACCGGCGGCAGCGAGGGATCGAGCGGCTTGGAGCGGGCGTTCGGCACGATGACGACGTCGCGGTCGGCCTGCACACGGGTGGCGATCGCCCATTCGAGATCGATGGGATCGAAAATATTGATGTCGTCGTCGGTGACCACCACGTGCTTGATGTCGGCGATCGAGAGCAGCGCGAGAATCGCGTTCTTGCCGTCGCCGGGAGATTTTCGGATCGACGCGGCGATGTGCCAGTGGCAGCAGCCGCCCGGCGTGACGTTGACGGCGGTGGCCGTGACGCCCGCCTCGCCGAGCACGCGGTAGGCCGCCGCCTCGTAGATCGGCGCGCTCATCCAGATATTCTCCCACGGCATGTGGAGCGCGTAGTAGATCGGCTCCTTGCGCCGCAGCATCGCCTTAATCTTGACGCGCGGGTTCATGTGCAGCCCGCCCATCAGGCGGTTGAATTCCGAGAACGGCCCTTCGGGATGAATCCAGCCTTCGGGCGGGATCTCCCCTTCCAATACGATCTCGGCGTCGGCGATGCATGGAGTGGGAATGGTCTCGCCGGCGGCGAGTTTGAGCGCCTCGCCGCGGAGCCCGCCCGCGTAGCCCAATTCGTTGGCGCCGAGAGACGCCTTGAAGGTCGCGGCGATCATCTCGTAGGGATGGACGCCGATCGAGATCGACACCGGCAACGGCTTTTTTCTTGCGAGCGCGTGCGCGGCGTAGCGCCGGAGATTGTTCGGCGTGACGATGTCGATGCCGGTGATATTTTTTTCCTTGAGCATCAGGCGGTACATGCCGGCGTTCATGCCGTACTCGGGATCTTCGGCGATGACGACCGCGCCGGTGATCATCGGCCCGCCGTCCATGAGGCCGAACGCGGGCACCGGGAGGCTGTAGAGATCGACCTTGCTTCCGGTTAGGACTACATCCTTCACCGGCGCCCGCTTGACGAGCTTCGGCGGGATTGGGCGATCCATCGCGCCTCTGATCTTTTTTTCGATCGCGCCGTACTCGACGCCCATCGCCAGCGCGAGCCGCGCGCGCGAGCCGAGCAGTCCCGACGCGACCGGCATGGAGTAGCCGCGGACGTTCGTGAAGAGAACCGCCTGGTCCGCCTGCGGCACCAGGGCGGCGACGTTGCGGAGATCGACGGGACGGGAGATTTCGAGCAGCTCGCCGCGCTCGCGGAGCGTATCGAGAAATCCTCTGAAGCTCAGATTCATAGATCCTCCAAGGCCTGCACCTTAGTCAGCGCGGTTTAGGCTGTCAACGCGGCGTTCGCTTGACAACCTTCCGGCGCGCGGATACGCCAGAGGCATGCGCGCATCGTTCGGGCTTACGCTCGCCAATCGCGGCGTCATCATCGGCGCCGTGAAGGCGCGCGATCTCATTGACATGGCCGAGCGGGCGGAGGCATCGGGCGCGTTCGACGCTGTGTGGGTGGGCGACAGCCTGCTCGCCAAGCCGCGCCTGGAATCCGTCGCGCTCCTTTCGGCTCTCGCCGCGGTGACAAAAAAAGTGCGCCTCGCCGTCGGGTGCATGGCGACGTTCCCGCATCGCCACCCGGTGCTGTTCGCGCAGCAATGGGCGAGCCTCGACGTGATCAGCGAGGGGCGGAGCTGGCTCGTCGTCTGCATGGGCGGACCGGACGAGCAGAGCAAGGCGCAGGCGCTGGAGCACGCGGTGATGGGGATCAAGGCGAAGGAGCGGCCGGCGCGCATGATCGAGGGGATCGAGATTCTGCGCCAGCTCTTCGCGGAGAAGAACGTCTCGCACCAGGGGAAATTTTATCAATTCGAGGGCGTAACGCTGGAGCCGCGGCCGGTCCAGCAGCCCTGCCCGATCTGGATCGCGAGCAACCCCACCGGGCTCACCTGGAAGGACGGCGCGAGCGCGCCGACCGAAGTGATCGAGCGGAGCTTCCACCGCGTGGCGCGCTACGCCGACGGCTGGATGACGAACAAGGTTTCGCCGGCGGAATTTAAGCGGCAATGGGGCCGCGTGCTCGAGATGGCGCGCGAGGAGGGGCGCGACCCGGCGAAGCTCGGGAACGCGCTCTACCACAACATCAATATCCAACCCGACCGCAAGGCGGCGCTCGCCGAGAGCAAGGCATTTCTGGATAAATACTACACCTCGAACTTCAGTGCGGCCTTTGTAGAGGGATTTACAACAGCTGGAAATCCAGCTGAATGTATTCGAGAATTAAAGGAGTACTTTAATTCCGGCCTGCAGCACGTGACGCTGCGCCTCACGTCGTGGGACCAGCAGACGCAGCTCCGGCGCTTCCTCGACGAGGTCGTCCCCGCCTTCGCCTGACATGCTCCTCGGTCTCGACCACATCGTCGTCGCCGTGAACGACCTCGAAGCGGCGATCGAAGACTATCGCCGCCTCGGATTTACGGTGGTCCCCGGTGGTAAACATCCGGTCGGCACGCACAACGGCCTCATCGCCTTCGCGGACGGATCGTACATCGAGCTGATCGCGTTCTACCGCGACAACCCGCATCATCGCTGGTGGGCGGCGCTCAAGCGCGGCGAAGGGCTCGTCGACTTCTGCATGCGCACCGACGATCTCCGCGGCGATACTGAGAAGCTTCGCGCCGCCGGCGTCGCGATCGACGATCCGGTGCCGTGGGCGCGCGCGCGCCCGGACGGCTATCAACTCAAATGGCTGCTGTCGCTCGCCCGCGAGCCGCATCGCGGCGTCGCGCCGTTCTTGATCGAGGATCTGACGCCGCGCGACGAGCGCGTGCCGCGGGACGTTCGTCATGATAACGGGACCGAAGGCATCGGGGCCGTTCTCGTCGCCGCCGAGGATCCGGCGCCGATCGCGCGCTGGTATGAAGCGGCATTGAATAGCAATGGAAACGATATCGAGCGGGACGAGATCCAGGCCGGCGGAATTGGCTTTTCCGTCGGCCCGCACCGATTAGAGCTTCTAACTCCAAAAACGGCGTCGAGCCCGCTCGCAGGATGGCTGCGAAGCCATGGCCCGTCTCCTTTCGCTGCGACTCTGCGCGCGAATAAAAAAGCGCCGCCCATGGATGCAAAGCTCACCCACGGCGCGGCGCTTTGGATCGAATGACTTCTTAGTTCTAGTTGAACTTCCTGCGCCCGATCAACACGCCTCCGAGCGCAACCAGCGCGACAAACGGCCACGCCGCCGCGACATCGTCGAGCGGCGAGCGGCTCTTCCCCTTCTCCAACTGCGCCAGACGGGATTCCAGAGTCGAGATCTTCTGATCCTTCTCCTGAACCATTTGATAGAGCGCCTGGATCGAGGCGAGCGCGACGCCGTTGCTGTCGAGCATGTTGATCATCTTATCCGATC
>DATJFG010000023.1:0-26864 GCA_035495775.1 Verrucomicrobiia bacterium | reverse complement strand
TGGGCGCATCAGCTCCAGCTCACGATCGCGGATTTAGTCGAGGAAGTCACAGGCGTGCATCACCCGATCGCCGGGATGCTCTACTACGAGCAGCAGAAGCGGGAGGCGAAGCGGCGCGCGGAGGACTTCCGCAAGCGGCGGATTCCGAAATATTTGGACTACTTCGAAGAGGCGATCCGGCGCAACGGCAAGAGCGGCTACGCGATCGGCGGCAGGGCGAGCTACGTCGATCTCTCGCTGTTTCAGATCATCGAAGGGCTCCGCTACGCGTTCCCGCGCGCGATGAAAAGGCACGAGCGGAAGCTTAAACGCCTCGCCGCGCTTCGCGACAAGATAGCCGCGCGGCCGCGCCTCGCCGAATATCTCGCCTCGGAGCGGCGCATCCCGTTCAACGAGATGGGCATCTTCCGCCACTACCCGGAGCTCGACGGCTAGTGTACTAGTCGAGCGCGGCGGAACGGTTTTAGATTGCAGCGGATTTTCTCCGAGTCATTCCCGCGCAAGCGGGAATCCAGTCCCTTCTGACCTGGACCCCCGCTTCCGCAGGGGTTAACGAGTGGTCGAACCGAGCTCTTGGCCCTGGAATCCGGCCCGTCGACGCGGTATGACTCGGCGGAAAGCGGGAGAGGACATGGACGCGCAGGAAAACGAATTCTTGACGCGCGTCGGCCCCGGCACGCCCGCGGGCGAGACGCTGAGAAAATATTGGCTGCCGGTCGGCTTCTCGCACGAGCATGGCTCCGACGCGCCGAGTCTCGTGCGCTGGCTCGGCGAGGATTTGATTCTCTTTCGCGACGAGTCCGGCCGCGTCGGCTTGATCGAGCCCTCCTGCGCGCACCGCGGCACCTCGCTCGAATACGGCTGGATCGAGGCGGGTGGCATCCGCTGCTGCTATCACGGCTGGGTCTACGATGTGAACGGCCGCTGCATCGAGCAGCCGGGCGAGCCGCCGGGCAGCGACTTTAAAAACAAGATCAAGCTCAAATCTTATCCGGTGCGCGAGCTCGGGGGCATCATCTGGGCTTATTTGGGCAAAGCAGTGCCGCCGGAGCTCAACCGTTATCATTTTCTCGTGCGCGAGGACGGCGAGCGCGAATATTCGGGCTACGTGCGCGAGTGCAACTACATGCAGCAGCTCGAGAACGGGCTCGACCCGGTGCACGCGACGGTGCTCCATGGGCGGCCGGTCCACGGATCGCCGGCGGCGCCGGAATGGATGGAGCGGCCGGAGTTCGAGGTCGCGGCGAACGAGTCGATGGCCTATTACGTCGCGCGCCGCCAGGGGCCGAAGCCCGGCACCGAGTGGCACCGCGAAGTCGCCTATCTGCCGCCGATTCTCGTCGTGCACCATGGCGGCTCGCTGCCGAGCGATCCCGAACCGGCGATGGTCGACGTCTCGTGGCGCATGCCGATCGACGATTTCAGCACGCGGAGCTTCACGCTGCGCATCTATCCTCCGGTCGACGGCAAGCCGTGGGTGAGAGAGAAGAAAGAGCGGCCGAAGCCCGCGTCGCTCATGCGCGGCACGCGGAAGCAGTACGACATGGCGACGATCAACGGCCAGGACACCGCCGCGCAGGTGGGCCAGGGCGCGATCGTCGACCGCGCGCGCGAGCACTTGGGCCATTCCGACCGCGGCGTGATCCAGGTGCGCAAGCTCTGGCAGCAGACGATCGAAGCGAATCTCAGAGGCGAAGAGCCGCCGAACTTGATCCGCGACGCCGCGAAAAATCGCCTCGTCCATATCGACGTGATCGAGAAGCTCGTCAAGGCGGGCGAGATGACCGATCACGTGCCGCGCTTCGTCTATGTCGAGCGCTGACGCGCAAGGAGCACGGTACGCCGTGCCCCTACAAATTCTAATCGTCGCCGCAACGCTGCTCATCTCCTTCCTGGCCGATGCGGCGGAAAATCCCGCGTGGGAAAAGACGGTCGCTGCCGCAAAAAAAAAGGGGCAGGTGACCGTTTACGTCCACAGCACCTACGCCCCGGCGCTGGAGACGGGCGCGTTCCAGAAGGCGTTTCCCGGCATCAAGGTCGTTGCCGTCAGCGGCGTCGAGCTCGACCTCGAGCGGCGCTTCATGGCAGAGCGGCGCGCGGGCAAATATCTCGCCGATGTCTTCATGGTCGGCGTGCTCCGGAGCTACAACTTCTACCAGGCCAAGCTGCTCGACCCGATCAAACCCGCGCTGCTCCTGCCCGAGGTGGCGGACGAATCGAAGTGGTGGGGCGGTACGCACCGCTACGCCGATCCAGAGAAAAAATATCTCTTCCGCTACGTCGGCTCCTCACAGCTCGGGCAGGTCTACTACAACACTCAGCTCGTGAATTCGAAGGAGTTCACTTCATTCCGCGATTTTTTAAATCCCAAGTGGAAAGGGAAGATCGAGATGCGCGACATCCGCGCGCCGGGCACCGGCGGCAGCGCCATCCGGCTCTTTTACTACAGCCCGGAGCTCGGACCGGAGTTTCTCCGGCGGCTTCTCGGCGAGATGGATTTGACTCTCTTCCGCGACCGGCGTCAGGGGCTCGACTGGCTCGCGACGGGGAAATTCGCGCTCTGCTTCTGGTGCGAGGGCGCCGAGGGCGGGAAGCAGCAGGGGCTGCCCGTCGATTCTTTCGGTCTCATGAAAGAGGGCGCGGCGCTCAGCGCCGGGCAGGGCTTCTTGACGCTAGTCAATCAGGCGCCGCATCCGAACGCGGCCAAGGTCTTTGTCAACTGGTTTCTCTCGCGCGCGGGGCAGATGAATTTTCAAAACGCGCTGGCGCACGCGGAGGACGGCGCGCCGGACTCGCTCAGGATCGATATCGCGAAGGATAATGTCCTGCCGAAATACCGCCGCACGGAAGGCGTCAGGTACCTCGATACCGACAGCCAGTGGGACGCGATGAAGCCGGTGATGAAGCTGGTGGAGGAGACCCTCGGGGCGGGAAAATAGCGGCGGCTAAGCACTCATAACCCGCACCGTCACCGGCTCGCTGCGTCCCTTGAGTTGAAGCTTCCGCTGCCGGCTTTCATCCATTGCCAGCTCTGCCGCCTTGCAGCTCGCTTCGCTGGCGAGAATTTCGCCCGGGCCAGCCATCGATGCCAGCCGCGCAGCGGTATTGACGGCGTCGCCGAGAGCCGTGACGTCGGTCACGGCGCCTTCCGACCCCACCGCGCCGACAAAGGCGGTTCCCGTGTGCACGCCGACTCCGATCGGCAGCCACGGCCCGCCGGGTTGGTCATGTCCCGTCACGCGCAGCAGCTCCTTCGCCGCACCGAGCGCCGCCCGCGCGTGCGCCGCCCCGGCAAAACCGGGCAGATATAATCCTATCACCTCGTCGCCGACGAACTTATCGACGAGCGCATCGGTTTGGACGAGCACGGAGGTCACCGCTTTATAAAAGCGGTTGAGCAGTCTGCCGAACTCCGCCGGCTGCAGCCGCTCGGCGAGTCCCGTCGAGCCCCGGACATCGGCGAACAAGAGCGACACCTCTATCTCGGCCCCGCCGAGCGGCGTTTTGGCGAGACAATCGCCGCAGAAAAGCGGATTCTTATTCGACCGCGCTTTGCCGAGAAGGCGCATCAGTGGCACGAAGGGGCCGGAAAACGGTGCATTGCACAATTTGCAGCGCGAGCTTCCCGGAAGCATGCCGAAGAGATGGCGGCCGCGGCGCAGTCCCGGATGCTGCCCCAGCAACACGACCTGCCAGTAGTGTTCCGGCGTACACTCCGAGCCCCGCCGACGCGCGCGCCAGTCGAGGACGGCGCCGATCAAAAGCAGCGGGCTCCCCAGCCAAGTCAGCATAAGGCTGATGAGCCGGAACGGATTCGTCAAAGTCGGCGGGTGAGGAGGCAGAATATAAGGCGACATCATGTGGAGCAGCAGCAAAAGCGAGCCGAGGCCGCCCACGAGGAACGGGACGGGATCGCGATGTATTCGGAAGCTGAGCCGCAGCAAAACGGCATTGAGCGGCGCGAAGACCCAGAGCAGTTGATGGAGCACGAGAGCCGGGCCCATGAATCCAGCGGCGGCCAAAGGACCGCTTAAGACCGGACCTCCAGCGCAAACCGTGCACGAAGGTATGGTCGCCGCGTGAATCAACGTCGGAGAAGAGAAAATACCGAAACGCGCCAGCGTATTGCGCATCATACTTCCTTCCTGCCGATCTTCGCGAATGACGAGCGGGGAAGCGGGGCCCTCTGGATCGGCGAATGAAGTTGTGGGTGAATCGAGAATATTGGACAGAATTGTTTCTGTCAACGTATGGCGTATTCAGGCGGCGCGCCGGTTTTAAGCGATTTATAAGATTACTCGAGAAGACCGAGCGCAAAATCTATTTGTAGAGTTTGCCGATGAACCCGCTCTTGTCCAATTCCTCGATGAAGCTCGAATCGACGAACTCCTCGGGCTTGTGATTCCACACCTCGGGCCTCGTCGCCGCGACGTATTCGAAGCTCACCTTCATCCCCGCGATGTTGGGGTAGGGCGCGCGCAGAAAGGCGCGGGCGAAGAGATCGTACGATTCGTCGATCAACGTTTCGTCACTCAAGCGGAGCGTCTTGCGGATCACTTTCTTGCCGAACTCCTTGTCGTGCTTGAAGAGCGCGGTGCCCTCGAGGTGCGCCTTGACGTAGCTCAGCGCCATGTCGCGGTCCTTCTGCACGGTCGCGCGGCGCGTGGTGATCTCGATCCACGGATAATTGATCTCCTTCGCCGAATCCCAAAGCATCGGAAAGCCCATTTTCTGCGCGATGCCGTAGCCCGGAAAGGAGAGCGACGCGGCGTCGATCGCGCCCTGCTTCAGCGCCGCGATGCGCTCGGGATCGCCGCCGATCTGGATCAGCGCGACCTCACGGTCCGGGTTGAGGCCCTTTTTTCGCAGGATATACCGCACGAGAAAATCGGTGAGCGAACCGAAGGTCGTCACGCCGATCTTCTTGCCCTTCAGATCCTCGGCGCGCTTGATCTCCGGCTTAGCCATCAGCGCGTGGACGACGCCCGGCAAGGTATGCCCGAGGATGACGAGATCGCCGCCGGAGAGATCGGCGTTGATCACCGTGGGCGTCGCGATCGGCGCCATCTGGATGCTGCCGCCGATCATCGCCTTGGACGATTCGCCCGAGCCGCGCATGGCGACCGGTTCGGCGTCGAGCCCATATTTTTCATAGAGCTTCGCCTCCTTGGTCACATAGATGATGATGTTCGCCATGCTGACCGAGGAGACGCCGATGTAGATGTGCTTGAGCGGCTTGTTTTGCGCGAGGGCGCCCGATGAAAGTATGAGGATGGCCGCCGAGACGGAGAGCGCAAAGCGTTTGAGAGACATAAACATCCCTCCTATGAACCGTCCGGTTCTAACACGAGGCGCGAGCGTCGGGCAATGACGGTTCGCGATCGTGGGATAAGCGAGCGGGTATGGCTCAGCGGATATGCCGCGCGCGCGGTTGCCACAGCATGATCACGATCATCGCCGCCACGCCGGCCGCGCCCATCGCCGCCATCGCCCAGCGCGCGCCCCAGAGCGTCGCCAGTGAGCCGATCACCAAACTACCGAGCGTCAGCACCACTTGATTCATGCTGAAGAGCGCCATCGTGCGGCCGCGGAACTCGGCGCTGGAATAGGTCTGGATCACGGTCTGCACCAGCGCGTGCGAGCTCACGTGCGCTGCGCCGACGAGCGCCATGAGACCGAGCGAGAGGCGGAACCAGGGCGAGACCGCGAACGCGATGACGCTGAGGCCGTAAAGCGCGACCCCGCCGAGCATCAGCGGACCGCGCGACAAGCGGTCGCCGAGCCATGCGATCAAAAACGCGCTCGCCAGCGCGCCGATCCCCATCGCGGTGAGGAGAAAACCCTGTCCGCTGGCGCCGACGCCGAGCAGATCGCGCGCGAAGATCGGCAGCAGCGTCATGAACGGGACGACGAACAGACCCGCGAACATCGTGACGAGAAGCCCGCTGCGCACCGCTTCGTTGCGCCAGCTGTATTGCCAGCCATCGAGGATGCTCCGCCCGAGCGCCGAGCGCCCGGCCGGCGGGGTGAAATGAGGGCGGAGCTGACCCGTCCAGACCGTGGCGAAGAGACAGAAGAGCGCCTGGACCGCGTAGGTGCCGCCGGTGCCGTAGCGCGCGATCAGCACGCCGGCAAGCGCGGGGCCGGTGCTGCGCGCGACGTTGAAGACGAGCGAGTTGAGGCCGATCGCGTTCGTGAGATATCGTCTCGGAACTGAATCGGCGACCATCGCGGCGCGCGCCGGCTGCAAAAAGGTCTGGTCGGTCGCCATCACGACCGCGGTCGCGTACACGTGCCACGGCTCGATCGCGTCGGAGAGGATGAGGAGCGCGAGCAGCGCATGCATGACGCCGTCGATCGCCTGCGCGAGCCAGACCTGTGTCTTGCGGGCGTAGCGGTCGGCGACCGTGCCGGCGATCGGCGAGAGAAGCAGGAGCGGGATCGCCTGGATGCCGCGCACGAGCCCAAGTTGGAGCGGCGAGTCGGTAAGTTGGTATAGGAGCCAGCCGCGCGTCACCTGGTCCATCCAGGTCGCCATGCCGGTCGAGGATTGGCCGAGCCAGAGTAAGCGGAACTCGCGCTGCCCGAGCGCCTCGAAGGCGCGAAGACGGGTGATGAAGCGTAACGGCGAGGCCGGCGCCGCCGCGGCGTCGTCCGCGACCGGCGCGTCTTCCGTGTTTATCTCTTCATGCGTCGAAGGCAGCGAGAAACTCCAGCGCGAGTGATGCGATTGGTATACCACGCGCCGGAGCCGCGCGTCCATGCGGGATCAGTAGCGCTTGTGCCAGAAGATGTCGATGCCGCTGTTGCGGCCGGACTCGGTCGAGCCTTTGAGCTGCCAATTGGATCCGATCTGATATTCGAGGGCGTATTCCTGCTGCTTATCGCCGCCTAACTCCTGGGCTGCCGAGACATAGACGTTGTCACGGATGTATTTCCCGGCCGCGACCTTGCCGGGCGAGCCGGGAGTTGCCACCTCGACATTGAGGGTATCGACGCCGAGCTTGCGAGCGACCGACTGCGTGAGCCCCCCGCCGATGAAGCCGGCGGTTGCCTTGATGGCTTCGGATTGCAGCGCGGTTTGCTGGTTCTCTGTTAGCGCGCCGCTCGGTTTGCCGAAGACGAGCACGGAAAAGATGTCGGCCTGCTCCATCTGCGGCTCGCTCCTGAGCGTGAGCGTCGGCTGCTTCGCGGTGCCGCCGACTACGAGATAAACCTTGTATTCGGTGATCTCGTAGCCCGCGAGCACGTCGAGCCGCGGATCGATCGGGTTTCCGCCGGTGAAGACAACCTCGGCGCGCTCCATGTTAAATTTCCGGCCCTGGAACGTGTACGAGCCGCGCACGCTCTGAAGCGATCCCACGAGCGTCGGCTCGCCGCCCGGATCTTTGCGCGCGCGCAGATCGCCCATGATCTCGATCGTCCCCTCATCGAGATTGATCCATGTGCCGCGCGGCACGTGCACGTTGACGTCCATGCGCAGCCGCTGATAAATCGCCGGCTGCTCCACTGCGGGTTTTTTTTCGTTCGCGTCGGCGTTCGCAGAGGCGGGAGGGACTTCCTGACCGCCTTGCACGACGACGATCGTCGGATCGCGCGGCGGCGGCCCTTTTCGTTTATAACGCGCGATGTCGGGCTCGAGCTTGGTGTGGACGACGGTGAGATCGCCGCGCACGACCGGATTCTCCGGCGTCCCCGTCACGTTCAATTTTCCCGTTGCGCCCGCCTTGTATTCGCGCGTGTTGACGACCTGAAAGTTGTCGGCATCGAGTGTCAGGTCGACCGTGCCTACTTTATACTGCGCGAGTGCGACATGTCCGGCGCCTGCGATAACGCCCTGGCCTGACTTAGCCGATACGCGCGTCACGGTAATCGTTCCCGGCGCGAGCGTCGTGCGGAGATCGACATCGGTGACATCGACTCCGAGCGATGGGACGCGCGCCCGTGCGCCGATCAAATCAAGGCGTCCGCTCGGCACCAGCGCGTTAGCGGGTCCGCGCAGGAGAACATCCGCGGCGATGAGACCCTCGAGCTTTTCCACCTGCTTGGTCGCGAGCCCGAGGAACGCGATGCTGATGCCTTGCGTGTGGAGCCTGAAGTCGGCATCGCCGGTCACTTTCGCGCTCTTTTTCTCGCCCCACGCGAGATCGACTGGCAGGACTCCCGTCGCGTTCAGCGTGTGCACTTCGTCCTGCTTGAGCTGGGCGTCCATTTTGAGGCGCTGCGCGCCGTAGCTGGCGGTCGCGTTCAAGCCGGCGTAGCGCTGTCCGGCGACCGTAAGATCGGCGACGGAGATGTTGCCGTCGAGCTGCGGGGCTTGCGCGGTGCCGCGCACGCGCACGTCAGCATCGATCAGTCCGGCGGCGTCGCGCGTCATCGGCGCAAACGCATGGAGGTCGTCGAGCGGCAGGCGCGCGAGCTCGAGATGCAGATTCTGCTCGCCCTGAAGACCAATGGTACCGCTCGCGCGGACCGTCTGCGCGCCGCGCTGGAGCATCAGATCGTCGAAGTGCGCGCTCTTGCCGCGAACGACGACTTGTACGGGCTTCGCGTTCCGCCACGTGCCGCTCGCCATCTGCAGCGAGAGCTCCTGGATTTGGCTTTCGACGTGGTCGCCGAAGTAGCGCGCCGCGGCTTTCACGCGGTGGTGATGCTGATCTCGATCTTGCGCCGCGAGATCGATCTGCGCGGCGATGGGGTCTTTCCCCTGGAACGCCACGTTCGCCTCCAGCGTTCGCAGCGCCACGCCGACTTCCGCGCCACTGGCCGCGGCTCGAATGCGCCCGGCGAGCTTCGCGCTTCTGACGTCGGTCAAAGCCCATGCGATCGTGCCCGATTGAAACGAATTACCCGCGATGGCGAGGTTGGCGACCTTCGCCTTGCCGTCGAGCCGCGGATTGGCGAGCGCGCCACCGGCGCTGCCATCTGCGTCGACGCTCCCGCCGCCCTGGAGACCGGCGAGCGCGAGCCATGGGCGAATCTCTTTCGCGCGGAGTTGATAGGTGATCTGGTTTTCGGCTTTGGTTTCGAACAGCCCGATCCGGCCGTGCGCCGTCAGTGTGGCGTCTTGGGCGCGAAGCCTTACCGAATCCAGGTAGAGCACGCCGCCGCGAAGCTTTCCGGTCGCCGCGCCGTCGGCGATCGATACTTGGCCCACACGCGAGGGCAACAGCGCAAGGCGCGCCTCGGCCTCGGCTTTTTTGGGATCGGTGCCGCGCCCCTTGATGGAAAGATCGCCGTTCAGCCGCGCGGCAACGGGAACCGCGGTCTTATCGCTGGCGATTTTCTGCGCATCGAAGTCGCGGGCCTTGAGCGTAAGGTCATACGTTAAAGGATCGCTCAGCGCGACGCGACCTTGGAGCTGGGCCTGTCCGGCGCTTCCTTTCGAATCGCCCGACAACGAAACGATTTTGTCTTTGAGCGTGCCGGAGACTCTCACGACGCCGATCCGCCAACCCTGCATTCGCAAATCGCTCACCTGCGCGTCGGCCTTCGCCTGCAGATCGGTGGCGGTCGAGCCGCTGAAGGAGCTTCGGCCGCTGATCGTGCCGCCGTTCGGCCCGAGCGCGAACACCCTGTCGATCACCAGCCGCTCGGCTTCCACATCGCCGCGAAAGCGCGGCGCGCTTTGAGTCAAATCGACTACGGCCGCGGTCCGTAGCCGGCCGTCGGCGAACGCCAGGTTGCCGGAGATCTTCAGCGCCGAGATCGGGCCGTCGACATTGAACGCGCCCGCGAAATCCTCTCTCAGCGGCAGCGAAGGCAGAAAAGGTTTAATCTCCTCCGCCGCGGCTTTTTTGACGTTGATTTTCAGGCTCGTTATAGGGTGGGAGAAATCCTTAACGCTGCCCGTGGCCTCCATTTCCGACTTCGCCGTACGCACTGAAATGCGCCGCGCTTCGAGCGAAGGCGGCGAGCTGATGCCGTCGAAGGAGAGCGCGCTCTGCCAGCGCGCTTCGGAAAAGCCCTGCGTGGAGAGGAGGAAATCGAGCTGCGCAGCGTCGGCTTTTAGGCCCTGGGGCAGCAGTTCAGCGCTGCCGTCGAAAATGACGTCGCGTATTCGCGCGAGCCGGCCGTCGGCGAAGCGAGTCTCGATTTGGCCGTTCGAGATTTTTATCCCGTCGAGGAAAATGCTGACGTTTCGGTGCTCGGGCTCATCAGGTTTTTTCTTTTTGATCAGCGAGGCGAGATTCCACTCTTTATCCGCGTTTTGAATTGCAAGCACGCGCGGCTCGCGAATTTCAATCGCGCGGACGTGGAGCGGTGAAGAATACAAAAAAGCGATCGCCTGCCGCACGAGACGCATCCTGATCGTCACGAGCGGCGCGGCGAGCACCTGCTCGCCGTTCTGTTTCACGGAGAGGCCGTGGACCTGGACCGAGCGCCAGATCGAGCCGGTCAAGGCGTCGAATGTGACTTCGCCGTTTACGGTTTCCGCGAGGGCCGCCAGCGCCTGAGCGCGAACGAGCGAGCGGAACGATTCGGTTTGAGTGTAGAGCCAAAGAGCCGCGAAGACGACCACGATGACCGTCGCGAAAGAGACTCCAAGCCAAACGAGTCTACGAGTGATCCTACGCATGATTTTCAAAATGATTGACCGATATCGAAAAAAATCTGCCACGCGCGATCTTTATCGCGTCGCTGGAAAGGGAAGCCGAAATCGAGCCGCAGCGGACCGATCGGCGTCGGGTAACGGACCCCGAAGCCGCCGGCGAACTTGATATCACTGATCGGAGGATCGAAGCGATGCAGCGATACTTGGCCAAAATCGATAAACACAACGCCGCCGAGCTGTTTGTAAAGCTGTATCCGGCGTAGCTCTGCCGATCCTTCGATCAGACTTTTGCCTCCGATCGGATCGTTGCGCGGCGACAGAGGCCCCAGGCGCCGCCGGCCGAAGCCTCTCACGCTGCTGCCGCCGCCGGCGAAGAAGCGCTCGAAGATCGGCACCTCGTGGCTGCCGTTGAAATTATCGGCGAAGCCGAGCTTCAGGCGCGAGGCGAGCACGGTTCTTTCCGCCAGCGGATAAAAATATTTGCTCTCGCCCGTCAGCTTGTAAAAGTCGTAGCTGCCGCTCCAGGGACCGCCCGCCTGCTCGAGCAGGAGAGAATGGATCCAGCCCTTGCTCGGGTTCTCGCGGTCGTCGGTCGTATTCCATAGCGCCCCGATACCGAAAGCGGAAAGCCAGCCCTTGCGATCGAAACGATTGAGAATGTGCCCTTTAGGCCGCGACGGATCGGGAAATGCGAAGATCGAGTGCGAAAGTTTGGTGATGTCATCGTACTCGATCCGGTAGCCGAAGAAAGCGGAGAACTGTTCGGAAAACTTTCGCTCCAGACGAGGCTGGAAACGCGTCAAGTTGAGGGTGTAGGCAGGCTCGACGAACTGCTTCGGCCCCAAGCTCGCTGTGAAGCGGTTGTTCTGGTCGAGAAAATGCGGCTGAACGAATCGTGCATCGACTTCGCGCGCGATGAAGGAGGCCTTGAAGCCGATCTCCAGCTGTCTCGCCCCGCCGAAAAAATTGTTGTCGCGCCAGCGTATCTGGCCGCGAAGTTTATCCTCTGTTCCGTAGCCGAGGCCGATTTTGATCTCTCGCGGCGGCTTTTCTCTCACGCGCGCGATCACCGGGACGACGGTGGCGCCGGCGTCGGCGGTTTGCGGCTCGACCTCGATTTCGCTGAAGAGATCGAGCTGCTGGAGGTTCCGCCGCGACTGCCTCAGCGCCTTGCCCGAGAAGGTCTCGCCGGGCTTGTAGCTGAGCTCATTCGAGACCACGCTGGGCGTCACGTTTTCGAGCCCATCGATACGCGTATCGCCGAAGACCGCTTCGGGCCCCGCGGTAACGCTGTACGCGACGTTCGCTTCTCTTTCTTCGGGAAAGACCTGGGCCTTGCGGGCGATTTTCACATAGGCGCGGCCATGGTCGTAAAAGAAGTCCTTAATGCGCGCCTCGGTTTGCTGGTAGTCTTCTTCGGTAAAGGGCTTCCCCGGCTTCAAAAAAAATTCCGGCCGCAAGGACTCGATTTCCGCCTGCAGCTCGGGATGATCCGTCACCTCAATCGACAGACTCCTTAGAATGACTGGCGGATTCTCCTCAATCGTGACCGTTGCCGAGACGAGATGCCGTTCGTCATCGACTTGCAGATCATGCGTGATCCGGGTCTCGTAATAGCCGTGAGACTGGTAAAAACGCTCGATGCGCTTAAGGTCCGCGGCGAAAACTTCGGCATCGAAGCGCGGCCGTTCGCGCCACGGAACGTACCATGGACGTGTTTTCGTCTGCAGGATCTCTTCGATCTCGCCTGAGGAGAAACGTTTGTTGCCGTTGAAATTCAGGCCGCTGACGAGCCATTCGCGAGACGGATCGAGGCCTTCGATGGGAAGCGCCTGCGCCGCCCCGCAGTCGAGCAATAGCAGTCCGCAAACGATGAGAATTAAAAGATGACGGCCCACGCTAGCAGCATAACAGCCGAGGGAGAGACTTCAATATAGAAAATTAACGACGACGAACGACGATGATGGATGAACTTCTCAGCCGTCGCGCGCTCCGCGTCCGTGATAAAGAGCGGCCAAATTCACATCGGCAGTCTGCCCGTCGGCGCGCGCATCGGTTTTCATCTGGCGCACCCCCTCGTCGACGTTGGTGTCGATGATGGCGTGATCAGGGTCTCGATAGACCGCCATCGGGTCCTCACCGCGTTCGATCTTGGCGAGCTCGCGCTGCATCAGATCGCGCAGCATCGTGACCCCTCGGTCGGAGGTCGACAAGCGCTCGCGCGTCCTGTCGGCGATCGGTCCCTGGGTTTCCCATGCCATGTGGTCCTGCGGAATGATGTGCTGCAGAGTGAAACGTGCTTCCGGGTGCAGCTTGTTCGGCGGCTGCTTGTAAGGCTCAGTATATTTCACCGGCGGATCGAAGGCGTCCTCGGGTTCGCTGCCGTCCTCGGTCGGAACAAACAGCACGTGAATGTGCATCGTATGTTCGTCGTCGATCGGCGTGCGGATTTGCGTGCTCGGTCCCTGCCGCAGAATCGTCGGAAAAAGCAGTGGATGCTCATCGCTCACGCCGTTCGCATACGTGCGCTGTTTCATGATGCCCTGATCGGTCAAATAAAAGTCGACATGCGCGACGTCGTCCGTATATCCTCGTGTCGTGTTGACCGGCTTGCGCGCCCCCCGGCCGTAGTATTCCTGATGGAGGATTTGGAGGTGAGCCGGATCGACGGAATTCTCCATCGCCTGGAACCAATTGCAGTCGAGAGTGGGATGCACAACGATCGTGCGATGGCCGTCGCGGCGAAAAAGCGTATCGTAATGGGTCAATACTGGCGCCGGCGCCGGGCCCATATAGGCCCAGACGAGGTTCACGTGCTCCTGGACAATATAGGCTTTCTGCGTAACCGTCCGATGAAAGTTGCTGCCGGCGGCCTCCGCGGGACATTCCAGGCAGTTGCCGTCGATATCGTAAAGCCATCCGTGATAGGCGCAGGCGATGCCCCGCTCTTCGACTCTGCCGTAAGATAGCGATGCGCCTCGGTGGGCGCAGCGGTCCTCGAGGAGACCGAGCCGGCCGTCCTTCGCGCGGAAAAGCACGAGATCCTCGCCCAAAACACGGACAAACTTGGCGGGGTGTTCGGCGGTGAGCTCCTTCGCGACCGCGATCGGGTGCCAATACCGCCGAAGCAGCTGACCGGCCGGAGTGCCCGGTCCGATCCGCGTTATAAGCTCGTTCTCCTTATAGGACAGCATACGCCACCTCCGCTAACCCTGCTGAACTAAAACACCCGCGGCGAATATTGGCAATGTGATAAAAATTGAAACCGCACACGGCCAAAACGGCGACGGGCGTACTCTACGGCCGCGAATGAGAAAACTCGATGTCGATATTCTCCTCGCGTTGGATCTCCGCGAAGCGGTCGCGCAAATCGTTGACGTTCGTTTTGCCGGGCACCGAGATCACCGCCTCTAGTCGAAACATAGGCGTTCCGCTTACGGGCGCGGCGTACGTTTTTGTCTCCATCGATTCGATGTTGATTCCCAGGCGGCTGAGTTCGCGGCTGAGCTTGTGAACTATGCCGGGGTGATCCATGCACGAAGCGGTAAGCCGGTAGGGCAGCAGCGATTCGGCTGGGCGACGCTCCGCAGCGCGTTTGATCGAGAAGGTGAGTCCCGTTTCGCTCTCCAACTCGCGCGCAGCGGCGGTCATTTTAGCGAGATCGCCGGGCGCGCCGGTGATCAGGACGATCACCGCGAATTCGCCGCAAAACACAGCCATTTTGCTGTCTTCGATATTGCAGCCGCGGCGCGAGATGAATTCAGAGATTTTTTCAACCAGCCCGACCTGATCGGGGCCAACCGCCGTCAAAATGAGATGGTTTTTATCCGTCATTGACTCTCCCTTGTGTATAAAGCAGCAGCCCGCGATTAATCTTAAGCCGCGCGAATGCAAAAGTGAAGCAATCACGCCATCTTGACAACAATGAATAAAAAGTTATTTTTTCCGTCGAATAACGTAAGAAGCTTTTTTTATCGAAAGGGGGTGAGAAGATGACGCTTAAAAGACAAATCGCAGCCGTTTTACTGGCTCTGTCCTTGGCTCCGGTTTACGCGATGGCGGATGACGAGATGAAAGCGACCGTCGTCAGCAAGACCGAGAAAGAGCTCAAGGTCAAGGTGAAGGATTCCGAGAAGACGCTCCTCATCGGCAGCAAGACCAAAGGCGTGGAGAACGCGAAAGACGGCGCCAAGGTCACGATTAAATATTCCGAGAAAGACGGGAAGTTGAGAGCGGAAGAGATCAGCCCGCGCTAAACATCAGCGGGAGAAAAAAGGCGGGGCTTACAGCCCCGCCTTTTTTATTTGAACTAACGGCTCGCCAGCGCGGCAACTGCGGTTTTCGTCTCGGTAAAGACCCCGAGTTTTTTAAGCTTATAGTAGCTCGACCCGTAAATCGGCCCCTCGTCCAAGCGGCAGCCAAGGCCGAGAGTCATCTGCAAGTGGCTGTTATATTCCATTTCCATCGCATGCTCGATCTCGACGTAATAGCCATCTAGAACGCCCGCCGGGGTTGTGAATTTCCACGGTACCACCCGTTTAATCTGGTGCGTCGCGCGGCCTTCGCGCTTCAGCTTTCCCGTATCGACACTGTACATCTTATAATTCGTCTGCCGCAAAGCCGAGCCCCCGGCGGCCGGCTCGCTCGGAAATAGCGGCAAAGGCGGGTCATAGACGATGTAGTTCTTGGCGGTGATGAGATCGAGCCGTTCCATGATCAGACCGCCGTCCGCCGCTCGCTTTAGCGTAGCGCGAGCGTAATCTCCGAACGTGAGGCTCCAGATTTTTTCATCATCGGCGTTCCGCTCCAGGACGAAGGGAACGACACGACCGCGATCCTTGCCTTCGATAATCTGAAATTGTTTTTGCCAACCTGCGAGCGGCATGAGCTCGACATAACTGACTTGACGAGGAGCCGGGGCAATTCCGAGTGAAGCGAATACCGCGCAGAGAAAAGCGATAGCAAAAAAGCTTCGCCGCAAACCCATGGGGGATAGTCTCCTAATCTGCTACAGCGTCGGCTTTTTAGTCGACGCATAACTTTTCTACTTTACCGAATTGCATCGAATTAAGAAAGCAAAAAAGCGAGGAATGAAAGCGACTCCTTATTTTTCGCTAGCTTAAGGAGCGCCGGCGGCGAGAGTTTTGCGCCTTGTTGCTTAACTCATGTCTTAACTCTAGGCTGATTTGAGGATGGGTATACAGATCGACAAACGGTCGGCGGTAAAAATACTGCTCATCGTGGCGACCCTTTCGGTCCTGCCGATGGTCTGGATTTGGACGCCCCTTAGTGAGTGGCTGAATTTTGAGACGATTATCTATTGGCAGGAGACCGTTAAAAATTATCCAGGCGCGTTTTTTTTCGTCATGGCCGTTTTTGTCGTGGGAAGTCTCGTACTTTTTCCAATTTCGGTCTTAAATGTCGCCACGATTTTCACATTCGGCCCGATTCGGGGGAATCTTTACGCTATGGCGGGCTGGCTTTTGAGCGGGTCCATGGGGTATGCCATCGGCCGCAGTATGGGGCACAACACGCTGCGTCGGCTCGTCGGCGCGCGACTCGACCGCTTGATTCACCGAGCGGGCCGCCATGGGTTTTTGACGGTGCTCACGATCCGCGTTCTGCCGCTGGCGCCATTTACCGTCGGGAATCTTTTCGTGGGCTCTTCCGGGATCGGCTTCCGCGACTTCATCCTTGCCAGTATTCTCGGCAGAATCCCCGGCCTTGTGCTGATGACGGTCGCCGGTTTTCAGATTGAAAATGCGCTGCGCAATCCGGCCGTCGGAAGCTTCCTTCTGATCCTTATCACCGTCATTTTGATTCCTCTCGCGAGCGTCTGGGTCGCGAAACGCCTGCATCGCGCGGAAAGCCGCCGCGCCCGCTCCGCGTCATAGCTGCTCCTGCAGCGGGAAGGCGAAAAACTCGAAAAAGCGTTCGCGCCATGGCCGCGCTGCCCAGGCCGCGTAAGTTATTTTCTTGGAGTATCTCAAATCCTCCTTGTAGATGTCCTCGAGCCGGCGCGCGAACTTCCGGTCGTAAACGGCGAGGTTCAGCTCCTCGTTGAGCGCGAACGAGCGATTGTCCATATTCGTGCTGCCGACCGTCGCCCAAATGCCATCCACGATCATCGTCTTCGCATGCATGAGCGCCGGCTGGTATTCGTAAATCTCGATACCGCCTTGGAGCATCTTTCCATAGTTCCTGCGGCTCGCCTGATGTGTGAGCTTGACGTCGATCTTGCCTGGGACGAGCACCGTGATGCGTACGCCGCGCGCCGCTGCTGCCAACAGTGCCGCGACGATCTTGTCGTCCGGAATGAAATACGGATTGGTGATCGAGATCGATTGCTTCGCCGAGGCGATCGAAAGCAAGAAGAGCATGTAATTTTCGAAGCTTCCGCCGACCGGCGAGCTCTTGACGATCTGCGCCGAAACATCGCCGCGAGGTTCGAGCGAGGGAAAGTAACCTATTCCGCCGAGAAGAGCTCCGGTTGCCTCGAACCAGCTCCCGACGAACGCCGCTTGCAGCTGATTCACAAGCGGCCCCTCGATGCGCGCATTCGTCTCGCGCCAGTGCTCCGGCGTCCGTCCATTTCCGCTCCAAGCCTCGCTGATGCCGTATCCGCCGGTGAATCCGACTTTCCCGTCGATCACGAGGATGCGTCGGTGGTTGCGGTAATTGTAGCGCAGCAGGCGCCAGATGAGCACGACTTGAGGCGCCTCGACCTTGCGAAAGAATTCGACCTTGCAGCCGGCCTCGCGCAGCAGGCGCGGGATCGCCTCGGGTATGGGGCGCGCGCCCTGGCTGTCCAGAAGAATATGTCCCTTCACGCCGGCGCGGCAACGCTCGGCGAAGGCCCGCGCGAATTCGTGCGCGATCGCCCCGTCTTCGTATAGATATTGAGCGAAGGTGATCGTCTCGCGGGCATTTTTGATCTCGCGCAGCATGGCGGGAAAGGTCTCGTCGCCGTTCAGTAGAATATCGATCCGGTTGCCGCCCAAAATCGGCGCGTCGGTATGGGCGACAATCGTCGGGAAAAACGACGGCTCGCCGACGACGATGTCCGGGAGTTCGGTGACAGGACGAACTTTGCCGCAGCTTATGCATAGAAGAAGGGCGAGCAGCCAAGCGTGTTGTTTCATCAATCGTTACGCCCCTTGCAATCTCGGAGGCCTCCCCGCTGCAAATCGCCGGCGGCGACGAGCTTCGGCTGAAACTTGTATCTTGACGGAAAAAAGGTCCGGGTGTAATTTACACCATTTCCTAACTGTTTCGAGGGATTCCTCAATAAGGAGGGCCTATGCCGAAGCCGAGTTTCTTTATGGCCGTCTTCATATTAACCGCGGCCTTGTTTCTCTCATCTTCCGCTGCTTTGCCGGCGAACGATGTCGCCGGGGTTGCTTTATCGGGACAGGTGACGTCGCCGAAAGATGGACCGATGGAGGGAGTCGTCGTCGGGGCCAAAAAGGAAGGCTCGACGATCACGGTTAACGTGACCAGTGACGAGAAAGGCCGGTTCAGTTTTCCGGCTTCGAAGCTTGAACCCGGTAAGTATGCGCTTAAAATTCGCGCTGCGGGATACGATCTTGACGGACCGAAATCTGTCCAGGTTGCCGGGGGAAAAACCGCAACGGCCAATGTCAAAATAAAGCCGACGAAAGACCTCTCGGCTCAGTTGACCGACGCGGAGTGGCTCCTCAGCATTCCAGGAACCGAGGGGCAGAAAAACTTTCTCCTCGGCTGCAACGGCTGTCATACGGTCGAGCGCATCGTCAAGGCGACCCACAGCTCCGATGAATGGGTGCAGGTCTTCCGCCGGATGTCGCTTTACGCGCCGGGCAGCCAGCCGGTGCGCCCGCAGATGACCGTCGGGGCGGTGCAGCGCGACCGGACGCGCGGGTTCGATCCGAAGATGATCGCGGACTGGCTCGCGTCGATAAACGTGGCGTACCATTCGGATAAAAAATTTCCCCTAAAGACGCTGCCGCGTCCGAAAGGCGACGCGACCAAGGCCATCGTCACGGAATACGACCTGCCGCGGCCGATCGCGATGCCGCATGATGTGGTGGTCGATTCCACCGGCATGGCTTGGTATTCGGATTTCGGCGATCAATTCATCGGCAAGCTGGATCCCAAGACCGGCAAGGTGACGGAGTTCCCGATCCCCGTTCTGAAGAAAGGTTTTCCGCTCGGCACCCTCGACCTGCAGTTCGACAAGGATGAAAACCTCTGGGTCGCGCTGATGTATCAGGGCGGTATCGCGAAATTCGACCGCAAGGCGGAAAAATTCCAGGTCTACGAAATTCCCAAAGAGTGGCAGGGCGACCATACGCAGCAATCGATGGTGAGCCCCACCGGCTCACACGTCGATGGAAAAGTTTGGACCAATAACCAAGACACTCATGCAATTTACCGCCTCGATGTGGGGAGTGGAAAATTTGAAAACCTGGGCGAGTTTCAGATTCCCGGTGAGAAACGGTCGATCAACGCCTACGGCATCCCCGCCGATGCGCAGAACAATCTTTACCTACTGGAGTTCGGCGCCAATAACATCGGCCGCATAGACGCCAAGACGAAAGAGTTCAAGGTCTATTCGACCGTGACCGCCGGGTCGCGTCCGCGCCGCGGGCGGTTCGACGAGCAGGGGCGCTTGTGGTTCGCCGAGTACGGCGCGAATGGTGTGGGCATGCTCGACCCCAAAACGGAAAAAATCCAGGAATGGAAGCTCGCCACCGCCTGGAGCGCGCCGTATGCCGTGGTACCGGATAAGAACGGAGACGTGTGGTCCGGTTCGATGTGGACCGACCGGGTGGCGCGGCTGAACCCCAAGACGGGCCAGGTGACGGAGTATCTATTGCCGCGCGAGACGAATATCCGGCGTGTCTTTGTCGACAACTCCACCACCCCTATAACGTTCTGGGTCGGCAGCAATCACGGCGCGTCGGTGCTTAAGCTTGAGCCGCTGGAGCGAAACAGGGAAACGGCAAGCCGTTAAAGCCAACAAAGACAAAAGGCCCGAGCCGCATCGACTCGGGCCTTTTTTTTTCTACTGTAGGAGGAAATCATGATGAGGCCGCTTGCGCTCAGGAGAACAGTTGTCGCCGCTGTCGTTTTTCTTCTACCGTATGCGGCCCAAGGGCAGGACCGCGCCGGGGTTTTGCAAGGAATCGTCAAAGATGCTTCTGGAGGGCCGGTCGCGGGCGCGTTCGTGAAGATGAAAAACGAACAGCGCCGTCTCACGTTTATGGTTGTTAGCCAGCCGCAGGGACGCTTTTCGCTCAATAATCTGCCGTCGGGCAAGTACGCGGTCCAAGCCATCGGCGGTGAGCATCAAAGCGATTGGTCGGCGCCGGTCGAGGTCGTCGCCGATAAGCCGGCGACTATTAATGTATCCCTTACGGTTTCGCGCGCGCCGGCATTGCCCGGCGCATGGCCGGGCCGTTTGCCGGGCGAGCAAGTCGGCGAGGGAGGCGAAGGACCGCCGCCCGCCCCGCTACCCGAAGGCACGGGCAGGCCGATCGTCGAGGCGAAATGTGTCTCCTGCCACGACACGCAGCGAATCAGTCGCGTGCGGGTCAGCCGCGAGCGCTGGCAGACGATCCTCGCAAACATGCGCATGTACGCCCAGGGTTCCACGACGGCGAAGCCGCTGACGGATGACGAGGCCAAGACAGTTCTCGATTACGCTCTCGCGAATTTCTCCGAGTCGAGCGCCGGCGGCCGGCCCAAGCCCGATCCCAACAGTCGCCTGCCGCGCCAGCCCGTGAAGGGCGACGGAATGAAATATGTCGCGGTCGAGTTCGAGCTGCCCAATAACACCGCCGAGCCGCACGAAGTTGCGGTCGATCTTGACGGCAACGGCTGGGTGACCCAGCGCGTCGGCGGCAAGCTCGGGCGCCTCGACGGCAAAGCGCTCACCTACAGCGAGATCGCGCCGCCCGCCGGAAGTTCGCCGACCAATCGCTTGAACGCGATCAACCGCGCGCCCGACGGCAAGCTCTGGTTCATCGACGGCGGTCCGAATCGCCGCTGGCTCAGCTACGATCCGAAGTCGAAGCAGTTTGACGTTTACGAGCTGCCCAAGCTTAAGAGCGGCTCGGCGAGCGGCAACACCATGCGCGTTCACCCGAACGGCACCGTGTGGCTGAATTCGATCGCTGCCAATCAGGTGATCCGCCTCGATCCGAAGACGAAAGAGTTCACGGTCTACGATGTCCCCGCCGGCGTAAAGCGCGGCAAGACGGCGAGTCCCTACGGCATGGCGATCTCCGGCGACGGCAAGGTGTGGTTTATCGAGAATGCCGTCAACCAGATGGGGCGTATCGATCCCGTTACCGGAGCGATCGACGAATTTCCGATCTTTGTCAAAAACCCCGTCGCGCGCAAGGGCGGCATGGATCTCGACGGCAATGTCTGGGTCGGTCTCCACGGCGTCGGCAAGCTCATGAAAGTCGATTACAAGACGACCAAGATGACCGTTTTCGATCCGCCGAGCGACGACGCGGGCGTTTACTCCGTCCAGGGCGATCCCAGAGCGCCCGTCGTGTGGCTGAGCGAGCAGCACGTGGACAAGATCGCGCGATTCGATTTGAAGGGCGAGAGATTTACCGAATTTCCTTTGATCAGCGCCGAGTCCGATCCGCGGCGGATCGAGGTCGATCCGACCAACCCAAACCGCATCTGGTGGTCGGGCAATCTCTCGGGGAGGATGGGCTATATCGAGGTGCTGAAGTAAAAAGGCTGGACAGCTTCCGGCGGGATGAAGTAAATTGGCCTGGAGCATGATCGTTATTCTACTCATCGCTCACGCGCTTCTCGCCGTTACGCTGTTGGGCGCGATCACCCATCAGACGATCGGGGCGTGGCTCCCGGCGCGGCAGCGCGCCGAATCGTTCGTCGGGCGAATGCGGTCGGTTCCTCCGGACGCCTACGCCAACGCCGTGGTTGTTTTATATGTCGCCACCGCCGCCGTCGGCGCGGTCATTTATCCGTCCTATCGATTGAATGTCCGCATTGTCCTTGAGCAGATGCAGCTTTATGCGGCCAACGGCTCCTTCGAGCTGAAAGAGCATTTTGTCACGCTCGGCCTCGGCGTTCTGCCGGCGTACTGGTATTTCTGGCGCAAGGCGCCGGCGGATCACGCGCGCACGCGCGCGGCGCTCACCGCACTGCTCGCTTTCGTGGTATGGTGGAGCTTCATCGTCGGACATGTGCTCAACAATATCCGGGGCTTCGAAATATAAATGCCACAGCGTTCGTTGGCCGCTTTTTCAATTACGTTCGCCGTCGCCTTCGCCGTCCTTTACCTGGTGTCGATTCAGTATAACCTCGCGCTTTTCACCTATCATCCGGCGACAGAGGAGTTTTACCTTTTCGTGAAACCGGCCGCGGAGCAGCCGGCGATGTATTGGTACGGCTGGATTGCGACTTCCGCGCTGGGCGCGCTGGCGGCGGCTATTTTGGTATCGTCGCTGCCGGCATCTTTTACCGCGCGCGTGCAGGGTGGCTGGTCGTGGGCGGTGCCCTTGGCCGCGATGCTGGCTTTCGGCTATATTCTCAGAGGCTACTTCATTCGTTAAACCGGGTCTCATGCGTATTATCATCGGACATTTCATACTCACGGTCGCGGTGATGCTGCTCCCCGTAGCAGGCTGGGCGGGAGGCAGTAACGATGAACCGGACGTTCACGAGGACAATGGGCCGACCTATTTTGGCTTTGTCAAAGACACATCCGGCAAGGCGATCGGCGACGCCAAAGTGACCGCCGACATCCAGGGACGCGGCACGGTGATCACGCGCACGACGGCGGCGGGCTCGTACAAACTCCCGGGATTCGGCAAGGACATCACGCCCGAAAAGGTGACGATCTCCTGCAGTAAGGACGGCTTTAAGCAGACGAGAGTGTTGCGGCGTACCCCGATGACGAAAAAACCTCTGGTGGCGGTCGAGACCGAATGCACGATGCAGCGCATTGGGAAGTAAACATCGGAGTGCGCGGACTCTTTAGCGCCGCGACGGTCTTCCTCGTTCTTCTCGTTTACGCGTCTTATAAAAGCCAGCTGCATGCCGCCGAGGTGATTCCTCTGCGCTACGCCCAGGCCTATTCGTCGCTCCGGAGCATCTTCTCGCTGCCGATCGTTATCGGCGATCGAGAGGGCTTTTTTCGCCGCGAGGGGCTCGACTTTCGCGTTATCGTGCCGATTCCCGGCGGCGCCGATAAAATGATCGACGCGCTGCATGACGATACCGCCGATATCACACATGTGGCCACGCCGTTCCTGATCCGCGCCGCCCTTGCGCACTCCGACGCCGTCGCGATCGCAGCCGAATTTAACAACCCCGTTTACAGCCTCATCGCGAAGCCCGCGATCAAAACTTTCGCCGATCTCAAAGGGAAGCTCGTCGCGCTGGCCGACGAGAGCGGAACGATCACGATTTCGACGCGCAAGCTTCTTGCGCTCCATGGTCTTCGTGCGGGTGATTTCCGCGTAAAAATCATTGAAGGGACGCCGGCGCGTTTCCAGTGCCTCGTCCGCGGCGAATGCGACGCCGCTCCGCTCGGTCAGCCGCAGGATTTTTCCGCCGTCGAAAAAGGCTGCCGCGTGCTCGGTCTTTCAACTGAGGCGGTGCCCGAACTGCTGTATACCGTCACCGCCGCGCGGCGCTCCTGGGCCGCTGCTCATAAGGAGACTCTGGTGCGCTACGCGCGCGGCTTGGCCGCTGCTTTCAAGTTTGTTCGCGATCCGGCGAAGCGTCCATTGATCGTAAAAACGATCGTCGAGACGACCGATGCCTCGGCTGCGGCGGCCGAGCAGACGCTCAAGCTTTATTTCGAGCCCGAGCGCGGGGTCTTGCCACGACAGGGTGAAATCAATATCAAAGGTTTAGACCGTGTGATCGAATATATGGGCCAGGCGGGCACGCTTGAAAAGCCGCTGCCGACGGCCGAGCGCTTTGTCGATATCCGCTATCTCGCGGCTGCGGGTCTTCAGTAACCATGGCTTCTTCAATTGACGTGGAAAAAATTCTCGAGACGATCGAGCCCCCGGCGGTGTCGGGCCTCTTCCGTGAAATGCGCGGTCTGTTCGAGCTGCCGCGTCTCATCTTCAAACTCCCGTCGCTGTCGCGCCTGCCTCGCGGCCGGGGCGAGCCGGTGCTGGTGCTGCCCGGCTATCGCGTGGGCGACGCGACGACCGTTCTCTTGCGCAAATTTCTACGCTTCCTCGGCTACCGGGTCAGGGGCATCGGTGGCCGAAAAAAGTCTGAGGATGTACCGGAACTCATGGCCCGCGTCCTCAAACGTCTCGTGTCACTGTCACGTCGCAGCGGACAGCCGGTGCAGATCGTGGGCTGGAGTTTGGGCGGCTATTTGGCGCGGGAGGCGGCGCGCGAGCGGCCCGACCTCGTGCAACAAGTGATTACACTTGGGACGCCGGTCGTCGGCGGGCCGAAATACACGGTCGTGGTGCATGCGATGAAGCGCCGCGGCATAGATATCGACGCGATCGTCGCCGAGGTCGAGCTCCGTAACCAAATCGCGCTCACGACGCCCGTGACGGCGATCTATTCGCGCTTTGACGGAGTCGTCGCATGGAAAGCATGCATCGATCATGATTGTGATATGGTCGAACATGTCGAAGTGGGCACGACGCACGTGGGATTAGGTTTTTCGCCGGAAGTCTACCGCATCATCGCCGAGCGCCTTGCGCGCGGCGGGCAAAAGCCGAACGGCCGCTAGCGCTGCACCGTGGCAGGGTTCTGCTGCTCGATCTGCTTTTCCTTTTTTTCTCCGTTCTTGGTCGTCTCGGCGATTGCGGTTGGCCTGAGACCTGCGCCGTATTGCGTCGCAAAGACCCGCGTTACTTCGGCGCCGAAGAAGAAAATCACCGAAGAGTAGTAGATCCAGAGCAAGACCGTGACCAGCGAGCCCGCCGCGCCGTAGGACGACGCGACGGCGCTCTTGCCGAGATACAAACCGATCGCGAGCTTGCCCACGCTGAAAAAAAACGCGGTCAAGGCCGCGCCGACCCAAACATCCCTCCATGTGATACGCGCGTCCGGCAGAAATTTATAAATCATAGCGAACAAGGCGGTCGTGAAGCCGAACGAGATGGCGATATCGATGGCGGGCCAAACGGACTCGATGCCGGGCAGAAGGCCGCTCAAATAGTCGCTGAGGGCCGAAACGGCGGTGGTGACGACGAGCGATACCAAAAGCAGGAAGCCGATCGCGAGCAGCATGGCGTATGATACGAACCGGGCGCGCAGGATTGGCCAGATGCCTTTTTGGGTTTTCGCCTCGACGCCCCAGATCTTGTTGAGCGAGGACTGGAGCTGTCCGACCACGCCGGCCGCGCCGACGAGCAGCAGGGCGATGCCGATGATAGTGGCGAGGAGGCCGCCGTTTTCCCGGCCGGCTTTTTGCATCATCTCCTGAAGCGCACGGGCGCTCTGCTCGCCGATCATCCCGCTGAGCGAGCTGAGGATATAGTTTTGCGCCGTTGATTCGCCGGCCAATAAACCGACAATTCCGGTCAAGACTATGAGGAGCGGCGCCAATGAGAAAAGCGTGAAATAGGCGAGTGCCGCCGCCAATTGGAACGGCTCCTCGCCGAGCCAGTGCGTCACCGTCGTCTTGGCGAAATTCCACAGGCCCTTCTTTTTCTCGGCCTCGTCCATCTCCTTCGCCCCTTTTTAAATCGTGGCACCTTTCCGGGGGTGAATAAAGGTGCCGCGCCAAGGCTATGGACATTTCACAGACACCGGGGTATGAAACCTCGACTGCACAGCATACGAACCCAACGGAGGAAAACATGAAAGCATCGCGATTTTTGCATCTATGGATGTGGGCGGTGGCGCTGGTTCTCATGGCCGGCGGTTCTGCCGCCGCTCAGCCGCTTAAAGAAGAATACAAGGCGAAGGAGGAATTCAAGCCGCAGGTCGGACAGGAGGGTAAGGACGTCGTGTGGGTGCCGACCCCGCAGGCGCTCGTCGATAAGATGCTCGACTTGGCCAAAGTGACGCCGCAGGACTACGTCATCGATCTGGGCTCGGGCGATGGCCGGACGGTCATTACCGCCGCCAAACGCGGCGCTCGCGCGCTGGGGATCGAATACAATCCGGACATGGTCGAACTTTCCAAGCGCAACGCCGCCAAAGAAGGTGTCACCGACAAGGCCCAGTTCATGAAGGCCGACCTCTTCGAGACTGATTTTTCCAAGGCGACCGTGATCACGATGTTTCTTCTGCCCGAGATCAACCTGAAGCTTCGTCCGAAGATTCTCGACATGAAGCCGGGCACGCGCGTCGTGTCGAACTCCTTCACTATGGGCGACTGGGAGGACGACGAGACCGCGAATGTCACGAACGGCTGCTCCTCGTGGTGCACCGCGCATTTTTGGCTTGTGCCAGCGAAAGTTCAGGGCACCTGGAAGATGCCGCAGGGCGAGCTCGATCTCAAACAGCAGTTTCAGATGATTTCCGGCACGATCAACAGCGGCGGCAAGAATGTCCCGGTCAAAGGGCGGCTCCGCGGCGAGCAGATCACTTTCAGCGCCGGCGACGCGCAATACACCGGCAAGGTGAACGGCGACAAGATGGAAGGCACGGCGAAGGGCGCCGGTAACTGGAGCGCGACGCGCTCGGGCAAGTAAGCAAGTAAAAAAGATAACAAGAGAAGGCAAAAGGAGACTCACCTCCTTTTGCCTTTTTTTCGCTCAGAACAGCTTGTGCTCGACCGAGAGGTATAGGATAACGCCGAAGTTGTCGGCCGCCTTGCTGACCCCGATCGGCAGACCGACGCCGGTCACGATCTGCAATTCGTCTTCATCTACGACGGAGGCGCGGAGGCCGGGCGAGACCATCGAGATAAAATCGCTCTTGGGCCGGCCGCGTCCATTTAGATTCCCTTCGAAGGTCCCCACCCATTCCAGCATCGCGTGAACTCGCGACGTAATCGCGAAAATGCCGCTCGCGCCCAGATTATACGAGACGAGCGAGTGTTTCGACGATAATCCGCCGCTGTCGAGCGGTCCGCGTACGCCCGGTAAATAAGTCAGACCCAGATCCGCGTGAGCCGCGAAGCGCGGCGGGAATTTCTTGCTGAACGGCAGCTGCCATTGGTATCCGACGACGCCGTTGCCGGTACCGTGCCGGCGATTGCCGGTGGGCAGGATCAAACTGAAGCGGGGCGCGAACGCCGGCAGGCGTGCGCTCTCTTCCAGCGCCTGATAGCGGTAATTAATGAGAATGTCGCCGATGCCGTGGATTCGATCGCCGTCGGAGCGCAGGAGAAAAGATGGGATGCTGT
>DATJFG010000022.1:0-2639 GCA_035495775.1 Verrucomicrobiia bacterium | reverse complement strand
GCGATCCACGAGAGCATCGCCTGGAGGCCGATGTCGTAGGTGCCGCCGTCGCCGGCGATGCCGACGTTGACGAAATCCTCCGGCGCGACTTGGCCGGCGCGCGCGAGCGCGTTCAGCACCGCGATGTTGCCGGAGAGCGTCGAGCCGGTGTTGGGAAAATTATTATGATCGACCGACACCGCGCCCCAGCAGGAGGTGTTCTGCGTCGTAATGACCTCGTTGCAGCCGGTGCCGATGCTCGCGACGACATGCTTGCCCATGAGCTTCAGCGCGCGGAGCGCCTGGTTCGTGCCCACCACCATGCCGCAGCCGGTGCAGCCCTGATGGCCGGAGGTGAGTCCGGTCGTCGGCACCGCGCCGTAGTCGGCGATATCCATGACGGGCTCCGGCAGCAGAAAGCTGTGGCGCGTGGGGCCGATCTCGCGGTTGAAAAGAATGTTAAACATGGCCCTCCCCCGCGACGGCAAAAATCATCGAAACTCTCCTCATCCGCGCACCTCCTCCATCTCCGACGGCCAGGCACCCTGGAAATGCTCCTCCGGGCGCCAGTCGAGAAATTCCTGCTTGACGACGAGCTTCGGCGCGCGCGGCGGCTTCTTCGCGGATTGATCGGTCGTCTCCGCGAAGCCCAAGCGGATCGCCTCCATGCTCTTCTCTTTCGGCTTGGGAACATTTTGATCGTAATAGGCCTGCGCCTTTTCGAACGGCACGCGGTCGTACACGCGATGCAGCGCGCCGAGCATCGCCATGTTGATGTGCTTGAGGCCGAGGCGGCGCGCGATGTCGGAGGCGGGCACGGTGAAGATGCGCGCGCGCTTTTCGGTTGCGCCGAGCATCGCGCGGATCTTATCCGCCGTGAGCCGGTCGCTGTTGACGAGCAGGGTACCGCCCTCTTTGACGCCGTCGAGCACATTGTGCTCGGGCGACTGGAGGATCGTGTCGTCGTAGAGCACGACCGCGTTCCACGCGCGGCTGAACGAGCGGATCTTTTTGCCGCCGCTGTAGTTGACCAGCGTGTCGGTGGTGATGATCGCGCCGCGCCGCTCGGAGCCGAAGGCGGGCACGGTCAAGAGCTTAAGGCCGCTCACGATGCCGGCGCCAGTGAAGCCGACGGCGGAGGTGATCGCCCCCTGCCCCGCGCGGCTGTAGATGCGGATCTCGTCGCTTTCCGGCGGAATCGGCGCGAAGAATTTTTCGTTGCGCTCGCTGTAGCGCCAGTATTGGCGCCACTGGTTCCAGAGCTTCGGGCTCACCTTGTCGAGATCTTCGGCGAAGATCGGGTCTTCGTCGATGTCGAGCCAGTAAGGCTCGGGCCGCGGCTCCGCGCCCTCGGCAAGGTTGTGCGCGAGGTTGAACATCGTCTGAAAATGCTCCTGCCTCACCTCGCTGCCGCCGAGTCCGCCGACGACGCTCGCAAGCCGCGGCGCGTTCGCGCCGAGATGCATCTGGAGCGCCGCCGCGAATCGCTGCGCCAGCGGCGGCAGCACGGCGCCGTGCGGCAGCCCTTCGTCGAAGACGACGAGCGCCTTGGTCCCGGCGTGCGCCAGGGCTTGGGCGATCTCGCGCGCGGGAAACGGCGAGAAGAGACGGAGCTTCAAGAGCGCGACGCCCGGAATGCCGTCCTTCCCTTGCAGGTGGCGCGCGACGATCTCGCCCGCGCCGGCCGATTCGCCCATGAGCGCGACGACGATGTCGGCCTTCTCATCGCCGATCCAATCAAAAAAGCCGTAGCTCCGGCCGAAGCGCTCGGCGAATTCGCGCCCGACTTTGAGCGCAACGTCGGCTGCGCTTCTGAGCGCCGCGGTCTGGTTTCTCTTGTGCCGGCGATAGGGGACGGCGGAGAGCATCGCGTTATAGGTCACGGGACGCTCGGGCGCGAACAGCGGCGCAAGAGAAACGTAAGGCGGAAGGTAGCGGTCCACGTCTTCCGGCTTGGGAATCTCGACGCCTTCGTAGGCGTGCGTGCCGCTGAAGCCCCGGAGATTGATCGCGAACGGCAGCCTGACGCTCAAGTCTTCGGCGATCCGGTACCCCTGGATGACGTCGTCGAGCGCCTCCTGCGCGTCGGCGGCGAAAATCTGGATCGCGCCGCTGTCGCGCATAGCGTAGGCGTCGGTGTGGTCGGCCCAGATATTGATCGGCGCGCCGGTCGCGCGGTTGCCGAGAAACAGCCCGCACGGGATCGAGCCGCCGGCCGCGTTCTCCAGCACCTCGATCATGTAGAGGAGACCTTTGGACGACGTCGCGGTGCCGGCGCGGACGCTTTTTCCCGCGGCGATGATCTGGCTCGCCGCGCTGTGCTCGGATTCCGCGTTGATCGTCACGGTGTCGATGACGCCGTCGTTGACCCATTTCGCGATCTCTTCGGAGCAGGCCGTCGAAGGCGTGATGGGATAATAGGGATAGCACTGCACGCGCGAGAGCCTGAAGCCCCACGCCGCCGCGCTGTTGCCGGATAAAACCGTCGCCACATTCACCTCCGAATTTAGGACGGGCGCTCGCCCGTCATTCGCCGAAATGCTTGGCCCGCATGCCGGGGTCGAAGGTCTTGCCGTCGACCAGGATGCAGTCCGCCGCCGTACGATAGCATTCGACCCAGCAGATAAAGCAGCCCTTGCACGCGAGCGGATCGATCTCGT
>DATJFG010000021.1:0-2424 GCA_035495775.1 Verrucomicrobiia bacterium | reverse complement strand
CGCCGCCGCGACTGGCGCGGGCTCATCCGCTACGGCGCGATCTTCTTCATGCTCGAGAAGCTCGGCGCCGTCGTCGGCGTCTCCAACCTCCACATCTACGCCGCGATGCGCGGCGAAACCCTCGAGCAATTCCAGAAGACGAGGAACGCCCCCGGCGCGCTGTATTCCGTCGCCGGAACGGATGCCGGCAAGACGAGCTGGGACAAGGCGGGCGGAAGCGCGCGGTGATTGCCGGTCTTCGGCATTCTTCGACCTCGGGCATTCGCTCGTGTATAGTTCGGCTTATGGAGAGCAAGCTCGCCATGGCCAGCCCGCCGCCGGAGCTTCTCGATCCGGTGGTCGCCTATTTTCGGCCGCGACGCGTGATCGCGTTCGGCTCGCGCGCGCGCGGCCAAGCGGGGCCGGACAGCGACTACGATCTTCTCGTCATCGTCGATGACGATACGCCGCCCGCGAAGGTGACGTTGGCTGCGGGCTTCGAGGCGCGCCGCGCCTATCGCAGGTCCGCCGACGTCGTGCCGATCAGGGAGAGCACATTTCGCCGGCGCGCCGCGATCCCGGGGACGTTGTGCTACGCGGCGGCAAAGGAGGGGGTCACCGTCTATGAGCGGCCCTGACGCCGAGGTGCGACGCGCCGAGGCGGCGCGCTGGCTCGCCATCGCCGATCAGGACATTGTGGCGGCCAAGCACTGCATGAACGGATCGCCGCCGCTGCCGGTCGTGGCGGCCTATCACTGCCAGCAGTCCGCGGAAAAAATCATCAAAGCGCTCTTGGTATCGGCCGGCATTTCGTTTCCGAAGACGCACGATCTCGCGGCGCTCGCAACGCTGGCGAGCCCGGCCTATCCGGGGCTGGCGGCGGCAATGTCGCGGCTGGAACCGATCACGACCTGGGGTTTCGCATACCGGTATCCGCCGGAAGAGGAGCTCGACGCCGTTCCGGCGCCAAATGAAATCGGCGCTCGCCTGCGCGAAATCGAATCGCTGCGCGATGCCGCCGAGCAGGGGATCAGCGCGAAATCGCGCTGAGGACTGCGTCATATCGGGGTCGGTAAAATCGAAGTCGGCGTAGATTCGAATGCCGCCGCTCTCGCTTCTCGGATGCTAGGCGACGACGCTGAACTCGTCCTGTGCGCCGCCCGGCGGCGATAAACTCTAATCTGGCTCCAGTTTTCTAATCCGAATCCGAGTTTCTGCTCCGTCCCCGGCAAGGGCGCCAGCAAGACGAGCTGGGACAGGAAGGAGTGAGGCGCGGGGACCATAAGCCATAGGACCGCGCCCAAGGAGCGCCACGATGCGCACGAATATCGAGATCGACGATGAGCTGGTGGCCGAGGCTCAGAAGCTCTCGGGGCAAGGCACCAAGAAGCGGACCGTCGAAGAGGCGCTGCGCCTGATGATCATTGGAACACCAATAACTCTAGAAGGCAACGGTAGTCACTCGCACATTGTTCCAGGGCACGGGCATACGGTGACCGGGAAAATCTCTGCATTAGGCGGAGGTGAAAGAAAAGGGACAGCGGGATACAACGCGCCACACGAAGGCAATGTCCTTAGCGTCAAAGGTGAGACCAGCGTGACCACTCAAGTGAAGATAGACGGCGGTCAGCATGACCACCGCCGCGTCGGCTTTCGGCTTTGCCGTATTAAAGGCTGAGCCTGAAGCATGGGACGTTGGCACCGCAACATTAAAGGTCAAAACTAAGAATTTGCACTCAGGTCGGCGGCCGAATAGCTTGCTGGGGCACTATTGAAATTCTTTCTCTCGCCGGAATTCACCGCCGGCCTGATAGTGCTCGAGCTCATCGAGCCAGCTGGTGGTTGCGGCGGTAAGGGCGCCGGACTCCTGCAACACCGATCTAAACTCAGCGGGTGAAGCGATTACGCCGTCGCGCTGCTTAAGAAGTTTGTCAAATTCCGCATTCAGCTTCACTCTGTTGTCTGCATGATCTCCAAGCGCTTCGTTCGCGGCGCTACGCATTGCGACTGCTATTACCTTTTCGACACCCCAACGCCACCGCTGCTCAACGATCCTTCGACGATTCTCAGGCACCCCTGCTTTCTCAAGCGCGGACATTAGTTGTCGATGTTGCGCCACCTTTCGGCCAAACGGGGTACCAGCGAGGAAGTGTGAGTTAATTAGTGTTTCGAGGTGTGCCGCGGTGATTTCGGAACCAATTTCCCTTAGCTGTGCGAGCAGTTGGTCAGCTTGGCTGATTCTGCCCTCCATTTTTACTCGGAGCGATGCAAATGCGAATTCTGTTACATCTTCAAAATGGCCGATTGCAACGATGACTAAGCCATAGAGCAGTACTGCTCCCGGTACGGCCAATTCGGAATAGACCCAGAAAGAGATAGGTGGGCCGAAGATAGTGATCGTCAGTCCAAGTCGCGTTAGCCAACGTTTCACAAATCGAACTTGAT
>DATJFG010000020.1:0-22000 GCA_035495775.1 Verrucomicrobiia bacterium | reverse complement strand
GGATCTAACACTGGCTAGGAATAGATTGAACCCCAACTGGATCATTAAATGGCTGCAGGATCCGCAAAAAGTTCAGCCGGGAACGAAGATGCCGTCGTTTTTCCCGGGCGGCCCCGACAACGTTCTCGGCGGCAAGGACGACCGGCAGATCGAAGCGCTGCGAGACTACATTATGTCGCTGGGTCGAGCGGCGGGGCCCGTCGCGGCGGAAAAGCCGTCGGGAAAGCCCGCTCCGAAAGGCCGGGTCGCAACCCGTTGAAATCGCGTTGAATAAGTGGCTATGCTTTGACATCTAACCTGTAGGAGCATCTAACCTGTCAAGGAGGGAAAGCATGAATAAAGTCAGTGTTTTGGCGGTTGTGTTGGGCGCTTCAGTGGCGATTGCGCCATCTTATCTGTCGGCTTATACAGGCGGAGACGTGAAGGACGGTGGCAGCATTTCCGGCACAGTGAAATTCGCGGGAAGCGCGCCGGCGCCCAAAAAGCTCGAGATCACGAAGGATAAAGAGGTCTGCGGCAAGGGCGAGAAGACGGATAAGTCGCTCGTCGTCAACAACGGCAACCTAGCCAATGCCGTCGTTTCGATTACAGACATCAAGACCGGCAAAAAGATTGACGTAAAGAAGATAAATCTCGACCAGAAAGACTGCGAGTATCACCCGCACGTGCTCGCCTTCCCGGTCGGCACGCCGGTCGAGATCAACAACCCGGACGGCATCCTGCACAACATCCACTCCTACAGCAAGGCGAATCCGACATTCAACATCGCACAGCCGAAGTTCAAGAAGACCGTCGAGGTCAAGATCGAGAAGCCCGAAGCGATCAATGTGAAGTGCGATGTGCACGGCTGGATGAACGGATGGCTCGTGGCGACCGAGAGCCCCTATGTCGCCGTGACCGACAACTCCGGGAATTTCAAGCTGACCGACGTTCCGGCCGGAAGCTACACCGTAGAGGTGTGGCACGAAACGCTCGGCAAATCGAGCCAGAAGGTCACCGTCAAGGCAAAGGAAGATGCCAAGGCGAACTTCGAATTGGGTAAAAAGTAAGAGAACTATTTTAGGGGAATGGTCGGCCAGATCGCCGAGGCGAGCCAGTAAGAAATTGCGGCGATCGCCGCCGACGCAGGGATCGTAAATATCCATGCCCAAACGATCCGGCCGGCCACTCCCCATCTCACCGCTGTCATCCGTTTAAGCGACCCAATTCCCATAATCGAACCCGTAATTGTGTGAGTCGTGCTCACGGGGATGCCCAGCATCCCTGTGACGAAAAGAGTCATCGCCCCTCCCGTTTCAGCGCAGAAGCCATCGATCGGTCTTAACTTTACGATCTTCTGCCCCATCGTCTTTACGATTCTCCACCCGCCGAAGAGCGTTCCCAGCCCCATTGCCGCGTGACAGGATAGAACCACCCAGAGCGGCACGTAGAATTGTGGTCCTAAGACCCCAGCTGAAAAGAGCAGCACCGCAATAATTCCCATCGTTTTCTGCGCGTCGTTGCCTCCGTGTCCTAGACTGTATGCCGCTGCCGAAAGGAGCTGCCCCTTGCGAAATGCTCCGTCGACGCTTCCCGGAGATTGATGCTGAAACACGCGATAAATCATCGCACCCAGAAGGAGACCCAGGACAAGACCGATGAGCGGCGCAAGAACCATGAAAACCACGGTCTTCGTAATGCCCGGCAGTACCAGAGACGCCACGCCGGCCTTGACGAGAGCGGAGCCGACGAAGCCTCCGATTAGCGCGTGAGACGAGCTCGTCGGCAAGCCCCAGTACCAAGTGATAAGATCCCATGCCGATGCGCCGATAAGAGTCGCAGCGATCACGTGACGGTCGACGATGGCCGGATCAACGATGCCCTTGCCGATCGTGTTTGCGACGTGCAGCTCGAAGACGAGGAACGCGATGAAGTTAAAGAAAGCGGCCCAGAATACTGCCAGGCGCGGCGTCAGAACCCGGGTGGATACCACGGTCGCGATGGAGTTCGCCGCGTCGTGAAATCCATTGATAAAATCAAACGATAACGCGAGTAAAACGAGAGTAGCGAGACCGAGGTCCATGTCGTAATTCGCGTTACGCTAACATCAAACCTACATCGTAGCAAGCAAACGATCGCGGTCCCGCCGAATTCGAATATTATTTCCGCTGCGGTTTGGTTTTTTCCTGCGACCTCGATTTGTAATAATTCCACGCCCGCTCTAAATCGACCGGGGGCAGGGTTTCTTTTTTCCCCAGCCCGGACTCTTCCTCGCCAAGAAAAATCGGTTCGCCTAGCTGCAACGCGCCATGTAGCATGTCGGCCGCTTCTTCCAAATAAATGGCCATCATGACAGCTTCGGCCACCGAACGACCCACGGTCACTTGACCGTTGCCGCGGAGAAGGACCGCGGGGCGGTTCTCGAGGAGATTCGCTACCTCATCGGCTAACTGGCGAGTCGAGATGAGCGGCGTTTTCTTAAATACCGGCACGCCACCGGAGAAAAAGCTGCCATGGTTGTGGACGGGGAGAATGATCGTCTTCGTCACGGAGAAATAATTCGCTTTGCGGGCGTGGATGCGCGTGACGGCGTGGACGTTCGGTTTATGGCGGTAAATCGCCGCGTGAAGCGCGGCTTCGAAGGGTGGGGTTGTGCCGCCTTCGACGACACGGCCGTCGAAGTCCATGAGCAAAAGCTCTTTCGCCTTGACGAGCGCCAGGCTCACACGCGGCGTCAGTAGAAAACGCTTGGTGTCGGGAAGCCGCGCGCTCACGTGGCCGAAGCCGCGGACCAGCTCTTCACGCGAGAGGATTTTTGCGGCGTCGATCAATTCTTCTTTCAGGCGTGCGATCGCGTTTTTCATCGTTCTCTTGATTGGTCAAAATTTGTAGTATATATAGCATGCGAAAAGCTTAGGGAAGAGCGCGATGAAGGTGAAAATCGAATTTGACTCCAGCGGAAAGGGCGCGGAAAATCCTGCCGGCTTCACTCTCGGCGACCGGTCGATCAAGGTCATCGCCGTCATGGACCGCTGGTACAGCCCGCAGGGAAGCTATTATCGCGTCTCGGGCGACGACGAAAATATCTACATCCTCAAGGGACCGGCTGGCGAGGAGCTCTGGGAGCTCGTTTCTTTCACCCACAAAGATTCGCGGGGTACCGAACCTGAATTCGACGGCAGTAAAGACCTTCAGTAAGACGCCCACCTCTCGCCGCGGTCGGCGAGATTCCGCTAGCAATTCCAACTCTAACGTCTCGCGGGCTAGTAGCCCAAGAGTCATAATTTAAGAAAGTCAGGTGAGCAATGGCTGATAAGAAGATCGGGACGATGGTTTCCTGGCGATATTCCTCCGATGTGCTGGCGGTATTTCGCCTAGCGCCGGAGGTCGGCAGTCGATTCCCAGGATACAAGGCCGGGCAGTACATGGCGCTGCAACGAAACGACTGCCGCATGACCAAAAAGCTCGTCAAGGACGGCGGCAAAGTGGAATATGAAACTATCCTAGACGCCGAGGGAAAGATGAAGCGCGGGGCGGTGACGCATTCGTACTCGATCTGCTCCGCGCCGTTTGAGACGGAGGAGAACGGCTGGCTGGAATTCTACGTGATTTTGGAGATGGAAGGCGGCGTACCTGGGCGGCTCACCGAGTCGATGTTCCGCATGAAGCCGGACGGCGACAACAAGATCGTCTATTACGAAAAGATCGCGGGCGATTTTACGCTCGACAAGCGCGCCGCCGGATTTAAAAACGTCATCCTTGTGGGCACCGGCACGGGCCTCGCGCCGTTCCGCTCGATGGCCAAACAGCTAGACCACGAAGCCGCCGCCGGGAAAACCGACGGAGTCAGATATACGCTCCTCCATACCAACCGCACTTACGAAGAATTGGATTATTATCAGGAGCTGCTCGATATCGAAGCCGCACAGCGCTTCGATTTTGTTTACGTGCCGACGGTGAGCCGTCCGACTCAGCGCGATACGAACGATCCCAAGCTGGGCCAGGGACGCGCGAACAATGTGCTGCGCTATCTTCTAGAGCTGCCGATCAAAGAACAGGAGGACTTGGACGAAATTGCGTCGAAGGGCGGCGATACGGCGAAAGCCAAAGCGGCACTGGATAAAACCGTCAAACCGACTTTGGCGAAAAAGTTTTCGCGTCAAGCGCTCCGCGACCGCTTCGATCCGGCGAGCACCGTCGTCATCACCTGCGGAAATCCGTGGTCGATGGAAGACATCAAGTACGCCGCCGAGAAGCGCGGGATGAAGTTCGAGAAGGAAGATTGGTAGCAGATGCGGAGCTTCTGTCGAACGATTCGTTGAAAGAATTCAAGGCGGCAGGTCTAAGGGTTACTTTCCGCCCATGACCTTCGCGAGAAAACCTTCTTTTTCGAGCTCGGCCATAAATCGGTTCACGACTAAATCTTTCGGATTTAAGTCTTTTGCGTCAGGCCGCGCTTTTTTCAAAATCGAGGCCGACAGCTCCAAGCCTTCCAGCGTCGCATACGGCTTGCTGGGAAATATCTTGCCGTAATAACGAAACGTCTCGTCGAGCTGGTCTTTCTCTTTTTGCGGATCCAGCTTTAAAAATTTCGCGACATTCAGTGTAACCAAATCTCGCTTTGACGGATCTTTCCAATAGCCGAGACCTTCAACGACGGCCCTCATGCATCGCAACACGAGATCGGGTTGACTGTCGATAAAGTCCTTGCGCGCGACGATCTGCTGGTGCGCATAGGCGACGCCGGTCTCCGACACGTCGATCACTTCTTTGAACCCGAGCTTTCGGCCGACGAGGTTGAACGGAGGGCTGACGATCGCCGCGTCGACGACCCCCGAGCGGAGCGCGGCGAAACGCTCGCTTTGGCCGCCGACCTGAAGGATCACGACATCTTTGTCGGCTTTCATGTCGTAACGCTCGACTGCGGTTCGGACGGCGACGTCCGACGAGGAGCCGAAGCGGCTGATGGCGATCTTCTTGCCGCGCAAATCCGCCGGGCGCTGGATCTCGGGTTTCGCCAAGATCGTGAACGGAAAGATATTCACCACCCCGCCGATGAAGTAAAGCTGCGGGTTTTTGATGTCGGTCGCGAGCGCCGTGAAGCCTTCGGAAAAGGTTATCGGCACGTCGCCGGCGAGCATCGCCTGCACCATCTGGCTGCCGCCCTGAAAGGCGATCAGCTCCATGTCGACGTTGTACTTTTGAAATAGTCCCAGCTGCTTTGAAACGTAAGGATGGGCGTTCGTGCCGCTGATGCCGGCGACGCCGAGGCGAATGGTCGGATTTTTTTGCGCCAAGGCCTCGGGAGCACGCCCCAGCAGCGCCGTGAACGCAAAGAGAAACAGCCAAAGCATCATGAAGGCCCCTCCTCGTGCCGGTGTAACCGTAAACCGCCTATGCGTCAAGCGTGATTTTCGACGGCCGGCCGGGCTATTTTCGCGCTTGTCAACCGAGCGGCGGTTGCATAAAATCCGCTTCGCTTTATAAAGAGGGCGAGAACCATCTCTCCAACGAGGAGGACCCATGGCCGACAAGCCGATCGAAGTGTTACTGCAGGAACGAAGAAGCTTTCCACCGCCCAAGTCATTCAAAAAATCGGCCAACATGAGAACGCCCGCGCTTTTTGCCAAGGCCCGCAAAGACCCCAAAGCTTTTTGGGCGCAGGCGGCGAAAGAGCTCGAGTGGTTCAAGCCGTGGAAAAAGGTTCTCGAATGGGACAGCCCCTGGGCCAAATGGTACATCGGCGGCAAGCTCAACGCCTCCTACAACTGCATCGACCGGCATCTGACGAACGGGCGTGGCAACAAGGCGGCGATCATCTGGGAGGGCGAACCCGGCGACGAGCGCGTGCTCACCTACCGCGACGTCTGGCGCGAGGTCAATAAATTCGCCAATGTCTTGAAAAAACTCGGCGTCAAACGCGGCGATCGGGTGGCGATCTACCTCGGTATGATACCCGAGATCGTGATTGCCATGCACGCCTGCAACCGCATCGGCGCCGCCCACAGCGTGGTCTTCGGCGGCTTCAGCGCCGACGCGCTGCGCGACCGGATCAACGACGCCGAGGCGAAAGTGCTCATCACGGCCGACGGCGGCTATCGGCGCGGCGGCATCGTGCCGCTCAAGCGCAACGCCGATGAGGCGTTGAAAGAAACCCCTTCGATCGAAAACGTCGTCGTCGTCAAGCGCATCGGCGACGCGGCGCCCATCGACATGAAAGAGGGGCGGGACCACTGGTGGCATCGCCTCATGGCGGACGCGCCGATGTGGTGCGAGCCGGAGAAGATGGACAGCGAGGATGTGCTTTACATTCTTTACACGAGCGGCACGACGGGAAAGCCCAAGGGCATCGTGCATACGACCGGCGGGTACCTGACCGGCGTCCATCTCGCGAATAAATGGATCTTCGACATGAAGGACGACGACGTCTTCTGGTGCGCCGCCGACATCGGCTGGGTCACCGGTCATACGCATATCGTTTATGGTCCGATGTCGAACGGCGTCTCACAGGTCATGTACGAGGGGACGCCGGATTGGCCGGATAAGGATCGGCTCTGGCGCATCGTCGAGAAATACGGCGTGACGATCTTTCACACGGCGCCGACCGCCATTCGGACATTCATGCGCTGGGGGACGGAATATCCGCAAGCGCACAATCTCAAGAGCCTCCGGCTGTTGGGCAGTGTCGGCGAACCGATCAACCCCGAGGCATGGGTTTGGTACCACAAATACATCGGCGGTGGGCGTTGCCCGGTGATGGACACATGGTGGCAGACCGAGACCGGCCATCCGCTGATTTCGCCGCTGCCGGCGATCACGACGCTGAAGCCGGGCTCGGCGACCAAGCCGCTGCCAGGCGTCGAGGCCGACGTTGTCGACGATAAGGGGAATTCCGTTCCGCTCGGCGGCGGCGGTTATCTCGTGCTCACCAAGCCGTGGCCGGCGATGATGCGGACGATCTACGGCGATCCCGACCGCTACGTGCAGACCTACTGGAGCCGCTTTCCGGGAAAATATTTCGCCGGCGACGGCGCCAAGCGCGATAAGGACGGGTATTATTGGCTACTGGGCCGAGTCGACGATGTGATGAACGTCGCCGGCCACCGCATCAGCACAATGGAAGTGGAGAGCGCTCTGGTCGACCACCCGAAAGTCGCCGAATCGGCGGTGATCGGCAAGCAGCACGAGATCAAAGGGCAGGGCATCTGCGCCTTCGTCACGGTTAAAGGAGGCATCGAGGGCAACAGCGCGCTCGTCGACGAGCTCAAAGCGCACGTGGCGAAGAAAATCGGCGCGATCGCCCGCCCCGATGAAATCCTCTTCGCCGCCGAGCTTCCCAAAACCCGCAGCGGCAAGATCATGCGGCGGCTGCTCCGCGATATCGCCGACGGCCGTGCTCTCGGCGATATGACCACGCTCGCCGACCCTGCTGTTGTCGCAAAGCTCAAAGAGCAGTACGAGGAAGAATAGCCAACAGACACTAGGCTGTAGGCAATGAAAAGAAAATGCGAAAATATCTCTTAACCCTGTGCTTGATTCTAGCCGTTCCAAATTACGTCTCGGCCCAACCGAAGGAGCGCCTCCGCGTCGCCCAGGGTTCGATTTCGGTCAATTCGAGCGTGCTCCCGATCGGCAAGGAGGCCGGCCTCTTTGCCAAGTACGGCATCGACCTCGAGCCGATCTACATGGGCGGCGGAATCAACTCGCTCGCCGCCGTCACTTCCGGAGCGGTCGACTTCCTTGCCGCCGGCTCGACGGCGACGATCAGCGCGCGGCTCGGCGGCGCCGATATCACGATCGTCGCGGTTCAGTCGGACCGCCTCGACTACACGGTTTTCACGCATCCGGACATCAAGAGCGTGCAGGAGCTGAAAGGGAAGATCGTGACGGGCACACGGCCGGGCGCCTCCGCCGACAGCGCGCTCAGGCTCTATCTGCGCAAGAACGGCCTCGAACCGGACAAGGATGTCATCTTCATCTCCGTCGCCGAGAGCCAGCAGGGGCGCCTCAACGCGCTCGTGCGCGGCACGATCGCGGGGACGGTGCTGTCGCCGCCGTTCAGCGGCATCGCGGCGAAAATGGGGCTGCGCGAGCTCGCCGATCTAAGAAAGATCGACATCGCCTACGCAGGCAACTCGATCGCCTTGATGGGCCCGTATCTCAAGGCTCATCCGGCGCTCGTGGAGAACTTTCTCAAGGGCTATATCGAGTCGCTCCATTTCTTTCGCACGCAAAAGGAGCGGACCGTCACCGGGATCATGCGCTACTTGAGAATGAGCGACCGGGCGCGCGCCGAGGAGGGCTACGACTATTACGTCGATCTCATGCCGCAGATACCTTATCCGACGCCGGCCGGGGTACGCAGCGTGTTGGATTTTTTAGCGCCGCGCCAGCCAAAGGCGGCGAGCGCGAAGCCGGAGGAGTTCTATGACGCGACCTTCTTAAAGACAATCGACCAGAGCGGCTTTGCCAAGGCTCTGGGCAAAGACGGCGCTAAGCGCTAGACCCAATTGGAAACATGAAAAAACTAACCGAAAAAATTCTTGTGTTCTTTATCATGGCAGCCGTCGGAGGCGTGGCGGCGAACGGCTTCACGCAGGACAAGCCGCTGAAGAAGATCCGCTGGGGCGTGACTTCGATCTCGGCCTCGAACTGGATTCCGTGGATCGCCAAAGAGGCGAAGATTTACGAGAAGAACGGGCTTGACGTCGAGCTGATCCTGCTGCGCGGCTCGGGCCAGACTTCCCAGGCGATCCTTGGCGGCAGCATCTACGCCGCGCCGGTGACCATCGCGACGGTCATGCTGGCAAATTTAAGCGGCGCCGATCTGATTACGGTGGCCCATACCGTCCCTGGAGTTCAGAGTAAGCTTTTGGTCAAACCGGAAATCAAACGACCGGAAGATATCAAGGGAAAAAGAATCGGGACCTCCAGCCTGGGCTCGCTGGGAGATTTCCTGTGGCGGCATATCATTCGCAAGTACGGCATGGACCCGAGTCGCGACGTGACGTGGATGTCGATGGGCAGTCCGCCGGAGCGGCTGCAAGCGCTCGCCTCCGGCGGAGTCGACGCGGCGGATGTTTCCTACCCGACCGACGTGCAAGGCGAGAGGATGGGATACCGAGCGCTTTGGGACGCGCGAAAAGAGGTCGTGTATCCTTCCATGTCGGTCGTGACGCGGCGGAAGTACGTGCAGGAAGACCGCGACACCGTCATGCGTATGATCAAGTCGCACGTCGAGGCGATCGCCTACTTCAAGGCGAATAAGGACTTCAGCCTTAAGGTGCTGGCGAAATATTTACGGAATAACGATAAGGAGCTTCTGGACGGCTCATACGACATTTACAGTCAGGATTTTATCTCGACGCCCTATCCGATCATGCAGGGGCTGCAGCCGACGTACGACTACGTCGCGCTCAGCAAGCCGGAGATCAAAGGGCATAAACCGGAAGAATTCATGGACCCAAGCTTCATTGCTGAGCTGGACAAGAGCGGGTTTATCAAGCGCCTCTATGAACCCAACAAAAAAGAGAAAAACTAATTTCGCAGCGTTCGGTGTCTGAACGTACCGTTCATCGTGACGGAAACGACGGCGATGAGCGGCGCGACGCTCACCGCGGGCGCGTAGTGCGCGTAAAGCAATCCGCCGCATAAAGCGCCGACGCCGTAGACGAGGAACACCGCGGCGAGGAGACCGACGCGCTGCTCCCATTTGACCATGTCGCCCGACGGGCCGTGCCAATGATGGCCCGGCGCGCGGCTCCACGAGACGACATCCGTGAAGAGAGTTGTGATCGTGCCCGTGAGATATGTGGTCGCGATGCCCGGAACATCGAGCCGGCGCACTGCCGCAGCTTGCACGCCCATCGCGCTTCCCAGCAGCACAATTAACAGCTGGATACTGTGGCCTCCGAGCGCGGAGTCTGTAAAATGCCACGCGAAGGCGAAAACCGCGAGGATGACACTCTCGACCGCAAGGGCGGCAGTCACACACGCGGGCCAGTCGTCGTCGCTTTCATCGTGTTCCACTATGACGGCCCCCACCGTGACGCCCAATGCAAAACCCAAAAGCGCGAGGATCGACCGCAGGGCCGCGTGAATCTCGCCCTGCGCCAGCGCCAGGCCGAGAAGCACGGTATTGCCGGTCATCATCGCGGTAAAAACATGTCCGAGACCGAGATAGCTCACGGCGTCTACTGTGCCCGCCGCCCAGGTGAGGACGAGCAGCATCGCGTCGCGTCCGAGAATCACCGAAGGAGTGCTGCTGCCGGCCGCGGTTCGCATCTCGAGATTTGATAACATAAATGCGCCCGACTGTAACACGGGCCGTTTTGCGCCTGTTGACGGCTTCCCCCGACGCAGACTATCTTCTGAGTTTCATTATCGTGCCGAAACGGAAATCCGTAATATCATCAACATGAAAATTTGTTTTTTCATTCAAAATTTAGCCATGGGCGGCGTTATCCGCCAGATTTCGATTTTAGCGGATCATCTAAGCCGGCGTGGTCACGAAGTTTCGCTTGTAGCCCTCTACCCGCTCGACGAAAAATGGCGCTTCGTTTGGAAATTACCCTCCGTGGAAGTCGCGGCATTACTGCCAAAAAACCTGCGGTCGCGCTGGCGCCGATGGAGCTCGCCAGAGCGACGGTAGAGTTGAGACGTTTCCTTAAACGGAAAGAGATTGAGATCCTCTACGCCTACGAGGGCAACGTCGCCCGCTTCATTGCTTGGGTGGTGGCCCTCGGATTGCGCGACACGAAAGTCGTTTGGGGTGTCCAGGGCGCCGGACAGAGAAATATTCGGGAGGACTACGACTGGAAGCTCGCGCTGCCGTTTTATATGTGCAAGTGGATCTCCGGCTTCGTTCCGGCGCTGATCTCGAATTCTGAAGCGGGCTATCGCGACCGCAAGGAAAGAGGCTACCGCTGCACGACGCAGCTTTTTATCGATAACGGTTTCGACGTCGACCGATTCAAACCCGATCCGGCGGCCCGCGCCCGCGTGCGCTCGGAATGGAAAATCGAAAACGAATACCTGATCGGAGTCGTCGGACGCATAGCGCCTTCCAAGGGTCTTCCTACTTTCCTGAAGGCTGCGGCTTTAATCGCAGAGAAACGAAAAGATGTGCGTTTCGCCTGCGTGGGTTCCGGCGCACCCGATTATCTCGCCAAGCTCCGTCGCCAGGCCGCAGACCTCGGAATCGCTGACATCGTCATTTGGGCCGAGGCTGTGGAAGATGTCGTCGGCGTTTACAACGCGATCGATATCTTGTGTGTCTCTGCCTACGGCGGCGAGGGGTTTCCGAACGTCCTCGGGGAGGCGATGGCCTGTGGGGTCCCCTGTGTCGCGACGGACGTTGGCGATGCAAAGAAAATTGTCGGCGAACTTGGCATCGTCGTTCCTTCCGAAGAGCCGAAAATGCGCGCCGACGGGTTGGAGCGAATGCTCCAAAGGCTGAATAAAATAGACTACTTAGAGCTTCGCGAGCGGATCGTGCGCCGGTTCCCGCTCGAGGCAATGGTTAATAACACGGAAGGCGCCTTGACCCATGTCCTCGGCCCCCAATCCGCGCACTTCTCTCGGCCATAATTTTGTCCTTGACAGGCGGCTCCAATCCTCGTATAAAGCGCGGTAAAACGGGGATTGTTAATGGCTTGATGATCTCCGAACTTTCGTAGTAATTGATTAACGAATTCATCTAGGACAAGCAAAAGGAGGGGACAGTTGATGAAAAGATTAGCGAGCGCGATGTTGGGCTTGCTGTTGTTGGGCCTGTGGCTGCCGCGGGTAGCCAACGTGGCGGATGTGGACTGGCTCGGAAGAATCTCCGCGCTTGGCGGAGCCGAGCGGCAGACCCATGAGACGAAGGAATCGGTCGGCAGCGGCTCGCATGGGCTAGCCCAGACGGAACTTTTAAGCGTGATTCCGATCACGCCTATTTTCGGCATCCAGCTCCAGGGCGGCTACGCCAACATGTTCGGCCACGGCCAGAAGTTTGGCGGCCAAGCGGGCCCGATCGTTTCTTTTGGCATGGGCAAGGCCGGTTTCTTTGTCACCGATCAGTTTCATCTCTACAATGACGCTGCCGCTGGAGGCGGATTACGATCGGCGAATTTCGTCTGGCTGACACCGGCGGTTGCCCTCTACGATCTTCTTCCCGCTACCAATCTGGATATCTGGTTTGCCCAGCAGATTTCGAGACATAATACGGTCGTTGGAAAAAGGGGCGACGGTGTGCGCCAGCTCGCTCCCACAAGCTCGCTGAGAGCGGCGATGAATTTCTTCCCGCCAGGCCTGCCGTTCGGCAACGGCAACACCGAGCTTACTTTCGGAGTTCAGGTCAACGGCGTATCTGGACCGGACAGGCATCACGCGCTTTCCGGCGCGGGGCCAGTGGCGGGTGTTGCGTTTATGCCCTGGCAGAACATGGAAGTCCAGCTCTTCAAAATGACCGTCGACAACCGCAGCCGCTTCCAGGTGCTTTCCGGCGTGCAGTTCTTCTTCAGCCCGAGTGGGGGCCCGCTCATCCAGCAGCGCCGCAAGTACCTTGAGCCGACCAATATGCCGCAGCAGATCAACACAAAGTCCAGTTTCTAACCGATTCGGCTCGGGATTTTTAAAGGGAGGGGCTGTATCCCCCTCCCTTTTTTTATCTGGTCAGCTTGCTCGATCGGTCAAAGGCATCGGCCGCCTCGTGATGCATCCCACCTTCCTGGTAGGCAAGGCCCAAGCCGTACCAGAGTCCCTCGTCCCGGGGTACTCGAATAACGCCTCGCTGATAAATTCTGATCGCGTCGGCGGCGCGATGCTGCTCCAGCAGAAGAATTCCTAGGCAATTATATCCCCGCGGGTCGTCGCGATCGATGGCGGTGATCTTTCTGCAAGCTTCCATCGCTTCCTGGGGTTGGCCTTTATCCATGTAAATTAATGCCGTGCCCATATACGCGTCGGTATAAGCAGGAAAGAGCGCCAACGCCGATCTGTAATCGGCGAGCGCGGAGTCGTATCGACCGAGCTTTCGGTAGATTTCACCGCGGTAATAAAAAGGCATGGGGACGCCTCGGCTCAGTTGGATTGAGCTATTGAGGTCCGCAAGGCCCAAGTCGCCTTGGCCGAGAACATACGTCAAGTAGCCTCGCAGCATGTAAGCTGAGCCTGTCTTGGGTCCCAACTTGACGGCCTGATCCAATAATTCGCCCGCCTTTTGGTAATCCTGTTTTTCAATGTGGGTTAACGCCAAATTGGCGAAGGCGCGCGCGTTCGTCGGATCTTTTTGGACGACGTCGGTCCAGAGCGTCAGCGCGTTTTTCCAGACGCGATTGCGGCTTATCGTCGCGAGAGTGAGGGCGAGAACGACGACAGCGAGCACCGCTCCGTAACCGACGCGCATGCGCGCATCGGCGACATTCTCGACGCCCGCGCGCTTGACGATCCATGTCGTAAACTTCGAGCCCAAAAGAACGACGACGACCGAGACTCCCGCGTAAGCGAGGTAGGCGCGATAGCCCGTCACCGCGTCGAACAGCGGAATAAAGCTTGCCTCGGGCAAGAGCGAGATAAAAAACCACAGCACAAAGAACGTCAGCAGCGGATCACGCTTGCGCCGGCGCCAGGCGAAAGCGAGAATCGCTGCGATCAAGATCAGGGAGAAGGCGACGCGGCCGTCCCACAGCGACCGGGACCAGCCGAAGCCGCGGAAATCGGTGATCAGCGGATATGGCCAGAGAAAGAGTTTGAGGTAATAAATCCAGGCGCGGAATTGGGTGAGGAGGTAAGTTGTCGAAGTGACTCCGGTCAACTCGCCCGAAGAAAGAACGCGTCTGAAATAACCTCGAAGTAAGATGAAGCGAAGCAGGACATAGGCTGCTCCGACGGCGGCGATGGGAAAATACTTAAGCAGTCTCTTAGGCTTATCCCGAAACGCTCTGATTGGATTTTCCGACCGATCGATGACCAGGAGCATCTCGGACGCAAGCAGGGCCGCTGGCAGCGTAATCGCCGTGGCCTTGGTGCCCAATCCGAGGGCAAATGCAGCGAGGCCGGCCCAGCGCCAGCGCGCAGCGGCCGGCTCTCCGTTGCTGAAAAACCCGCGCAGATAACAATAGAACGCCAGGAGATATAGAAACGCCACCAGGACGGAGCTGCGGCTCGAAATATAATCGACCGCCTCTGAGTTGACCGTGTGGACGACGAAGATCGCGGCGGCGATAAATCCGGCCGTGTGGGCTGAGACGGAGGACTCTGGGCTTTTTTTCTCGCGGCGAATATTCTGAATCTCGCCGACGATCAAGAAAATCAGCCATGCCGCGCCGATATGAAAAGCGAGGTTTGTGATGCGAAAGACTGCCGGATTAAGCCCTCCGACCGCGTAGTCGAGCGCGTAGGTGATCTGGAGAAAAGGCCGCCAATCTTTTGCTCCGGGGCCCGAGGTTCCGATATCGACGAAGAAAGCAGGAATATTCTCCACATTGCGCAGCGCGGGGTTGTGCACGATGCCGTCCATATCATCGAAATGAAAGGCGTTAGGAAGCGCATTGGCATAAGCTATAAGCGCCAACGCGGCGAGCGCGAAAGCTCCGGCAACTTTCCAGTGGCGTTGTATCTCTAGGCCGACAATGTCTCTCACGTGGTTCGACCTCCCGATGTGGCGCGATGTTCCCATTCATCGCGGGAATAAAATTTCAATTTGTTGTCAAATTCTACAATGAGATGGCGGCGGGCCTGCGGAACGTGCAGGTCGCAAAATTCAAACCATCGGCGATACAAAGCCGCCACGCTTTGGGCCGACGAATATATTGCCAGGAGCCGCAGGTGGTGGCTCAGTAGACGTTCTGGCGCTCGCCCGCACACCCGCTGCAGCGCCGCCGTTGCGGCGAGCCGCCGGAGAACGAACCCCGGCAAGAACCTAAAAAATCCGGCTTTAAGGATTAGCATCGGGGTCCGGGGAAGCGCCGCGCGCAGCTTCCCGGCAATCAGCTGGCGCTCGAGCCGCTCTGGCGGCGTCCAAAGTGTCACAAGAGTGACCTCGCGGACGCCTTCAAGGAGCGTCAACGCGCCGTTCCCGCCAGGCCTTTCAATGCTCGAATCCGGTGGCCGCCAGACAAAATCATAGTGTACAAGCAAGCGGTCGAGCTTTAGATCGTCCAATGCCGCGTAATGGTGCGCGACCATACGCGGCCAGCTTTCTATATCACTTAATCCAATCCGCGTAGCCAGCCTTGAGAGCGCGGGCGTCGCCATCTTCTCCACGATTGTCGATTTCCCGGAGGCCGTGGGTCCGGCGACAATCAGTAATTGCTCGATTTGGCGCATTCGGAAAGTGGATCGATGGTCGAGCTCCGCCGTCGCACCGTGATGTTCCGGATAAGCTCAAAATACGTATTCAAATGCGCGTCCGCGCCCCATTCGGCAGCATAGGTTTGATGCCCCCATCGACCTAGTGTGTCACGATATGCTCGATCGCTGGTCAACCGGGCCAGCGCATCGACGAGAGTTTTTTCGTCATCGTAAATGAATCCGCCGCCGCTCTCCTGAATGATTTCGCGCATGGCGCCAAGGTTCCGCGCAATGACCGGTGTTTTTTGCCTGAAAGCCTCCATGATGACTAGCGGCAAGTTCTCGAACCATAGTGATGGCACGATCAGCGCGACCGCATGCCGATACAAGGGCTGCAACGCCCCATCCGAAAGGCGACCAAGGAACTGGATATTGTCGCTACCTTCGGCCAGTCTTCGCAGTTTGCGTTCGTCGTTGCCGGTTCCCGCGATCAGCAGCCGAGCGCGCGGATATTTGCGGAAAACGGGAATGAGACTCTGAGCGCCTTTTAGTTTTTCCAATCGACCGACAAAGAGAAAGTAAGGCTTCTCTGTTACTTCCGCGGTTGCCCGCTCAGGGCGAAGTCCGTCGTCGACTGCGTCGGGAACGAAGTAGGGGAGATGCACGATCGGCGCGGCGAAGCCCATTTCGTGGTGCTTATCCGCGATGAAGCGGCTCGGCGCGATGAAGGCATCGACCTGCTTGACCGCCGCTTCGAGCAGCCCGGAATAGCGCCACCACTGGGGCGGCCGCTTGTAAACCAAAGTGCAGGCGAAGCAATCGGGCTTTGTGCACGGCGCACGATTGAACTTGTAGAGCGTGTGCATCGGGCAGACGAGCCAATACTCATGCATCGTATAAAGCTTGACGCCGTCGCCGTATTCTAAAATCTTGGGTCCGAAGAGCGAGATATTATGAAAGTGGACGACGTCGAAACGCTGCGAGAAGATCCGCCTGAGGGCGGTGGATTTGAACAGCGTCCGGCCGGTTTGTTGCGCGGCCAGCGGCGAGAGGGGGCCGAAGCCGCTCTTGAGGCCATGAACCGTGACATTGGGATGATCGTCATAAGCGCCGGCGGGTTCTCCGCCCGCCATGAGATGGTAGGCGTCGCGGCAGTGAACCACATCGACGCGATGGCCGCGGCGCGCGAGCTCGTTGGCGAGCCGGTGTACGAAGATGCCGTCGCCGCCGAAATTGTACGGCGGATAGAACGTCGTCACCATGCAAAAACGCAGCGTCTTATCGCTCATGAGGGGCGCACAGCTTTCGAGAAGTTCGGCTCAATGGCTGACGAGAGACGCGCGCGATGCGTCTTGCTCGGCGACGCTCCGGCGGATCAGGTGGAGCGGCATGAGCTTTCCTCTGGCTGTGCGTATCGGCTCCATCCGTTTGACGCGAAAGATGCCGGCTTTTCTCCACGTGACGCGCGTCAGGCTGTCTTCGACGGCGTTCGGCCCGAGCGCGTTCAGGACCGTGTCGATGACCGCGCCTTCGTCGGGAATGTGCAGCCGCGGGCTCACCACCAGGCTGAGCTTTGTGAAGCCGTGCTCGTCTTCTTCCTCGAGCAACTGGTAATCCAGCGGGCTGCCGCCGAAGCGCGACGGCAGCAGCTCTTCGAGGATCGAGATCATTTCGCTGCCGACGAGCGTGACGCCTTCGCCGGTGAGCTTGCGGAAACTTCGAATCTCGCGAATGTGCTCTGTGTAGCCGTATGCTTCGAGCGGGCAGCCGCACGAGCGCGTCTCGATCACGCCGTAGTCGTCGAGCTCGACGTTGAGCATGATCTTCGGCGTGGTCGGGAGCAGGCTCGTGAAGCAAAAAGCGTCGACGTTGATGTCGAAGCCTGGCACTTGCCTGCTGTAGTCGATCAGCGCAAGGCCGTCTTTGAAGAAATGGACGTCGTTGCAGTCGCGCGGCCGCGCGCACCCCATGCCGACGCGTCCGCACTCGCCGAAATGATACGTGGGATAGCAGCGCGCGCCGGTCGCGGTGATCGCGCGCACCTTCGCCTCGGTCGGCGGCTCGCCGCCCACTTCGAATGTGGCGCCGGTCAAGTCGGCGCCTATCTCCTTGGCGGCGACCGCGACGCGCAGCGCCGTGCTCACGAGACAAAAAAGAAGACAGGAGCCCGAGCGTCGGATCTGCTCGACCATCCAGGCGACGATGACTCCGGCTTCCTCAAACGTAACGGGCTCCGGATGCGGTATGGGGATGCCGAACGGTTTGCCCGCATAGACGATCGCGGCGGTGGCTAGACGGTACTTGAGAATCGGCTTGTAATCGCGCCGCGCGATCGGCGTAAACCATTTTTTCGGCACGCGCGCCATCTTGGCGCCGCGAAGAATATAATTAAGGCCGCTGGGATCGGGGAGCACGCCGCGCCAAATCGCTTTCGGCGCATCAAGCACCCCGTGCGCGTCGAGCGCAAGCATATTGAACGGCGTGTCGGCGGCGAGATGATCGAGATCGATATTGATTCGCGTTCCCGCGCCCGTCGAGCCGCCGGTTTCGGCGCTGTAATAATGGCTTAAAAAAGGATTGTCGAAATCATGCGCCTTGACCGGTAGCGTGACCCCTTTTCGAACGATCGGAGTCTTGCCCTTGAATTCCTCGAAGGTAACGTAAACTCCGGCGCGTTGGAGTTCGCGGAGGGTTTTTTCGAGCCCTTTGGACCGAACCATATCCCGAAGATCCCCGATCGCGCAGCCCGCCAGCTTAAACAGCGGGAGGAAGGGGCTTCGCGGATAGCCGAAGACGCCGCGCTCGACGAGCCGTAGGAAATTGCTTTCGCGCTCGTCCATGCGTAGGCGAATGATCGTCCGGGCTTCCGCCATGGACAACGGACTTTGTAGATAGCGCCGGAGACCGCGCGCAAAGCGGCCGTACATTAGTAAGTCGTCGATGAATTTCACTTTTGAATAAGCGCGATTCTAACAGCCCGGCACGGGTCCGACAATCCGCGCGCGTCTAATCGACGCGCTGCCTCCGTTCCGCCACAGCGTTGTAAATCCACGCGATCGAATATCCGACGATAAAGCCGCATACAAAAGCATAGGCAAAGCCGATCAGGCTGCCGACAAACGTCACGCGATAGCCGATAAAAAATTGGCCAAGCAAAGCGAGATGCGGCCCGACCGTCCGGCCGCCCTTTAAAACGAGCCAATTGGTCGCGATAAAGATCGCCAAGCCCGCGATCACTCCCGTGACGAGACCGTGAACCTTGGCGTTCAGCCGGACGATTCGCGTGAGAATGACGCGCTCGAATTCTTTGTCCTCGACGGCCATGGCTGCCTCCTAAGTATAATCGAAAAAGCGCCGCAGCAGACCGCGCTGGGCTTTTCGATAGGCTCTGGCGACATAGAGAAAAAGCACCGCGTTCCTCAGAAACGCGAAGAGCCAGCCACATGCAAAGCCGACGATCGACGCATAAACGAGTCCCGCGATGCTCCCGGCGACGCTCACGCGGTAGCCGGGAAAGTATTGGCTGAGGAGCCTGAGATTGGGGCCGATGACGTCTCCGCCCTTGACGACGAGTGTCAGGGTCGCAAGAAACAGGGCCGCACCGGCAACGGCGCCGATCGCCGTTCCAAAGGCGATCCGGTCGAGTCTTGTGAAGACCTGCGCCAGCGCATCGTCGATCACTCGGTCCGCGATCACCGCCTCTTCATGGTAATCCAACTCCGTGTTGACGCTCCAGATATCGTTCGCTTCATGGAACAGGAGGTTTCTCGCCGCGAGAATACCGGTCATCATCGCATGGTCCTGATTGTTGTAGCGATGCAGGCCGTTGCGCCCAATGGTATGAAAATTCTCGAGCGTGTCGACGAAGCTTCTGACGGTGGTGAGAGCGTTGCGGTAGTCGGCGTCATAAACGGGGTAGGCCTGTGGGACTCTCATCACGCAGCTGTCCACGACGTCGCGAACGCCGGCGAGACCGATCTTTGAGATCTCCTCTTTCGCCAGCTCTGTCAGCTCCGCGTCCGACATGCTCCAAAACGCGTCGCCGACGGTGCAGAAGTATTCCATTCCGAGGCTCGTCTTGCCGGCGTCTTTCACCATATCGGGGCTCCAGTTTTTATAATTCTGGATGCGGCCGACTTTAACGGCAGGGTCGTGGATATAGATCCAGTTGTCGGGAAAGAGCTCCGGTTTGTCGACGATCAGCCCGACGACGATGAGGCTGCGAAAACGGAGCCGGCGGCCGGCGTCGATAACCTCGGGCGGCGGCGGCGGCGTTAGCTTTGTGAGAAATTCATTCATCGGCATGCTGGAGATAAATGCTGTGCCTGGGATAGTCTCCTCGCGGCCGTCGTTCAACACGTTAACGCTCTCGATCTTATTGCCGCGGCGATGAATCGCCGCTACTTCAGAGTTGAGGTGTACTTTGCAGCCCTTGCACTCGACCTCGCGCTCGACCGCCTGCCACATCATGCCGGGACCGAAACGCGGGTACTCGAACTCATCAATCAGCGTCTTGATCGTTTTTTTGGGCTTCAAAAACATGCTGAGCAGCGCGGTCTTGAGCGAGAGACCGCGGATCCGCTGCGCCGCCCATTCGGCTCTCAGCTCGGCGCATGAAATTCCCCAAACTTTTTCGGTGTATGCCTTGAAAAATGTTTCGAAGAGTCTTTTTCCGAAGCGGTTGGTCACCCACTCCTCGAAAGTTTCCTCGCGGTCGTGGGGGAAAAGCTGCCAGCGTAGATAGCTGACCACAATGGCAAGGCTTCTCCACAAGCCGAGGCCCACAAACGCGTTTAGAGGTCGCAGCGGGTAATAAAAAAATTTATGGTTATAATAAATCCGTGAAAGGCGCGGGCGGCGGAGGAACTCCGCGCCGAGGACGTTCCGCCACAGGCGGTTCACTTCTTCTTCTTTGGTGAAGAAGCGGTGACCGCCGATGTCGAAAAGGAATCCGCGATAATTTTCCGTCCGTGCCAGACCGCCGACCTTATCGAGCTTCTCCAGCACGACCGCGGAGCACCCATTCTTCGCGAGCTCGTGAGCAGCGGCGAGGCCGGCCGGCCCCGCGCCGATGATAACAATAGTGCCGCGCTCCATTGATGACGCTATGGTCTCTCCAAAGACGCGGCCTTACAGAACCTCATGGCGCGGCTGAATGCGCCGCGAAATAAATGGCGTAGTACGGCGGCGGCGAATGCCGCGGAGCTGTAGAGATAATATAACCAATGCAACAGTACGGCGCCGATCATAAAGCGGAAACCCCTCCGCCGGTAAAAAAACGTATAGAGCCGCGCGTTGAGAATCCATAAAAGTAACGCAATTGAAACGGCTACCATGAGCGCGGCCGGCTTCCAGAACGCGGATACGAGGCTCAGCGCAAGGCCGCAGGCCAGAGCGGCGCTGAGGCGACTCGACGGTCTGAGGTTTAGATCGTCGAGGAGAGATCCCTGCCTGAGAATCAGATCGGTCCATGGGAGCGCGCGGTCGAAAATATCGGATTTCAACAGCGAGCCCAGCGTCCAGCGCTTGAGATGTTTAACCTGAAGCTGTTTGTGAAGCAGGATGCGGTGTCCGGCCTGTTTTAAACGATAGCCGAACTCGATGTCCTCGATCGACGGGCGAGAGTAATTTTCATCGAAGCCGCCGAGTTTCGAGAAAACCTCACGCTGAACCGCCCCGCAGCCGGCCCAGAATGTAGAGGCCTCCTCGCGCCCGTTCTGATGTACGTAGTGGTGCAGCAAATTCTTATATTGCGAGATAAAGCCGGCCGCGGCCGGCGTATCGTCATAGGAGCCGAAAATAGCGGCAAAAGCGCTGTTCCCGGCAAAGAGTCCGGTAATGCGGCGGACGGCGTCGGCAGGCGCGAGAACGTCGCTGTCCAGAAACAAAAGGATGTCTCCCTTCGCCGCCCGCGCTCCCTCGTTGCGCGCGCGGGCAGGACCACTCCGCTGCGCGATGTGGATAGGCTGGACGCCGAAGGCCAGAGCCGTTTCGACATCACCGGGGAGGTTACCATCCGCAACGACAATGATTTCGGTCGGCGGCGTCTCGCAGCGGGATAAGGCTTGAAGGCACTGGTGGAAAGCCTGCCCACCGTTATACACCGGCACGATGACGGAAACCATGGCACACGTGGCTGAGTTCATTATGGATTATCGCTGTTCTGGGGCCGGATTTCCGCCTAAGTCGAGCCGTAAGGCTATGGCTGAAATCAACTTTGTATAACAACGCAAGGGAGGTTGTCAAAAGATAAATATGCTTGACAAGTCAATTGCTTGCGGATATTAATCGGCAGACGAATCATGCCGGAGGGTCGATGAAAAAGACATTGGTGGCGTTACTATTCGTGTCGGTCTCCGCACTGGTTTCTGTTCCTGCGCGCGCGCAGCCTTTGGAGCCGTTTGGGAAAATCGAGCTATCCGGGGGTGCAGAGAGGGAAGCGCACAACCCATCGGGCGGGCGCTTTACCGCCGAGGCGCTCGGCGTTTGGCCGTTCATGGGAAGCTTCGGCGTTCAGGGAGCGCTTCACTATGTCGGCGGGCAGGGGAGCCGCATCGGCTTTAACGTCGCGCCGGTTTTGGCGTTCGACGGCGGCAAGGCGGGATTTTTCGTATCCTACCAGCACCGGGGGCTGAGAGACACCGACTTTGTGCACTTGATCCCGGCGGTGGCGTTTTATCTGCCGCAGGTCAACTTAAACGCGTGGTACTCCCATCCAGTCAATGGGCGGCAGACCGGCGGGGAC
>DATJFG010000019.1:0-31189 GCA_035495775.1 Verrucomicrobiia bacterium | reverse complement strand
CACCCGGTCCACGGCCGTATAGTCCCCGTAGCGCTTGACGACGTCGAGGAACTCGAGAACTGGCTTCGACATTCTTTATGAGCGGCCGGATCTTTCTGAGCCGGGTGAGATTACGGCTTCATCCAGGAGATTGCAATAGTATCGCCATGCCGATTCGGCGTAAGCGCCGCTCGCCTTCATTCGCTCATGGGTGGGTAGGAAGCTCTTGATGTCTTCGTCGGAGATCGGCCGGGGTTCACCGAGCAGCCGCGCGCGATAATTGACCTCCGCAATTTCGTTGAGCTTGATCGCCGTGAGCGTCGCGTCCTGGACGCTCGTTCCCGCCGCGGTGATGCCGTGGCCGCGCATCAGGCACGCGCGCTGATTTCCCAGCGCCGCCGCGAGATCCCTGCCCAGCGCATCGTTCGAGATCAGGATGCTCCGTGGATAGGTCGGAACGCCTTCCGTGACGAGCCTTAGCGCGCCCGGATCGTAGGCGCCGGTGAGCGGCAGCAGCGGAACGTCGCAGATCGTGAACAACACGACCGTCAAAGGGTGGACGTGAATGACGCTCTGGATCTCCGGCCGCGCGCGATAGAGCGCCGTGTGGATGAAGACCTCCTGCGGTACGTCCAGCTCGGCCAACCCGTCCAGTTTTTTGCCGTTGAGATCGACTGTGATGAAGTCTCGAGTCGTGACAAACCGCAGGCCCGATTCGGCGCGGCCGCGCGCCTTGATGTAAATATTTTCGCTGCCGGGAATGCGCGCGCTCACATGCCCGCTCGGCTCCTTGGTCATGTTGAGCTTGCCGAGGATGCGGCAGGAGACCGCCAGCAGCTCTTTGAGTGAATTTTCTTCGGCCAAGATTTTCCCCTACACGCGCAGCGATTCAGGGAGCTCGCGGCCCTCACGCCAGAAATTCATCTCGCGGATCGATTCCATCAAATGCGTGTCGATGACGTTGTTGTCCGTCGCCTCGCGCACGATGCCTTTCGGATCGAGCCCCTCCTCGACGCGCTTCATCTCGCGGAACATCATGTCTCTTAGCAGCACTACGCCCGCGTCGGAAGTCGCCAGTCGCTCGCGCGTGCGGTCGGCGATCGGCCCCTGCGTCTCCCATGCCATGTGGTCCTGCGCCTGGACCTCGTTCAGACGAAATCGCGTAAAGGGATGGATCTGGTCGACCGGCTCCTTGTAGGGCTTGACGATCTGCACCGGCGGATCCTCTTCTTCCACGATGCCGCCGTCCTCGGTCGGCATGAAGCGGACGATGAAGATCATCGTGTGCGTATCGTCGATCGGCACGCGGATCTGCGTCCCGTTGAACTGCCTCAGGATATTCGGAAAGATCAGCGGATGCTCGTCCTTGATGCCGTTGGTGTAGAAGCGGCGCTTGATGATGCCGATCGGCACCTCCTCGAACTCGAATTTCGTCACATCGTCGGTGAAGCCGCGCGTCGTGCTGACCGGCTTGCGGCCGCGCGCGGCGTCGAGCGCGGTCTCCTGATGAAGAATCTGGAGATGCGCCGGATCGACGGAGTTCTCCATCGCCTGGAACCAGTTGCAGTCGAGCTGCGGCTGGATGAAGATCTTGCGCCGGCCGTCTTTTCGCGCCCAGGCGTCGTAGTGCGGAATCAGCGGCGCTGGCTGCGGTCCCATGTAGGTCCAGTACATGCCGATGAACTTCTGCACCGGATACGCCTTGTGTTTGACCGTCGCCGGAAATTTGCTCTCCGCCGGCTCCGGCGGCGTCTCGAGGCAGTTGCCTTTCACGTCGTAGAGCCAGCCGTGATAGGCGCACGAGATGCCGCGCTCTTCGACGCGGCCGTAGCAGAGCGAGGCGCCGCGGTGCGAGCAGCGGTCGTCCAACAATCCCACGCGGCCGCTCTTGTCTTTGAAGAGCACCAGGTTCTCGCCGAGCACGCGGATAAACTTCGTCGGCTTCTCGTCTGTTATGTCCTGCGCCACGGAGATCGGCAGCCAGTAGCGGCGCAACAGCTCGCCGCCCGGCGTTCCCGGCCCTACTCGCGTCAGCTTATCGTTCTGCTCTTTAGTCAGCATGGTCCCTCCTCCTAATCGGCATCGGTCATTTGCCGGTCTTCGACAGCGCCACCTCCAAAATCTTCAGCACCGGCTTGATGTCCTGGTATTGCGGTAGACTCGCATTCAAATATTTCTCTCCCGGCTTCGGAATCTCGTTTTGATCGGAAAGCATGTCTTTCGGGATGTCCGTGCGCAGCGTATTGTTGTCCGTCTTCTTCTGCCATTCCGTCTGTCCCTGGCGCGACAGCACCCAGTTGAGAAACACGTTCGCGGCGTTCGGATGCGGCATCTGCTTTACGAGCGCGATGTGACCGAATTGCCCGCTGATATAACCTTCCTTCGGCTGGCCGTAGAAGAGCCCTACGGGCAGGCCTTGTTTCTTCGCGTCTTCGACATCGCTGCTCGTGGCGAACAAGTAAATCTGAAATTTGCCGCCGGCGACCCAGTCGAGAAGCTGCCGCTGATCGCGCCCGAGCGTGACGTCGGTTTCCTCGAACAGCCGCCGAAGAAATTCCGGCCCGAGATTGGGGTTGTAATAAAGCGAGCGCATGCGCTGGATGTGGCCGCGGTCGCGAGGATCGAACGCGGCCATTTTGCCCTTCCACTTGGGCTGCAGCACGTCCCAGAACGATTTGATCTCGCCGGGATTCACCATCTTCGTGTTGCAGGCGCCGATGTCGCGCTGCACGCTGGCCTGCATCTGGAGCACGTACTGCCCGTCCGCATCGACAAATAGAAGCTTCTTCTCGAACCACCCCGATGCGTCCTTCACTTCCGGCAGGATGAAATGCTGCGCCATCGGCTCGAGGACTTTTCCCGCGAAGAGCACCTCGATGAGCGTGCCCGAGCCGCCGATGAAGACGTCCGTCAGATATTTTCCCGCGCGGCGCTCCGCCATCAGCTTCTGCGCGTTGTTGCTGCCGGAGCCCGGTACGTAGGTCAATTTGATCTTGGGATAGTAGTGCGAAAACGTCGTGACCGCGTCCTGGTATTGCTTTCCCGGCGGAGCGTAGATCGTGATCTGCCCTTCTTTTTCCGCCGCGGCGATCGTGTTCTTCCATTGCGCTTCCCAGCCGGATTCAGCGGCGGCGTGAAGCGGCGCAGCCATTGATAGGAGAGCGCAAAAGGCCGTGAGCGGCGCTGTTAATCGCTTTCGCATCTCTACTGTCCGCGTTTTGCCAGGACCTCGTCGACCAATTTTCGCATCGGCTTCACGTCCTCGTATTGCGGCAGGCTGGTGATGAAGTAGTTGTGCCCTTCTTTCGGCACCTGCTCCGACGCCCGCGGCAGCATGTCCTTCGGAATATCGGTGCGGAGCGAGTTGTTGCCGGTGTATTTCTGCCAGGTGGTCTGCCCCTGCTTGGACAAAAACCAGTTGACGTAGAGCTTCGCCGCGTTGGGATGCGGCGGCTTCTGGAAATAAGCGAGGTGGCCGGAGCCAGTCGTCATCACGCCGGCGTCCTTCTGCCCGCGGAGCGTATCGATCGGCAGCCCCTGCTTGACGGCGAGCGCGATGTTCTCGTCTTTCGCCAGGAGATACATGGCGTATTTTCCCGAGCCGACCCAGTCGATCATCAGCCGCTCGTCGGTGGAAAAGACCGGCCGCGCCTCCTCGAGCAGGCGGCGGAGGAACTTCGGACCGAACTGCGGCGAATAATAGAAATAGCGCCACGTGCCGATGTTCCCCGCCCATTTCGGATCGGACATCACGATCTTGCCGCGCCAGCGCGGCTCGAGCACGTCCCACCACGATTGGATGTCGGCCTGCTTGACCAGGTTCTTGTTGTACGCGCCCATGCGGTCGTCGACGTCGCCCTGCGCCATGAAGACGGTACGCTGATCGGGATCGGCGTAGTGGTGCTTCTTCTCCCACCAGAGCGAAGCGTCCGCGACTTCGGGCAGGATGAACGCCGCGCTCATATTTTGCAGCAGTCCGGCCTTATGATAGACGAGCACCATCGTGCCGCCGCCGCCGACGGCGACGTCGACGAGATGCTTATCGGCGCGCTTCTCGGCCATGACTTTCTTGCCGAGCTCGCTGCCCTGCCCGCCGACGAAATTAATGCGGATTTTAGGATAGACCTTGGAGAACTCGTTGATCGCTTCGTTGACGCCGACGCGCGCTTGGCCGTAGAGCGTGACTTCGCCTTCCTTCTCCGCGGCGGCGAGCGTCTTTTCCCAATCCTGCTTCCAATCGGCGTGAGCTGAACTAGATAGAACGAGGGCGCACGATAATAAAATAGCGCAGCGGGTAAAGAAGGACTTCATTGTCACAGCCACTGATCGAAGGCGATCAGGTGATCGGCTCAATTGGATATAGCGAAACCGAGAGGCCGTGGCAAGAAAAATCGAATGAAATCGGGGGGTTACTTAATATATGGAATGTTTCGGTATTAAATTTTCGCTAACAAACTAGCTATCTCTCTTTATGCAGCATCGATTCGTAGCCGAGCGTCTCCATCACCTCGACAACGGACCGGCCGCTGCGGACGGCCTCGGCCATCTTCGCCTCGTGCGCGGCGATCTTTTCCGCTTCCGATACGACCTCTTGGGCACGGGACGAGGGTATAATGACGACACCGCTGCCGTCGGCGATGACGAGATCGCCGGGATGGACCTGCACGCCGCCGCATTGGATCTCCTGGTTGATGCTGTCCTGCATGATACGCCCGCGCGCCGTGACCGGCACGACGGCACGCGCGTAGACCGGAAAGCCGACATCGCGGCTCTCGTCCACGTCGCGGCAGGCGCCGTCGATGACGACCCCGCTAAGGCCCTTCTGCTTGGAGGCGAGCGAGAGCAAGCCTCCCCATGCCGATACGTCGGGACGGCCGCCGTTGTCGACGACGATAATATCGCTCGGCTTGGCGGCCTCGATCGCAGGCGTGCCCAGATGCACTTTTGATTTCTCCAGCCCTGCGGGTTTGATCTTGCAGGTGACCGCTCGGCCGACAATGCGCGCGCACGGCCAAACCGGACGAATGCCGATGGTCGCGCCGCGGAGCCCCAGGCGGTCGAGAGCGTCGGAAGCGGCACAGGTGTCGAGCTTGGCGAGGCGGCTTACGAGTTCGTCCATGGAGTCCAATTCTCCTTTCGCTATTCGCGCGCCGCTTCGCGATACCAGCCGAACGCGTCGAGCACCGGCCGGTCGTTCATCGAAAACAGCAGCGCCGGCTCGCGGCCGGGGTTCGCGTGCGCGTGCCAGCGCCATAGCGGCACGGTGAAGGAATCGCCGGCTTCCCATTCGTGGCGCACGCCGTCGATCGTGGTCGAGCCTTTCCCCCGAAAGACATGATAGATCGCGCTGCTCGTGTGCCGATGCTCTTTGGTTTTCTCTCCCGGCCGCAGCATCTGCATCTCGCACGAGAGCGTCGGCAGCGTCGGCCCGCCGTTCACCGGATTCGCGTAGCGAAGAACGATGCCGTCGTGCGGATCGCCCGGACGCTCGCCGAGCGCGTTGAGCGTTTTCTCGGTATCTTCCCACGCATAGCGATACGGCGGCGGCTGCTTCGAATCTTTGATCCAGGCGGGACGGATCGGCGATAATTCATACGTCGACGCGCCGACGGCGCGCGACTGCGGCTGCTGATCGCTTCCGTAGCGCTCGCCGAACGCCGCCTGAAGAAATCGGAGGAAAGGCCCGTCGGCGCCGTCGAGCCAGACGATCGGCTCGGACGAGCCGTTATAGTGGTCGTGCCATGTCCATCCCGGCGTCGTGATGAGATCGCCGGGGTACATCGGGAACGGGTCGCCGTCGACGGTCGTCTGCGCACCGCCGCCTTTGACGACGAAGCGGATCGCGCCCATCGTGTGATGATGCGCCTTGGCGATCTCGCCGGCCTTCACGAGCTGCGCGCCCAAGAGCAGCGTGTGTGTCGTCGTGCCGCCGAGCGACGGCGTTGCGAAGCCGATGAAGCGGCGGAACGATTGCTCGAGGTCGAGGGTCTCGCCGGCCTTTTCGAGGCCGCTCCAGACATCCTTCCATTTCCACACCGCCGGCTCGAAGGAGGATTTCGGCTCGTAATCGTCGCCGCGGCCGCGCACGATGTTCCAGTAGCCGAGCAGATTTCTCTGCTCGAGCTCGCTGTTGAGCTCGTCGAGCTTGCTCATACAGAGTTTTCCATAGCACTGTTGCCGACGGCCTTTCAATGACGGAGAATTTGACGGGTCGAAAGCGGCGATTTCGTTGACTTGACGGGCTATTCCCGATATTAATGGGTGTTCTGTTTCCGAGCCGTTAGCTCAGGCGGTAGAGCATCTGCCTTTTAAGCAGAGGGTCGCTGGTTCGAATCCAGCACGGCTCACTTCCCATCGTCCCCGTCGTCTAGCCTGGCCCAGGACACCGGCCTTTCACGCCGGCGACACGGGTTCAAATCCCGTCGGGGACGCCAAAACTTCCCAGTTGAATTTTCTAGGCCGGTGTAGAAGTCTTCGCCTTCGCTTGCAGCGCGCGCGTCGTGACTTCTTCCCCGATTTCGATTTGCAGCAGGTCCTCTCCAACAACCAGCCGCCCTGCATAATTCTTCCGCGTGGCCGGAATCAGTTCCTCCGCCTTCGCGCCGCCGAATAAGAGGAGATGCGTATAGACGGCCAATTTCGGATTGGCGCGGCGGAAGACCTCGCCCGCCTGCTCGGGTGTCGTGTGGTTGGCGGCGATCCGCCGCATCTGCTCGGGATTTTCTGCGGCGCCGCGCGCGGCGATCACCTCGTGTACAAGCAGATCGACGCCCGCGGCATGGCGGATGAGATTTTCATTGAACGTCGTGTCGCCGGAGAGGAGCGCCGAGCGGTTTTCGTAGTCGATGCGGTAGCCGTAGGCGGAAAGCTCTTCGCCGCCGTGGTCGACCTTGAACGCGGTCACTCTGACACCGTCCCTCTCGAACACCTTACCTTGTTGGATTTCTCGAGCCTGCAATTCGGCGCCCGCCGGCGGATAATGTTTGCCCCGGATGCGGAGATCGGTGGCGAAGGCAAGCGGCAGGTGCTGCATCATCTGCGCCGTTCCTTCCGGTCCCCACACCGGAAGCGGCGAGGCACGCTTTCCCCACGGCAGACCGATCCAGCCGGTGAGCCACAGGTCGGGAAAGCCGACCACGTGATCGGAATGATGATGCGTGAGAAACATGCCGGTGATTGCGCTGAAGGGAATAGCGAGCTGATTCAGCCGCTGCATCGCACCGCGGCCGGCGTCGAAAATGAATTTCTGCGCTCCGGCTTCGACCAGCGTGCTGGGACCGAAACGCTCCAAGCTCGGCGGCGGCGCGCCCGTGCCGAGAAGCGTCACGCGAAAAATATCCGGATTGGCTTCCGTCATCTCTCGCTCCTCTCTTACTTCCGCGTTCATCAGTGCCGCAGAAACATCAGCAGCACCGACGCCGCCAGATAGGACGTCGAGATCAGGCTGAACGCCGGGCCGAAGCCGTGGTGCGCCATGATGCCGCCGGTGATGACGGTCCAGAACGGGATCGAGATAAAACCGATAAAATAATAAAGGCTGAACGCCGCGTCGTAGAGATCTTCGCTGACGAGATCGCTAAGCAGCGCTTGTGTCAGCGTCTGGCGTGAGGTCACGGCCGCGCCGTACACGACGAGATTGGCGAAGAGAGAACCGGAAACTTCCGTTTGCCAGCCGAGCCAGAAGCTCGTCGCCGCGGAAAGCACCAGCGACCCTTGAATCACGAGCTTTCGATTGTAGCGGTCGGAAAGCCAGCCCCAGGCGAACGGGCCGCACAGGCTTCCGATTTGAATGAACGTAAATAAGAACGCGCCGTAGCTTAAGCTCAACCCGAAGTCGTGAACGAAGTGCGGGATGATGTAGGTCTCATTGATGTCCTGACCGCGCCCCGCCGCGCCGACCATGAAGACGAGAGACACGAGCAGAATATTTTTATTCTTGAGGCATTTTTTGTACGCCTCCCAACCCATCGGCGTAAGGCGCGAGCGCGGCGCCTCCGGCGATCGCGCGCGGCGGAGACTGTCGCGAAAAATGAAACAGACGAGGCCCATCACGAGCGAGGCAACGCCAACGCTCCAGAAAAGCCCGCGCCAGCCGATGTAAGCGATGAGCAGCGCGCCGAGGAGCGGCGCGCAGAGGCCGCCGATCTGTCCGGCCGTCGAATGGAACGCGAGAGCGCGTCCGCGCGCGTCGCCGTAATGGCTCGCGAGGATGCTCGATCCCACCGGGTGCTGCGGGCTGCCGCCGACCCCACCGATGAGTCGCGATGTGAAGAAATGCTGATACCCCGTGGCGAAGCCGCTCGCGATGACCGACAGCCCGAGGATACAGTTACCCGCGCCGAGGATGACGCCTCTCCGCACGTACGGCACGACGAAACCGTACATTCCCTGGAGCACGTTGCCGAGCGTATTGTAGGCTGCGGCGATCGAAGCGATCGCGACGAAGCCCATGCCCAGCTCCTTCATCATGAGCGGATAAACGACGCCGAGCATCGCCGACTGAAAGTGATTGATGAAGTGCGCGCCGCAGACGATGCCGAAGATCGTGCGCCGCCCGAGGGCGCCCTGGCGCGGAATGGCTGCTATAGCCTCCATGGTGGATCGACCCGCCTACATTAGCACACGAGCGAGCGCGAATAAAAATCGCGCGCTCAAGATTTGCCGCGGCGGTCGCCTGGATCGACCGTGCCGATCATCAAAAAGCTGACGGCGAGGGTGATGACGGTGACCGCGAGACCGGCGGCGAAGGCCAAGCGGATGGAATCGCGGAGAACCTCTTCGAGGGATGCGAGCAGCGCGGCCGGCATGGAAGCGCGGAGCGCGGGGTCGAGCATCTGCTCGGGAGAGGCAAGCTTGCGGATGAGCCCGCGCGCGGCGCCGGCCATTGAAGCTCCGGAAAGCGCGGCGAGGCGGCTCTGCATGCGGCTGAAAAGGACGCTTCCCATGAGCGCGATGCCGAACGCGCCGCCGAACATGCGCGCGAGCATGACGCTCGAGGTCGCGACGCCGAGGCGTTCGTGCGGGACGCCGTTCTGCGCCGCCACCATCGACGTCAATGTCACCATGCCCATGCCCACGCCGATGACGGCGCCGATCGCCAGAACGAGCGAAAAGCCGAGACTCGGTTCGAGCGCGACGAAAAGCGCGTAGCCAACGAGCATCAAGACGCTTCCCGCTAGGCAGACGGCGCGGTAGCCGTAGCGGTTCATGCCGCCGCCGGCGAGGAAGCTCCCCGCCGTCCAGCCGAGGCTCGCGGGAATGAGCGCGATGCCGACGCTCGCGGCGTCGCCGCCGAGGCCGCCCTGCACGTACAGCGGCAGATAGCTGATGACGCCGAACATCCCCATCGACGCGAACCACGCCAGCGCGAGGCAGAGCTTGAAAAGACGCAGGCCCAGAAGACTCGGGGGCAGAATCGGCTCGTCGGCGCTCCGCTCGATGCGATAAAAGATCGCGAGCGAGAGCGCCGCGAGCGCGGCTAAAATTCCCAGGCTCCAATCGAGCGCAAACGCGCTCATGCGCGCCTCTTCCAGCGCATAGAAGGCAAAAAGCAGCCCGAGCATCAGAAAGGTCAATCCCTTGATGTCCACTTGATGGCGCCGCGCGCTTTCGCTGCCGCCGATGCCGAAGCCGATCAGCAGCATCGCCGTCAGACAGATCGGCAGGTTGACGAAGAAAATCCAGCGCCAATCCCAAAATTCGGTGATCGCCGCGCCGACGAGCGGGCCGAGAATGGACGCGATGCCCCAAAGGCCGCTCACGAGCGCCTGCATGCGCGCGCGCCGCTCGGGCGGAAAGAGATGGCCGATGAGAATAAACGAGAGAGCGTAAATGGCGCCGCCGCCGACGCCCTGGAGCGCGCGAAAGACGATCAGCTGCTCGATGCTGCGCGCCGCGCCGCAGAGGGCGGAGCCGAGCGTGAAGAGCCCGATGCCGAGCAGCATCAATCGCCGCCGCCCGTAAAGGTCCGAGAGGTTGCCGAACAGCGGCGTCGCGAGCGCGGAGGTCAGCATATAGGAGGAGAACACCCAGCTGTAAAGCTCCAGACCGCCGATTTTGCCGACGATCGTCGGCATCGCCGCGCTCACGACGGTCGAGTCGATGGCGAACAAGAAGATGACGAGGAGCACGCCGGAAACGGCGACGCCGCGCCGGTAATCGAGCGATGCAGTCATACCGGGGACAACGAATGACTTGAGAAAATCGGCTACGCCCGCTCTGCGGCTGTTTTGCCGCCGCGCTGCCGCAAAAGATAGAGCGAGACGACGAGCGTCACGATCAGCACCGTGAGCGCGCCCATCTCATAGATGAAGTGGTCAAAGACTTCCGCCTCTTTATCCGCGAGCTCGGCGAATTCCGCCGTCAAGACGAGCACGCGGCGGATGCCGGCGATGAGGCCGACAAGAAGAAACGGTTCGGCGACGATCGTGTGCTCGCGGAACGAGACCTGGACGGTGTAGAGGAGCTCGACGAAGAGCAGCACCAGCAGGATGCGGTCGAGCAGCGAGACGATTTCCTTCGCGAACGATCCCGACCAGAGATTCTGTCCGAAATCGATGATGCCGGTGACGAGCAGGACAATCGAGCTCGCGGCCAGAATGACCCCAAGACCGATGTAAACAACGTCCTCGACGATGGTAAACGCGCGCGCCACCCAGTTGCGCTTCGATGCGGCCTGCGATTTGTCCACGCTCCCCTCCTTCGATATCCGCTGTTTCAGGCGAGCAGCCGTTGGATATCTTTCCAACCATAAGCGACCTCGGTCAGTGCGGCGCCGCCGATGCCTGCCGGTTTTTCGCCGACCAGCGCGCCGCCGAGCACTGCGTAAAATTCGCGCGCCGGATTCTCCGCCAGCACCCACACGAGCATCGAATCGTAGCCGGCGGCGAGGAGCCGCCGCGCAAGCGCCGCCGTCAGGCGCCGGCCGATGCCGCGCCGCTGGAACGGCTGGAGCAAATATAGGGCGTAAAGCTCGCCGCGAAAAGCCTTCGCCCCGCTGCGCTCCGCGCCGCCGGAAACGAAGCCGACGAGCGTGCCGGCGTCGTCTTCGGCGACGCAAACGCACTCGCGCCGCGCTTCCTCCGCGAGAATCCGTCGCCAGACTCGCTCGCGCTCGTCGGCCGTAAACCTGGCGATGTAATCGTCCGGGATGATGCCGGCATAAGTCGTGCGCCAGCTCTCCACATGCAGGCGGGCGATCGGCCCGGCATCTTCTCCTCTCGCCGGCCGAATCGTCACGGCGGTAGAGGAGCGCTTCTCGAAACCCCACGTCCGGTGCCAGCCGAAGCTTTCGAGCTCGCGCGCGCGATCGAAGCCCGCCTCGGCGGCCATGGCGCGTAAATCACGCGCCGATTCGGGAGAATCATTGTCGCAGATATGTTCGCAGATCGCGTCGATCCCGCCCTGGGGCAGGCTTTGCCAATCGGAGCGGATCCAGCCGCAATAGCGTTCCAGATACACCGGCCGCGTCTCGTCTTCTTTGCGAGCGGGGTCGACGATGAGCAACAGTCCTCCGGCGGAGAGGCGTCGGTGCGCGAGACGAAAGAATTCTTTCTTCCCTTCGCTCGTCAAATGATGCAGCGAGAAGCCGCAAAAGATGAGATCGAAAACGGCGCTCTCGCGACGGAGCGCCTCGAGGAGGTCGCCCTGGAAAAATTCCGCCGGGCAGTGAAGCCGGGCGAGATTACGCCGGGCTTCAGGCAGCGGCGCCTCCGAGAGATCGTATCCCTTATATGCGCTGATCGCGCGGCCGGCGAGCGCCGAGCTGAAGTGCCGAGCGCTGCCGCAGCCCAAATCGAGAATCGAAAACGGCCGCGCGGCGAAATGATCCGCGAGAAGCCGCTCGATGCCACGATAGATTTCCTCGTGGAACATGTAGTTGTGGTCGAGCACATGTTCGTAGATCGAACATTCGTCGAAGAATTTGGCTGCTTCGCGCCCCATCGACAGCTCGCTTCAGCGGCGCGCATCGCGCCGCGGGTTCATTGATGACATTCTGACGGAAACGCGGGTCGTTAGGCAAGAACCCGCGTGCAGAGCGGAACGCGCGGGAAAGGAAAAGTTGATTATTTCGCCGGAGCGGCTTGACGGGCCTTGGCCTCGAGCTCCTGCGCGCGGACGGAAACCTCGTTGAAGCGCTCGGAATCGGGGTTGTCGGCGAGAAACTTTTTATAGGCGGCGACGGCTTCTTTGAGATTGCCCGCCTGGGCGTGGGTCCGCGCCTCGCCGAGCAGCGCGTCGGCCTTCAATGGCCCGGCGATTTTTTCCGCTTCCGTGTAGCTTCGCGCGGCATCGGCCCATTGGCCGCGCTGCTCCTGAGTATAGCCGAGCGACACGTAGGCCGACTGTCTGAGCAGGGGATCTTTTTTCTCTTCCTGCAGCAGGCGCTGCAGGCTGTCGACCGCCGCGGTCGTGTTCTGCAAGGCGTTTTGCGTGCTGGCAGCGTAGAGGAGTCCCATGCGGCTGTAATACGAGGAGCGGTACACTTCGAGGCGATTCAGCGCCTCGAGCGCCTCCTTGTATCGACTCTCGTGGTAGAGATCGATGGCGCGGGCGTACTCTTCGGCGGCGAGCCGATTTTGCCGGCTGCGGTAGAGATTCCAGCCTAAAACCAGAACGAGAAGCACGACGACGCCGGCAATGCCGGCGGCGACGGCGGTTTGGTTCGCCTTGGAAAACGCGATGGCCCGCCGCGCTAAGACGACGAAGCGATCGGGCTGGCGGATTTCCTTACGGGTGATTCGTCGGCTCGCAGTGCGCATTCAGGAGGACGCTAAAGTTGGAGTTGGGTCTGACAAGACGCGGCCATGCGGCTACATCTTGTACTTGAAATCGTCGGGCGTCATCTTTTCCAGGATTTCGCCCCATTTTTCCTTGGAGACGTTCGAGACGTTGGCGACGTCGGTATCTTTGCCCTCTTCGTTCTGCTGCAGGATGCTCGACGCTTCGAGCACCGTTTTGGCGACGTAAATCGGCGTCTTCATGCGCAGCGCCAGCGCGATCGCGTCGCTCGGGCGCGAATCGATCGCCATCTCGCGGCCGGCGATCTTCAAATAGATCAGAGCGTAATAGGTGTTCTCTTTGAGCTCGGTGATCTCGACGCAGTCGATCGCCCCGCCCATTTCCGTCAGCATATTCTTCAAGAGATCGTGGGTCATCGGGCGCGCCATCTTGATGCCCTCGATCTCCGTCGCCATGGCGGTCGCTTCGGACAGGCCGATCCAGATGGGGAGGTTGAGCTTGTTGTCGGTGTCTTTCAAAATCACGATCGGCGTCTTGGTGACCGGATCAAGAGTCAAACCGCCGACCGCCATCTGTATGGAATCGTCCCGTTTCGACATGATGCTAACCCCCTTACCTATTGTGCACCGATGAGTTCGCCTGTCAACGAGTTGGCGCCGGCTCCGGTTATCTTCACTGCCGCCATGGTTCCGAAGAGGTCCTCGGGCCCCGGAAAATTGACGATCCGGTTGGCCCTGGTCCGCCCCATCATGTGTCCGCGCCCTAATTTAGCGATTCCATCCACCAAGATTTTTTCTGTTTTTCCGATCCAGTCCTGGTTTTTTCTGAGCGAAATGCCCGCCTGCAGCTTCAACACGTGGTCCAAACGCCGCCTTTTGACCCCCTCCGCGACATCGTCGGCGTACATCTTGCTCGCGGCGGTGTGCGGCCGCGGCGAATAGCCGAACGCGTAAATCTCATCATACTCTACCTCCTGGAGGATTTCCAGAGTGCGGCCGAATTCTTCTTCGCTCTCGCCGGGAAATCCGACGATGATGTCCGTGCTGAGCGCGACTTCGCGGCGCCGCTCGCGCAAACGGCGGATGCGCTCGAGATATTCCGCGCGGGTATAGCCGCGGCGCATCCTTTGGAGCACGCTGTCGGAGCCCGACTGCACCGGCAGGTGCAGATGCTCGCAGAGTTTCTCGAGTTTCGCGAAGGCCTCGATCAGCTCGGGCGACAAATCTTCCGGGTGCGACGTCGTGAAGCGAATCCGCTCGATGCCGTCGATGCGCTCGACGCGCGCGAGCAGCTCCGCAAACGACAGCTCGCCGGCGGTTTTGCCGTATGAATTCACATTCTGGCCGAGCAGCATGATTTCCTTGACGCCGCGCGCGGCGAGATTTTCGATCTCGCGGATGATCGCGCCGCTCGGGCGGCTCAGCTCGCGACCCCGCACGTACGGCACGATGCAGAAGCTGCAGACTTTATTGCAGCCCTGCATGATCGTCACATAGGCCTTCGCGCCGTGGACGATCGGCTCGGCGCCGGCGTGTTCCATGTAGGACGGCTCGCGGTAAAACGCGATCTCGACCGCGCGCTCGCGCGTCGCCGTCGCCTCCTCGATCATGCGCGGAAGCTTGTGGATATTCTGCGTGCCGAAGACGACGTCGAGATAGGGCGCGCGCCGGAAGAGCGTCTCGCCCTCCTGCTGCGCGACGCAGCCGCCGACGCCGAGGATGACCCCGGGTTTTTTTTCCTTGAGCTCGCGCCAGCGGCCGAGCGCGCTGTAAACTTTCTGCTCGGCCTTGTCGCGCACGCTGCAGGTATTGAGGATCAGGAGATCGGCCTCCTCGGGAAGATCGGTCGTGACGTAGCCCTCCTGCCCCATGAGACGGACGATCCGGTCCGAGTCGTAGAGGTTCATCTGGCAGCCGTAGGTCTGGAGATAAAGCCGCTTCATGCCGCGATCCGATCGATCAGTTGATAGAGCTGATGAATGTTGCGGCACTCCTCGACGACATTGCAATGCGCCGCGTAGCGCGGCATTTCGCTGTCGCCGTACCCCCAGGTCATGCGGCTCTCGGGATTAAGCCACACGAGCTGCTTCGCCTTGCGGCGGATTTCCTTCAGCACCCAGTCGTTGGCGCGGTTGTAATTATTCCGGCCGTCGCCGATGACGAGCACCGTCGTCTTCGGCGTGATCGCCGTCCAGTGATCGCGATAAAAAATCTCGAACGCGCGGCCGAAGTTCGAGTGGCTGTAGACGTCGATCACGTCGCCGCGGAGCGCCATCTCGACCGCTTGATGCAGCTCGTTGTCCTCGAAGAGCTTCGTCACCTCACCCAGGTCGCTCACGAAGACGAAGCTCCGCACCTTGTTGTAGAGATCCTGCACCGAGTAGACGAACTGGAGCATGAAGCGCGACGCGTTCAAGACCGAATCCGAGATGTCGCAGAGCACCACCACGTCGGGCTTTTCTTTCTTCCGCCGCTCGAGCTTGATGCGGAACGGCACGCCGCCGTACTGGAGATTCTTGCGGAACGTCGCGCTCACGTCCAAGCGCCCGCGCCGGCCGAGCTTGCGCCGGAGCGAGAGGCGGTTCTTGAATCGGCGCGCCAGCCGCACCACGACCTCGTTCATCTTTCGTATGTCGTCCTCGGTGTAATAGATGAAGCTTTTCTGCGACAGATAATCGTGGCGCTCGCGCTCCGAGCGCGCCGGGTCTTTCTTGTCCGACTCGCGCCGCGCGAGCTCGCGCACGAGCCGCATGATGTTCCTCAGCCGCTGCTCGGCGTACCGGCCCATCTTCTCGATCAGCTCCGGCGCCGCGCCGCCGCGTCCGAGAAGGGCTTTTAAGCTCTCGATCTCCGCGCGGATCGCTTCGAGTCCGATGCGATCGCCGATCCCTTGGGCGAACATGAGGACGCGGAGGCCGGGATTTTCGCTCTGCTCCGCCTCGGCCGCCTCGCGCAAAAGCCGCTCAACTTCGCCCATGTCGCCGGTGAGAAGGGCCTTCGTGATCGCCGAGATCTTTCCGTCGAGCCGCTCGAGGAATTTTTCCAGCTCCTCGAGCATCGCCTGAAATTCCGCCGGGCTCATGCCGAGCTGGCGCATCAGCTCTTCGTCCATGCGCCGCGACTCCTGGCCAAGGCCGAGAAAATAGAGATCGAAAAGCTCGTCGAACGTCTTTGCGTCGCCGGCGCGCTTGACGAGCGCCGCGCGCAGCGCGCTCTTGAAGGTCGCCTGATCGCCGACGCCGACGAGCTCCAGCGCCGCGGCGGCGTCCATATTTTCCGGCAGCGAAACGCGCAGCCCGTGGCGGCGAAGAAGCTCGGAGAACTCGACGATGCGATCGAGCATAAAAACCGGCTGCGGGATTAATTGAGAAAATCTTTGTCGCTGGTCGCGGCGGCGGGCTGCGCGAGCTTGGCCTTGCGCACGGCGAGATACTCTTTCAGCTCTTCCTGCGCCTTGCGGATGTCGGCTTCGTACTTCATGACGGTCGAAAGCGTTTCGGTGACGAGCGCGTCGTCGAGGCTCTTGACGTTAAGGAGCGTCAGCGCCTTCACCCAATCGAGCGTCTCGCTGATGCTGGGACGCTTCTTCAAATCGAGCTTGCGGAGCCGGTGCAGCAGCTCGACCACTTCTTGGGCGAGCTTTTCGTCGGCGCCGGGGACTTTCAGACGGATGATCTCCATCTCGCGGTCGACGGCGGGAAAGTCAATGTAGAGGTGCAAGCAGCGGCGCTTGAGAGCGTCGGACATCTCGCGGCTATTGTTGCTCGTGAGGACGACGAGCGGGATGTGCTTCGCCTTGAGAGTGCCGAGCTCCGGAACGCTCACCTGGAAATCGCTCAAGACCTCGAGCAGGAATGCCTCGAACTCGCTGTCGGATTTATCGACCTCGTCGATCAACAGCACGGTCGGCTGGGGCGCGAGCAGCGCGCGCAGCAAAGGCCGCGGCAGCAGGAAGCGGTCGGAGAAAAATACGTCCTCCTCTTTCGCGATGCGCTCCACGGCCTGGCTCAAGCCCTTGGCGCCTTCGAGCACCTCGCCGATCTTGTCTTTTAAGACCTGGGTGTAGAGGAGCTGCTTCGCGTATTCCCATTCGTAAAGCGCCTTCGCCTCATCGAGCCCCTCGTAGCACTGGAGGCGGATGAGATCGAGCTTGAGCGCGCCGGAAAGCACCTTGCCGAGCTCGGTTTTTCCCACGCCCGCGGGCCCTTCGACCAGAATCGGCTTCCGCATCGCGCAGGCGAGATAGACGACGGTCGCAACCTCGCGGCTGCAGATATAGCGCTCTCCCGCGAGGCGGCTCACGACCTCGTCGACGGATTTGAACATTCTTGGAAGCTAACACAAAGGCCGAGGCCGGACAACGCGGGGGGACCTCCGGTATGCGCAGGAAACGATTAGAGCCTTCGATGACGTTTAGGGCGAAAAACCGTTTAAAGATTTTGTCACTGAAAGTGCCAAGATGCCCCAAAACGTGACTTTTTGTGCAGCCACGCAAAGGCCTTGAACAAAAAACATATAATCCTCGCGGCTTATCACCGATTGCGCCGCTGGCACGTGCGTTGCTGACCCTCTAGGCCGCCAAACGTTGCGCGATAGCGATAAAACGTCCGTCGGGGGTGGGGATGCGTATACACAGTGCGAGCGTTTTCACCGTATCATTGCTGAAATATGCCGCTTTGGCTGTACTGTATTTCATCGCCGCCGAGCTGAGCCTGTGGGTCGCGACGATACAGCCGCCAACCGCTGCGCTGTGGCCCCCCGCCTGGCTTCCGTTGACCGCCCTTATCGGCGTCGTCCTGACAGCCCTCGCTGCCACCATGGCGAGACAGCAGCGGTCGAAGACCGCAATGCGCCGGCTCAACGCGGACCTCAAAGCGCGGGTCCTCCACCGAACGCTCGAGCTTTACGAGCGCAGCGCGATGCTCGAAGACGCGAACAAAAAGCTACTGGCCGAGACGGTGGAGCGAAAAAGGGCCGAGGAGGAAATGCACCGAACGCTCAAGCGGCTGCAGGCGCTGCGCAGCATCGAAATGGCCGTCGTTTCGAGCCTCGATCTGCAGACGATCCTGGGGGTGCTGCTGGAGAAAATCGAGCAGTTTTTTCCCTATCCTACAGCGACGACCGTCCGTCTCGTCAACGCCGAGACCGGCGAGCTCGATCCGCTCGCCTGCCGCAATATCGATTACGAGGACTGGAAAAAGAACGACCACCGGGGGCCGATGACTTTTTCCAGATCGGTGATCGATTCGCGCGCGCCCCAGATGCTGCGCAACACGCGCGAGGATCGCCGCACCCGACAGTCGAAATTTTATTTCAAGCACGGCTTGATTTCGGCGGCGAAATTTCCGCTCATCGCGGACGGCGCCGTGCTCGGGATTCTGGCGGTCTATACGAAGCACGAGCACGAATTCGCCGACGAGGAGATCGATTTTCTCGGCAGCCTCTCGGGGCAAGCGGCCGTCGCGATTCATCATTCGCAGCTTTACGCCAGCGTCAAACGCCATACCGAGGAGCTGACGCTGGTCAACAACGCGAAGAATCAATTCCTGGGCGTCATGTCCCATGAGCTGCGCACGCCGCTCAACGTCGTGATGGGCTATTCCAGTCTTCTGAAACTAAAAACCTACGGTGAAATCAATGAAAAGCAGGCGGAGATCCTGGACAAGGTGCTGCTCAACGCGAACCAGCAGCTCGTTCTCGTCGACCGCATTCTGCAGGTGACGCAGATCGCGGCGGGAGAGAGTCGGGTCCTCTTGCAGGATGTGGACGTTGAGAGCCTTCTCGAAGGGCTTCGGGAGTTTTTTGACGGATCCGAAAACTCCGGCGTCGTCGTGCGATGGAACTATTCATCCGATTTGCCGGTTGTCGAGAGCGACGGCGATAAACTAAAGCACATCCTTCAAAATCTCATCGACAACGCCCTGAAATTTACCCACGAGGGCGAGATCACCGTCTCGGCATCCTACGAAGATTCAACCGGGGTGTTGACGTTCAGCGTCTCGGACACCGGGCCAGGCATCGCCGAGAAAAATATTCCTCACGTCTTCGAGATGTTTTCTCAGACGGACAACTCGGAGACGAGGCTCCACGGCGGCGCCGGAATCGGGCTTTATATCGTCAAGAACCTGACCGAGCATCTCAAAGGGCGGGTGGATGTCGCCAGCGGATCGAGGCGGGGATCCACCTTTACGGTCACGATTCCGGCTAAACGGAAAGTCGAGCGGAGAAGATTGTCGGCGTGAAGGCTTTAGCCTGCTGGATAAGCGAATATGGAGATCAGCATTCCTCTCTACGACGCTTTCTTCGAGATCCTGCGGCGGAACGCGACGCCTGCTTCGTCGGTCAGCAGGATTCTTGAAGCCTCGGTAAAGAATGTCTTAAACGCGGGCGCAAGGAATATCATTACTGTCCGTTGCCCGCTGGCGGTCGCCGAAGATCTCCGGGCGCTGGCCGCGAAGTTCTGTCCCCATATCGCGCCGATTATCGCGGCCGTTATCGCAGCGCGCTCAGCGCGGTTTTCTCCGGGCAGCACGATCCCGGAAAATCGTCGAACTCTCGGCCGCCCCGACTCGAATAATTCTTAAGTCTAACGAGCGGCTATCTCGATTCGAAAGTCAAAGCCGAGCTGGTTGAGCACGGCGTCAAGGACTTTCTGCCCAAGCCCTATGCGCCCGAGACGCTTCTAGCCGGCGTCAAACAGGCTCTCGCCGATACCTGAGAACCGCGACGATGGAGATCGATATCCCACTCCCCACAACCTTTTACGACGCCTTGCGGAGGAACGCCCCGCCGGGAACGGAAGAGGCGCGCGCGCTCGAAGCCGCGGCGGTCGGACAATCGAGAATGGCTTTCATAGTGAGCTGTACGAGACCCACCGCCACGGAGCTGCAAGCATTAGCCGTCCGGTACTGTCCTCAGGCGCTGACGATCATCATGAGCGCGCTTCTCAAAAGGTAAAAACGCGGTCCTGTGCTGCCTCCTGGCTTAAGATCCTGCGCCCGAACGAAAAAGGGCGGCAGCAAGCTAAGAGCAAGTTCCTCTTATCTTGTCTGCCGCCCTAGCGGCGCTTGGAGTCTTTGTTTAGCTAGCAGACTTTGATTTCGATCCGCCGGTTTTTTGCTCTCCCCTCGGCGGTCTTGATGTCCGCAATCGGCTTGGTCTCGCCGAAGCCGCGTGTCGAGATCCGCCCCGCGTCAACGCCACGCTTCGTGAGGTAATCTTTCACCGAGGCGGCACGCCGTCTGGGAAGCCCCTGGTTGTATTGTTCAGTGCCGACCGAGTCGGTGTGGCCTTCGAGCTCGACCTTTTTATCGGAGTTCTCTTTCAGGAACGCGATCAGCCGGTCGGGTATCTTCGCGCCGTCGGGCGACCGGCGAGCACGCCCGGCGGAGCTTAGGGGCCGCCCTCAGAATTCCGCCGCGCCGACGAAAAACAGCCGGCGCAGTAAGAAGAGACGGGCGGCGATGCGCCGTCCATCCCTTGCCATTCCTCCTTATTGCGCGTGAGCTTGCATGCGAAACGCGGCGGCTGAAAGGTGGAAGCCGACTACCTCGTGCCAATGGAGCTGGAAGCCGCGCTCCCAATCCCAAGGCGTGGTCCGACACTCGGGACACTGATACTGCTTCACTATACGGCGGATATCGTCGTCGGGGCCGAGCTCGATGTCGAAAACGCGCGAGCATTTCCGACATCGGAGCCTCCACATGCCGGCGTCAACAATCATAGGTCATTCTCCCGCGCGCAATATCTTTCCGCACGGTTTATCGGGATCGATCCCGGTCCCGGTTGCGGTCTCTATCTCCGTCACGGTCGCGGTCCTGGTCGCGATGGCCCGGATAGTCTCTGCGGATTCGATCGTGATCCTGATGGGGCTCGCGGTTCCATTCGATTCTCACGCGGTCTTGTTCGCGGAGAACGAAGCGCGCCGGCGGCCGCGGCCCGTGGTGCCAATCGCCGCCCTCGTACCAGTAGTACGCCCCGACGTGCGGGTAGTAGTACACCTCGTAGTCGGGATAGTAGTAATACTCACGGCCGCCGGGGCCGGATTCCGCGACGAAGCAGCCGGAGAGGAAGAATACAAGCGCCGCCACGATCGCAACGAAAAGCATTTCGTTTCTGGTCATAAGTATTTCCCCGCTTTGTTTCTGCACGTGAATGCTCAATACAAAAGCAAATTTCGCGCGACGTCAGCGCGCGAAAACGCGGCTGTTTTGAATGCCGCCCCCGCGCGCTCTTCGCACTCGCGCGAATTTCGCAATGGCCACCGTGGCGCTTTTGCGAATTCTCTCGACAGCAGGAGACAGGTGTGTGTTCTGAAAAACTGGAGAGATTCTGCATACCTGTACGAATCGCGGGCAGATCAAATAGAATCATCACATTTTCGATCTCGAGTGAAAGCCGATGACCTGCCAGTTGCCGATAAGTACGGCTTGCGATTCACTCGCGAGCGGTTCATTCGCGGTGGATTCGCGGACGATTTCTTCCTTGCAGGCCGGACAGGGTTGATGACTGGCGAATTGGATGATGCTCTTCCCCGCGGTCAATTTAAACCTAAAGATTCTGCCGCAGTCGCGGCATTTAAGCGTCCATTTCTTCGTATCCATAGAAAGCCTCGTTTATCCGGAAGGAGATTAGACTCCAATGCCTGCCTCCGATGGTGGGCAGTGACGATGACTATCGCGACACAAAGATTACTTAGCAGCAGGCGTGCCAACGGCGACAAAAATTTTTTAATAAGTGGAATTCAAATGCCCGCGCGTGGATTTTCAAAAAACGGGAAACGTGACGTGCGCTTTATTACTTCTGCGACGAAGCGAACAAACCAGAATCTCATATATATAGGTATTAACCTTACATGTTTACCTTTCTCCTTAAACAACCCGCCGAGCGCCTGAAGCGATTTGCTGTAGGATTAAAGCATGGCTACGGTAGCCACATGGACCATTGTCCTGCGCTGTTATAGCTGCGCGACGCGGTTCACTCTGCCGCATCTGACGTTCGAAACGATTACGACGCTTCCACTCGTGGCTGCCTGTCCGCGCTGTGGGACGCAGCCGGTTATTCACTCGCGAGCGGAAACCGGCCGCGGGAGTAAAATGCACGAGGTGTTGGACATGAGTTATGGCAAGCGGCCTACCCTACCGGGTAAGGCGCGGATCGTTTGAAAGATCGCCGACCGCGGGGATACCGTACTGCATAATGCTACGGAAAATTTTTCCGCTCCATGCTTTCCGAATGCGGGATGTCGGAGCCGAGCATAATCCGTTCCTGGCCCAGCATCATTACTCAGCCGAAAACGCCGCGCGGTCGTACTCCGCTTGGCCGCTCATCTCGCCGCAGAGGTTCAAGGACTCCATCCACTTAACGGCGCGCTCGTACATCGCGCGCGTGTACGGCTCGAAGACGATCCGCTCGCCGGGACCGAAGGCCCGCACATCGGCCAAGCTCTTGAGCGGCTCTTTTAAGTGATTCAGATAGTAGTGCTTGTACGGCGAGGGATCGATGTCGATGTCCTCCTGCGCGCGGCGGAGCGCGCGAAAATATTTTTCCAACTCCGCGGCGGGCGTCTCGCTCGCGACGAGAAAGCCGACGATGAACGAGGTATCGAGGATCTTGCGCATGCCGCGCTGCTCGGCGAGATAGACCTGAAAGCCGATGATATTGGCGGCCTCGACTTTTCGTTCGAGGAGATCAGCGAGGCGCATATCGCGCCGCCCCTTATACGTGAGCTTGATGCGCTCGCGGCCGAGAAAAGGCTCGAGCCGCTCGAGCGCCGAGAAGTGCGAGCCGGAGCGATGGCCGACGGCGATCTCGACGCGCGCGAGATCTTTGATCTTCTGAACGCTCGATTCCGGACGGACAAACACCGCGCCGGGCGTAACCATGTAAGCGTTCGGCCACAGCTTGCCGTGATCGCTCGCTGCGGCGATGTCCACCGCCCACTGGCAGGCGCAGCTCACGTTGCTCCCCTGCCCCTCGACTAAAAATTCCGTCGCCCCGCGCGTGATCTCGCGCGCGTCCGCCGCGAGCAGCGGCGCGAGGGCCGCGTCGCGCTTGTGCATCACGAACTCGTAGTCGAGCCCCTCGTCCTTGAAGTAGCCCTTTTCCTCGGCGACCCACTCCTGCAACCGGTCGTGTACTTCGATCTTGAACTTGGCCACGATTTACTCCTTCGAAGTTTACCGGTTAGCGTAATCCCATTGGCGTGGCAAGCTATTTGACCTGCTTCGCGCGCTTGTAGGGCCCCTGGTCGAATGAATCGTCGCGCGCCGGATTTTTGACGCCGCTCGTCGCCGGGACGATCTCGTACATGCGCTTGAGCGAGGCGACGTCGTCGGGCTCGAAGGACGCGATGTAGGCGTTGTCCCACTGCTCGGCGTAGGCGCGCGCGTCCTGCGCGCTCATGTTCGCCGCCTTCTCGAGCATCTCGGCGACCTTCGCCTTGTTCTTCGAGCCGAACTGCAGCGCGTTGCGCGTGGCGGCGATGAACTTCGCCACGGCCTCGCGGTTCTTCTCGAGATAGCTGTTGTAGACGATCGTCACTGCGAGGATCGGCGGGGCGCTGCCCTTGGTGAGCTTCTTCCATTCGTCGACGATGCTCGCGAGGCGGTGGAGCTTCACGTCGCTCATTTGCGCGAGCGTCACCGAGCGGAGCACGCCGGCGTCGATGTCTTTCTGCGTAAGAAACTGAGCGAGCTGCGCCTCGTTGCCGGGCGCGACGGAGTATTCGCTCGGCTTGATGCCGAAGTTCCGCTCGAGGATCGCGGTCGTAAGCGCGTGCGTCGCGCTCCCGGGCGGCGACATGCCGATCTTCTTGGCCTTGAGATCGCCCACGGTCTTTATCAGCGAGCCTTCGAGGGTGACGATCTGCGCCTCGGCGATCTGCGTGGCGAGCACGAGCTTTACCGGCACGCCGTCGGCGGCGATGCCGATGGAATTGGTCGACGGCGCTGCGAATGCGAGATCGATCGCGTTCGAGACGATCGCGCGCGTCGGGCCGTTCACCTCGCCGAACTTGACCCATTCGACCTGAAGTCCCTCCTGCTCGGCGAACTTCATCTGCTCCATGACGGTGCCGAAGCCGAGGCTGAAGCCGCTGGTCCAGTAGCCGGCCTTCATTTTCTGCGCCTGAAGCGGCGCGGCGAAGGCGAGCAGGATGATGGCGGCGAGCAGATGTTGGATCGATTTCATCAGTCCTCCAGTGTTACTTTAGATTAATCCCCTAAGTCGTCGAATGTAAGAAGCCACTTGCGGTTCGATAGGGTCGCGCGGGCGTGACGGCGCGATCGGTACGATTTCGCGGATGGTGCCCGGGCGCGGCGACATCACGGCGACCTCGTCGGCGAGAAGCACCGCCTCTTCGACGTCGTGCGTGACGAAGACGACAGTCATGCGCTTCATCTCGTGGATGCGCAAGAGCTCGCGATGCATGAGGCCGCGCGTCTGCGCGTCGAGCCGCGAGAACGGCTCATCCATCAAGAGAATTTTCGGCTCGGTGACGAGGCTCCGCGCGAGCGCAACGCGGCTTCGCATGCCGCCGGAGAGTTGGTATGGAAAGGCGCTCTCGAAGCCGTTGAGGCCGACGAGGCGGAGCGCATCGGCGGAGCGTCGAACGCGCTCGGCCTTCGGCGTCGAGGCGGCTTCCAGCGCGAACTCGACGTTCTTGATCGCCGTGCGCCAGGGCAGCAGCCGCTCGTCCTGAAACATATAGCTCGCCGCGCACCAGTCGTTGAGCTCGTCGTTCGGCGCGCCGCAGATGCACACGCGGCCGCTGTCGGGTTTGACGATGCCGGCGATGATGTTGAGCAGCGTGCTCTTGCCGGCGCCGGAGGCGCCGAGCAGTGCCACAATCGCCTGATCGCCGACGCTGAGATCGATGTCCCTCAGCACCTCGAGCCGCTCGCCGTTCGGACCGGGAAAATTCTTATTGATCTTCGACAGGCTGATGGCCGGCGCATCCTCGCCGGAGCATGGTCCACTAGCGGCACGGGAACGGTCGTCGGCGGTCACGCCTCCGCCTCCTTTTTCCAGCGGAACAGATGCCGCTCGAGCGGCGACAGCACGCCCATCTCCAATACGGCCATAAGGAGCACGAGCGTGAGCGTCCAGGCGAACACCTGGTCGGTGCGAACCAGGTCCGCAGCCTGGCGCAGGCGGTAGCCGACGCCGCTCGATGAGCCGATCGTCTCGGCGACGAGCGAGACCCGCCAGCCGAAGCCGAAGGCGAGCCGTGCGCCGGAGAAAAAATAGGGTAGAATCGTCGGCAGATAAATCTTCATCATGATCTTCCAGTCGGGCATCCGCAGCACGCGCGCGAGCTCGATGAAATCCGCGTTGACGGCGCGCGTGCCCTGCCAGACGTTGGTGATGATGAGCGGCATCGCCGTCATGAAGACGACGAAGATCGTCGTCGCGTTGGAGATACCGAACCAGATGATCGCGAAGATCGCCCAGATCGCCGACGATACGGTATTGAGCACCGGCAGGACCGGCTCGAAGAATTCCCCCGCGCGGCGATTCGCGCCGAGCACGATCCCGAGCGGAAGCCCCACCAAGGCGGCGACGATGAAGCCGACGCCGACGCGCCAGAAGGTAATCGCGAGATTCTGCCAGAGGTCGCCGTGTGACGCGATGACGCCGATCGCGCTCCACACACGCTGCGGCCCCGGCAGCACGTAAGGGGCCGCGGAAAGCGACAGCAGCCACCAGAGCGCGCAGAGCACCGCCACGAGCAAAAGGCGCTCGGCGATTAAGCCGATGCGAAACGCCCGGCGCACAGGCGGCTGAAGCGCCCTTTGTTCGATCATCTCAGCCATGGCTCGATTTTAGGCGAGAACACACAGGCGGGAAAGATAGCATAACAGCATTATTGCCCCAATGCCCCGCATCTGCTTCAATGGAACATGAAGGGGATGCCCGGACCGGCCGTCCATCGCGAAAAAACCCTGCCGCCCTGGATTGCGCTGGTCAGCGTCGGCTTCGTCGTCGCCCTGCTCTATTGGGCGCAGCCGGTCCTTATCCCTGTCGCGCTCTCGATTCTCCTCTCATTTTTGTTGAGTCCGATCGTCGATGGCCTGCAAAGGCTTCGCGTCCCGCGCATTCCCGCGGTCATTCTCGTCGTCCTCCTCGCCTGCTGCGCGCTCGGTGCCGTCGGCTGGATCACGGTGCGGCAGATCGTATCGTTCGCCAACGACCTGCCGCAATACCAGGACAACATCGTTGAGAAAATAGGCGACCTCAAGCGCTTCGGGAAAGGCGGCGCGATCGGCAAGGTCCAGCAGACGGTCGAAGACGTCAAGCAGCAGATCGATAAAGAAGACGGCGTGAAGACGGAGAAAAAAGCCGCTCCGGCGCCCACGGCGCCCGCGCCGAGCGCATGGCCGCTGTCGTCGGGCGCAGGCCGCATCGTCGAACTCATCGCCAGCGCCGGTCTCGTGGTCATCTTAGTCATCTTCATGTTGATCGACCGCGTGCAGCTCAGAAACCGGCTGATACGAGTCGTCGGCTTCGGCCGCATGAACGTCACGACCAAAGCGCTGGAGGAAGTCGCGCAGCGCATCAGCCGCTATTTGCTGATGCAGTCGATGATTAACGGCACGTACGGCCTCGCGGTCGGCCTCAGCTTGTATTTCGTCGGCCTACCCTACGCGCTGCTCTGGGGACTGCTGGCGGGACTGCTGCGCTTTATCCCCTACGCGGGCGTATGGATCGGTCTTCTGGTTCCGAGCGTCCTCGCCTGGGCGGTTTTTTCCGGCTGGCTCTGGCCGTTGATCGTCGTCGGTCTGTTTCTCACGCTTGAGTTCGCGGTCGCGATGATTTTGGAGCCGCTGCTTTACGGCCACAGCGCGGGGGTTTCGCAGGTGGCGCTGCTAATAGCGATCGCGTTCTGGGCCTGGATTTGGGGACCCGTCGGAATGATCATGGCAACGCCGATGACAGTTTGCCTGGTCGTCCTCGGAAAATATATTCCCCAGTTGAGTTTCCTTGTTGTTCTTATGAGCGACGAGCCGGTCATGCAAACGGAGACCACCTATTATCAGCGGCTGCTTGCCTCCGACTACGACGAGGCGGCGGAGATCGTCGAGAACTATCTCGAAGGGGATCATCCGCCGGCGCAGGTCTACGATCAAATCCTTCTGCCGGCCTTGTATCAGGCGAAGGTCGACTATCGCCGCGGCAAGCTGACGGCCGAAGATGAAAGTTTCATCCAGAGCGCCACCGGCGACATTCTCGAAGAAATTGATGTGGAACAGCTGAAACAGAACGATGACGGCGACGGGGATGCGGGAGCGTCGAACGGCAAGCAAAGAAAACATTCCACAAACGTCACGGTCTTGGGGTGTGCGGCACGCGGTCGAAACGATTCGCTCGCGCTGCGCATGCTTGAGCGTCTGCTCGAAGCGGAGCGCTGCGACATCAAAGTCGCCTCGCGGGCGGCCGAGTTGGATCTCGAGAAATTAACAGCGCGCGAAGAGACGACGTTGATCTGCATCGCCAGTGTAGCGCCGAGCGGAATGGCGCAGACGCGTCATCTCGCCAAGCGTCTGCGCGCACGTCTGCCAAAAGCGAAGATCGTCGTCGGCCGCTGGGGTCTGGCGAATGAATTCCATGAGATCGAAGAACAGCGAAAGCTCCTGCTGGCAGCCGGCGCCGACCAAGTGACGGCAACGCTCATGGAAACGCGAGCCCTCATCACGCAATTCTACGAAAACCCGAAGGCGCTCGTCTCGACCGCCCACAGGCCTAACCATCACAAGGATAAATCGGCTAAGACTTAGCGCGGCGCTTCGCCTCGAGCGCGCGCCAGACTTTCTCGGGAGTGATTGGAAGCTCGTAGAAACGGACACCGATTGCCCGCGCGATCGCGTTGGCAATCGCCGAGGCGACCGGCAAAAGCCCCCCCTCGCCCATGCCTTTCGCGCCGAACGGTCCAGGACCGTTTTCGTTTTCAATTAAAAACGAATCGAACTCTTGCGGTAAGTCATCGAAATTGGGCACGCGGTAATCGACCAAATTGGGATTCAAGAGCTGCCCGTCTTCGTAGACCATCTGCTCGAAGAGCGTGTGACCGAGGCCGAACAACACCCCTCCCTCGTCCTGCCCTTCGCACTGTATCGGATGGATCGCTCTGCCGACGTCGGCGATCGAGACGTATTTTTTCAAACCGATTGCGCCTGTGTCGCGGTCGACTTCGACCTCAGCTCCGCCCCAGCCGACTTCCCAGAATGTCGTGGTCGCGCCGAGCGCCGCCTTCTTGGTTTTTAAGTCGCGGTAAATGCCCCGGCCGATGATCTCTCCCGCCTTGCTGCCGAAGAACTCCGTGATGACACCGCCGTACGATAAACCCTTGCCGCGCTTGTTCTCGACCTGACCTCTCTTCAGAGCGATCTCCGACGCCTTGCACTGCAGTACTTTCGCAGCGGCGTCGAGCAGTTGCTTCTTCGCGTCCTCGGCGGCGCGCTGCACGGCGAGTCCCATGACGGTCGTCGAGCTGCTCGCGCTCGTCGAGACATCGTAAGGCGTCGTGTTGGTATCGAGCTGGGCGACGAAAATCCGCTCCAACGGCAGCGCCAGCACCTCTGCGACGATCTGGCTCAGGGCCGTCTTCGATCCCTGCCCGATCTCCACGGTCCCGGTGAGCAACACGACGCTGCCGTCGGACGACATCTTGACGGTCGCGCCGGCGATCTTGAAGGTGCCGCCGGCATCTTTAAGACAGACGCTCAAGCCTTTGCCGATGTTCCGCTTCGGCCGGGCCTTCCAGTCGAGCGACTTGGCGACTTTGACGAGCCCTTCCTTCAGATCACAGTCGACGGGCGTGTCGCCGGGCGTGTACTCCTCGCCTTTCTTGAGAATATTTTTAAGACGGAACTCCAGCGGATCCATGCCGAGCCGTTCAGCGATGAGATCGGTATGCGACTCGTACGCCCAGGCGACCTGCACCGAGCCGAAGCCGCGGAAGGCGCCGGCGGGGACGGTGTTGCTGTAGACGCAATACGCGTCGATCTTGGCATCGGGAATGCGATACGGCCCGAGCGCGCGGTAGCCCGCTTTCTGCGTGACGCGCGGGCCGGCGTCGGCGTAGGCGCCGGTGTTCATGTAAATCTCGCATTCGCGGGCGAGGAGCTTGCCGTCTTTCGTGACGCCGCTCTTGATGCGGATGCGCGCCGGATGGCGCGTCACCGTCTTGAAGCTTTCGCCGACGCCCATGACGAGCTTCACGGGCCGGCGCGCTTTCCATGAAAGCGCCGCCGCGACCGGCTCCGCCTTGACGTAAAGCTTCCCGCCGTAGCCGCCTCCGACGTAAGGCACGATGATGCGCACGCGGCTCAGCGGCAGGCTGAAGATCGACGCGAGATGATCGCGTAACCCGAACGGGTCCTGGCAGGCGCTCCAGACGGTCAGATGATCGCGCTCGAAATGCGCGATCATGACGTGCGGCTCCATGGAGTAATGCTGGACCTTGGGAAACGTGAAGGTATCCTCGAAAACGTGCGCGGCTTTTTGAAAGGCTTTGGCGACGTCGCCGCGCGCGTAGCCGAAGTGCGAGCAGATATTCGTCCCCTTGAAACGGTCCGGCGCGCCGTAGCTCGAGCCGCGAAGCTCCGCCTTGCCGAACCACTGATCGTGCACCAGCGGCGCGCCTTCGGCGGTCGCTTCTTCGATCGTCGTCAGCACCGGCAAATCTTCGTACTCGACCTCGATCAGGCCGAGCGCCTCCTCGGCCGTCATCTCATCGGCGGCGAGCACGGCGGCCACCGGATCGCCCGCGTAGCGCACCTTATCGGTGGCGACGATCGACTGATCTTTGTAGATGGCGCCATAGCGGGCGTTCAGCGCCGAAAGATCGTCGCGCGTGAGGACGGCGAAAACTCCGGGCAGCCGCTCCGCATGCTCAGCGTCGATTTTAACGATTTTCGCGTGCGCGACCGGGCTGCGGAGAATCTTCGCGTAACCCATTCCCGGGAGCTCAACGTCGCCTGTGTAGACGGCTGCGCCCGTCACTTTTTCTACGCCGTCGAGGCGCGGTACGGCGCGTCCGGCGACGGCAAGCGGTTTCTTTTTCTGCATTCGACTGGGCCGCGGAGAACTATTTCCGAATCTTCGGACTGTCTTTCTCGGGAAAGTAGGTGTCGCAGAACGGGCAGTGGAAATCCATGCCCGATCCCACCATGTGGGGATTAGCTACAAAGACCTTTTGGCACTTTGGACAGGTGACTTCGATCGTTTGTCCCATTTCAGCTCCAGAGATTTTGTTCAGAATGTTTTACGCCCAATATGTCGTCCGGTCGGTCGGGATGTGCTGCAGCACCTCGCCGGGAATGTAATCTTCCAGCTTGACACGCGCCATCGCCTCATCGGGACACTTCGAGACCGGCGAGAACGGCCGATCGAGCGGCCGCGTCGCGTCGACGATCATGCCCGAGGTCTTGATCTCGTCCATCAGCGACGGATCGAGAAAATTACCGCGGAATAGCGGCTGGAGGATCGATACCTGCGCGTGCGGCTGTACCCGGGTCGCGAGCGCCCAGAGGATATCGGTCGGATCGTAGACGTCGATGTCGTCGTCGAAGACGAAAACATTTTTTGCGTGGTCGAAAGTAAGCGCGGCCGCCGCTGCGCGCCCCGGATCGCCTTCGGACATTTTCTTCATCGCGATGAAGATATTGTATTGCGCGTGCCGGCCGAACTTGCAGACCGCCGTCACCCCGGGCACCGCCTCGCGGCAGCGCCGGAGATAGGCGCCTTCGCGCGGCAGGTCCATCCACGGCTTGTCCCCTTCCGGCGTGATGACGGATTGATACATGCCGCCCTTGCGGTAATTGATCGCGCGCACCTGATATTCCACGCAGGTCGTGTAGCGCTGCGGGCCGAGATAGCCCGGGGCCTCGCCGAAAGGTCCCTCGACAACCCGCTTGCGGGGGATCAAGGCGCCCTCGATCACGATCTCCGCGTCGGCGGGAATGAGAAGATCGTCGCCCCAGGTCTCCGACGGCGTCAAGCGCAGCGGTTCCTGAAGATAGCCGCCGATGACCTCGTACTCGCTCACATCGAAGCCTCCGGTGTAGCAGGCGCCCATGTGATAGGCGGGGTGGTGGCCGAGCACGGTCGCGACCGGCGTCTCCATGTTGTTCTCTTCATAGTCGCGGTAGATGCGCCATAAATGGCGCGGCGAGGCATAGAGCGCCGTCGTGTTTTTCCCCTTCACCTCCATGCGGTGGTACGAAACGTTGTACGTCGCACTCTTCCGGTCCTTGGTGATCGTAGAGAGAACGATATAAGGTCCGCCGTCCATATAATGATGGCGCAGGATCGGGAGCTCGAAGAGATCGACATCTTTGCCGGTCTTCACGACTTCCTTCACGGGCGCCTGCTTCTTATCCACGATCGTCGGCGGCACGCGCTGCTCTTCCCGCTGCAGGCAAACCTCCGCCATCTGCGCACGCGTCATCTCCTTCGGAACGCCGAGC
>DATJFG010000018.1:0-58616 GCA_035495775.1 Verrucomicrobiia bacterium | reverse complement strand
CGCTGATCGGTTGCGGGACAGTCGGCGTCCACCGGCGCCGCATCGATCGCGAGGCTGCCGGGAACGAGCGCGTGCGTGAGCGTGGGGCCGCACTGAATCTCGCGCCTACGATTTCTTTTTTAATATCTCCAGCGCCGCGCGCGCCGCTTTGGCGACTGTGGCGTCGCCGCTCGCGGCGGCGCGCTCAAGCGCGGGACGGATTGCCGCGTCGGGCGCGCCGCTATGAGCGAGGGCCAGCGCCGCGCTGGCGCGCACGCGAACGTCGGGATCATTCTCCAGTACGCGCAGAATCTCGTCGACGGCGGCCCTGCCGGCTTCGGGGAATATTTTTAAGCTCGTCAATGCGGCGACGCGCACCAGCGCATCGGAGTCGCCGAGGGCGGCGCGGAGCGCCTGCGGCGCGCGCGCGTCCGACGCGCCGCTGTCGCGGAGCGCGTAGAGCGCCATGCGCCGCTGCGTGGCGCTGCCGCGGTTGGAAAGCTCGACCAGCCGCGAGAGGATCGGCGAGGCGGGCGCCCGCGCGAGTCGCGCGAGCAGAACGACGACGGCCCAGCGGATGTCGGGATCGGGCGCATCGAGGGATCTCTCAAGCGCCTGGCAGCAGGCATCGGAGGGCGGCGCGATCTCGGCGAGGGCGTACGCCATCGGCCAGCGTTGGTCCGCCGGCGCGCGCGCCATGGCGGCGGCGATTTCGACGGAAACGTCGGGCGCTGTCTTGGCCAGCTCGACGAGCGCGTCGACCGCGCGGCGAATGGTTTTCTTATCGGGATCAGCGAGGGCGCGGATAAGATCCGCGATGCGGTCGGACTCTTCGGCCATCGCCTCAGCGCCCGGGACGGATCGGGATGCGCACGGTGAAATTCGATCCCTCGCCGCCGGCGCTTTCGGCCTGCACGGTGCCGCGGTGCGCCTCGACGATCGTCTTGACGATGAAAAGTCCGAGGCCCGTGCCTTCGACTTTCGCGGCGCCTTTGAGCCGGCGGAACTGGGTGAAGAGCTGCGGCAGATCGTCCGGCTGAATGCCGATGCCGGTGTCGCGAATGCTCACGGCGACCGCGCCGTCCTGCCGGCTCGAGGTGACGGTGACGGTGCCGCCGGCGGGAGTGAATTTGATCGCGTTGCCGAGCAGATTCCAAAAAACCCGCTCGAGCTGCGCGGTGTCGCCGAAAAATTCCGGCAGCTTCGCGTCGAGCCGCATCTTGAGCTCGATATTTTTCTTGTGGATGTCGGGATCGAGCTGCCGCGCGACCTCCTCGAGCAGCGGATTGAGCGCGACCGGCCGGCGCTCGATCTCGAGCTTCCCGGCCTCGGCTTTGCTCGCCTCGAGAAATCCGGTGACGAGGTTGACGATGCGCTGGGCGTTCTCCTGCACGCGCCCGAGCGCCTGGAGCTTGTCCTCGTTGCCGGGCCGGCTGGAAAGCTGCTCGCTCAAATTCTCGGCATAGCCCATGATGATGCCGAGCGGCGTCTTGATGTCGTGGGCCAGCGCCGCCACGAGCTCCATCTTGACGCGCTCTTTTTGCTCGGCCGCCTCGGCGCGGACCTTTTCGCGCCGGACGTCCTCCGACAGATAACCGTAGAGGATCGATACGCCGAAAAGAAAAGTCATGCGGATGAAGAAGTCCGGCGCCACCTCCGCCAGCGGCTTTCCCTGCTGGAGGAGAAAGCCGAGATAGACGACGCTGATGACCACGAAGCCGGCGATGATCTTGAGCAGCGTCTCGCCGACGGCGGCGAGAAAGATGATGAAGAAGTAAAGGAGAAACAAGTCCCACGGCGCGTCGCGGTTCTGGTAAATCGCCGCGGAGATCAGCACCGTATCCGCTCCGAATAAGACGACGTCGAAGAAGCGGTGATGGAAGACCGGCTCGGGAAGACGGTAGAAAACGAGGCCGCTCGCGAGAAACAAGGCGACGAGGGCGTACGAGCGCGTGTCGCCGGTCAGCTGCCCCTTGCTGAAGAGCATGAGATAAGAGGAGGCGATCACGACCAACCATTGTAAAATGATGATCGTGTGCTTCTTGTTGAGCGCGCCGCGGCCGAAGGGGACGCTGTCGACCATGGCCTATTCTACTCTTTTCGGACCGTGAGGAAAGAAATTTTTATCGCCGGCCGACGAGCGCGCGGAGCCGCGCGGGATAATCCGTGATGATGCCGTCGACGCCGAGCGCGAGCAGCCGCTCCATCTCCGCGGCTTCGTTGATGGTCCAGACGAATATTTCCAATCCGAGCACGTGCGCGGCGGCGAGCGTTTCGCGGGTCACGAGCTCGACGCCCTCGGCGGCGGGCGGGATCTGCAGCGCGCTTCCGAGCGGGCGATAGCCGCTAGCGGCGCCGCGCGCGAGCCATTCGACGAACGCGGCGACTTCGCCGCGGCAAAAACCGGTCGCGCAGGCGAGATCGGTTCCGACTGCGCGGCGGATGGCGCGCATGATGTCGTCGCGCTCGGTCGCGAGCAGGACATCGTTCTCCTTGCCGGCGCGGCGGATCGTCTCGATCACCTTTTTCACGATCGGCGGATCGGCCTGCTTGATCTCGACGATCGCCTTGATCGCCGGAATCCGCGTAAAGAGCGCCTCTAAGGTGGGGACGGTGACGCCTTTGCCGCGGAAGGGATGATCGCCGCTCTCGCCCGTAAAGCGGTAGCCGGCGTCGAGCTTTTGGATCTCGGCGAGGCTCATCGCCTTGACCGCGCCGCGGCCGTCGGAGGTGCGGTCGACCGTTTCGTCGTGAATGATCACGACTTCGCCGTCTTTCGTCGCGTGGACGTCGAGCTCGACGATCTCCGCGCCGTCGACGAGCGCGCGCTCGAAGGCGGCGAGAGTATTCTCCGGCGCGACGCCGGCGGCGCCGCGATGGCCGACGAGCCGCGGCTTGGGACCGGCGAAGAAATTTAAATTATTATACATTATATTTATAATTGATTATAAACTTCCGTCCGCGCGAGGGCGGTCCATTAGCGGTAAAGCGGCGGTCGTTAGATCTCGAGGAACTGCGGCGCGCGGGTGAGCTTGCGGTTGCCGGTCTTCGTCACGACGACGACGTCCTCCAGCCGCACGCCGCCCATGCCGAGATAATAGAGACCGGGCTCGACGGTCACGACATGGCCGGAGCGCAGCGTCGCCTCGGCGGGCGAGACGCGCGGCGGCTCGTGGATGTCGAGACCGAGACCGTGTCCGGTGCCGTGAAAAAAGCCCTGCATGCGGCCGTCGATCTTACCCGTCGGAAAGCCGCGCTGCTCGAAGAGCTGTAAAATCTTCTGGTGAACGTCCTTGCCGTTCGCGCCGTCGCGGATATCGCGATACGCGATCCGCTGGCCGGCCTGGACCGCCGCGTAAGCGGCTTTCAGGCGCTCGGAGGCGCGCCCGCGCACGACCGTGCGGCTCAAGTCGCCGAAATAGCCGGTCTTCTGCGAGCGGGGGAAGATGTCGAAGATGATCGAGCTGTTCGCCTTGATCGGCCCGCTGCCTTCGTTATGCGGATCGCAGCACTGATTGCCGGAGGCGATGATGGTATGGCTCGGCACCCAGCCGCGCGCCATGATCGCCGTGTTGACGACGCTCTTTAATTTTTCGGAGGTGAGCCGGGAGCCGTTTACATACAGATAGCCGTCGCGGCCGATGCGGGATTTCTTGACGGTCTCGAGGCCTGCTGCCAAGCCCGCCTCCGCGACCATGAGGGAATCGCGGATTTTTTTCACCTCTTCGTCCCGCTTTTTTTCGCGGGACGAAAAGAAGGGATCTCTTTTCACTTCGAGTTTGAAACGTCTTGTCCTTAGCTCGTCGGCAAGAAGAGTGGGAAAATTAGCGGGAACGGAGAGGCGATCGATACCCTTTTCCTTGAAAAGGCACTCGAGGATATCGGCCGTTGTCGGCGCCTTGCCGGTCTTTTTGACTGTCGCGGCGTAGTGGGAGAGGGAAAGAACGCGGTCGACATCGGCCTGGCGCTTGGCGCGGTCGATCTCGAGGTCGCTCATGACCATGGACTTCTTCCCCCGATGCTGAAAAAAGATAAAAGGATCGGGGGCGAAAAAGCCGGTTGCGTAGAGCATGTTCGCGTCGGTTTCGCTTGCCGCGACGATTAATAACGAGGGGCTGTTTCTTGCCATGATAGGATAGCTAAGCTAGCAATTTCGCTAAGGAACATCAAGGCAAACGGCTCTTTTGTATTGACAGACGGGACCTGTCTGTTATTATGCGCGCACTCTTACCATGACACTACCCCGCGAGAAATCGCCCGCGCCGGCCGTGAACGATAATCTGGAAAAGCTTAAGGAGCTTAATCGACAGGCCGACATCGCCGGCGGCGAGGATAAAATCCGCCGCCAGCACGAGCAGGGAAAGCTGCTCGCCCGCGAGCGCATCGAGATCCTGCTCGATCCCTCGACCTTCGTCGAATTGGATCGACTGCGCACCCACGACTGCACGGACTTCGGCATGGAGGACAAGAAGTTTCCCGGCGACGCCGTCGTGACGGGCTACGGCACGATTGACGGACGGCTCGTCTACGTCTATGCCCAGGACTTCACCGTGTTCGGCGGCAGCTTGAGCGCCGTGGTGGCGGAGAAGATTTGCAAGGTCATGGACCTCGCGATGAAAAACGGCGCGCCGGTGATCGGCATCAACGACTCCGGGGGCGCGCGCATCCAGGAAGGGGTCGCGAGCCTCGCGGGCTACGGTGAAATTTTTCAGCATAATGTCATGGCTTCCGGCGTCGTGCCGCAGATTTCAGCGATCATGGGGCCCTGCGCCGGCGGCGCCGTCTATTCGCCGGCGATCACCGATTTTGTCTTCATGCTGAAAAAAAACAGCTACATGTTCATCACCGGCCCCGAGGTCATCAAGGCGGTGACGCATGAAGAGGTCACCAAAGAAGATCTCGGCGGCGCCGAGACGCACAATGCCCGGAGCGGGGTCGCTCACTTTTCGGTGGACACGGAAAAACAATGCCTGCTTATGATCCGCGAGCTCATGAGCTTCATCCCCAGCAACAATCAGGAAGAGGCGCCGTTCCACCCGACCGACGACGACCCCTCGCGGCAGGATAAAAGGCTTAAGGATCTCGTTCCCGACAATCCCAACCGTCCCTACGACATGAAGGAGTTGATCGGCATGGTCGTGGACGAGGGCTATTTCTACGAGGTCCAGCGCGATTTCGCCCCCAATATCGTGGTCGGCTTCGCCCGTCTCGGCGGCCGGTCCATCGGCATCGTCGCGAACCAGCCCGCGCATCTCGCCGGCTGCCTCGACATCGACGCGTCGGTCAAGGCGGCGCGCTTCATTCGCTTCTGCGATTGCTTCAATATTCCCATCGTCACGTTTGTCGACGTCCCGGGATTTCTACCCGGCACGAGTCAAGAGTACGGCGGCATCATCCGGCACGGCGCGAAGCTCCTTTATGCCTACGCCGAGGCGACGGTGCCGAAAATCACGCTGGTGACGCGCAAAGCCTACGGCGGCGGCTACATCGTGATGTCGAGCAAGCATCTCCGAGGCGATATTAATTTGGTCTATCCGACCGGCGAGGTCGCGGTAATGGGTCCCGAAGGGGCGATCAATATCGTGTTCCGCGAAGCGCTCGAGAAAGCGCCCGACGCGGACAAGGCGCGCGAAGAGATGGCGGCGAGTTATCGTGAAAAATTCGCCAACCCGTTCAAGATCGCCGAAATGGGCTACGTCGATCAGGTCATCTATCCCGAGGAGACCCGCCCGGTCCTCATCCGGTCGCTCGAGATGCTCAAGAACAAGCGCGACCAAAATCCGCCGAAGAAGCATGGGAACATCCCGCTGTAAGTGAGCATTGAGTGGTGAGGAATGAGCCATAAAGATGATGATCAGCGCTCCGAGTACTCCTCACTGCTCACTCCTCACGCCTCACTATGTTTAAGCGCATCCTGATAGCCAATCGCGGCGAGATCGCCGTCCGAATCGTCCGGGCCTGCCGTGAGCTCGACATCGAGACCGTCGCGGTCTATTCAGAGGCCGACCGGGATTCTCTGCATGTCAAATACGCCGACTTCGCCTATCCCATAGGTCCCGCGCCATCGACCCAAAGCTACCTCGCGATCGATCATATTCTCGAGGCGGTGAAAAAGAGCGGCGCCGATGCGATCCATCCGGGCTATGGCTTTTTGGCCGAGAACAGCGAGTTCGCGAGCGCCTGCGAGGAGGCGGGGATCACCTTCATCGGCCCGTCGCCGAAAGTGATCGAGCAAATGGGCGACAAGGTGAAGGCGCGCGCGCTCATGAAGGCGGCCGGCATTCCCGTCGTCCCCGGCTCGGAGGTTCTCGAGTCGGAGGAGGAAGTAAAGAAGGCGGCCGACGCCGTCGGCTATCCTTTTATGCTGAAGGCGGCGGCCGGAGGCGGCGGCAAAGGCCTCCGCATGGTCCGCTCGCAGCGCGAGATATCTTCCGCTTATCGCGCCGTCCGCTCGGAGGCGGCGTCTTTCTTCGGCGACCCGCGCCTCTATCTCGAAAAATATCTCGACCGGCCGCGCCACGTCGAGGTGCAGCTCCTCGCCGACAGGCACGGCAAGGTCATCCATCTTTACGACCGCGAGTGTTCGATCCAGCGGCGCCACCAGAAAATCATCGAGGAGTGTCCGGCGCCGTCGCTCGACTACCGGGCGCGGCGGAACATTGGGCGCATTGCGATCCAGGGTGCGCGCGCCGTCGGCTACGTCGGCGTCGGTACGCTCGAATTCCTGCTCGACCGCAACATGAATTTTTATTTTTTGGAGATGAATACGCGGCTCCAGGTCGAGCACGCCGTTACCGAGCGCGTCGTCGGCATCGATCTCGTCAAGGCGCAGATCGAAGTCGCCGCGGGCAGCTATCTCCCGTGGCGGCAGAGACATATCAATCCGACGGGCCATGCGATCGAATGCCGCATCTACGCCGAGGACCCCGAGAGCGATTTCATGCCCTGTCCCGGCCGCATCGAGGGACTTCGCTTGCCCGAGGGACTCGGGGTCCGCAACGACTGCGGCGTCTATGAAGGCGCGGAGGTGCCGATCCATTACGATCCGATGATCGCGAAGCTGATCGTCTGGGGCGAGGACCGCGTCGAGGCGATCATCCGGATGCGGCGGGCGCTCCGCGAGTATCAGGTGCGGGGCATCAAAACGAACATCCCTTTTCATCAGTGGATCCTGCGCCATCCGCGCTTCATGGCGGGGGATTTTAACACCGGCTTCATCGACGACGAGTATCGCTATATGCGCAAGGAAGAGATCCTGCCGCACAAAGACATCGCGCTCGCTTCCGCGGCGATCGCCGCGCTCGGCCGCGAGCATGAACGGGCCATCCAGATGCTCGCGCGGGGAGCGGCGGAGAAGTCGCGCTGGCGCGACGCCGGCAGGCGGCTTACGCTCCGGTCGCTGCCGGGCACTCCCGGCCGCGGCTGGAAGAGCTGAGGCGGAGATGGCCTACATCGCGCGGCTCGGAGAAAAGACCTACACCGTCGAGATCGAGGAGGTGGGTAAATCGCTCTATCGCGTGGCGGTCGACGGCAGCGAATTCCTCGTCGACGGCAAGAAAACCGGCCTCACCAACTATTCTCTGATCGTCGACAACCGTTCCTTCGAGGTCGAGGTCGACGTCTCGGAGGATGAATACCGGGTGCTGGTCGACGGGAGAAATTACCACATCGACCTCGTCGACGAGAGACGCGTCAGGGTGGGCGGCTTCCAGTCGGGGATTCAGCTCCAGGGGCGGCAGAACGTCTCGGTGCCGATGCCCGGCAAAATCATCGCCGTCCTCGTCTCCGAGGGCGACACCGTGGAGAAGGGGCAGGGCCTCGTCATCGTCGAGGCGATGAAGATGGAAAACGAAGTCCGCTGCCCGATCAACGGCGAGGTCAAGGAGGTGAAAGTCAAGACCGGCGACGCCGTCGAGGCGGGCGCGGTTCTGGCGGTCGTCGAATAATTTCCCGCAAATTTTGTTGTCACGATTTTTTTTTCATGCTATACCCCGGAAAAGATGGTCCCCAGGAAAGTCTTCTTCACCAAGGGCGTCGGAGTCCACAAAGAAAAGCTCGCCTCATTTGAGTTGGCCCTGCGAATGGCCGGCTTGGCGCACTGCAACCTCGTTCTCGTCTCGAGCATTTTTCCTCCCGGCTGCAAGAGGATGTCCAAAGAAGAGGGCGTGAAGCTCTTGCGCCCCGGCGAGATCGTGTTTTGCGTCTACGATCGCGAGAGCACGAACGAGCCGAACCGGCTCGTCGCCGCTTCGGTCGGCGTTGCGATTCCCGCCGACGAGAGCCAGCACGGCTACCTCTCCGAGCATCATTCCTTCGGCGAGACCGACGAGAAGGCCGGCGACTACGCCGAGGACCTGGCGGCGAGCATGCTCGCGACGACCCTCGGCATCGAGTTCAACCCCGACACTGCGTGGGACGAGCGCGAGCAGATCTTCAAGATGTCGGAAAAAATCGTCCGCACGACCAACATTACCCAATCGGCGATCGGCAACAAAGACGGCATGTGGACCACCGTTTTCGCCGCCTGCGTCTTTATCAACGACGACAACAACGACGGTAAAAGCGACGGCAAATAGGCCGGCGCCTCCACGCATTTCCCAGTTCACTTTAGCCCTTTAGCCTTGCCAGATAGGCGACCGCGACGCTCACGCCGTAAAGCAGCATGAGCGGGACGGCCAGCAGCACCTGCGAGATGACGTCCGGCGGCGTCAGCACGGCCGCCAGGATGAAAATCGCGATCACCGCGTAGCGGAACTGCCGCACGAGAAAGCGATGATCGATCAAACCGACCCGGCTCAGAAAGTAACTGACGACCGGAAGCTCGAAGGCGACGCCCAGTGCGAGCACGAGCCGGGAAGCGAACGACAGGTATTCGCCGACGCGGATCGCGGGACGGACCTGGATCGCTTCATAGCGCCGCAGAAGAAAGCCGAAGCCGAATTGAAAGACGACCAGATAACAAAAGCAGGCGCCGAGGAGAAAGAAGAGTGTGCCGAAGAAGACGAAGCTCCTGGCGTAGCGCTTCTCGTGATCGTAAAGCCCCGGAGCGACGAAGCGCCAGATCTGCCACAGGACGACCGGCAGCGCGACGATCAATCCCGCGATGAAGGCGACCTTCATCTTGGTGAAAAACGCCTCGACGACGCTGGTGCCGATGAGCGTGAGGCCCGGCGTATCGATCCGCGTCAGGGGACGGGTTAAGAAGAAAAAAAGATTTTCGACGAAAGCGTAGGAGAGCGCGAAGCCGACGGCGATCGCGAGCAGCGATTTGATGAGGCACGAGCGCAGCTCCTGCAGATGTCCGGTGAACGGCATCCGGGCGTCGTCGACATGAGCGCTACTGGGGTTTGCGTTCACTCGCTTCCGCAGACGGGGATGGGGAGTGCGCGGGCGTCGGTTCCGCCGCGGCGGGTTGAGTTTCCGGAGGCGGCTGCGGCGCGGCGTCGGCCTCGGGCTCAATGCGGCTGAGCTCGTCTTTCAGCTCCTCGGTCGCGCGGCGAAATTCCGCCAGGCCTTTACCGAGCGCGCGGGCGACCTCGGGGAGCTTCTTCGGCCCGAGCACAATCAGCGCGAGCGCCATGATGAGAATCAATTCCGGCATGCCGATGCCGAACATTTTTCGAACCTCCGGATGTAAACCTAATGCATTTCCCGATACGAGGCAACAGTTCGCGGCGCGATGAAAGTCGTTACTTGGCACTCACGGCATTCAGGTGATAAGCTGGAAGGATCTATGCCGCGTTCCGCCGTTGTAGTCGATCCCGAATACCTCAAGCACGATCCCGGTCGCTTCCATCCGGAACGGCCGCAAAGGATCAGGGTCCTGCTCGACTTGGCGGCCGAGCTCGATTCCCATTTCATACGCCTCGAGCCCCGCGCCGCGACGCAAGGCGAGCTCGAGTCGTGCCATACGCGCGACTACATCGAGGTCGTTCGTGCGACGTCGAAAAAGAACAGCCATGCGCTCGACGGCGACACGATTACTTCAAGGGACTCCTTCGGCGTCGGCCTTCTCGCCACCGGCGGGTTTCTTAGGCTCCTCGACGCGATCGCCGCCGGCGAAGCGCGCAACGGATTCGCGCTTGTCCGCCCGCCGGGCCACCACGCGCTGCCCGACCGCGCGATGGGCTTTTGTCTCTTCAACACGGTGGCGATCGGCGCGCAGCACGTTCGCCGCCGCTACGGAGCGGAGCGCGTCATGATCATGGACTGGGACGTTCATCACGGCAACGGCACGCAAGAGGTTTTCTATCGCGATCCGTCGGTGCTCTATCTGTCCACTCATCAGTATCCTTTTTATCCCGGCACCGGCGCGGCCGACGAAGTCGGCGCCGCCGAAGGCGAAGGCTTTACCATCAATATCCCGCTGCCGGCGGGCTGCGGCGATGAAGAATATCTTCGTGTCTTTCGCGACGTCGTCGCGCCGGTTGCGGCGAAATATACCCCCGATTGGATTCTCGTCTCCGCCGGCTTCGACCCGCACCAGCGCGATCCGCTGGGCGCCATGAACGTGACCGAAGCGGGTTTTGCGGCGATGACGAGCCTGCTCATGCGGCTGGCCGAGACCCATTCAGACGGACGCATCGCCTTTTTGCTCGAAGGCGGCTACGATCTTCAGGCACTTAAGAATTCCGTTGCGACGGTCCTGCGCACCATAGAAGACTCTCCGCCCATCGATCTCGCCGGCGCCGAAGGCGCAGCGATCGAGCCCCTTGTACGGCGGATCTTGCGCGTGCAGGAGAAGTATTGGGGCTAAACCGTCCGTGTGATTGTCCGTCCGTTCTTGCGAAGCGACCGCTTCGAAAATCGAAGTTGAAGGCGAAGCCGCTTGACCGCTCAGGCGCTCTGATCTATTTTTATGCTTCGCCGTGAAGGGACGATATGAAAACGATTGAACCACGACGCGTCGTCGTGACCGGCCTGGGGATCGTGAGCCCGTTGGGCACGGGCCTCGAGAAGAACTGGCAGGCGATTACCGGCGGCCGTTCGGGCATTCGCCGGATCAGCAGGTTTCAAAATACGGAATTTTTCGCCAGCCGGATCGCGGGCGAGGTGCCGGACTTTCGCGCCGAGGATTTTATCGAGCCGAAAGAGATCAAAAAAATGGATCTCTTCATCCAGTACAGCGTCGCCGCGGCGGAAATGGCGGTCAGGGACGGGAATTTTAAAATCGATCCCGAAGAGGCGCCGCGGGTCGGCGTCATCATCGGCGTGGGTCTTTGCGGTCTCGAGACGATCGAGACCTATCACAAGGCGTATCTCGAGGGAGGACCGCGAAAGATATCGCCGTTCTTTATTCCGAAAGTCATCTCGAATCTGGCCCCGGGGCAAATCGCGATCCGCCACGGCGCCAAAGGCATGAATTGGACGCCGACATCGGCGTGCGCTTCGGGCAACAACGCGATCGGCGAGGCGTTTCAATCGATCCGACGCGGCTTGCAGGACGCGGTCATCACCGGCGGCGCCGAGGCGGCGATCACGCCGCTCGGCGTCGGCGGCTTCAGCTCGATGAAGGCGCTCTCGACTCGCAACGACGATCCCGAGCGCGCGAGCCGGCCGTTCGATAAAGAGCGCGACGGTTTCGTCGTTGCCGAAGGCTCCGCCGTGCTGATCCTCGAAGAGCGCGACCGGGCGCTCAGGCGCGGCGCGAAGATCTACGCCGAGGTCATCGGCTACGCCACGAACGGCGATGCGTATCACATGACCTCACCCGCCCCGGAAGGCGAGGGCGCGGCGCGCTGCATGGCCCTAGCCGTCGAAGACGCCGGCCTTCGGCCCGAGGACGTGAGCTACATTAATGCGCATGGCACCTCGACCGAATACAACGATAAGAACGAGACCCACGCGATCAAGACGGTCTTCGGCGAGCGGGCGTATAAAATTCCGGTGAGCTCGACCAAATCGATGACCGGTCATCTCCTCGGCGCCGCGGGCGCCGTCGAGGGCGTTTACAGCGTGCTCGCGCTGCACCATGGGCTCATCCCGCCGACGATCAATTATGAAAATCCAGATCCCGACTGCGATCTCGATTACGTGCCCAACAAGGCGCGCAAGGCGGATATAAAAATCGCGCTTTCCAATTCCTTCGGTTTCGGCGGCACGAACGCCTGCGTGATCTTCAGGAGGCCCGAGTGAGAAATTCCCATCTTCGCTCGATGATTCTCGGCACCGGCTCCGAGCTGCCCGCGCGCGTCGTCACCAATGCGGCGCTCGAGAAGCTCGTCGATACGAGCGACGAATGGATCACGACGCGGACGGGTATCAAGGAGCGCCGCGTCCTGGAAGAGGGTAAGGGCAACGCGGAGATGGCTTATCGGGCGGCGGTGCGCGCGCTCAAAGACGCGGCGGTCGAGGCTAAAGATCTAGACGCGATCATCATGGGCACGGTGACGCCGGACTATCCGTTTCCGAGCTCGGCCTGCGTGCTCGAAGACATGCTCGGCGCGCGCAAGGCTTTCTCTTTTGATGTGAACGCCGCCTGTTCGGGATTTTTAAACGCATTGGCCGTCGGCGACTCGATGATCCGCACCGGCATGATCCGTCACGCGCTGGTGCTGGGCTCGGACGCGCTCAGCCGGCTGCTCAATTGGAAAGATCGCACGACCTGCATTCTCTTCGGCGACGGCGCCGGCGCGGCCGTTCTCGGCCCCGTTCACGACGGCCATCGCGGCATCCTGAGCGCCAAGCTCAGGACCGACGGCTCCTACGTCAAGACGCTGTACGTGCCGGCCGGCGGATCGCTCAAGCCGGCGAGCGCCGAAACGGTCAAGAAAAACGAGCACACGATCACGATGAACGGCAAAGAGGTTTTCAAGGTCGCCGTGCGCTCGATGGAGGAGATCAGCCGCGAAGCCTTGGAGGAAGCCGACGTCAACATCGAGCAGGTGTCGCTGGTGATTCCGCACCAGGCGAACTTGAGAATTATCTCCGCGCTCGCCGAGCGGTTGAAAATCCCCATGTCGAAAGTCATGGTCAACCTCGACCGCTACGGCAATACCTCGGCGGCCTCGGTGCCGATCGCCCTCGACGAGGCGCGGCGCGAAGGCCGCATCCGCCACGGCGACATCGTGCTGCTCAACGCCTTCGGCGCCGGCTTCGCCTGGGGCGCGGCGGTCGTTAAATTTTAATTTTACATTCCTGATCCATTCCTTCTCCCGAAGTTCTTATGGCTAAATACACCGGAGAATTCGCGCTTCAGTTCGTCACGCACCTCTGTAACCATTACACCGTGCCCGATCTCGTGCGCCTCGCGCGCCGGGGCCACGAGAAAGGCTTCGCGCAGATTTGGGTGAACGACAACGTCCGCTATCGCGGACAGCTCGTTGTGCTGACGGCGATCGCCGCGCAGGTGCCGGTGCGCATCGGCACAGCGATCCTCGTGCCCTATTTTCATCAGCCACTAGACCTCGCCGGCTCGCTCGCTGCGCTCTCGGAGCTCACCGCCGGCCGCGAGATCTCGATCGGCATCGCGCAGGGAGATCTCGGCCAGGCGCCGCAGCACGTCGAAATCGCCAAGCCCGTCGCGATGGTGCGCGAGACCGCGGATTTTCTTCGCCGCGCGCTCGCCGGCGAGGAGATCGCCTACGGCGATTTTCCGCTCCTCTGTGAATACTACCGCCTGAACCGCGCGGGGAAATTTCGCCTCGCGTTCGAGGCACGGGCGCCGTTTGCGTTCTTCGGCGGCGGCAACGGTCCGCAGTCGCTCGGCATGTGCGGCCGGACGATGGACGGCGTGATATCGTCCGGCACCTTCATCCCGATGCTGCGCGCGGGCCGCCAGGCGAAGATGCTCGCCGAGGCCGATGCGGCGGCGCGCCAGGGTCAGCCGGGAAAGCGCCTGCGCAAGGTCTGCGAGCTCAACGTATCGGTTTCAAAGAACCGCGAGCAGGCGATCGAGTTTCCCAAGCGGCAGGCGGCGCATTCCGTGCTGCAGTGGGAGGCGCGCGGCTTTACCGACGAAGAGTACGAGCGTCTCGGCGTCAGGCGCGAAGAAGTGCTCAAGCTCAAAGAGGCCTTCGTCTCCGGCGCGACCGTCGAGAAGGCGGCCGAACTCGTGAGCGAGGACATCGTGCGTGCCTGCTACGCCGCCGGCCGTCCGGACGAAGTCATCGATCAGGTCCTGGCGCTCAGCCGCAGCGCCGCCGAGCTCGGCTACGACCAGATCGCCTTCGCCAAGCTCGGACCGGATTACGATGAAGCCATCGAGCTGCTCGCGCGCGAAGTCGTGCCGGCGCTCGAAGCATAATCCCTCGCATCCGCATTCGGTTGACAGTCGGTATCGACCCGCTTAAACCATCAGCAGGGGGTGCTTTATGGCGAAAGATCCGGTCTGCGGTATGAATGTCGACGAGAGCAAGGCCGCGGCGACGTCGTCGTATCAGGGTCAGACCTATTATTTCTGCGCGAAGATGTGCAAGGAATCCTTCGATAAGGATCCCGAGAAGTATCTCAAGAAGAGCCGCTAGGAATTTCCCGAATGCCGATCGATCCGGTGTGCGGCATGGAGGTGGATGAGGAGTCCGCCGCGGGAAGGTACGACTACAAGGGCGAAACGTATCTCTTCTGCAATCCGCACTGCCTGGAACAGTTCAAGGAAGAGCCGGAAAAATTCTTAAAGCCGGCGGACGAGCGCGCCGTCGAAGCCGCTCCGCCCGGCGCCGTTTACACCTGCCCGATGGATCCCGAGGTCCTGCAGGAAGGACCCGGTCCCTGCCCGAAGTGCGGCATGGCGCTGGAGCCGCTCGCCGTCGTCCCGCCGGCGACGCGCACGGAATACGTCTGCCCGATGCATCCCGAGATCGTCCGGTCGGAGCCGGGGACGTGCCCGATCTGCGGCATGGCGCTCGAGCCGCGAACCGTGACGCTCGAAGAAGAGGCGAACCCCGAGCTCGTCGACATGACGCGCCGCTTCTGGATCGCCGTCGCTCTGACGGCGCCGATCTTCTTTTTCGCGATGTCGGACATGATTCCCGGACGTCCGCTCGCCGGGCTCATCCACCCGCGCGTTCTCAACTGGCTCCAGCTCCTGCTTGCGACGCCGGTCGTTCTCTGGTGCGGCTGGCCTTTCTTCGAGCGCGGCTGGGCCTCGATCGTCAACCGCAGCCCGAACATGTTCACGCTGATCGCGATGGGGGTCGGCACCGCCTACCTTTACAGCGTGTTTGCCGCGCTTTTTCCTGGATTCTTTCCCGAATCATTCCGCGGACATAATGGCGAGGTCGGCGTTTACTTCGATGCCGCAGCGGTCATCACGACGCTGGTCCTCCTCGGCCAGATACTGGAACTCCGCGCGCGGAGCCGCACGAGCAGCGCGATCCGCGCGCTCTTAGGCCTGGCGCCGAAGACGGCCCGGCTGATTCGCGACGACGGCGGTGAAGAGGACGTGCCTTTGGACCGCGTCCGCCCCGGCGATCGCCTGCGCGTTCGTCCCGGCGAGAAGATTCCCGTCGACGGTATGGTGCTCGAAGGCTCGACGTCCGTCGATGAATCGATGGTGACCGGCGAGCCGATTCCAGTCGAGAAGACGAAAGGCACAAGGGTCACCGGCGGGACCGTCAATGGCTCGGGCAGCTTCGTGATGCGCGCCGAGCGCGTGGGCGGCGATACGCTGCTCGCGCAGATCGTGCGCATGGTGAGCGAGGCGCAGCGGAGCCGCGCGCCGATCCAAAAGCTCGCCGACGTCGTCGCCGGCTACTTTGTCCCGGCGGTCGTTCTCGTCGCCGTCGTTACCTTTATCATCTGGGCGACGGTCGGCCCCGAGCCGCGCATGGCGTACGCGCTCGTCAATGCGGTTGCGGTGCTCATCATCGCGTGCCCGTGCGCGCTCGGGCTCGCGACGCCGATGTCGATCATGGTCGGCACGGGGCGCGGCGCGACGGCGGGAGTGCTGATCAAGAGCGCCGAGGCGTTGGAGATTTTGGAAAAGGTCGACACGCTGATCGTCGACAAGACGGGGACGCTGACCGAAGGAAAGCCCCGTCTTACCTCTGTCGTTATGGCCGGAAAGGAGAATGAGAATGAGATCCTGAGGCTCGCCGCGAGCGTCGAGCGCGGCAGCGAGCATCCGCTTGCGGCGGCGGTGGTCGCCGGCGCCGAATCCAAGCGGATCGCGCTCGCGCCGGCCGAAAATGTGCGCGCGATCACCGGCAAGGGAGTTGTGGGAACCGTCGAGGGGAAAAAGATTGCGCTCGGAAACGTCGCGCTCCTCGACGAGCTCAAAATCGATGCGGCCGATTGGTCGAAAAAGGCCGAGGAACTCAGGCGCCGCGGACAAACGGTGATGTTCGTCGCCGTCGACAACGCGCTCGTAGGCATGATCGGCGTCGCCGATCCGATCAAGCCGACGACGACAGAGGCGATCCGGCTGCTGCACGAAGACGGCGTGCGGGTCGTCATGCTGACGGGCGACAGCCGGACAACCGCCGCGGCGGTGGCGAAAAGTCTCGGCATCGACGATTTTCGAGCGGAAGTGTTGCCGGAAGAGAAAGGCGAAGCCGTCAAGCGCTTTCAGGCCGATGGGCGAATCGTCGCCTTGGCCGGCGTCGGCATCAACGACGCGCCGGCGCTCGCGCAGGCGCACGTCGGCATCGCGATGGGCACCGGCACCGACGTCGCGATGGAGAGCGCGGCGATCACGCTGGTAAAGGGCGATCTTCGCGGCATCGTCAAGGCGCGCCGCCTATCGCGCGGCACGATGCGCAACATCCGTCAGAACCTTTTCTTCGCGTTTTTCTACAACGTCATCGGTGTGCCGGTGGCGGCGGGCGTTCTCTACCCGTTTTTCGGCATGCTTTTGAGCCCGGTCATCGCCAGCGCGGCGATGACCTTCAGCTCGGTCTCGGTGATCACGAATGCGCTGAGACTGAATAAGCTGGAGCTGTGAGCGCAGCGATTCTAGATCGTAATGACGAAACCGTTCACGGCAACACCTCCCGCCGCTTCTTGAGGCTTCGGATCGCTTCCTCGCGGATGCGCTGAAGACCGTATTGGAGCGCGTGCGCGATCAGCTCCGAGACGTGGCGCGCGGAGTGCAGCCGCGCGATGTAAACGAAATCGGCGCCTTCCGCGTATAAATCCAAAGCCCCGTCGACGGTATCGGAAGCGACCAGCACCTGCGCGTGGGGGCAGAGGCGGCGCGTCTGCTGCAGGATGCGCAGACTCGTCGTGCCGCGTAGGATCGAGTCGGAAAGCGTGGAGACCACGACGCGCGCGCCTTCGATGTTCGCGTGGTGCAGCGTGTCCATGTTCGAGATATCGCCGTAAACGCAGCGGACGCCGCGCGCGCCGAGCTCTTCGAGCGTCACGGGATTGAAATCGATCACGAGGATCTGCCGCAGCACGGCTTTCGCGCGCGGGTCTTTTGCCAGCAGCTCGAGCTCCTGAAGGATCGAGCTGGCCTCGCGGAAAAAACCGAGGAAAACGATGCGGTTGTCGTCCTCGACTTTCTCCGCTTTGTCTTCGGGCGGACCGAATTCCTTGAAGCCCAATTTCCCGAGACCCGCGCTGAGCCAGCCCTGGATTTCATGATTGTACGTCACGAGATAGGTCGACAGCACCGAGGTGATTGCGAATACGAACGTGAGCGCCGCGACGAGATCGGCGCCGATATGCTTCAGCCCGAGGCCGAGCGCGGCGATCACCAGCGAAAATTCGCTCATGTTGCATAGGTTGATCGATGGAATGAGGCTCGCCCGCAGGCCGTTGCCCATGGCGTAGAGCACCGGAAAGACCGTCAAGAAGCGGCTCGCCATGAGAAAAGCGGACATCGCCAAAGCCTGACCTAGAATTGCGGCGGAAGGCGCGGGAATCTTCATGCCGAGCGCGACGAAGAAGAGCGTGACGAAAAAATCGCGGATGTTGATGACCTTGGCGATGACATCCACATTGTAAGGAAACGTCGACATGCTGACGCCCGCGATGAGCGCGCCGGTCTCGCGCGAGAGCCCCAGGAGCGCGGCGGCGCCGCTCACGAGAAAACACCAGGCGAGCGCGGTCGTCAGCAGCAGCTCGGGAATCTTCGCGACAAACGCGAAAAGATGGGGCAGGACGTAGCGGCTCACGCCGAGCGCGATGAAGACGAGGCCCACGCCGGTAACGAGCGAGCTCAAAAAGATCGCGAGACGCGGGTCATGGAGATTGGGCTGCAGCGCCAGAAATAGGATCGCCCAGACGTCCTGGAACACCAGCACGCCGAGCGTGATTCGCCCCGGCAGCGTCGTGATCTCGAACTTGTCGTACAGCAGCTTGACGACGATCAGCGTGCTGCTGAACGCAAGCGTCACCGCGAGGTAAATCGCGTCGAAGCTGCCGCCGCCGATCGCCATCCCCAAGAGCCAGGCGAAGCCGAACCCGAGAGCCGCGCAAAAAAGAAACTGCGTGATGCCGGCGACGACGATCGGCCGGCCCGCGCCGAGGAGCTTTTTGAGGTCGATCTCGAGGCCGATGATGAAGAGCAGCAGGATGAGGCCGATCTCCGAGATGAGCTCGATCGCCTCGCGGTCGCGCACCCAGGCGAAGCCGAGCTCGGGGCCGATGACGACGCCCGCGAGGAGGTAGGCGAGCAGCAGCGGCTGCTTCAGTGCCTTGGCGATGAAGGCGAAAAGCGTCGCGACGGTGAACGCAAGGCCGATGTTGGCGAGGAGATCGAGCGGCTCCATGTGGTGCGAGCTGCGTTCGCCGCTGGGATCACCAGCGGCTCTTCCGCCGCGCGCGTCCGCCGAAAACCGGCGGCGGCGCCGCTTCGAGGAGGCGGGTGTACTTGTACGGAAACCCTTCGAGCTTCACGCGCGGGATCTTCTGACCGATGAAGTGCTCGATCGACGAGACCTCGGGCATGTCCTCGGCGATCATGATCGTGAATGCGTCGCCGGCGGCGAGCGCGCGGCCGGTGCGGCCGATGCGGTGGACGTAGTCTTCGGGGTGATGCGGCACGTCGAAGTAGATCACGTGGCTGATCTGCTCGACGTCGATGCCGCGCGCGGCGATATCGGTCGCAACCATCACCTCATAGCGGCCGTTGCGAAAACCGTTGAGCGCCTGCTCGCGCTCGCGCTGCGTGCGGTTCGAGTGGAGCACCGCCACGGAGTGGCCCTCCTGCTGAAGCTTGCGCGCGACGCGGTCGGCGCCGTGCTTGGTGCGGCAGAAGATCAGCACCTGATCGTAATCGGTGCGCTTGAGCAATTCTTGGAGCAGCTCCTGCTTCTGGTCGCTGGCCACCGGATAGAGCGCGTGGGTGACCGTCTCGGCGGGCGAGCGGCGCTGGCCGACCTCGATCGTCTCCGGATGGCGCAGCGCCCATTTGCAGAGCTGCTCGATTTCCGGCGGGATCGTCGCGGAGTAAAGCATGGTCTGGCGGTTTTTCGGGCAACGGTCGATGATGCGGCGCACGTCGGGCATGAAGCCCATGTCGAGCATGCGGTCGGCCTCGTCGAGCACGAGGATCTCGATCTTGTCGAGCTTCACCATGCCGCGCTGGATCTGATCGAGCAGGCGGCCCGGCGTCGCGACCAGAATGTCGATGCCTTTCCTCAGCGCCTCATCCTGCTTCCCGTAGCCGGTGCCGCCGAAGACGACCGCGTAGCGCAGATCCGTGAAGCGGCCGTAGTCTCGGATCGCGGTCTCGACTTGGGCGGCGAGTTCCCGCGTCGGCTCGAGCACGAGGGCCCGGAGCGGGCCGTGATGTCCCAAGCGCGTGAGGATCGGCAGCGCGAACGCCGCCGTCTTACCGGTGCCTGTCTGCGCGCAGCCGATGAGGTCGCTGCCGGAGAGCACCAGCGGGATGGCGCGCAGTTGAATCGGCGTCGGATCGGTGTAGCCGGCGGCGGCGACGCCTTCGAGGACTTTGGGCGAGAGCCCGAGTTTGGAGAACGGCATAATTTATTTACTCGCGTAGAGCCGGTCGATGAAGCCGGTCTTGTCGAGCTCGGCGAGCGGCCGGGAATCGATGAACTCCGCCGGCTTGTGCTGTCCGAAGCGCGGATTCAATTCGAGTAAATGATCGATGACTGCCTGCACCGCGGTTTCCGCCGCATACGGCTTGGTCGGGACATCCGAGGCGTAATTCCACGACTCCTCGAGCGCCTCGCGGTCGTTGGTGCCGAAGAACTTCGCGAGGATGCGCATCGTCTCTTCCTTCCGCGTCTTGAAAAAATGGATGCCGCGCACCATCGCGCGCACCGCGCGGAGCGTGAGGTTGGGATTTTCTTTGATGAACGAGCGGCGCGTCGCCAGGCTCGACCCCTGGTATTCGACTTTGAGATCCGACAGGTTGACGAGGAAATTCATGCCCGCCTTGCGCGCGAACAGCGTGCTCGGCGGCGTCAGCATCGTCGCGCTCACGCGCCGCCCTTCGAGCGCGCTCCACATCACCTCGTTGCTGCCGACGTAGAGAATTTTCACGTCCTTGTCGGGGTTGAGGCCTAAATGGCGCACGGCGACGCGCGCGTTCTTTTCGTAGGCGTCGCCGGGGCGCTGGAGACCGATGATCTTGCCGCGGAGATCGCCGGCGGTCTTAATCTCGGGGCGCGTCACGAGATACATCGACGCGTAGCGCGTAAATCCAGCGAGCATGACGAGATCGTGATACTGCACGGCCGGCGGCAGCAGCAGAAACGCCGACATGATGGAAAATCCCACGTCGCCCGAAACGAGCGTCATCGGCGCGACATTGCCGGCCGTGCGCACGATGTCGGCCTGGATGCCTTCGTCGCGGAAAAAGCCCGCTTCCTTTGTGACAAAGGGAATCGAGTGCACGACGGCGCGCGCGGCATAGCCGATGTTGATGCGCTCTTTTTCCGGCTTTCCCTGGGCGATTGCGCGCGACGCGAAAGCGAGCAGCAGGATCGAGATGAAGGCGGAAATCGCTTTTCTCACGTGCGACCTACCTACCGTGCTCGCTAACGAGAGTCAAGCGATCGATTCGCTCGCGCGGACGCGCCCGATCGTCTCGTCGCGCAGGCGCTGAAGATACGGGCTGATCTCGACGGGATAGGATGCGGGCGAGCGTACCGCTTTGATTTTATCGTCGAGCAGCGCGAACTCGCTCTGAAAGCGCTCGCGGATCTGCTGCAGCGTCGGAACGGCGCCTTTGATCTTGCCGTCTTCCAGGACGGTTTCGAGCAGCGCTTCGCCGCCGCCGATCGATTCGTCGGCGAGCGCGATCACGTCTTTCGATAGACGCTTTCCGTCCTGAAAGCGGAAGATCTGCTTTCGCCCGGGCATCGAGGCCTTGCCGCGGCTCAGCTTCAATACCGGGCGGCCGTCGACTTCGACCAGCTTATATGCCATGTCGAGCGACGGCGCGTCGCCGGAGATGCCCATCTGTGTGCCGACGCCGTAGCTGTCGAAGGGAGCGTTCGCCGCTGTGAATTCCGCGAGGTCGTATTCATCGAGGCCGCCGCTGCCGAGGATCCCGACATCGCAGAGTCCGGCGTCGTCGAGAATTCGCCGCACCTCGCGGGCAAGTGTGGCCAGATCGCCGCTGTCGATGCGCACGCCGCGGAGCTTCTTGCCGCGCGCGGCGAGTTCGCGCGCGACCTCGACGGCTTTCTTGGCGCCCGCGATCGGCTCGTAGGTGTCGATCAAAAGAATGCAGCCGTCCGGAAAGCTCGCGGCATAGGCGCGGAACGCGTCGAGCTCGCGCTCGAAGCTCATAACGAACGAGTGCGCCATCGTGCCGACGATCGGGATGCCGTAGGTTTTCCCCGCGAGCACGTTGCTCGTGCCGGCACAGCCGGCGAGATAGCTCGCACGCGCGACCTTCATGCCCGCGTCGGCGCCGTGCGTGCGGCGGAGCGCGAAGTCGACGACGCTGCGTCCGCCGGCGGCGAAGACGCAGCGCGCCGCCTTGGTCGCGATCATCGACTGAAGGTTCATCTGATTGATCAAGTACGTTTCGACGATCTGCGCCTCGACCATCGGCGCGGTCACTTCGAGAAGCGGCTCGTCGGCGAAAAAAAGCCGCCCTTCGGCGAGCGCGCGCACGCTGCCCGTGAAGCGGACGCCTTTCAAATAATCGAGGAAGTCGGTCGCGAAGATGCGCGTCGTGCGAAGGTAATCGATCGCCGCGGCGTCGAAAGCGAAGCTTTCGAGGAAACCGAGAACGTCATGGAGGCCGGCGGCCACGAAGTAGCCGCGATCGGGCGGGTAGTTCCTGACATACAGGCTGAAGGTCGCCGTGCCCAGGCGGCCGCTGTGAAAATAGGCCTGCGCCATCGTCAGCTCGTAGAGGTCGGTCAGCAGGGCCGATTGCGGTCGATCATCCACAGCGCAGCCTCCGTCGCGTCTTCAGTCTAGTGGCGGGAAAACGCTATGTAAAGAACGCGTTACGCGCCGCTCGGAGAGCGCGCAAGTATTGCTTTATCGACATTCATTTGCTATTCGTAAAATTCCGGCATGACCTTAGGGAGGCGCTTAATGTTCAACGGAAAAGTCGAGGAAAAGGACTTCGAGAAGCAGGATCCAGAATATCAGGACCTTCTGCGCCGGGTCCTCGCGATTCAGGCCGATTGCGAGATCGGCGGCCCGAATCTCTATGTGAAAAATATCCTGCCCACCGCGCCGAGCAAAGTCGACCAGCTCATCGTCGCGCGGACGGCCGCGGAAGAGGTCGATCATTTCCGCAAGATGGCGAAGTTGGCGGGCGACATCGGCGTCGACGTCTCTTACGTGCTCAACTGGCCGAACGAGAAGCGCTACGTCGAGGCGTTCCGCGGCAGCATCAAGACGTGGGAGGATTACGCCGTATTCGGCTTCCTGATCGACCGCGTCGGCCGCTATCAATTGGAAGAGTTCATCGATTGCTCTTACGCGCCGCTCGACCGCGTCGTGCAAGACAGCCAGGTGATCCGCGAAGAAGAGGGGCACATCGATTTCGGCACCAACAAGACGGCGGAATACGCGGCCAAAGGCGGCGAGTCCAAAGACCGGATTCAGAAAGCCGTCGATTACTGGTATGTCAAAGGGCTCGATATGTTCGGCCGCACCGAATCGTACCGCTCCGAGCGCTACCGACAATGGGGGCTCAAGCGGCGCACCAACGCCGAGGCGCGCGAGCAATACCGGCAAGAGTGCAATGCGCTGATTGAAAAGATGGGTCTCGACATTCCCGATCCGAACAAAGGCCGTTTGTATTTTTAAGGAATCCCTATGCAGCCAGCTCCCAACACCGAGGCTCTCGACGAACATCTGCGGGTCGTCATTCAGGCGCTCCATGGCGCGGTGAGCCGCGCCATGCCGCATGTCAAAGACGATCCGAAGACGGCCGAAAAGGCGATCGCCGACTGCAAAGAAATCCTCGACGAAGTGATCGAGGGAAACGTCTCCGAGTGGCTGAAATAGGCCGCTCCTTCCGCCGCGGCGACGCGCCGCGGATTTTTTGAAGGCGTCCGCTAGCGCGGCGTCTTTATCGCATTCACTTGAGAACCGTTCGAGGGCCGCGTTGAATATCATCGTCTGCGCTAAAGTCATTCCGGCGAGCTCGGTCATCATCGAGCTCGATCCGGCCGCTAAAACCATGGTGCGCAAGGGCGTGCCGCACGAGCTCGACCCCGCTGCGGCGAGCGCCGTCGAGGAGGCGCTGCGCCTGACGGAGAAGCACGGCGGCACGGTGACGGTCCTCACAATGGGAATCGCCGATGCGGTGATCGGCATCCGCAGCGCGCTCGCGATGGGCGCGCACAGCGCGATTCATGTCCTCGACGACGCGCTCGCCGGCTCGGACACGCTGGGCACCGCCAAAGTGCTCGCGGCGGCGATCAAGAAAGAGAGCTTCGATCTCGTGCTGACAGCCGCGGAGAGCAGCGACAGCTACTCGGGCATCGTTCACGGGCAGCTCGCGCGGCTGCTCGGAATTCCGCCGCTCACGTTCGCCAAGGAAATCGCCGTGGACGGCAAGAAAATCATCATCAAGCGGCAGAGCCTCAGCGGCTACGACGTCTGCGAGGCGGAGCTGCCCGCTCTCATCGCCGTGGCGAGCGGCATCAACGAGCCGCGCTACCCGCAGCTCAAGGGGATCATGGCGGCGAAGAAAAAAGAGATCAAAAAATATACCGCCGCCGATCTCGGCCTCGGCCCCGATCAGGTCGGCGCGTCGGGCGCGAAGGAAAAGGTGTTGAGCCTCGGCCGCCCACCCGCGCGCGAAGCGGGCAAGGTCGTCACCGACGAGGGCGAAGGCGGCAAGCAGATCGCCGATTTTCTCGCGGAGCTCAAGGTCCTGTAAGTTATGGCTGACTTCATCTGGGTCTACGCCGAAGTGGTGGAAGAGCAGATCACGCCCACCACGCTCGAAATGCTCTCGAAGGCAGCGGAGCTGGGCACGGCGGAGGCGGTGCTGCTCGGCGCCGCGCCCGAGGCGGCGATCGCGAAGCTCGGCGAGTACGGCGCGAGTAAAATCTACCGCTCGGCCGATCCAATCTTCCGCGACTACCTGACGCTGCCGGCGGTCGAAGCGATCGCTGGACTGATCGAGAAGCATAAGCCCGCGGTGATGCTCTTTGCCTCCACCTATGACGGGCGCGACATCGTCGCGGCGCTCTCCGCGCGCTTCGACTCGGGCGCTATCGCCGATGTCGGCGACGTCGTTTTGAAAGACGGCTCGGTCGAGGCGACGATACCCGCTCTCGGCGGCAGCTACCAGAATACGAGCACGCTCGTGAGTCCCGGGACCAAGCTCCTGCTGGTGAAGCCGAAATCGTTCGAGGCGATGCCGCGGCCGCAGACGCCCGCGGTCGAAGAGATTCCTGCGCCGGCGAGTCCCGAGACGAAGAAGGTGCGCGTGACAGAGAGGGTCACGGTGAAGGCGGAAGGGCCGCAGCTTGAGGGCTCGAACATCGTTGTCGCCGGTGGCCGCGGGCTCAAGTCCTCCGAGCATTTCGAAATGCTGAGACAGCTCGCTGAATTGCTGGGCGGCGCGGTCGGGGCAACCCGCGCCGTCGTCGACGCCGGCTGGGTTCCTTATTCATTGCAGGTGGGACAGACGGGAAAAACCGTCAAGCCGAATATTTACATCGCGTGCGGCATCTCCGGCGCGGTGCAGCATCTCGCCGGCATGAAGGCCTCCAAGACCATCATCTCGATCAACAAGGACCCCGAGGCGCCGATCTTCAAGTTCTCCGACCTGGGCGTCGTCGGCGACGTCTTCAAGGTCGTGCCGCAGTTGATCGAGGAGATCAAAAAGAAAAAAGGGAAATAGCTACTCGACGAAAGGCTCGATCCCCATCGATTTGAGGACGGGCTCGGCCTGCGGCGACGTGAGAAACCGGACCATTGCGCGCGCCGCCTCAGGCTGCTTGGATAAGGTGCCGACTCCCGCCGTAAATCCGATCCAAGTCTGCAATTCTTCCGGAATCCGGCCGACCAGCGCGACGCCGCGCACGCCGGAAATCCGCGACGCCACCACCACAACAAGCTCGGCATCGCCGTCCGCGACCACCTCCACGTTGTAGTCGCCCGGCATCGGCCGCAGCTTTGTTTTCATCTCCGCCGCGATGCCCAGACGGTCGACGAGACTGACAAAATATTTGCCACTGGCGCCGTCCGCCGGGTAGGCGACAGACTTCGCATTGAGCAGCGTACGCTTGAACGCAGCGACGGTAGAGATATCGGGCTTGGGCGCGCTCTCGCGTATCCCGACGCCGATTCCGGCGCGGCCGATGACGGCGCGCGTGTCGGCGACGACCTTTCCCTGCTTGATGAGATCGTCCAGCACCGGCGGATTGAGTATAGCCACATCGAAGGCTTCGCCGGCTTCGATCTTCTGCTTGACCTCGGGGTTGACGTGGAACTCTAGGTTGACTTTGTGTCCGCTCGCGCGCTCGAACCGGGCAACGAGCTCGACAATCGCGCCTCTCGCTCCGTTGCCGCTGAGAACTTTGATTTCAGCGGCCATCGTAGGAACGCCGACCGCAAATAACAGCAACGAGCCGATATTTGTCAGGACGAAAAGCAAGGATTTCTCCATGGGATTCTCCTCTGAAAACAACCCACCGCCTTGTGGTCATTTCCCCGCCGCCTCGCGAAAATAGCTCAGATCGTAATAGCGCTCCAGCGAATTCCCCATCGGCAGCTTAAAGCCGAACTGAACGCGCAAGTCGAGCACATTTTTCAGCCCCGCAATATTAAGCGCGCCGTGTTCGGCGAGCTCATCCACTCTGCCCGTCGCGTCCTCGCGGCCTATCTTCAGCGTGTCGGCGACAACCGTAACTGCCGTGTCGCGGTTAGCGGGATTTTTCACCCAATCGACCGCGGCGGTGCGCGCGCGGAGAAAGCTCACCAGCTCAGCGCGATGGCGCTCCGCCCACGCCCGCGCGACGATGATACTGCTGCCGGGATAGTCCGGCAGCACCTCGCGGTGGTGGGCCATTTTAACCATGCCGGCGTCCACTGCTTGACGATCGACCGGTGGACTCAGAATGGCGGCGAAGGTTTCGCCCTTGAGCATCGATTCGAGGCGATTCGGCGTCGCGCCGAGGCCGGCGAGCTGATAGTCGCCGTGGGCCAAATCGAGGCCGTGGACGAGTAAGATTTTCCGTAGCACCAGCGCGTAGGCGGTATCGACCGCGTCGGCGGCGAGCTTCTTGCCGCGGAGGTCTTCCCATTTCTTAATCTCGGGGCGGACGAACAGCGTGAGCGAGGGGCCTTCGGTTTGCTTTGCGACGGCGACGAGCTCGGCACCTTCCTTGCCCGACCAGGCGAGCACGTTGTCGAACCCGCCGGTGGCGATCTGAAACTTGCCTTGGCTTAAGCCGCGCATCTGCTCGGTTGAGCTGCCGGTGATCGTTACCTTGACGTCGAGGCCTTCTTTTGAGAAGAACCCACCCGCATGCGCCGCCGCGGTCCCCGCGTCGACCCGAAAGACGTTGAGCTCGATGTGGCGGTCCTGCGGCTGCGCCTGCGCCAGCGCCGCTGCCAGCATCGGAACGGCCGTCAAACTAATCACTGATAAGATCTTCATTCCGGCAAAACCCCCCTGCGACGATAATTTTCACGCTTTGTATCTTAGCGCCGCGGCGATGTCCATCGTCCTATTTGATGGGCAACACGGTGATCAGGTTGGTCGTGCCGGCCGTGCCCGGCTGCCGGCCGGAGGTGATCGCGACCAGGTCGCCGCGGCGGAGCAGCCCCGAGCGCCGGGCTGTGCGGCGCGCGAGTTGGACCATCGCGTCGGTCGTCCGGTACGCGGAAATCAAGCGGGGATAAACGCCCCAGACGAGGCAGAGCGCCCTGACGGTCTGCGGTTTCGGGGTCAAGGCGATCACCGGCTGCGCCGGCCGGTAGCGCGCGATCATACGCGCCGTGCCGCCGGAGGTCGTCGGCACGATAAACGCCTTGACGTCGAGGTCGCGCGCTACCGACACCGCCGCGTGGCTGATGGCCTCCGCCACTCCGGCGGCGACGCCGTCGAAACGGCCGCGCGGCTCGAGGCTTTTCTCCGCCTCCGCCGCGACGCGCGCCATCGTCGCGACCGCCTCGGTCGGATAGGCGCCGACGGCCGTCTCTTCCGAGAGCATAAGCGCGTCGGTGCCGTCGAGGACCGCGTTGGCGATGTCGGCGATCTCGGCGCGCGTCGGGCGCGGGTTCTGCACCATCGAGCGGAGCATCTGCGTCGCCGTGATGACCGGCTTCGCCAGCGTGTTCGCCTTGCGGATCATCATCGTTTGCAACGCCGGAATTCTCTCCAGCGCGGTTTCGAGGCCGAGGTCGCCGCGCGCCACCATGACGCCGTCGACCTCGTCGAGGATCGCGTCGATGCGCTCGACCGCCTCGCGCTTCTCGATCTTGGCGATGACGGGCGCGCTGCCGCCGCGTTTTCTGATCTCGCGGCGCGCGCTCTGGATGTCTTCGGGCCGGCGAATGAAAGACAGCGCGATCAGATCGACGCCGTGCTCGATGCCGAACTTAAGATCGCGCCGGTCCTTCGCGGTGAGCGACGGCAGATCGACGGTCCCCTGCGGCAGGTGAATGCCCTTGTGCGCGCCGAGCGTGCCGCCGACGACGACGCGGCAATCGACGACTCCCGCTCTGACCCGCAGCGCCTCGAGCTCGATCTCGCCATCGCCCAAGAGAACGTGGTCGCCTTTTTTCACCGCGCGCTCGAGCCGCGGATAATCGAGCGACACGATCTCGCTGTTTCCGAGAAGCTTCCGGGTCGTCAGCGCGAAGCGCCGTCCCGTTCGCAAAGCGGCGGCGCCGCCGGCGATCGCGCCGACGCGGACCTTAGGTCCCTGGAGATCCTGTAGAACCGCGACCGGGGTGTCGAGGCGCAGCGCGATCCGGCGGATGCTCCGGATGATCGACGCGTGAAACGCGTAGTCGCCGTGGCTGAAATTCAGCCGCGCGACGTTCATGCCGGCCTCGATCATGCCGCGGAGGACTTTTTCGGAGCGGCTCGCCGGGCCGATCGTGCAGACGATCTTCGTCCGGCGAAGAAGGGTATCTCGCGACGAGCGCATCAGGTTTTCATCGCGCGCTTGAGGCGCGGGTCGAGAAGGTCGCGCACGCCGTCGCCCAAGAGATTGATGCCGAGGACGGTCAAGAAGATCGACAGGCCGGGGAACAGCGCGAGCCACCACGCGGTCGAGATGTAGCTTCGGCTGTCGGCGAGCATCGTACCCCACGTGGGAATCCCCGGCGGTACGCCGAGGCCCAGGAAGCTCAAGCTCGCCTCTGAAATAATCGCCGAGGCCATCGAGAAGGTGCCGATGACGAGCGAGATTTGCAGCAGGTTCGGCAGGATGTGGCGGCGGATGATGCGCGGGCTGCCGGCGCCGAGAGCGCGCGTGGCGGCGACGAAGTCGCGGTCTCTCAGCGACAGCGTCTGGCCGCGAACGACGCGGCAGTACTGGATCCAGCGCTGCGCGACGAGCGCGAGAATAAGATTGAAAAGCCCCTGGCCGAGGAACGCGAGAATCGTGATCGCGAGCAGAAGCGCAGGGAAGGCCCAGACGACCTCGACGAATTTCTGGATCGCGAAATCGATCTTGCCGCCGAAGTAACCCGAGATCGCGCCGAGCGCGATGCCGACGAAGCCGGAGATCAGGACGACCGCGAAGGCGACCAGCAGCGAGACGCGCGCACCGTAGACGATTCGGCTCAGGATGTCGCGGCCGAGATTGTCCGTGCCGAGAAAGTGCGCCCCGTGAAACCATTCCGGCGCCTTCAGCATCGCCTCGAGCGCTTGATACTGCGGGTCGTGCGGCGCGAGCCACGGTGCGAGCGTGCCGACAACGACGAGCACGGCGACGATGGCGCCTCCGGCGGCGACTTTGAACGGCAGCCGCCGTGCCCGCGGCCGATCGCGCCGGCTCTCCGCAGCGAGTCGCGGGGCCTCAGTAGCGGATTCTCGGATCGATGACGGCATAGAGAGCGTCGATGAAGAGATTGATCATGACGAACGCGACCGTATACATAAGCACGACCCCGGTGACGAGCGGATAGTCGCGCGCGGTGACTCCGGTGATGAGGAGGCTGCCGATGCCGGGCCAGGCGAAGACCGTCTCGACGATGATCGAGCCGCTGAGCAGCGTGCCGACCTCGAGGCCGACGACGGTGACGATCGGAATCAGCGCGTTGGTAAAGACATGCCGCCAGAGAACCGCGTGATTGTCGAGCCCTTTCGCGCGCGCCGTGACGACGTATTCCTCGCCGCCGGCGTCGAGAACCGATGAGCGCGTGACGCGCATCAGGATTCCCACCATGTTGGCGCCGAGCGCGAGCGCCGGCATGACGACGTGTACGAAGGCGTCTCTCAGCGCCGGCCAGTTGCGCTGAAGAAGGCTATCGAGAAAGTAAAAGCCCGTCTCGGAGGCGCCGGCGACGCCGTAGGTGCTGCGCCCTCCGGAAGGCAGGATGTGAAAAGTTCCGGCGAGAATTAGGATCAGCATGATGCCCAGCCAGAAGTTCGGCATGCTGATGCCGAACAGGCCGAAGCTCGTCCCGAAGTTATCGAGCCAGGAGTTGGGGCGCGCGCCGGCCCAGACGCCGAGCGGGATGGCGAGAAAAATCGCGATCACGATGGAAAAAAATGCGAGCTCGACCGTCGCCGGCAGCCGCTCCTTGATGACCTCTTTGACCGGCGCCGAGAAGCGGAACGACTTGCCGAGGTCGCCGGTCGCCGCGGTGCGGACGAACTTGAGATATTGGACGAGGATCGGCTGGTCGAGCCCCCAGCGCCGCCTGGCCTCGGCGAGGTCGGCGGCGGTGTTCTCCTGGCCGAGAAGCATCGACGCCGGATCGCCGGGAGCCGCGTGGAGCAGGACGAAGACGAGCAGCGTGACCAAGAGCAGCACCGGGACGGTGCCGAGAAGGCGTCGGACCAGGTATGCCGTGGCGCGTCTCCCTTCCCGCTCGCGCTGCGGCTATTTCAGCACGCGGATGTCTTCGCCGAAGATGCGGCCGCTCGGCGTCGGCTTATAGTCGATCTGCTTCGCCATGCCGTAGATCATCTTGTGGCGCCACATGAAGCAGGCGGGCGCCTCCTCGGTGATAAGGCTCATCGCCTCGGCTAGAATCTTCTTTCGCTTCGCGGGCTCGAAGGTCTGCCGCTCTGTGGCGAGCAGCTTGTCGAGCTTGGGATTGGAATAGCCGATGCGCGGCGAGCCGCCGGTCTCGAAATATTGCGACAACGCGACGCTCGGATCGACGATCGAGCCGCGGCCCATATAATAGAAGGGGACCTTGCCCGCCTGGACGTTCGACCACAGCGTCGCCCACTCGGGCGTCGCGAGCTTGGCGCGGAACCCCGCGCTGTTCAGCATCTGTGTGATCACCTCGTTCAACTGCTTGTCGAGCGTGTAGCGGCCGACCGGCGTCTCGAGCTCGACGTCCACGCCGTTCGGATATCCCGCCTGGGCGAGCAGCTTCTTCGATTTCTCGGGATTGTAGTCGTACTTGGGCTTCAAGTTAGGATCGTAGCCGTACTGCCCCGGCCCGATCGGCCCGTCGAGCCGCGTCGCGAGCCCCTGAAGCACCGTATTAATGATGCGGTCGCGGTCGATCGCATGGCAGACCGCCTGGCGCACCTCTTTCTTGTCGAAGGGCGGCTTGGGCTGCATCGCGAGAAACATGATCTCGACGGAGTCGACGGTGGTCGATTTTGTGCCGCCTTCCGAGTCGACGCGTTTTTTCAAATGCGGCGGGATGAATTGCGCGATCTGGAGCTCGCCGTTTAACAGCGCCGTGACGCGCTGCTCGTCCTCGCGCAAGACGCGGTAGACGATCTCGTCGGGCGCCTGCGGCATCTGCTTCATGCCCGGATAATCCGGATTTTTCGCGATGACGAAGCGCTGCCCGGGAATGAGCTCCTTGAATTTGTACGGGCCGGCGCCGATGGGATATTTCCGGTCGGCGGTCTCCGCGCCGTATTTTTCGTAAATCGCATGATTGGTGATGATCAGCCGATCGAAGAGATACTCCGGCAGCGGCGCCGTCGGCTGCTTGGTCGTGAAGCGAACGGTATTTTTATCGACAACCGATGCCGAGGCGATCGGCGCGATGTTCTGCGTCTGCTTGCTCTGCGGATCGTTGCGCGCGCGGTTGAAGGAATGGACCACGTCCTCGGCGGTGAACGGCGAGCCGTCGTGCCATTTGATGTCTTTCCGCAGATGGAAGATCCAGTTATTCGGGTCTTTCACCTCCCATTTTTCCGCCAGCATCCCGACGTAATCGCCTTTGTTGAAGTCGTACGTGCCGAGGCAGCCCATGACCTGACACCAGATGCCGTAGAGGAGCGACACGCTGTCGCCGTACGGGTTGAACGTCTCCATCGTCTCGGTGACGCCGATCGAGACGCGGCTTTCCGCGGCGGCCCGGCGCGATTCCACGCCCGCCGCCGTCAGCGCGACGAGCACGACAATGAGGATTGTTTTTCGCCAGCCCATGGACCCTCCTTGACGCCGCAGCATGGAAACGGCGACGAGACTACTTTCTATTCCCCGCCTCCGATTTCTGTCAAGGTCAGCCGCTTGTCAGCCGTAGGCCGCGCGCGCTATAAACACGTTTCCGCATCGAGTCTCGGTCTGGAGGAAATGAAACCTGCTGCGCGTTTTTCGCCCGCTCCAGCATAAGAACTACGCGATATTTTTGTCGTGTGATTTCGTCACTTCCGTCGGCCAGTTCATCCAGGAAGTGGTGTTTTACTGGCTCGCCTACGAGATCACCGGCTCGGCGATGGCGCTCGGCATCCTCGGCGTCTGCGAAGCGGGGCCGCGGCTCGTGCTCAGCGCGGTCGGCGGCGCGATCGTCGACCGCTACAACCGCCTGCGGCTTTTGATCCTCATCCAATATCTTACGGCGGTGCCGATTTTTATCCTGGTTGGCGTTTATACGGAGGGCCTGCTCGTCTTCTGGCATATGGTCGTTTTTAACCTCGCCACTTCGGTCGTCCGGAGCATTAACCCATCGGCCTCGCAGTCGCTGATCCGCGATCTGGTGCCGAGCCCCATGCTCATCGGCGCGGTCGCCCTCTTTTCCATGGAGTTCAACCTCGCCCGCGTCGTCGGACCTTCGGTCGGCGGGCTGCTGCTCGTATGGCTCAGCCCGGGAAACTGCTTTCTGGTCTATGGCGTGACGCTCATCTTATCCGGCATCGTCATGACCTGGATCAAACTGCCGGCGGAGACGGAGGCGAAAAAGCCCGAAAAGCTTTTGACCGAGCTGAAGGAGGGCTTCAGCTACATCCAGCAAGCGCCGGTGATCCTTTCGAGCATCGCCGCGGCCTATATCATCAGCATCTTCGTCGGCACCTATAACCGCTTTCTGCCGGTATTCGCCAAAGAGATCCTTAACGTGGGCCCCCAGGGATTGGGCATCCTCATGGCCGCGCCGGGGGCGGGCGCCATCGCTTCGCTGTTTTTCCTCGGCAGCTCCGGCGAAAATTGGCGCAAGGAGCTCATGCTGTGGATCAGCTCCGTGGCGACGCCGATTTTCCTTATCCTGTTCTGTCTGTCGCGCTCCTTTTGGCTCTCCACGATATTATTGGCGTTCGTTGGCGCGGGACAGATCGCTTTTCGCACGGTAAGCCGGCTCATCATACAGCTCGAGGTGCCACACGCGCTGCTCGGCCGCGTCATCAGCGTCTTTTTAATGGATCAGGGGATGCGCTCCGTCGGCTCGCTGGTGATGGGGGCGTTCGCCAGCTTCTTCGGCGCCGACGTCGGGCTGGCGTTCACATCGGTCGTTTCGTTATCCCTCACCTCGGCCGTGTTCTATTACGTGCTTCGGCCAAAACCGAACACCGTTGCCTCTGTTTAGGATCATTTTTGTCCAGCAGGGTGGCGCGTCTTGTCCGTCTTTGGTCTTCCGCTGACAAGTGAAGTTTTTATTTTTAGTGGCATGACGCTTGCTGCCTTGCCAATGTCCCGCAAAAAACGGCTCTGGGAGGTTTTATGGAAAATTTGTTCGACCTAGGGTCAGTGAGCCTTACAATTCCCGCCTGGCAGATGGCCATGTATCTCGGCATCATCGCGTTTTACATGATCTGCGGGCGAGTGAAAATATGTCTGCTGACCATATTCGGGTTCGCGCTCTATTGGGGCTACTATCTGTTCTCCGGCGATTTTCTAATCGCGGTCAACGGCAAGCCGAGCGCCGAAACGGCGTATTTCGGCTTCGGCCTTTTGCTGATCGCGTTTAATTTAGTCGCCTTATTTTACGAAGAGCGTTAGCCGGCGTCGGCTTATTTTCAGTGATTTCCGGCCCGCGATCGGCGGCGGGCCAGGCGCGGGGAGCGCCTCCTTCGGTTTGGTCCCACCCTGATCGCCGATTTTCATCTTCATTCTGCGTAACCCGACACGCAGCTTGCTCTTTTGACCCAAACTCAATAAGGAGTGGGAAAAAAGGAGGAGCTGCCGTGGAAAGCGTAAAGGATTCCTGGCGCAAGCGTTACGGTAGAAAATCGCCCTTTGTCGAGTGGTGCGACAAAGAGGGGCTGAAGGTCGTCGGCGGCTTCGGCGTCGAGGACCTGCGCACTCTGCCTCTGGAGCACTGGGAGCGGCTCGGCGGCCCAGCGGCCTATTGCTACCTGGAAGGCTCGCAGGGTTTCGTCGGCGCGCTGGCCGGCGAGATCCCGCCCGGCAAGAACCTCAAACCGATCCGCCATCTCTATGAAGAGCAGATTCTTATCCTCGAAGGCCGCGGCGCGACGCAGTTCTGGGGTGAAGAGGGGCAGGTCACGCTGGAATGGCAGGCGGGAAGCCTCTTCTCGCCGCCGCTCAACGTCAAGCACCAGCACTTCAACGGCTCGTCCTCCGAGCCGGTGCGCTTCGTCGCCGTCAACAACGCGCCACTCATCATCAATGTCTTCAAGCTGCCGGAGTTCGTCTTCGGCGCGTCGTTCGACTTCACGAACCGCTTCAGCGGCCAGCGCGATTTCTTCAGCAGCGAGTTTAAGCCCGGCGAACTCGAGGACACAGCGGTGAATTTCATCCCCGACGTCGACAAGGTGCCCCTGAACGATCATCCCGAGCGCGGCGCTGGCTTCAGCCGACTGGGCATCAACCTGTCCGGCAATTCGATGGTCGGCCATATCATGGCGATCCAGTCGGGCACGTACAAAAAGGCGCACCGCCATCACGCCGGCGCGCAGGTGATCGTGCTCCAAGGCAAAGGCTACAGCCTCATATGGCCGAAAGGCGGCGAGATCGTGCGCGTCGACTGGAAGCGCGGCAGCCTGCTCGTGCCGCCCGAGGGCTGGTATCATCATCACTTCACGACCAGCCGCGAGGCCGCGCGCCATCTCGCGCTTCGCCGCGGACTCCACGGCGTCGGCTTCAACTGGCAGCCGTCGCTCAGCGAGCACGAGGGCGGCAACATGCTCGAGCACGAGGACGAGCCGCCGGAGATTCGCGCGATGTACGAAGCGGACCTCAAAAAAGAGGGGATTCCGTTCCGCATGCCGCCGCTCAAGGCGAAGGCAAGTTAGCGACTCTCATCGGAACGACCTCGGAGGATGCGGATATGCAGCCCATCCGGTGCGCTTTCCTAGCGGTTTTTCTATCGATCGTCGGACCGCTCTCCGCGTTCGCGGAGGAGCCGGTCAAGCTGCGCGTCGGTCTCGGCGACGTCTCGCTCAACAAGATCCCATTCGTCGCCGCCTACGAGGCGGGCATTTACAAGAAAAACGGCCTCGACGTCGAGCAGTCCGTCACGCCCGCGGCGGCGGAGGTCGCGCGCCGAAGCGGCGTCACCGTGCCGGCGGAGATGGTCCGCTCGGGAGGCAAAGAAACGCCGATCGTGATCGGCGGCGGCAGCCCGCTGATCTCGCGCTGGGCGAGTGATGCGCAGGCCGACGACCGCGTGATCGTCGCCTGCACCGATCAGGTGGTGCGCTGGCGCATCATCGGCCGCCCGGAACTGACGGCCGTCGAGCAGCTGAAGGGGCGCCGCCTGGGCTACTCCGGCTACGGCGCCGTCACCCATTACGTCGCGCTCGTCTTTACGCGCATGATGGGCTGGGACCCGCAGCGCGATCTCTCCCTGATGTCCGGCGCGAACACGATGGACGCGCTCAAGAGCGGGCGAGTCGACGCGCTGATCGCGAGCGAGCTGCACGAGGTCATGGCGCTCGCAGCGGGCTACAAGATTCTCGTCGATCTCGCAAAGTACAACATCCCCAACGCCGGCTCCGGCGTGAGCGTCTCTCGCGTTTACTTAAAGAACAATCAGGAAGCGGTGCGACGCTTCGTCAAATCGACCGTCGAGGCGATCGCGCTCGTCAAGCGCGACAAAGAGGCCGCGTTCCGAGCGATGGCGAAATGGTACAACGTCACCGACTCGGAAAAGCAGGAGCATTTCTATCGCGAAGTCGCGAACTTACCGCGTAAACCTTATCCGTCAGTCGAAGGGATCAAGAAGGTGATGGAGGTCTACGACTCGCACGAGATGCGGAAGTACAAGCCGGAAGATTTCTACGACGCGAGCTTCATGCGCGAGCTCGACCAAAGCCGCTTCATCGACGGTCTGTACGACTGAGGCGTGCTTGCTCTCGCCGCTTTATGACGATCACAAGACGGGCGCGATGCTTACCGTGTCATTCTGAGGCGAAGCCGAAGAATCTTTCCGGAGTTGCCTAAAAAAAAGATAGATCCTTCGCTGCGCTCAGGATAACACGCGTTAGATCTCAGGTTCTTAAGCCGCAAGTCTACGACGCGCTCTGCCTCCGGACGAAATCGGCGATCTTCTCGACGAAGCGCAGCGTCTCCGGCTTCTCCGGCGACGGTACGATGCGGTGCTCCGGCAGGCCGTCGAAGGTATCGACTTCGATGGCGCCGCCGCGCTTGCGGTAGGTCGCGATGAAGCGCTCCTCCATCTCCAGCGGGTGATTGCGGTCGTTGGTCTTGAGCGCGACGAAGATCGGCGGCAGCGCCTGCTGCTCGCCGCGCTCGACGATCTTCTGCGGATTTCCCTCCGCCATCGCCGCCTCCGTGCCCCAGTACTCGTGATGCGCGCCGACCAGCTCGTCGCGCTTGAACTCCTTCGCATAGTTGTAGCGATAGAGCGGATCGATCACCGGCCAAGCGGCGATCACGTAGTTAACTGAGGCGTCGATGCCCGAATGACCGGCGAGCGGCAGGGACGCATACGCTGGGTGGCGCGGCCGAATCGCGCTCAGCACGACCTGGTGGCCGCCGCTGGAGTTGCCGAACGCGCCGACGCTGGTACTCGCGTGCAGCTCGCCCGCGTGCGCCTTCAGCCAGCGCGTCGCGAGGTTGATGTCGCAGAGCGATGCGGGGTAGCCCGCCTCCGGCGGCTGGCGGAAGTCGACCGCGGCGACGATGATTCCGCGCGCGGCCAGCGCCTCGTCGACGCCGCCGTTGTTGGTCCGGTCGCCGTTGTGCCACGCGCCGCCGTGGACGTCTACGATCGCCGGAAACGGTCCGTCGCCTTGCGGTTGATAGAGGCGAACGAGCCACGGCTTGCCCGCGATGCGCTGGTATTCCGCGTCGCGCACTTCGACTTTGTACTGACGATTATTTTCCATCGCGCACCTCCAAAGCGATAATTTCGACCTGGAGTCAGTTACCCCGCGACCTTCTCCTCCATCTCCACGCTCTTCTTCACCGCCGGACGCTGTATCATGCGGTCGCGCCAGGCCGTGTAGGCCTTCAACTCCTGCATCGGGAAATTGCTATTCAATCCCCAGCCGTAGAAGACGAGCGCGTAGGGATCGACGACGGTGTACTGATGACCCATGACCCAGTCGTGCCCCTGGATCATCGAATCGATCTCCCGGCAATTCTCCCAGTAGGATTTCTTGCCGTTCTCTTTGATGGATTCGTGCGCGGCGGGGTCGGCGCTGAAGCGCTCGGGGCGTCGCGTGCGCTGGTACGACGGATGCACGATGCTGGAGAACCAGCACATCGTGGCAATGCAGCGCGCCGCCTCGGCTTCGTCGGCGGGCAGAAGCTTTTTCTCCGGAAATTTTCGCGCGAGATAGGTGAGGATCGCCGTGTTCTCGACTAAAGATTTTCCGTCGATGCTGAGCGTCGGCACCTTGCCGCGCGGGTTGATCTTGAGATACTCCGGCGTCTGCTGCTGCTTTTTGGCGAGCATGACCGGCTCGAGCTCGTAAGGCGCGCCGGTTTCTTCGAGACCGATGTGAGATGCGAGAGAGCACGCGCCGGGGCAGAAATAGAGTTTCAACATTGCAGCACCTCCTCTGATGGAAACGACAAACGACTATGTCAATTTCTCAAAAAGCTCAAGCCAGACCGCCAGTCTAAAGAGTTGACACATGCGGTTCGAGTGCTACGATTCCGACCGCGAACAATCCAATCGAAGGAGACCGCCATGGTTGATTGGCCGCCGACGATCGACGCCGATGGGCACGTGTTGGAGCGCCAGCAGGACATCCGGAAATATTTAGAGCCGCCGTGGGACCGGCGCCAGACCGGCCTCTGGCCGTCGGACCAGCCGTTCGACACCGAGCTGTTCGATACGCTCGGCTACCGCGGCTACGAGCGCGGCATGAGCCCGGCGCAGCAGGTCGAGACCTGGCTCAAGATCATGGACGAATACAACATGGAGCAGGCGGTGCTTTTTCCCACCGGCTCGGGGAACATCCCGAAGCTCCGCGAGCCCGAGTTTTGCGCCGCCGCGTGCCGCGCCGCCAACAATCACTTCGCCAAGGAGTACAACGCGCTCTCCGACCGCATCCACTGCGTGGGCGTGCTGCCGCTGAAGCAGCCCGAGGAGGCGGCGAAGGAACTCCGCCGCGCCGTCAACGAGCTCGGCATCCTAAGCTTCGAGCTGCTCTCGATGGGGCTGCCGACGGCGCTCGGCGACCCGATCTACGATCCGCTCTACGAGGAAGCGCAGCGGCTCGACGTCCCGCTCTCGATCCACGGCAACCGGAGCTCCTCGCACGAGGTCGGCGCCGGCGCGCTCCGCACCTTCGCCGAGGTGCACACTTATACGTTCCCGGCGGGCGTCTTCCTCCACTTCACCAGCGTCATTTTCCAGGGCGTGCCGGTGCGCTTCCCCAAGCTCCGCATGGCCTTTCTGGAGATCGGCGCGACCTGGCTGCCGTACTGGCTCGATCGCATGGACGAGCATTGGGAGCTACGCGGCGAGTTCGAGGCGCCGCACTTGAAGAAAAAGCCCAGCGAGGTGGTGCGCGAGTCGCCGATCTACTTCAGCCTCGAATCCGAGGAGCGCCTGCTGCCGCAGACGATCGACTACGTCGGCGACGATCATTTCCTCTACGCCTCGGACATCCCGCACTGGGACGGTGAGTTTCCGAAAAATCTCGAATATTTATGGAAGCATCCGGATCTTTCCCGCGCGACCAAGGAGAAGATCGCGTACCATAACGGGAAAAAATATTTTCGCCTCGACGGCGCGCGCCGGAAAGCCGCGTAGAGGACTTTTTGTGGCGACGCTCATGACACGTTCTCGTTCGATCGCGCCGCTGCTCGTTCTGTCGGTCTTTGTCGCCCTCGCATCGCGGCCGGCTTTAGCGGCTCAGCCGGCGAAGCTCGTCATCGCCTACGCGGCGGTGACCGCGCGCATCATGCCGCTCCTGATCGCGCAGGATCAGGGCTACTTCGCGAAGTATGGCATCGACTCGGAGCCGGTGTTGATCCGCGGCGGGACGACGCTCGTGACGGGGCTCGCCGCGGGGGACATCCAGATCGGCCGGACCGCCGGCGCGGCGGTGTTGTCCGCGGTCGCGGGAGGGCACGACCTCAAGATGGTCGCGACGTTCACGGCGCGGAACTCCTATAACGTCGTCGTCAAGCCGACCATCAAGCGGCCGGAGGATATCCGCGGGAAAAAGATCGCGATCAACAGCTTCGGCGGCGGCACGTGGGTTGGAACGATGCTCTGGCTCGAGCACTTCGGCCTCGATCCGCAGCGCGACAACATCCTGCTGCAATCGTTCGGCGATCAGAGCGTCCAGGCGCAGGCGCTCGACACCGGAGCCGTCGACGTCGTATTCGTCGACACCTTTTACGCCAACTGGCTGAAGCAGCGCGGCATGACGGTCCTGGCGGAGTATACCGAGCTCAAGCAGCCGCTGGTGAGTCAATCCACGGTGGCGCAGCGGAGTTTCTTGCAGCAGCACGAGGATCTGGTCGAAAATTATCTCAAGGCGGAGATCGAGGCCATGGCGTTCGCCAGCGGCCCGAAAAATAAAGCCGCGACGGTTAAATTACTGATGCGACGGCTGCGCACCGAGGCCGCCGGCGCGGAGGACGCCTATGCGGATCTGATGCGCGGCGTCGAGCGCAAGCCGTTTCCTTCGCTCGACGGCATGCGCAATCTCCAGCGGCTGTTAAAAAGCGGCAATCCGAAGATCGCCGCGCTCAAGGTCGAGGAGATAGTCGATAACCGCATCATGCGGAGACTTGACGAGAGCGGCTTTATCGAGCGCGCCTACGCCGCGCAGGGCGCGAGCCTTAAATGAGATGAAGCCGACTTTCGCCGCGCTGTTCGCTCTCACGCTCGGGTTAATCAACGCGGTCACCGCTCCCGCCGCGACCAAGCTCACCATCGCCCATCCCACGATCAACCCGCGCATCGCGCCGCTCTGGATCGCCGACGAGAAGGGCTATTTCAAGAAATATGGCATCGACGCGACCGTTCTTTTCGTCCGCAACGCTCCGCTGATGATCGCCGCCATGAAATCGGGGACGATCCCGGTCGCCTACGGCGGCGGCAGCGGCATCGTCGGCGCCTCGGCGAGCGATATCGATATGCGCATACTGGCGACGTTTACCGGCAGGATGACCAACAACGTCGTCGCGCGTCCGGCGATCAAAACGCCCAAGGACCTCCGCGGCAAGACGCTCGGCATCCAGGGCGTGGGCGGCACCAACTGGATGGCGGCGCTCCTCTGGCTCGAGCACTTCGGCCTCGATCTAAAGCGCGACAGCATCATGCTGCAGGGCACCGGCGAGCAGATCGTGCGCGCGCAGGCGCTCGAAGCGGGGCGCGTCGACGCCGCGGTGATCGATATGTCGTTCAGCAAAAAGCTCGCGGCGCGCGGCTTCAACGTGATCGGCGACTCGGAGAAGACCGAGATCCCGTTTACCGGCGTTGACATCGTCGCGACGCGCGGCACCATCGACGGTCAGCCGGAGCTGATCGAGAACATGCTAAAGGCGCTGCTGGAGAGCGAGGCGTATGTCATCGCGCCGGCGAACCGCGCCACGGTGATCGATGTCATCGTGAGAAAAATGCGCCTCAAGGAGACCGCGACCGCCGAGGAGGGATATCAGGAGACCGTGCGCACCCTCGCGCGCAAGCCCTACCCGGCGCTCGAAGGGATGCGCAACGTGCAGCGGCTCTTGAAGACGCAGAACCCGCGTATCGGCGAGGTGAACATAGAAGATCTGGTCGACAGCCGCTTCATCAAGAAATTGGACGAGAGCGGCTTCATCGACCGGCTGTATGCGAATGCGGGACGGTAGCTCACATCGGGAGGAGAGATGAGAAAAATGATTCTGCCGCTGATCGCGGCGCTGCTCGCGGGCGCATGTGTCGGTTCCGTGCGACCGGCCTTCGCCGCCGATAAAGTCAACGTCACGCTGCCGTCGAAATCGTTTCAGTTCATCATCTTCCCGCTCGCCAACGAGCGCGGCTACGCGCGGGAAGAGGGGATTGAGTTCAACACGGTTATCATGGCGTCGGCGACCGGTCTTCAGGCCGTGGTCGCGGGCGAGATGGACTTCACCGGCTCGGGCAGCAGCGCGCTCGTCGCCGTCGCGCAGAGCGGCGCGCCGCTCAAAACGGTCCTCGCCGTGAACGACCAGGTGCTCCAGTGGCTGATCGTCCGGCCGGAGTACAAATCCTTCAAAGATCTCAAGGGAAAAAAGATCGCCGTTACCGGCGTCGCCGCCGTCGCGACCTACATGCTCAAGAAGATCGCGCCCAAGTACGGACTCGACGGCAACAAGGACATCACCTTTCTCGCGCTGCCGCCGGGGCAGCGGCTGGCGGGGATCCAGGCGGGCGTCGTCGACGGCGGGCTGCTCAACTCGGACGAGCGCTTCGCCGCCCAGGATATGGGGATGAAAGAGATCTTGTATCTGGGAAAGGAAGTGAAAAATTCCTGGGGCACGATCGCCACCAACGACGCGTTCATCAAGACCAAACCCAAGCTCATGCTCGGGAGCATGCGCGCGGTGCTGAAGGCGCTCCGTCTCATCCGGCAAAACCGCGAGATCGCGATCGGCACGATCATGAAGTTCTGCGAGCTCGACCGAGGGCTGGCGACGCGCACCTACGACGACATGATCGGAAGCTTCGCCGTCAACGGCATCGTCGACGAGGAAACGCAGAAGAACGATCTCGACATCGTCCGCGACGTGCTCAACTTGAAGCGGGAGATTCCCACCTCCGCCGCCTACGATTTCAGCTTCGCCAAAAAGGCCGACGCCGAGTTGACGCAGGCGGGCTGGAAGCCGTAAATGTAGTCGCGATATGATAAATCGACTTTCACGAGCGACAACAATTTAGAAAGGATTCAACACCATGCCCTTTATCGACCGCACCTACGGAAAAGACACGAATGCCGTCATCAATGAAGTCTTGATCTCATCGGACTCGCACGTGATCGAGCCCAAGGGTCTGTGGCAGAAGAATTTGCCGCAGGCGCTGCGCGAGCGCGCGCCGGACTACGGCGGCCAGCGGCCGAACGATACGCCCGGCGGCGCGATGGATAAGAACAAGCGCGTCGCCGAGATGGCGGCCGACGGCGTCAGCGCGGAGGTGCTCTATCCGACGCACGCGCTCAAATGTCTCAGCTTCGACGACCCGGAGCTGGAGGCCGCCTGCGCGCGCGTCTACAACGACTGGCTGATCGACTACTGCAGCGCCGCGCCCGATCGCCTCGTCGGCATCGCGATGCTCTCGATGTACGACATCGATGGCGCGGTCAAAGAGCAGGAGCGCTGCCGCAAGGCGGGGCTCCGCGGCTCGGTGATCTGGCAGGTGCCGCCGCCGGAGCTGTCTTTCGCCACGCAGCATTATGAAAAATTCTGGGCCGCCGCCCAGGAGCTCGACATGCCCGTCAACCTCCACATTTTAAGCGGCCACGGCTACAGCCGCACGCGCTCCTTCGGCGTCAGCCCTTCGCAGGAAGGGGGCCTCACGCTCGAGGCGAACAGCGTCAACACGAAACTCTTCCAATCGATCAACAGCCTCTACGAGCTGATCTTTTCCGGCGTGCTGGAGCGCTTCCCGCGGCTCAAGATCGTGCTGGTCGAGAACGAGGTCGGCTGGATTCCGTTCCTGCTCGAGCAATGGGATTACTACTACAAGCGCCACGGCGTGAATCGCGAGGGGCTCAGGATCAAAAAGCTCCCGAGCGAATATTTTCACGGCCAGATCTACACGACGTTCTTCAATGACGCGGTCGGCGGCCACATCCTGTCGTGGTGGGGCGCCGACAACTGCATGTGGTCGAACGACTTTCCTCACGGCAACTCGACCTGGCCGGAGTCGCGCAGGGTGGTCGCGCGCGACTTGGGCGGTCTGTCCGCCGGGCTGCGCGCGAAGTTGGTGCGCGAAAATGTCGCGCGGCTTTACAAGATGGAGATTCCGAGTCCGGTGAAAGCGCCGCTGGCGTAAATTTCAGGAGCCACCCATGCGCAATGGCTATAAAATCTACGACTCGGATACGCACATCGCGCCGATGGCGGAGACGCTCGCGCCCTATTTCGACGCGAAGGCGCGCGCGCGTCTGCCCGAGTGGGAGCAGTTTAAAGCTCCATTCCGCATCGGCTGGGCGGGCGAAAAATTAGAGCCGCCGTTCCGCCACCGCTACAGTTTCGCGAAGCGCGACGGCTGGCGCGAGCAGCTGAGAATTTTGGGCGAGGCCGCGCCGCGGGAAAGCGGCGGGCGCCACTTCGCGAAATTCATGGGGACGCGCTATCCGACGCCCGGCGGGTCGGACGACGACGTCGAGGCGCGCATTCGCGACATGGACGAAGAGGGCGTCGACGTCCAGCTGATGATGCCGAGCCCGCCGCCGGCGACCGACGATATAGAAATCGAGCTCGCGTTCGTCCGCGCGAACCACCGCTACAGCGAAGACTTCTGCAGCAAGTATCCGCAGCGTCTCAAATCCCTCATCGTGGTATCCAACCGCGCGATCGCCGAATCGGTCGAGGAGATCCGCCGCTGGGGCCGGTCGCGCTGGGCGGTCGGCATCCAGGCGCACCTCACCATCGGGTTTCCGCTCGACCATCCCGACCTCGAGCCGATCTGGGCGGCGGCCGACGAAGCCGGGCTTTGCGTCGCGCATCACAGCTTCACGTCGGGCTATCCCGGCTATCGCGATCTCTGGGACAACCCCTTCATCGGCCGGACGGCCTCGCACCCGTGGGCGGCGATGCGCGCAGTGAGCGCATTTTTCGGCGCCGGCATCATGGACCGACATCCGAATCTCCGCTTCTGCGTCCTCGAATCGGGCTTCGGCTGGCTGCCGTTCTGGGCCGCGCGCATGGACGATCAGGCGGAGTATCTCTCCTACGCCGTGCCGGAGAACCTCGCGCGCAGTCCCGGCGAGTACATCACCAGCGGCAGGTTCTTCGCCAGCCTCGTGATCCACGAGGGCGAGAAGATGGCGAAGATGGTGAGCGATTACCTGGGCGATAATATCATCATGTATTCATCGGACTATCCGCACGCGGAATCGCGCTTCCCGGAGTCGGCGGACAGAGTCCTCGCATGGAAATCGCTCGGCGACGGCGTGATGCGGAAGATGCTGTGGGACAACGCCGTCGCGTGCTTCGGCGAGCCGTAGGGGACCCCCGGTGACCATCCCTATCTGGATGCTGCTCGGCTTCGCCGCGTGGACGCTGATCGTGCTCATGGGGACGATTGCCGTCTATCGCTGGAGCCGGATCCTCACCGGCCGCGTTGCGATGAAAGACTTTCGCGCCGATCGCATCGAGGGCGAGGACTGGTATCGCCGGGCCATGCGCGCGCACGCGAACTGCGTCGAAAACCTCCCCGTGTTCGGCGCGATCGTGTTTGCTATATATATAAGTGGAGTGCGAGGCGCGGCGGCGGATGATCTTTCGATCGCCGTTCTGGCGGGGCGCGTCATGCAGTCGTTGACTCATGTGAGCTTTACAGAAACCAACACAACCGTGTTCATGCGGTTCCTCTTCTTTTCCGTCCAGATGTTGAGCTTTCTATGGCTGATTGCGCTGGTTATCCGTCAGGCTATGGTGATACGGTGAGTCGTTGACCGGAGGGCTCCTCCATGGAACGCATTGAGACTCGAATGATTTTGCCGATGGTGGTCTCTTTGATCTGCTTGTCGGCGGCGGTCGGATGCGTCTATGCCGGCGACTATTACACCTACCGCGACTCCAGCGGTCGCTTGGTGCTCGCGGACCATAAACCGCCGCCGGGCAGCAGGCTCATCAACGCGGAAAGCCTGCCGGAAGCGACCGATGGGGAGATCGCGGAGGCGCAGGCGCGCGTCGGCACGGCCGGATTGGATTACCGGCTTTCGAACTTGGAAAGGGCTGTCGGCGACATGGAATATAACTTGCGCGCTCAGCCGTCCGCCGTGGACAACGTGCACCCGGATTACGGCGAGGGCGGTGGGCTTATCGTCGGCGTGACCAATGGATTCGTCAGGCCGCGCCACCCGCCGATGAGACGCCCCGGCGCTCCACCGCCGTCGTCGCTTCCCGGTGGAAAGATTCCCCCCGGCTCGCTTCCCGGCGGAAAAATTCCCGCCGGGTCGCTTCCCGGTGGAAAGCTGGGGTAACGGTCGCCTTCGTGGGTTTCCAAGAAACTAGAATGCTTTTTATCGCACGTAAAATTTCGATTTTTGCTTTGCTCATGCTCGCCGGCTGGGCCGTACCTTGTGTCGCCTTTGGCGGCGGCCCTATGTTGAGGGGATCGGGAAGCGTGATGAGTGCGCACGGGGGGCCAGCCGCTTCGCGCGGCTTTCATGGTCCTCTATTCTTCGGCGCGGACGGGTTCGGCGGGACGGAAGTAACAATCCAGCAGTCTCAATCGGCGCCGGCCGCGCCGGCGCATACGCCCGACAGCAACCGCGTCTATGTTCCGCCGCAATGGGTGGACGGCGGATTCGGCGTGCAGGTCTCGGTCCCGGGACACTGGAGCACGGCCGCGGGCCGGTAAGCCCGATTCATTCGCAGCCGGTCAGTACTTCGCTAAAATCTCCGCCTCGAGTTTCGTCAGACGCTCGGCGACCGCACGCTGGTCGATTGCTGCGGCGATTCGCTCGTAGCCGGCCTGCTCGATCATCGCGGCAAGGCGCGTTTTGAGCTGCTCCAAAGTCCAGCCGACAGGGTCTTCGATCCCCTCGTCCTTCATCTTGCGCGCCTTGTCCAAGCCGCCGGAGGGGCCGACGTGGTAGTGCGGGGTTTTGTAGAAACAGTCGAAACGGAGAATTCTCTCGCCCGCGGCGTTCGGCGCGGTAGTCGTGAGATCGAACGTGAGCCCTTCGTCCTTGCCGCCGTTGCCGTGTCGGTGCTCGATGGTCATCCGCATGCCCGGCTGCTCGATGATGACCGCATCGCCTTTGTTTTCCATCGCTCCGCCCTCCTTCGATTCGGCTGAACCCATTACCTCCGCGCCCGCCGCCTGTCAATCCGGCCCGCAGCTCGAAGCGCGCGAGTCTTCGCGCGCTTAACCGAGCTTGGGTCTTCGCCCCCGTTTGATTCCGGGTTGGCGCTCGGTAGGCTATTTTTAAGATATAGATACTCGCGATAGCCCGATCATCACGGCGGCGCGGGAGGAGGTTCGCTATGTGCTACAACTGCGGCTGCGGCATGCCCAACAACGACATGGGCAACCCGCAAAATATCACGAACAAGACCTTCGACGACGCCGCCAAGGCGATGGGCCAGCCGGCGAAGGACGCGAAGGCGAACGCGCGCAAGCTTTTGGAGAAAGTGCTCGCCGCGCCGCAGGAAAGCAAGGACAAGAACTGGAAGCCGTAAGCGGCGGCGCTACTCCCGAAGCTTCGGCCATTCCTTTAACAATCTTCCGTAACCCGCCATCGGATAGGCGAGCTTGAGCTTGGAGAGCACGTACCAGAGCATCGCCGGGTTGCTCGCGATCACGGTCAGGCCGAGCTCGCCTTCGATCCGGTCGAGAACCTTGATCGGGTCGAGCACGGCGCCCTGAAAATAAACCGCGTCGACTTTGCCGGCCGCGCCCAGCGTCTTGCACGTGAGCTCGAACACCTCGTCGCCGCTCATCCGCTGCGGCACGCCGAGCTCGTCGAAGGATTTCGGCGCGACCGCCGACACGCCTTCCTTCTCCAGATGTTCGACGATGAGATCGTTCAAGCGAGCGTCGAACGGCGTGAGCAGCAGCACGCGCTGCTTTCGGTAAACGCGGAGCGCGGCGACGCACGCGTGGAGCGCGGTGGTGAAGGGAATCTTCAGCGCCGCATCGAGCGCGTCGTAGAGTCCTGGATTCAAGACCTCCGTCGGCGCGGCGGTGACGATGACGCCGTCCCAACCGCCTTCGGCTGAAAGCTTCTTCACGCGCTCGACGATCGCTTCCTTTTTATTCGCGATCTCGTACAGCGACTTGCCGTAAAATTCCAAACCGTGGATATCGACGCGCACGTCCTTGGGAATCATCGGTGTGAAGCTCGCGTAATGCGGCATCGAGCTTTTGCCGCCGCTCACGAAGCCGATCTTCGCTTTTATCGTTTCAGTCATGGATGAATCCTCCTAGTTTTTCAGCGCCGCCTTCGCGGCGGCGAGACTCGCCTGGTCGCCGTGGATGCCGACGATGGTGGCGACTTCCAAATGGAGCTTGTCGAGCGCCGGGATGAATTCATCCACGCGCGGCCCCGGCCGCACCTTTCCATCGCGCGGGCTCACGTGATCCGCCTCGATCAAGAGCTTTTCCTTGGGCAGATAGACTACGACCAGGTCATCCGCGTGCGGCAGCGGCAGCGGATGAACTTCGACGGTATGGCTCTCGTCGCCGATGATCTTCTTGCCGCCGCCGAACGCCTCGATCGTGACCACGGCTTTGTTTCTCTCCAGGGTGTCGGGCCGGCGCGTGTGCGGCGCGCGCGCGACTTTCTCGTAGAATCGCTCCGCGTTGAACGGCACGACGACGATCGCGCCTTCGGCCATGAAGGCGCGGATGCCGCCGGCGTGGTCGAGATGATGGTGCGTCGGGATCACATAGCGGATCGGCTTGCCGGGGAATTTCGCTTTGATCGATCGGATGACCGGCGCCGTGCGCTCCTCGTAGAGCGGCCCTTCGACCGCGACGAGATAATCCTTCATGACGACGACGATCGTCGCGTGCGAGCTGCCCTGGATCTTGTGCACGCCGGGCGCGAGCTCCACCCATTCGATCTCCGCCGGCCGGCCCATGTCCTGATAGCTCACGCCGCCAGCGACGCGGCGGAGAATCCATTGCGACGCGACCGGCTTGGCATCGGTTTTTTCCTTGCGCACGGAGTCGGGAATCGCGAAGGTATTGTCCGCGACCGCTGCGTTGTTGCGGATCGATTTGATCAGCTCCTCCTGGAGCGGCCTGCCGTTCAACTCAGTGCGCAGGCTGAACGGCAGCATGATGCCGTCGATCCTGCGCCAGTCGCCGTATTTGAGCGTGTAGCTGCTGTCGCCTTCGAGCGGATCGTCTTCGAGGATTTCGGTCTCGGCCGGCAGATGGGTCTGCGCGTCGATATAGATGCGAAATTCATCGCCGTTCGCGGCGAAGGACACGACCGTGCAGGTGTTGCCGCCGCACTCGACGTCGTTCAGGCGCTTCAAAGCCTTGCCGTTGAGCGCGGCCAGAATGATCCGTGGCGCGCTCCTGAGCTCTTCCCGCATGCGCGTCGCAAGCCGACCGGGATGGAGGCGGCTCGGCTTGGCTTCGCTATCGCCGCGCCGCCCCGAGCCCTCCTGGAGCATGCCGACGCCGCCGTCGATCGTCTCGACGAACCGAATGGGCGGGTTGCCGCCCAGGCTCTGCGCCTCCCATTGGAGGCGTAGCCGCGGCCGCGTCAAGTCGCGCGTCAGCGTATAACGGAAGGTGTTGATCTGCCGCGTCGGCCCGAGCGGCTGCTGCGTGGAGGAGGAATCGAACTGCTTGCCTTCGCTCTCGATGACTTGAGTCTTCAGCGCGCGCAGTGCCGCAAGCCCGCCCATCGCGTCCGCCGACTGCCGGAGCAGGGCGGCGGCGGATTGCGCGTGCGCCTCGGCGACCGCGACGGTGAGCGCGATGACGAGAGTGAAGAGCGTAAGACGAATGGTTCCGTGCATGACACCTCCGCGAGAAGAGATTCTCTACTGCGCCAACAGTCCGCTCAGCTGTACCAGCTCTTCGAAGCGCGCGCCCCATTTCTCGGCGTCGGGGACGACGGTCTTGCGGCCGCCGACCTCGTCGGGGCCGCCGGCGGCGAGATCCTTGTGCGCCGGCCAGCGCGATTGGCGGTAAGCGATCTCCTGGCCTTTTTTCGAGATCATGAAATCGACCAGGAGCGCCGCGGCGTGCGGGTGCGGCGGATGAGCGGAGAGCGCGAACGCCGAGACCGCCTTCACCGGCACGAACGGCTCGGGGAATATATAATCGACCGGCGCGCCGGCCTTCCGCAGCGTTACCGCCTCGTGGTGATGGGCGTCGATCTGCACCGGGAATTCTCCCGCGGCGACGAGATGCGAGACCAGGCTCCGGCCGTTGCGGATATTGATCTGCTGCGCGCCGAGCGCGCGCGCGATCTCTTTGCCGCGCGCGTCGCCGTAGTAGTCCAATACCGCGGCGAGCCAGTCGTCGGCGTCCTTGTCCATGCCGAGCCGGCCTTTCCAGCGCGGCTGCAAGAGATCGTCGATCGACTTCGGCGCCTGCGCGCGCGACACCTGCTGGGTATTGAACATGTATACCATGAGCGACGCCCAGAGGCCGTTCAGATACCCGTCCTTGTCGGTGAAGCCCGGCCGCAGCGCGCGGCGGTTCGGCGCGTCGAAGCGCATGATCGCGTTCGACTTCTTGAGCGTGTAGAGCGCCGAGCTCCGCACGTTCAGCGTGTCGAAATTGTATTTGCCGGCGCGCGTCTCGGTCATGATGCGGTTCATCAGGCTCTGCGGCCCGCCGGTCAGGAGCTCGACCTTGAGAAACGGATATTCCGCCTCGAACGCGCTCGCGAACTGGCGCAGGTCCTCGCGATTCATCGGCGCGTACCAGACGACGCTGCGCTCGTTCTTCGCCTCGCGCACGAGCGCGGCCTGGCGCTCGGCGGGCGGCAGGCGATTGATCTGCGCGAGCATCTCTTCCGGCGTCGCGGCGTCGAGAATGGCGTGAGAGAAAAGCGCGGCGACGAGAAGCGGCAATGCGATCAGCGGGCGAGAGAGCATCGCAGTTCCTAAATCGGCCCGTCCATGCGAAAGGTTTTGCCCGCCAGCCGCGTTACCGGCTTCAACTGATCGTCCTGGTGCGCGGCGAGCGCGCGGCCGACGAAGAGATAGAGGCCCGGCAGCTCCAGCTCTTTTTCCAGCCGGCACTCGATGTTCGCGTGGCAGCCGGCGACGAGCGGCGCCTCGACCTGTGTCGCCGGGAGCGTCTCCAGCCCGAGCGCGGTGAATTTGTCTTCGACCGCGCGGCCGGTAAGCGAGCGGCTCTTGTCGACGGCGAAGAGTTGTTTCTCCGAGCAGACGTTGACGACGAACGCGCCGCTTTTCTGGATGATCTCGCGGCTGAAGTTCTCCGCCTGGATGCCGATCACGAGCAGCGGCGGCTCGTCGGAGATCCCCAGCGCGCGGAACGCGAACTGCACGTTGCGCTTGCCCTGATAGGCGGTCGAGATGAGATAGAGCCCGGTCGGCGTGACGCGATAGGCCTGCGGCAGTGCGATCTCTTTGAGCATCCGATCTCGCTAGCTGCGATTCGAGCCGAGCCGCCTGTACCATTTTTCGGCGGCGGCGAATTCCTTTTGCCGTGCGAAATAATGCCGCTCGGCGCCGCTCTGCTTCAACTCGAGCAAGAGCTCGCGCATCGCCGCGACGGCGGCGAGCGGCAGGCTCGACGGCATCAGCGCGATGCGGACTCCCATGCGCAGAAATTCGTCAGCGGTCATTTTATTCCGCGGCCAAAGCGCGACAACGGGCGCCGGCGCATGCGATGCGACCGCGCGGAACTCTTCCGCTTGGTCGAGCTGGACGCCGACGGCGTCGGCGCCGGCCGCGGCGTAGGCCGTGAGGCGCTCGCGCACCTGCGCGAGCGATTCGCTGGGGCGCGCGTCGCACCGCGCGATCAGGACGAGCGACGCGTCGCGGCGCGCTTTCGCCGTCGCCTTGATGCGCTCGACGGCGAGCGTTTTCGACGCAACGGCGAGGTCACGGCGCTCCGCACCGTATTCGTTGCCGAGACTATCCTCGAAGCGAAGCGCCGCCGCGCCCGCGTCTTCATAGAGCGCGACCGCGCGCGCGAGCGCGCCCGGCTCGACGCCCATCGGCCCGCCGTCGACGATCAGCGGAATATCCGTCGCCCCGCAGATCTCCCCGGCGCGCGCGGCGATCTCCGCGGGGTCCAGAAGATTGCGGTCGGCGCGGCAGAAGTTTTTGTGGATCGCGTTTCCCGAGAGATGCGCGACCGCGTAGCCGCAATCTTCCACCAGCCGCGCCGTCATCGCGTCGGTGACGCCCGGCGCGACGGTGCCGCCCGCGTCGGCCAAGATCTCGCGCAGCCGCGCGCGCTTTTCTCCCGCGTTCATCTATTCCATGCCGTCGGTGATGAACTGGATGACGTAGCCCGCCGGATCGTCCATGTAGGTGCCGCCCTCGGTGCCGGTGCGCTCCTTGGCGGCGCCGCGGTCGCCGTTCTCGATGCCCAATGTTTCGAGGTGCGCGAACGCCGCCCGCCAGTTCGCGCCGCGCACGTAGAACGCGATGTGCGGCCCGGGCACTTTGCGGCTCATCACGAGACCCTTCGAGGAAAACGGCGCTTCGGTCAGAATCAAGGTCTGCCCGCTCGCCATCCTGAGCGTCGCCTGGCGAGTCGTCCGGCTCTTCACATCGAAGCCGAGGACGTTTTCATAGAACGCGATCGATGCATCGAGCGACGGCGCTTCCAGCTCCATGTAGCCGACGCCGGTCAAGCGGCCGCTCGCGGGATTCGCCGGGGAATCTTTGGGCGTGTAGACCGCGTAATGGTTGCCGGCGGGATCGTGAAAAAAGATCGTCCGGCGCGCGAACGAATGCGCGTTCTCGACGCGCTCGGAACGCGCGCCGGTCCCGTCCAGCTCTTTTGCGAGCGCGTCGAGCTCCCCGTCGGTGGTCGTGAAAGAGTAGGTGGGCAGGCCGCGGGCGCCTGCCGGCTCGGGCCGATGGTCGCTCTGGAGATAGACGCCCATGCGCTTGCCGCCGATATGAATGAACGTGTGCGGCACCGCGCCGCGCTTGCGCTGGCGCACGTTGAGGCCGTTGCGCTTGGTGACGCGGCCGCCGAAGACGCGGACGTAAAAGTCCTCCGCGGCGACGAGATCGTCCACCGGCACGACGAAATGATCCAGCGACTCGGCGATCGGCATGACCAGCCCCACGGCAATTTATCGCCGGGAACCGTGGGCTGCAAGTGCGGTGGGAGAAAAGCCGGCGCGTTCCTGATTTCGCCTATTCCTCCGGCTCGTCGCGCGGAATCGAAATCACCGGCAGCGGCGACAGCTCCGGCTTCGGTTCGCCTTCCTTTAGGATCGTGATCTCCATGGAGGTCGGCCCGCCGACGAATTCCGGGTCGGCGTTGTTCCGATACACCCTGGGCTTCAGCCCGCGCAGCGTGAACATCGCGAGCGCGTCCGAGTAGGTCTTCGCCCAGCCCTTCACCTTGCCGCCGTAGATGATCGGCGTGTAGTAGCCGTGGAAGGCGCGGCGGAAGACCTCCTCCTCGGCGTCGTCGGCGAGCATCTCCTTCGCCCGCTCGAAGCGCTCGCAGTAGTCGTCGTCCTCCTTCATCCACTTGTAATGTGAGTTGCGGCAGACGCCGGAAAGGCGCGCCGCTTGCCGCACGCCCTTGGCCCGGACAAAGGCCGCCAAAAAAGCGCGCTGCTTGGGGTTGTTGAGATCGGCGAAGATCGCGCGCAGCTCCGAAAGCTCCTCGTCGTCCTCGGCGAGCTCCGTAGGCGGACGGTAGATCACCTCGGCCGGCGGCAGTTTTTTAGCTTTGCGCTTGGATTTGGACATAGAACCTCCTTGGGGTTTGAGATGCGATTTGGAAATCGGAAAACGAAAGTATCGGGAACGAAAGAAAGACGAACTAGGGGAGACTGATTTTTATCTTCTTATTGCGAGGTTTCGCGGATTGTTTTATTCATACCTCACTGCTCACTATTCACTGTGCTTAGGGTGCTCCTAAATCGGAGATGAATCAATAAAAATCTTGGCCGAAATGTCGCAGTGTGTCGCGGTGTGACGCATTGTTTCCATCGCCGGGCCGGCTGGAGCGGTAGCCGAAGCCGGCGGCGAGCTTCGGTACGTTATTTGCTGTGTGTCAATTTCCTGTGGCGCGATCCGATTTGCTCGTTTCCCTAGTCAAAACCGGAGCATCTGGCGACATCGATCACTTTCGCGAAGCGGTGGAGGCGGTGATCGCCGACGAGCGCGCGAAGAAGCACGCTGCTTTGGCCGACCGCTTGGCGGACGAACTTACAAAAAACGGCGCAGCGCCGGCGCACTTTAGGCCATCGATATCCCATAATGGAACCGCGCACGTAAACCGTAACGGAGCGGTCCAGGATCTCTGGGTGGAGATGACGCCTTCGCGGGCCCTCGACGACCTGGTTCTGCCCGACAACGTGACAACCGTCTGCCGGGAACTCGTCGAAGAGCATCGCCGGGGAGAGCTGCTCCGGTCGCGCGGCCTCCAACCAAGGAACCGCATCTTGGTCGCGGGGCCGACCGGAAACGGTAAGACCGCCGTGGCCGAGGCGCTGGCCTCCGCGCTGGCGGCGCCGCTCGTTGTAGCAAGATACGACGGCTTGATCGCCGGCGACTTCGCCGAGACCGGGGCGCGGCTCGGGCGGCTCTTCGATCGCGCGCGCGCAGGCTGCGTTCTGTTTTTCGACGACGTCGACGGCGTCGGGAAGGAGCGCGGCGACGGCCGCGAGACCGGCGAAGTCAAGCAGGCCGTCGGCTCGCTGCTGCTTGAAATCGACGACCTGCCGGCGCATGTCGTCGTGATCGCGGCCGTGAATCGACCGGAGCTGCTCGATCGCGCAGTGCGGCGCCGCTTCCAAGTCCGTCTCGAGCTTCCGCCCCCGACCGCGGAGCAGACGGTGAAGTTCTTCGAGAAGGCCGCGCCGCGCGCCGGCGTTCCCTTCGGCTATCCCCCGCGCATGCTGGCGCAGATGCTTCACGGCTTGAGCTACTCCGAGCTGGAAGATTTCGTCTCCGACGTGGCGCGCCGGCAGGTGCTCTCGGTCCCCGGGTCCGACGCAAAGAAAATCATCGCACAGTGCCTCGATCAACGGAAAACGAGATTCAAGTAAGCTCGCCGGCTCGGTTTAGGCTCTCACCGCGACCGATGATAGGAAAAACCGTTCGCGAAATCCGCGTTGAGTAGATTCCCGGGCGACGGCGTTAGTAGGGCCGGGCCGGAAAGAGATTTTGGCCGCTTTTTTCTGTCGAGCAAGCACCGCTTGGCCGAATGTCAAGATTCAAGATCCAACCCCGCCCCGGGCCCGCGCGGCAGCCATCCGGATAATGCGGGCAGGGCGGAACCTAAGTCGCGCTTCGGATGCGACCGCCTACCCTCCGTTTTTCGTCCGTGTGCCGATGATAACAATCTGGCCGTAGAATTTGCGTAACGAAGGCAGAACCGTGACCAGCGCGCGATCAAGTGAACGAAGAGCAATCAAGGCGCTCTTCGTGGCGAGATGGCCTTTGTCGATTTTGTTGGCGTTCGGGAACAGCCGGTCGACTCGGGCGAATAGATTGAAATAGGCCGTTTGGCTCTCCATCAACCAACTGCGGATGTAGGCGATGTCTTCCTCGTTCAGCTGGCGCTCGTCGGGCGACGCGTCTTTTTCGATGGGCACCCGATCGCGGATGGCTTGCAGTGTCGGCGAGAAGGCGATCGGCTCGACGACCGCTGCCACGCCGCCCGATTTGAGAACGCGCATGAGGCGCGGAAAAACCTTCGGGATGTTTACGTGATGTAATACCGCGTTGCAGATCACGAAATCGAAGGAGCTTGCCGGCAGCGCCGCGCCGGAAATATCGCCGACGATTAATTTCACGCGGTCGCTCAGCCCGTCGAGTTTGGCGCGGCGCCGCGCGAGAGTTACCAGCTCGGAAGAAACGTCGATGCCGGTTACATGGCAGCCCAGTTTCGCAAGCTCCGAGGCGACTTTTCCCTCGCCGCAGCCGAAGTCGAGAACACGCTTGCCGCCGGAAAATGCGCCATGCCGCCAAAGCGCCTTGAAGAGATAATCCTTTGGAAAGAGGCGCCAAAAACGGCACCTCCGGTATCGCTCGAAGATGTAATCGGGAGTCGCGCCGATTTCGAGGTTTGCCGCGCGCTCGGCCTGGAAGTTCAACTCCGCTGCCGTGGTAACCAGCTCCGGAATATGTGGTTTCATTGTCCCCCCAATGAACTTTCCGCCTGTAGCTGTGCTAACTGCTTAGTCGGAGCTTGGTGGGCAGCGTCCAGCGAAGTTCGTAGGCACGATTCGTATTATGCGGAGCTCATTCTCGGGATTCTATTAGGACTATTACCGCAGGTACCGGAGAATTATCCCGCACGGACATAGGGTATCGACCCGAGGCGAGTCACAACGTGTCGGTAAAAACCCGATTACCGTTTTTGACTCCGAAAAACTTTCAAAACTTTCCGGGCCGTTAATGATCTGTACGGGGCAGCGTAATGATACCCGATTGGATAGGACCCGAGCGGGTTTGATAAGCGATGAAAGTCGGCGTCCTGCGGTGTTGACAGCTGCGGCGTGGCGCTATGCACTTCCATGCGAAAAGCCGCCGGAGTATCGGAAAATCGTCGTTTCACTCGCGAGCGAAGTTTGGCATTTTCATTCGAAGTGTCCCTACTGGCCGGTGAAGAATTTCGTCTGCCGAGAATCTCTCTGCGGCATCCGTGATGCGTCGAGTGCGTGGTACGACGCGATTGGCAACACTGCGAGACGATTCGATTGCTGAGCTTCGAATCGTCTCGTTCGAAGGCCTTCGTTTCAGTTTCTACCCATTCTTCCCATATCTCACGATCGTGACTTTTTCCTCCGTGATGAGGCCGCTCTCGATCCAGCTCTCGCGGTCGATCGTCTCTTTGAGCGCGCGGATCTTCTCCTCGGTGTCGACGACCTCGATGACGATGGGGAGATCGGAGGAGAGGTCGAGGATGTCGGCCTTGTGCATGACCGAGGCGTGGCCGAAGCCCTCGATGCCGCGGAGCACGGTGACGCCGGCGTAGTGGTGATGGCGGAGATACTGCGCGATGAATTCGTAGAGATGGCGCCCCTGGTGGCGGTCGCTCTCGCCGATGAAGATGCGCAGCAGCACCGCCTGGCTTTCTTCCTTCATCGTCTCACCTGAAGAGGCTCAAGGCCGCGTACTTCCCGAGCCACACGGCGGCCAGGCAGAGAAAAAAATTCGCCGTCGAGTTGACGGCGAAGAGCCGGTAGTCGCCGAGCTCCAATAATCGCACGCTTTCGTAGGCGAAGGTAGACATCGTCGTGTAGGCGCCGATGAAGCCGATCGTCCAGAGGCTCCGCCACTCGGGCGAGAGGCTTTTCCCGTACATGACGCCGTAGAGGATGAGGCCGAGGCCGAAGCTCCCGCTCACGTTCACTGCGAGCGTGCCGAAGGGAAACGCGCCGAACCAGCCGCCGAGCGCGCGCGAGAGGAGAAAGCGCGCGACCGCGCCGAAAAACCCGCCGATGCCGATGTAGAGCGAGAGGATGAAAGTGTTCATCGCCGGCGTGCGAAGATGTTTTTCAAAAACTTTTGATTCGGCGACCGGAGCGGCTGCACCATAGACGCTATCTCTGAATGAAAGTAGGCCATTAGCCCGGCGTGCGGTTTCAGGAGAACGCCATCTCAGTAAAGTCTTTACCGCTTGTACACCAACTGCCGGAGCGGTTTCAAATCTCGAGGAAAACCAGGCAGCAATCAGTTTAAGTTTTTAGGGCGGTGCAGTGGTTAAGGACGCTTCGCGCGAAAGTCCATAACCTGATGCCATACGCCGAACGCTTGATCGCTCGGTATGTTCTCGTCCGGGGTTTTTTTCCAGTGCGGGCAGGTGTAACGTTTCGCGAACTTCGTAGCGTCCACATTCCCCGGTCCAGCATGCCCGGAAATATATAGCAGATACGATATATTGGGAAGGGCCAAGCGTGAGCCGCCTGGCAGAAAGGAACCGCCGGAATGTTTACACGGCTCGGGTAAGTTTTCGGCCTATGGCCGAGGATTTACCTGATTGAGCTTTTTCAGGCGAGGCATAGCCTGCAATTAAACCACGCGCCAAATCCTCCTCATCGTTAGCCACAATCTGCGGCGCAGCGGAATTTATCGAGCGCGCGTTTATTCTCATCGAAGCAGAATTTAAAGGAGGACGATTATGGCCAAAGCGGTTTACTGTTTAATCGATTCGCGCGATCAGGCTGAAGACATCGTCGAGGAGCTCAAGGTCGCCGGCTTTGCCAACGATCAGATCTCGGTCCTGCTCCCCGACACCCAAGGCACGCGCGACTTCGCGCACGAAAAGCATACCAAGGCGCCGGAGGGGGCGACGACCGGCGCCGCCGCCGGCGGAGTGATCGGCGGCATACTCGGCTGGCTCGCCGGCATCGGCACGTTGACCGTGCCGGGCGTCGGCCCTTTGATCGCCGCCGGACCGATTGTCGCGGCGCTCGCCGGTGTCGGTGCCGGCGCGACGGTGGGCGGCCTCACCGGAGCGCTCATCGGCCTCGGCCTGCCCGAGTACGAGGCGAAGCGCTACGCGAGCAAGATCAAAGAGGGGAACATCCTGATCTCGGTCCATTCGGAGAGCAGCGGCGAGAGGCAGCGGGCCGAGGACATTTTTGAGCGCGCCGGGGCGGAAGACGTCTCCCACGCGGAAGAAGCGAACGCGCCGCGTCGTAAAGAGCGGCCCCGCGAGCGGCGTCTATAGCAGTCCGGCCGGCGCCAATCGAAGAACCGCCCGGCAGGCCCGATGTCGGCGCCGGGCGGCTCTTCGCAAAATTGACTGGTGCGCTAGCGCCAGGAGCCTTCGGCGGCGATGAGATCGAAAACCTCCGCCAGGATGGCGATGCCCGCGTCGACGGTGCCTTCGTCGATCGTCATCGCCGGCTGGAGGCGCACGCGGTGCGTGTAGGTCATCGTCAGAAGTGCGCGCCTCAAGCACTCGTCGAAGATGCGCCGGCAGACGTTTTTGGCGAGCGGCTCCTTGGTCTCTTTGTCGCGCACGAGATCGAGGCCGATGAAAAGTCCCGCGCCGCGCACGTCGCCGACGAACGGGTAGCGCTCGGTCCAGCCCTCGATCGCTTTTAAAAAATGCGCGCCGACCCGGCGCGAGTTCTCCACCAGGTTTTCATCGTCGATGATTTTGAGCGCCGCGGCGGCCGCCGCGGCCGCGAGCGGATTGCCGCCGTAGCTCGAGGATGAGCCGGAGGGGTTCGACCAGGGCTTGGCCTGGACGATCTCGTCGGTCGAGATGACGCCGCTGATCGGAAAGCCGCCGCCGAACTGCTTGCCGATCGTGACGATGTCGGCCGCGACGCCGGTGTGGTCGGCGCCCCAATATTTTCCCGTCCGGCCGAAGCCGGTGATCATCTCGTCCGCGATGAGAAGGGCGTCGAACTCGCGCGCGACTTCCTTCACCGCGGGCAGGAACTCTTTGGGCGGGATCACGTTGCCGGCGGTCCCCTGCATGGGCTCGATGAGAAACGCGGCGACGCCGTCGCTCATGTTTTGCCTCACCTGTGCGCGCGTCGCCTCGACGCAGGCGAGGCCGCACGAGGGATATTTCAATTGGAGCGGGCAGCGGTAGCAATCGCCGTAGGGCGCGATGTGCGAGCCGGGGACCATCGGGCCGAAGCCGTCCTTGAAGTCCGAGCCCATGAGGGAGAGGGCGCCCATCGTTTTCCCGTGAAAGCCGCCGCTGAATGATACGAATTCGAATTTGCCGGTATACGATTTCGCAAGGCGCAGCGCCGACTCGACCGCCTCGGCGCC
>DATJFG010000017.1:0-2189 GCA_035495775.1 Verrucomicrobiia bacterium | reverse complement strand
AGAAAGGCAACATGGGCGTTCGCGGCGGACGTCCCGGCGACCTCTATATCGCAGTGCAGGTCGAGCCGCACGCGATGTTTCGGCGCGAAGGCGACGATTTCCATCTCGTGGTGGCCATCGCGGTCCACGAAGCGGCGCTTGGCGCGAAGATCGATGTGCCGGCGCCCGACGGCCAGGCGAAATTGCGGGTGCCGCCGGGGACGCAGACCGGGCAGCGTTTCCGCGTGCGCGGCCGCGGCGCTCCGTCGCCGCGCGACGGCGAGCGCGGCGACTAGATTGCCGAAGTGAAGATCATGCTGCCCAAACTGCTCGACGAGCGCTCGAAAGAGCTGCTGCGGGAGTTCGGGCGCATCAACGGCGAAGATATCCGGCGGGAACGGTGAACGTCCGTGAAAAAAACCGGTAAGGCATACTTCATGATCAGCGCGGTGGCGCAGAAATATCACATCCACCCGCAGACGCTTCGTCTGTACGAGCGCGAAGGGTTGCTGAAGCCGTCGCGCACGGAAGGCAACACGCGTCTGTACTCCGAGGAAGATCTCGAGCAGCTCGAAACGATCTTGACATTGACGCGCGATCTGGGCGTCAACCTCGCCGGCGTCGACGTGATTCTCAATATGCGGCGCAAGATCCAGCTGATGCAGGGCGAGGTGAACGAGTTCATGGAGTATGTGAAGCGTGAGCTGGCCCGCGGCATCGACGATTGGGAGCAGCGGCTCAGCACGGCGCTCGTGAAATCCACGTCGACCGATCTGGTTCGTGCAAATCCCCAAAACCCGCCGGCGACTGCGAGCGCCCAATCGACGCAAAAAAAACAGGCGCGGTGATATGATGCGCGGGTGCTTCCGAATTCCGAATCAGAAGAAATCTGCAAGCTCTGCAACGGAACGGGATGGAAGCCAGTCAGCGCCAACGGTGTCGAGCGCATGGGGCGGTGCGACTGCTGGCGCGAGACGGTCTCCAAGCGGCTGATCGCCGACGCGCGCATCCCACGCCGCTATCACCACTGCTCGCTCAACGATTTCAGCACCTACGACAACGAAACACTCGAAGAGGCGCTCGCTCGCGCACGCGCGTTTGCCGATCAGTTTCCGGTCGTCGCGCGCGGACTCTTTTTCCTGGGCGATCCCGGCGTCGGCAAGACGCATCTCGCCGCCGCGATCCTCAAGCAGGTGATTCTCACCAGAGGCGCGCGCGCGTTGTTCTACGACACTCGCGACCTGCTGAAACTGATCCGCAGCACCTATAACGACCTCGTCAAGACCACCGAGCTCGACGTGCTGCGGCCGGTGATGGAGGCCGATCTTCTTGTCCTCGACGATCTGGGCGCCGAAAAGACATCGGAATGGGTCGAAGAGACGCTCAATCTGATCGTCAATACCCGCTACAACGAGCGCCGCGCCACGATCTTCACCTCGAATTATCCCGACGTGCCCCCCGATTCGGGCGCCGACGTGATCTCGCTTCACGACCGCATCGGTTTCCGCATGCGCTCGCGGCTGCACGAGATGTGCGACTTCCTGGATCTGGAGGGCGCCGACTACCGCATGCTGTTGCCGAATGAAGGCGCCTCGGCGCTCAAGCGGAACTGGGCCGAGCGGCGGATGAAAGGCAAGCTCGACCAGGCCGCCCGCAATCCGCGTCAGGCGAAGGCTCAGCTGCGCGACGGCAAGGCCGGCGACGGCAAGGCCGACCTCAAGTGGTCCGGCGGCAGGGCTGGAAGCAAGTAAACTTGAACGTATCTTGTTAGGCCTTTACGTCCACGTTCCGTTCTGCGCGTCGATTTGCAATTACTGCAATTTCACCAGGGGCGTCTTCGACGAATCGCTGAAGACCCGCTTTGTCGATGCGGTGATCCGGGAAATGCACGGTGCGGCCGCCGAGCACGAAAACGAGAATGTGACTCGTTTGCCTGCCGACACGATCTATTTCGGCGGCGGCACGCCATCGCTGCTCACGCCGGCCGAGATCGGATCCATTATCGACGCGGCACGCGCGTCGTTCGCCGTGGCGCCGGATGCCGAAATCACCCTCGAGGCAAATCCGGAGACGGTTGATCCCGCGCGCCTGGAAGGATTTCGCCGCGCGGGAATCAATCGGCTCAGTTACGGTGTCCAATCATTCAGCGACGACGACCTGAAGCGCCTCGGGCGGCTGCATTCGGCCGAGCGCGCCGAAGACGCCGTGCG
>DATJFG010000016.1:0-9554 GCA_035495775.1 Verrucomicrobiia bacterium | reverse complement strand
CCGTAGCAGAGATGGACGATCGTCGGCAGCGTCACACCTTCGAGACAGCGATTGAGTGCCTTCAAACCGTAAGCTTTGACCTTCTCGTGGTAACGCGTCATCGCCGGCTCATCGATCTGCGCCACGTCGCATCCCGCGGCTTCGAGCGCGAGCAGCTCCTCGTTGATCGCCGCCGCGACGTCCAGCGCGAGCCTCTCCTCGTCCCGGTAATGCTCGTCGTAGGTGCTGTCGACGACGGTCATCGGGCCGGGCACGGCCATTTTGAGCGGCCTGGACGTATGCGCCTTGGCGAACATGAGATCGCCGACGACCGCGACGTCGCGGCGGCGGATCGGGCCGACGACGCGCGGCACCAAGCGCTCGACGTCGGTGCGGCGGCGGATCGCCTTGGGTCGACGGTTGACGAGATCGATGCCGTCCAATGTTCCGAGCACGTGGTTGATGAAGTGCGGGCGGCGCTGCTCGCCGTCGGTCAAGAGATCGAGGCCGGCGCGCTCCTGCTCGTGCAGGGTGACGATCGTCGCGTCGTCCTGCGCCTCGCGCAGGAGCTCGCCTTCGAGGCGGAACGTCACCTCGCTCCGCTCGCGCTCGGAGAGCCAATTCGGCCGGGGAAAACTCCCGACCGTCGTCGTGGCTATGGGCGGGAGATCCATTTTAATGATGATCGATGCCCGTAATCTTCACGGTCGCGTGCTTCGATTTGTATTTGCGATTCAAGTAGATCAGCACGCCGGTGATGCCTTCGATGACGTAGGCGTTCGCCGCCGGTCCGGCGTCATAGGGTGTGGCGCCGATGCGGCGGATGATCTCCATCACCTTCTCCTTCGCGTCCGCGCCGTCGCCGCAGACGAGCACGTCGCCAAGCGGCGCCTGCGTTTCCTGGAGGTCGAGCGCCGAGATATTGTGCAGCGCGCCGATCACCGGCGCCTCGCCGGCGAGGATCGTCTGCGCTTCGAGTAAGGCGGAGCCGGCGGCGGGCACGAACGGTTTGCCTTTCTGCAGCGGCACGACCGCGTTGATCAGCGTCTTGCCGGCGAGCTGCCCTTTCAAATCGGTGATGATCTTGGCGTGCCCTTCGTAAGGCACCGCAATGACGACAAACTCGGCGTCTTTCACCGCGTCCTGGTTGGTGTCGCCTTCGAGCCGGCCGCCGGCGATTTTGCTCTTGAGGGTCTCGACGACGCCCTTCGCCTTCTCCCGCTCGCGCGAGCCGATAATCACGCGCACGCCCGGCGCCGCCAGGCGCAGCGCGAGCGCGGTTCCCATGCTTCCCGTTCCGCCGACGATGGCGATCGCGAATTCCTTGTCCATAGGTGTCTTAAGCCTCAGCGAAAGAGGTCCTCGGCCTCCGGCCGGAGCAGCTCCCGCGCCGATCCATCCTTCCCCTTTCCTTCGTAGCCCCGAATCAATACTACCGGCACCCGATCCTTCTTGCCCATCGCGAGCTCCGCCGCCGCCGCCAATTCATCGGCCACGGCGGCGACCGCCGCGCGGAGCTCGTAGCCGTAGCCGTCGGTCGTGCCGCGCTCGTCCTTGATCGGCGCGAGCCCGGCCACGCCGACCGCGATATCGACCGTCCCCAGGCGCCAGGGACGGCCGAAGCTGTCGCTGATGATCACCCCCGGCGCAACGCTCGTGCGCCGCTCGATGTCGGCGCGGATTTCGCGCGCCGAGGCGTCGGGGTCGCGCGGCAGCAGCGCCGCCTGCTCGAGCCCCACGTTCGATAGATCGACGCCGGCATTGGCGCAGATGAAACCGTGATGCGTCTCGACGATGAGCGCGTTGCCCCCTTTACGCACGACTCTCTTGCTCTCGCGGAGGATAATTTCCACCAGCCGCGGATCTTTCGCAAGCTCGCGCCCGAGCTCGACGGCGCGCGGCGACGGCTCGACCTCCGCCAAGCCGACGATGCGCCCCTCGGCCTTGGAGACGATTTTGTGCGCGACGACGAGAACGTCCTCTCGCGTAAGCTTGAGGTCGTGCCGCGCGCACGCGTCGACGATCAGCCGGCCGATTGCGTCGCCGCGGCGCGCTTCGCCGATGCCTTCGAGGCCGATGATTTCGAGGCGCCTCACGCGCCCGTCCAGCGCGCCGAGGCTCTCATTTCCATGACTCGCGCGTAGGTCGCCCCGGGACCGCCGCCGGAAGCGATGAATCGCTCTAGGTCCTGCGGCTCGTCGATATCGAGGGCGATGCGCTCGTTCTCGACTATGACGAGCGGGAGGTCGGCGGCCTGACTTACATGGTACGAGAAGCTGTCGTAGCCGAAGCGGAGCCGGATAGCATTCGGAGGCGCGAGCAGCAGCGCGTTCGTGCCCATGCGGTCGTGCGACGGCACGAGCACGGCGAACGGCGTCGCGCGAGGCGCCTGGCCGATCACCTCTTCGATGTCGACCGCGCGAACGAGCGGCATATCGGCCGGAATCACCAGCGCCGCGTCGATCCCGCGCGCCTTGAGCTCGGCCAGCGCGAATTCGACGGCGCCGGTCTCGCCGCTTTCTTGCTCTTCCATAATCACCCGCACGCCGAGTGAAACCGAAAGGCCGCGGACATAATCATCGCCGGTAACAATATAGACGGAGTCGAGGCCGCCGGCGGAGATCGTCTGGGCGACCACATCGCGCATCATGGTCTCGGCGAGCAGCGCGCGCTCGTCTGCGGAGAGCATCGCGGAGAGGCGCTGCTTCGCGTTGGCAAAACCCTTGACCGGTATCAAAGCCGCGATCTTCACAGCAGCGCCAAGAGCTCGCGCGCGAGAGCGCGCTTGTCTTCGAGCCGATTCATGCGGATCGGCAGCTCGACGGTCTTGACGCCGAGCGCCTCGATGCGGGTGCGCCAGTTGCGGTCCTCGGGAGCGAGCACTAAAACATCGGCGAAGTCCGCGTAGGCTTTCGCGACGCCGACCACCGAGGGTTCGAAGCCGACGGCTCGCATGAGTTTGTCCGCCGGCCCGCTGACCGGCGCGCCGGCGATAATCGGGCTCACGGCGAAGACGGGCTTACGCGTCTGTTTGAGAGCGTTGCGAATCCCCGGCACGGCGAGTATCGGCCCGATACTCGTCACCGGATTGCTCGGGCAGAGAATCACCGCGGCCGCCTCGCCGATGGCTTCGAGCACGCCGGGCGCGGGACGGCTTTTTTCCGCGCCGTTGTAGGCGACGCGATTCACGGGTAACACCCAGCGGTGCCTGACGAAATATTCCTGGAACGAGATCTCGTCATCCGCCGTGCCGATGCGAGTCTCCACGCGGTCATCGCTCATCGGCAAGAGCTTCGAGCGGACGCCGAGCGCCGCGGAAAGGCGCTCGGTGACTTGAGATAGGCTCGCGCCTTCGCGCAAGAGCCGCGTGCGCACGATGTGCCGCGAGAGATCGCGGTCGCCGAGCTTAAACCAATCGCTCTCGCCGTATTTTCCGAGCCATTCGAGCGCGGCGAAGCTGTCGTCCCGCACTCCCCAGCCGCGGTCGGTGTCGGCGACTCCGGCCAAAGTGTACGCGATCGTGTCGAGATCGGGCGAAATATAAAGCCCGTGAAGAACCAGATCGTCGCCGGTGTTGCAGACGATTGCCAGCTCCTCGGCATTTGTTTCGAGGTTTAAACCTTCGAGGAGCTTCGCGCCGCCGGTGCCGCCGGTGAGAACCGCTAGCATGCCAGCGCATCCCGGGCGGCTTCTCGCGGCAACATCATGCGCTCGATCTCGGGTTTTACGAGACCATCGCCGCCGGCTAGATTATCGAAGTAAGGCACGAGATGAGGCGGCACGAAAGTATCGTTCAAGTATTCGGGATAAACCGGCAGCCGCGGCCGCAGGACGAAGCCGGCCTGCCGCGTCCGGCGCTCGAGCTCGATCAGCGCCGGCCAGGGAGCCTCGGGATTGATGAAATCGGGCGTCAGCGGCGAGACGCCGCCCCAGTCATTGATGCCTGCGCTCAAATAAAGCGGGTAGCTCTCGGGCGTGAGGTTCGGCGGCGCTTGCAGATTCATGTCGCCGCCGAGGATGAGGCGCGCCAGCGCGATCGTCTTCAGCATCTCCTCGAGCACAGGCTCGGAAGCATCGCGCATCGGAATCTCGGGCTTAACGCGGAAATTCTGCACGATGACTTCCTGGATATGCCCGTAACGCTCGTTCAGCTCGCGGATGGCGAACAGCGAATCGATCCGCTCTTCCCACGTCTCGCCGATGCCGATCAAAATCCCGGTCGTGAACGGTATGCGGAGCCTTCCCGCTTCGGCGATCGTGCGCAGGCGCGAAGCAGGCTTTTTGTCCGGCGCGTTGTGATGCGCGCCGCCGGCCAGCATGAGGCGCGCGCTGGTCGTTTCGAGCATGAGCCCCACGCTCGCGCTGACCTCTTTCAGCCGCTTTAAATCTCCGGCGCCCATCAAACCGGGATTGGAGTGCGGCAGGACTCCGGTTTCTTCCAGGGTCGCCTTGCACGCTTCATAGAGATAATCCAGCGTGCGCTTGAGCCCGAGCCGCGCGAGGAAAGCCTTCATCTCGGGATAGATCGCCTCGGGCTTATCGCCGAGGCTGAAGAGCGCTTCTGTACAGCCGAGCAGTTTTCCCCGCCGCGCGACGGCGAGCACCTCGTCGATCGTCATCGTTTTCGCGCCGGACTCATCCGGGGCTTTCCGGAATGTGCAGTAGCCGCAAAAATCGCGGCAGAGGTTGGTGAGCGGAATGAAGATCTTGGGCGAGAAGGTGACCGTTTTTCCCTTGTGGCGGTCGCGCACCACGGCCGCCGCTTCGAGCAGTGCGACGGTCTCATCACCGCGGCACTCCGCGAGGCGCAGCGCTTCGGCGCGCGACGGTATTTTGCCGTCGCGAATATCTCTGATCGGAGTCCCGGCCACCATTGCCTGCATAGCCGATAAGTGCGCTTAGATCAACTACTTGCGCTCCTTTGACACGACTCGAAAGAGCGACTATGGTTCGGTAGCGGAGAAACCAAATGGCGGCAAATCTCGACGATGTTTTGGTGATCGACGCCGACGGCCACGTGAACGAAGGCGACGTCGATCTGAAGCCTTACTTACCAGAAAAATGGCGCGCGCAGGCGCCCGTCAGGCTGCGCGACAACAAGGGCCACATGCGCATGCTGCTCGAAGGGCGGATCTGGCCAACGGCCGACGGGCCGGGTCCCGGCGTCACCGGCCCCATGACGGACAAGGCGCGGAAGACGCGCCCCGGAATGACGGATGCCAAGGCACGCTTGGACGACATGGACGCCGAGGGCATCGACGTCGCCGTCTTATTCGGAACGCAGGTGGCGCTCACGGTCAACGGACTCATGAACGGCGAGTTCGCCGCCGCCCTCTGTCACGCAGTGAACGAATGGCTGCTGGAGTACTGCGCGGCCGATCGTGCGCGGCTGAAAGCGGTCGGATTGATTCCCTGCCAAAAACCCGAGACAGCGGTTAAAGAGCTCGAATTCCTCGCCGCCAAAGGCGCGATCTCGGCGATGCTGCCGACCAATGTCTACGGTCGCAACATGGGCGACGAGATGTTTTTCCCGATCTACGACGCCGCGGAAAAGATCGGCATGCCGCTCAGCGTCCATCCGCAGACGGGCCACGACGGCGTATCCGGCGTCTCGGGCGTCATGGGCGCCGGAAGCCGGCGCTTTGTCAAATACGCCTACGTGCACATGACGGCGTTTCCCTTCGAGCTCATGATCGCGCTGATGCACATGATCGGCGAGGGCGTTTTCGACCGCTTCCCGCGGCTCAAGGTCGCCTATATGGAAGGCGGCGCCGGCTGGCTGCCGTATTGGATGGAGCGGCTCGACGAGCACGTCGAGAAACTCGCGCCGCAGATGCCCGTTCTCAAGCGCCGGCCGAGCGAGATCGTTAAAAGCGAGCAGATCGTCCTCTCCTGCGAATCCGAAGAAACGGGGCTTGACCGCGTGCTGCAAGCGGCCGGCGCGGGTTCGGTCCTCTATGCGTCCGACTACTGTCATTGGGACTGCCACTTTCCTTACTCCGTCAAGGACATCTTCGACGCGAACGATTTAAACGATCAGCAACGCGAACGAATTCTCTTTCGTAATGCGGTCGACTTCTTCGGGCTCAAAGAGCTGCCAAAGCCGCGCGCGCTGAAAATTGCGCGCGCGAGCTGGGACCAGGAAAAGAGAGCGGCGGGGTGAGTCCCAAAATCGTTTCGGCGATCGTCGCATCCATATGCCTAGGGGCCACCGCCGCTTGGCCCGCCGAAACGGTGCCGAAGATCCGCATCGCATTCCCGTCTCCGGCATTTTCCTACATGCCGTTTTACGTCGCGCAGGAGAAAGGCATGCTCAAAAAAGCCGGCCTCGAATCCGAGTACATCCAGATGCGCACCGGCATCATGCCGCAGGCGGTGATCAACGGTAACATCGATTTCTTTACCTCTCCTTCGACGGGCATCTCGGCAGCCGTGAGCGGGCTGCCGCTCGTGATCGTGCTCAATCTATACAATGGCAGCCCGTGGATCCTCGTCACGAGCAAAGACATCGCCAACCCGCGCGACCTCGTCGGAAAAAACGTGGCGATCTCTGGCATACGCAACTCACCGCACTACTATCTCCTTGCCGCTTTGAAAAAATGGGAGATACCAGAGAAAGACGTATCCCTCATCTCGACCGGAGGCACTGCTTCCAGCTTCGCCGCGCTGACGAGCCATCAGGTCGCCGGCGCGGTGTTGACGCCACCGTTCGACGACAAGGCGGTCACTCTCGGCTTTAAAAAATTCCAATTTCTGGGTGATCTCGCCGATGTTCCTTACGTCGGATTGGTGACTTCGCAAGCTGAGATGAAGAGCCGGCGCGAGTTGGTGCAAAAGACGATCGCTGCTTTGCTCGAAGGGGCCGCATGGGTGCGCGCCAACCGCGACGAATCGGTAAAAATGATCGCCGATAAATTCAAGGTCACGCCGGCCGAGGCGGGGCGCACCTATGAGACTCTGATCAGCCTCCTGAGCAAAGATGGCCAGATGAACACCAAGGTCGCGCGCGGCTATCTGGAGATTCTCCGGCAGGAGCGGCCGATCCCGGCCGACGTCGATCCGCAGAAATTTTTGGATTTTTCGCTGCTGCCGGCGACGCATTGAAAGAACGGAGGGCGTTATGGCAACGGATACATTGATCATCGACGGCGACGGCCATGTCGTGGAAGATCTCAACGCGATCACAAGCCTGATGCCGAGGCGATATCAGGAAAAAATCGGCACCAATCGGGTCTTCGACCCGTTTCCGCCGCTCGATCATCTGCACTCATGCAACCTGCACGACCTGCCGCCCGGCTCGTTCAGAAACGCCGGGCCGGACGAATGGATGGAGTTCCTGGAGGATGTCGGCATTCAGGCGACGGTCCTGTACACGACGCGCGGCCTTGCGTACGGCAAGATCGTGAGCCGCGACTGGGCGATCGATCTCGCGCGCGCCTACAACGACTGGCTCGCGCGCGAGTACGTCAAGCGCAGCCCGCGTTTTCAGGGCATGGGGCTGATCCCGCTCCAGGAGCCGGACGCCGCCGTTGCGGAGGTCACGCGCTGCGTTAAGGAGCTGGGGCTCTGCGGCGTCATGCTGCCGTCGACCGGATTCCAGTTCAATCTCGGCCACAAGCTCTACTGGCCGGTGTACGCCGAGGCGGAGCGGCTCCGCTGCGCGGTCGGCATTCACGGCGGCGCGCACGAAAACCTCGGCATGGACGATCTCAATCCGTATGCGCCGGTGCACGCGCTCGGTCATCCGTTCGGCCTCATGATCGCCTTCGCCGGCATCGTCTTCAACGGCATCTTCGACAAATACCCGGACGTGCGCATCGGATTTATGGAAGGCGGCGTCGCGTGGCTGCTCATGTGCCTGGAGCGCTTCGACCGCTCGTTCGAGACGCACATTCAGCACGATCCTCGCGGCGAGTTCCTGCAGCTCAAAAACGGCGAGCGCGTAAGCGACTACATCATGCGCCACATCGATGCCGGACGCATTTTTGTCGGCTGCGAAGGCAGCGAGCCCGATCTCGCGCACGCGATCGAGCGCGTCGGCAACAAGCCGTTCATCTACTCGTCGGATTTTCCCCACGAGGTGAACAACGAGTTCTGCAAGCACGAGCTCGCCGAGGTGATGGAAAACGACGAGCTGAGCGCCGATGATAAGGCGGCGGTGCTCTATAAGAACGGCCAGCGCTTTTACGGTCTTGCGCCGGAATAGCCGATGGCTGGCGCCGGACCACAAAAGAAAAACGCGCTCGATCGATTCCTCTCCTTGTTCGCCGACGTGCGCGCCGGCGAGGCCTGGACGGCGCTGCTGTTGATGCTGAATCTGTTTTTTCTCCTGACCGGCTATCTCATCATCAAGACCGTCAGGGAGCCGCTGATCTTGACCGGCGGCGGCGCCGAGGTGAAGACCTACGCCTCGGCCGGGCAGGCGCTGCTCTTGTTTCTCATCGTGCCCGTTTATGGCTTTCTCGCGAGCAAGATGAACCGCATCCGGCTGATCACCTGGGTCACGCTTTTTTTCATTTCCAATCTGATCGCTTTCTATGTGCTCGCGCGCCTCAATGCCCCGATCGCGATCCCGTTTTATCTTTGGGTCGGCGTTTTCAATATCTTCGTGGTCGCGCAATTCTGGTGCTTCGCCAACGATCTTTACCGCCAGGAGCAGGGGCGCCGGCTGTTCGGCATCGTCGCGTTCGGCGGCTCGCTCGGAGCGGTCGTCGGACCGAAGATCGCCGGCTGGCTGCTGCATCCTCTCGGCGTCTTTCAGCTGCTGCTCGTTGCCGCGGCGATCCTCGCTCTCTGCATCGTTATCGCCAACATCGTCAACGCGGGCGCGAAAACCGGCGCGCGCGGAGCGCCGAAAAACGAGCACGCCGAAGCGCCGCTCGGCAAGGAAGGCGGCTTCCAGCTCACGACTTCCAACCGCTACCTCTCGCTCATCGCCTTGCTCGTTATTCTGCTCAATCTGGTCAATACGACCGGCGAATACGTGCTCGGGAAAATCGTCACGCACGACGCGCAGGAGCAATCGCTCGCCGCCGAGCAACAGGCGTCCGCCGAAGGGCGGACCGTCCCATTGCCCGAGCGCGAAAAAAATAAAATCCGCCAGGAATTCATCGGCGGGTTCTACGGCGACTTCTATTTCTGGATCAACCTGCTCGCCGCCGCCATCCAGCTTCTGGTGGTCTCGCGCATCCTCAAATATATCGGGGCGGCCGCCCTTTTGTTCCTCCCCTGCATCGCGCTCGGAGGATATTCGCTGATCGCCGCGCTGCCCGTGTTGAGCTACATCCGCTTTGCCAAGATCGCCGAGAACGCGACCAACTACTCGCTGCAGAACACGGTGCACCAAACGCTTTTTCTGCCGACGAGCCGCGAGGCGAAGTACAAAGCGAAAGCGGCGATCGATACTTTTTTCGTCCGCGCCGGCGACGTCCTGGCGGCAATCTTTGTCTTCGTCGGCGCCAAGCTGGCGCTCGACGCGGGCGACTTCGCGCGCGCCAACATCGTCCTTGCGCTCGCATGGATCGCGCTCGCGCTCGCGATCGTGCGGCGCAACAAAGCGCTGTCAGTCGCGCAAC
>DATJFG010000015.1:0-33583 GCA_035495775.1 Verrucomicrobiia bacterium | reverse complement strand
TTGTAGACGTTGTCCGGCACCTCGCCCTTGAGCGCGCTGATCACCGAGCGCGTCGCCCATGCCACGCCCGGCTTGAGGCCGCTGCCGATATTCGACGAGACCATATGGGGCGAGATGAGAACCTTGTCTCCCATCTTGCGTAACGGGCTGTCGGCGGCCAGCGGCTCGTTTTCAAAAACATCCAGCGCCGCGCCGGCGATCTTATTTTGCTGGAGCGCTTGGGTCAGCGCTTTCTCATCCACGCAGTACCCCCGCGAGGTATTGACGAGCAGCGCGGTCGGTTTCATGAGGGCGAATTGAGCAGTGCTGATCATGTGGCGCGTTTCCTTCGTGAGCACGACGTGCAGCGTCACGATATCGGCGCGCTTGAGCAGTGTCGGCAAATCGACACGCTCGACGCCCAGCTCGGTGAATTTCGACTCAGGGACGTAGGGATCGCAGGCGATGATCTTCATCTCCCACGGGCGTAAGAGCTTGGCGATGCGACTGCCGATGCGGCCTAGTCCGATTATGCCGAGCGTGATGCCGGGATAACCGTCGCTCGCACGCGACCCGAAATAGATGCCCTGATAATCCAGGTTGCGCCACTTGGTCGGGTTTTCTTTTAAATAGCGGTCGCGCTCGCGCACTTTTTTCGCCAGCGTCAGCATGTTCGTGATCGCCCCTTCGGCAACGCCGCCCCAGTTGGACTCCGTCGGCGAGTGCGTGACAAGAATGCCGAGCTCAGTCGCCGCGTCGACATCGACGTCGTCGACGCCGATCGTGTATTTGGCGACGATGCGCAGGTCCTTGGAGCTCTGCATGATCTTCTGCGTGATCGGCGTGCTGCGGATCGAAGTCCCGACGAGCGCGTGGCTGCCGGCTCCGAGCTCGGCCATCTCCTGCTCGCTGTCGCCTTGCGGCGTATCCCAATTCGCCTTGCCCATTTTCAAGTCGCAGCCGGCGGCCTCGAGCATCTTGTGACTCTCACCCGTGGGGTCCGCCGGCGCGAAAACGAAAACCTTCGCCTTTGACATCGCATCTCCTTTCTTGAGCCTGCCGAAGTAATTGGCAAGATATAGACCCGTTTGGCTCGAAGTCAATAGAGGGGAAAGGCGTCGCGGCCTGCAACTTCTTGAAGTGCCACCCGCCCGGCGGATACACTGATTGAATGGTGGTTTCCCTGCACCTTCAACTCGCCGCGGCGTTGTTAATCCTTTCGGCGCTGCCCGCCGCGGCGGAGATGCCGCCGAACGTCCGTGAGAGGGCGACAAAAGAGGCGGAGGTGGTGATTTACGGAGCGCTCCCCGGGCGGGCGACCAAGCCGATCCGCGAGCTTTTCGAGAAGGCCTACGGCGTCCGCATCGTCAACTGGCGCGGCGATACCGAGACTATCCTTAAGCGGGTGACCGCCGAATCGAAAACCGGCAACGTCTTCGACGTGGTCATCGGCAACGATGCGTTGATGACGGCGCTCGATAAAAAAGGTTTGTTGGAGTCCTTCGATCCGCCGGCGGCTCAGAAGTTTCCCCGACAGCTTCTCCAGAGCGAGCGGAGAATGACACCCTGGCGGGTTTCCGCTTACGGCCTGAACTACAACACGCAGCGGCTAACAGCCGCACAGGCGCCTAAAAACTGGACGGACCTGCTCGATCCGAAGTGGAAAAGGAAATTTGTGATGCCTAACCCCGTTCTTCATAGCGGGACGCTCGAATTCCTTTTAAACTTGGAAAAACTTTTGGGGGCCAAATGGCTTTCCGTCGTACAGGGGTGGGCGAAACAGAGGCCGCGTCTCAGCCGCGACCCGGCCGAAGAAATCCCGAGGCTCACATCGGGAGAAGTCCCCCTGGCGATCGGCTACATCAGAGACAAATACCAGTTCGCCGGACCGATCGACTTCGTCAAAATGGAGAAATATCTCGCGTCAGTGAGCTACATCGCCGTTTCCCACAAGGCGCCGCATCCGAATGCCGGCCGCGTTTTCACCGATTTCTTTCTTAGCCCGGAGCCGCTGCAGATTATCGCGAACTTAGGCGATGATGTGCTCAACCCAGATGTGGAGGATCGCTTCAAAGGCGAGATCAACGACGATCAATTAGTGCCGATGCGAGTACCGTCAGGGGCGGAGCGCGACGCTTGGACCAAGAAATTTCGCGAGATGTTCAAGTAATGCCGCGCGGAGAACCTACTCGCTCCTCACTGCCGACCTCTCGCTCTCAGGGCATCGTCGCCAGCGCGCCGCCATCGACCAGGAGGTCGGCGGCGGTGATAAAGTCGGACTCCTCCTGACATAAGAAGAGCACAGCGGCCGCGATATCCGCAGGGACCCCGCGCCGACCGACGAGATTCTTCACATACCGATTTTCCGGCACGACATCCTCGCCGACAGGCGAGCCGATGCGGTTCGGCGTCACCGAGTTGACCCGGATGCCGTGCGGCGCCAGCTGCGCGGCGAGCGAGCGGGTCAGGTTGAGAACGCCGGCTTTGGCGGCCGTGTAAGCCGTGGCATCGGCGCGCCCCACGTAGCCGGAGGTCGAGGCGAGATTAACGATACGCCCCTTGCGCTTGCCGTCGATCATTGCGCGCGCGGCGTGCTTGACGCAGAGAAAAACGCTTTTCAGCGAGACCGCCATGACCTTGTCCCATTCCTCTTCAGTCAGATCCAAAATGTTTTTTCGATCCGTCCAGGCGGCATTGTTGACCAGGATATCGACGCCGCCCCATTTCTCGACGACGCTGCGCACCATCTTCTCGACATCGGCCGACGACGATACGTCGCAAACCAGCGCGGTCGCATGGTCTCTATGCGTTGCGTTGATCTCCGCGGCCACTTTTTCTCCCCTGCCGCGGTCTAAATCGATCACCGCGACGCGCGCCCCTTCGCGCGCGAACCATTTGGCGACCTCCTCGCCGATATTCCGGCCCGCGCCGGTGACGATTGCGACCTTATTTTCGAGCTTCATGCGAGTCTCCTTTCGACGGCCTCTTCACTGCTCTATTCATTTTTCTCTCTCCGCGCAAGCCGAACATTTGTCATTTGCGCCGATTTCAGGTAGTAGTGGCTATTACTTCAGCGTGCGTTCCGCCAGCAAGTCCGTTTTGAGAAATCAGTCGATTCGATGAAAATCCCGCTGCTCGATCTGACGCGAAAATACCGCTCCATCGAAAAAGAGCTGCGCGCGCGCTGGGACGAGGCGCTCGCCTCCATGCGGCTCCTCAACGGCCCCAACCTCGCGGAATTCGAACGAGAGTTCGGCGGCTTTCTCGGCGTCAAGCACGCGGTCGGTGTGGCCTCGGGCACCGATGCGATCTATCTGTCGTTGAGCGCGCTCGGAATATCGCACGGCGACGAAGTAATTCTGCCGACGCATGCTCCGGCGCCCGTCATCGAGCCGATTCTCGGTGTCGGCGGGGTGCCGGTGTTGATCGAAAAGGCCAAAGGCGATTACGGACCCGATTTGAAGTCGCTCGAAGCGGCGATCACCCCCAAGACGCGCGCGATCATCGCCGTCCATATGCTGGGACTGCCGTGTGATATGGATCCGATTCTAAAAATCGCCGCGAAAAACAATGTGCCCGTCGTCGAAGACGCCTCGCAGGCGCAGGGGGCGATGTACAAGGGCAGACGCGCCGCGGGATTGGGAAAGATCACCCCGATGAGCCTCGGACCCGTGAAGAATCTCGCCTGCTACGGCGACGGCGGCATCGTGCTGACGAACGACGATCGCCTCGCGGACGCCGTGCGGCTCCTTCGCGTCCACGGCCAGGCGGAAAAATACAACCATAAAATCTACGGCTGGAACAGCCGTCTCGATGAGCTCCAGGCGGCCGCCTTGAGGCTTAAGCTGCCGACGCTCGATCGGGATAACGCGAGGCGCAGCGAAATCGCAGCGCAGTACAACGACGCGTTTCGGAATCTTCCGCTCCGAACCCCGCCGCTCTTCGCGGATCGGGCGAGTGTTTACCATCAATACGTCCTCGAAACCAAGGAGCGCGACGGACTCAAGAAGTTCCTCGACGGCAAAGGCATCGGCAACGGAATCTATTATCCGCTGTGCCTGCATCATCACGAATCTTGGATCGCGAAGAAACTGCCCGAGTATTCGCTGCCCGAAGCCGAGCGATACGCGCGCGAAAATGTCGCGCTGCCGGTTTTCGCCGAGCTGCGCGACGACGAAGTCGACTACATTATCGCGGCCGTGCGGGAATATTTCTCGCGGGACTGAAGCCTTTCCGTGGAGAAACTTCCGCTGTCCGTCGTCGCGCCGATGCACAATGAGGAGGGAAACGCGCGCGCGCTTTACGAAGCGATCCGCGATGCGCTGACCCCGCTAGGGCCATACGAGACTATTTTCGTGAACGACTGCAGCACCGATGCGACGCTCGCCATCATGAAAGAGATCGGGCATTCCGATCCGAGATTCCATTACCTCGACCTCGAGTCGAACGTGGGAGAAAACTGGGCGCTGTTCGCCGGCATCTCCAAGGCCGCAGGTGAAATCATTGTCACGATCGACGGGGATTACCAGAACGATCCGTCCTATATCCCGGCGATGCTCGAGCGCTTGTCCCAGGGTTACCGGGTCGTATCGGGCTGGCGCAGAAATCGGGTCGGCAGCTTTTGGGACCGCCGGCTTCCGTCGCTCGTGGCGAACGCACTGATCCGGATGGTGAGCGGCGTTCCGGTGCACGACTGCGGCTGCGGTTTGAAGGCGTATAGGCGTGAGGCGATCGCCGGCAAGTATGTGCCGAAAGGTTTTTTAAACCGCTTTTCGCCGGTCGTCTTCGGCGTCAAAGCTGCGGAGTTCTCGGAAGTCGAGATTATCGATCGCGAGCGAAAGGCGGGAACCTCTCACTACGGGCTCGGCCGCGTCTTTGAGGTCGCGCGCGACCTCTGCGTGCTCCGCTTCGCGGTGAGCGGCGCACGGCGCTGGCTCGGCCCGTTCGAGAAGCTGCAGTGGCTCGCCGTCACAGCTGGCGCTTTTTTTTTGATTCTCGGCTGGAAAATCACCGCCGCGGCCGCCTTTGTCGTCGCGCTTTTCGCCTATTCGAACAGCCGCAGTCTCGAGCGCTTCATCGAGGCGCAGGCGCGGCCGCCTTTTCGCATTAAGGAGTATCGTTAACTCAAATGACCATTAACGTGGCGCTCGTCGGCGCGGGGTATTGGGGCAAAAAGCTTCTGCCGAAGTTTCGCACGGCTCAAGATTCTTCGGTTGCAGCCGTATGCGACCTCGATGCCGGGCTGCGCGCGGACATCGAAAAGGCGTTTCCCGGCACGCCGACGACGGCCAAATATGACGATGTGCTGAACGATTCGACCATCGATGCCGTTATTCTCGTCACGCCGCCCGCGACGCATTACGCGCTCGGCAAAAAAGCCCTTCAGGCGGGAAAACACATCTGGATCGAAAAGCCGCTGGCGCTCCGCTATGAGGAGGGAAAGGAGCTCGTCGAACTCGCCCGCGCAAACCGAGCCGTCCTTTTCGTCGATCATACGTTTCTCTACGACCGAGCGATTCGGATGGCGCACGATCTTGCGACGAAAGGCGACATGGGAGAGATTTACCATGTCTTCCTGCAGCGGCTGAATCTCGGCCGCATCAAGCGCGACTCCAACGTCTGGTGGAATTCCGCGCCGCATGACGTCTCTATCCTGCTATATCTTCTCAAGGGCCGCCCCAAGAGCGTCACGCTGCAGGGCTACCGCTACCTACAGCCCGAGGTTGAGGACCTCAATATGGCGACGATCGAGATGACCGACGGCGCCTCGGCGTTCATTTATCACAACTGGCTTTTTCCCGAGAACACTGCGAAGCTCACGATCGTCGGCAGCAAAAAAATGCTCGCCTATGAGGGCAAATTCGACAAACGCGCCGCCACGCTTTACGAATACGCGACCGGCGCCGCGGTCGGAGGCGGAGCGAGCGCGGACGCCAACACGATTCCTTCGAAAATGATCGCCGAACACAACCTCGAAGGCATCGCGACCGAAGAGCCGCTGGCGGCCGCGGTGGCGGATTTTCTCGGCGCCATCCGCGATCGACGCGCGCCGCTCTCGGACGGCGAGTTCTCGCTCAGAGTTCTCGCGGTGCTCGAAGCGGCGGACCGATCGCTGCGGTCGACCGGAAAAAAAATCCCGATCGAGCCTTGAGAACTCCGACTCGACTGTCTGGCTCTCCTCAATTTCGCTGCCGCGTCGACCCATGAGCGCGTATCCCGAGTTGAAGCCAGACGCCGGAAGTCCGGCACGCCGCGAAACGACGCCATTCCTAGCCTTGTCCGTCCTCGGCGGCGCCGCGCTCGTTCTCGCGCTCTGCGCTCTCATTTACATTTGGGGTTTATGGAAAGTGCCGTTTTACGAAAAGGGCGAGCCGCGCGAAGGGCTCGTCGTCTGGGAAATCTGGCACAACGGCGATTGGATTCTTCCGCTCCGCGGCGGCGTCGATATTCCCTCTAAGCCGCCGCTGTTTCACTGGATCGCGGCGGTCGTTTCGGTCGCTTCGGGGACCTTCAACGAGTTCACCGTCCGCTTTCCCTCGGCCTTGCTCGCTTCCCTCGGCGTTCTGCTCGTCTATTTTGCGGGCGCCCGCCTCTGGGGAGTGGGCGCGGGCCTCGTTGCGGCCGCTGTCCTGGCGACCAGCCCCGAATGGTGGCGCGCGGCGGTGAGCGCCCGCGTCGATATGACGCTCACCTTCTTCATGCTCTGCACGTTTCTGTACTTTTACTTTCTCTACAAATCCGGCGGCGGCGTCGCGCCTAGCCTGCTGCTCGCGTTCTTCGCCGGTCTCGCGACGCTCGCCAAAGGCCCTGTCGGAGCGGCGCTTCCAGGCATCGCCGCGCTCTTATTCCTAGGGTTCAGGCGCGACTTCGGCTTCATCAAACGCCTGTATCTGCCCATCTCGATTCCGTTCGGCATCGCCGTCGCGGGGAGCTGGTACGCGTTGGCTTGGCTTCGAGGCGGTGAAAAATTTTTCCTGCGTCAGATCGCACACGAGATTATCGGCACTCCGCTCGGCGGAGCCGGCCATAATCACAACATTTTTTACTACGTCCCCGCGCTCATCGCCGGAATGGCGCCGTGGAGTCTTTTTTTTCCCGCGCTGGCGATCTTTTTATTTCGGCAACGCCGTAGGCTCGCGGAAAAAGAGCTGCTCTATCCGCTCGCCTGGTTCGGCGCCGTTTTCGTCGTTCTCTCCTTCGCGCTCGGCAAACGGTCTGTTTATGTCCTGCCGCTTTATCCAGCCGTGGCCTTGCTTTTTGCCGCATGGTGGAGCGAATTGTCTGCCGGTCGCGCAGCGGAAATCGGCTGGGCGAAGGCGGCGGCCTTCGCCATCGCCGCGGTCTTTGCCGTCTGGGGCGTCACGCTCCTGGCGCAGGCGTTCGGTTTGGATGTCGTCGCCGCGGCGCGATCCTTCATGCGACCGAAGAGCCGAGAAAATCTCGCCCTCGTCGGCGGCATGCTGAATCACTATCGACTCATCCTGTCTTTATGCGCACTGGCATCGCTTGCAGGCGCCGTCTTTCTCTTTGGCGAAGCCCGGCGGCACGCCTGGAGCGGGGTTATGTTGAGCCTCGCGATCGTCCTCATGATCTCGCTCAGCGCCATTCAGAACACGTTCCATCCCGCATTCGCAGCGAATTACAGCTTCCGGTCGTTCATGGCGCGCGTGAGAGAAAAAACGCCGGCCGATACGCCGATCGTCTTTTACAAATCCGGCGGCAAGGCGGCGTCATTCTACGCGCGCGCTTATCTGCCGTCGTTTCAACCCCTCCAGAGGCCTTCGCGGCCCCCTTATTATCTCCTTTTGTCGGAAGGCGAATGGGATCCGCTGCGGGGGCGAAGAGGCTTGACGGAAATCGACGCCAGCGCGACATCGGCTTGGGACGGCGGCCAGCGGCTGGTTCTCGTCTCCGTCGACGCCCAAGCCGACCTGCGGCTGCCCGACATCATCGAGCCGACGGAAGAAGGCGCGGAGCCGTGAGCCGCTCCGAAGCCGCCGAGCGCGCTCCGAAAATGACAGCGCGGCTCAATGATATGCGTGTCGCCGCCGCGATCCTTGCGCTCGTATCCGTTTTTATCTTGTTTCACGACCTCGGCGGCGCCGCCCTGTTCGACCCCGACGAGGGGCGCAACGCCGAGATCGGCCGTGAAATTCTCGAAACCGGCGATTGGGTCATTCCCTATTACAATTTTCTGCCCCGGCTCGAAAAGCCGATGCTTTTCTATGCCGCAACGGCGATTAGCTATAAACTTTTCGGCGTTTCCGAGGCGTCGGCGCGCCTTCCGTCGGCCTTAGCGGCCGCCGGAGTCCTCCTTTTGACGTATTGTTTTGTCCGCCGCATCCACGGCGAACATGCGGCGTTGTGGAGCGGCCTCGTTCTTCTCACCTGTATTCAATTCAACGCGTTCTCCCGCATCGTCATTCTCGATATGACGCTGAGTTTTTTTATCACGGCGACGCTCATCGCATACTACCGCGCGGGCAGCGCCGAAGATCGCGCGCAAAAACGCCGATATTATCTCCTCATGTATGCAGCGGCGGCGGGCGCGACTCTGGTCAAGGGGCCGATCGGTTTCGTCTTGCCGGGAATCGTCATCGCCGCGTACATCGCGGCGCGGAGAAAATGGTCGTTGGTAGCCGAAATGGAGTTGGGCCGGGGAGTTTTCATCTTTATTCTCATCGTCGCGCCTTGGTATGTCGCGGCGGAGCTTCGCCACCCTGGATACCTCGCTTATTTCCTCGGCCAAGAGCATTTTGCACGGTATCTAACGGCGCAGTTCCATAGGACGAAGCCTTGGTATTATTTCTTCCTTGTCGTGACCGTCGGCTTTCTGCCTTGGACGTTTCTCGTCCCCTCGATCGGCTCTCGACTGAAAAAAAACTTTGATGGACCCTCGCTGTACGCGGTTCTATGGGCCGTTGTGCCGTTTGCATTCTTCAGCTTCTCGAGCTCGAAAATGTCGGAGTATCTCTTGCCGATCTATCCTGCCCTCGCCATCCTCGCCGGCAAGACGCTGGCGGATGCGCTCGATGACCGAGGACTGCGGCTGCTCGCCGTTGGATGGCTGATTTTGAGCTTATCGTTGCTATATCTCGCCTTAGGCTTTACGCTTCCCCGCTTGCTGCCGGTCCAAATTCGCGAAACTTTCGGTGAACGGTCGAATATCGAAATCGCATCGCTCGCCCTGCTCGCCTCGGCCAGCCTTCTGTGCGGCGCCTGGAGCGCATTCGCCGCGCCGCGCCGGACCCTGTTCCTCCTCAGTTGCGTTGCTTTCATCTTGACATTTTTTTTCGCTCACCGCTTCATCGAGCCGATTTCTCTCACCCGCTCGTACAAAGAGTTCGCCCTTCGATCGGCCGCGCTGCTGCGGGCACAGCCTGCGAGCGTTCCGCTCGTGCTTTACGAGAGCTATTTTCCGAGTCTGCCGTTTTATCTCCGCATTCGCGCGCCGATATGGACCGTCGCGGATGAGGACGACAGCGAAATTATGGGGAGTTTTTACCTTTCGGACAAAAGGCCCGCCACCGCTTCCGGATATGGCAGGGCGCTATTGACCGCGGATGAGTTTGAGCGAGAATGGACGACCCGAAAACTTTTTGTCTTCGTTAAAGAAAAACGTCTCTTAGATCTGCACGGCGCCAAAGTGCTGCTCCAGGTCGCCAATGTCGTTTTAGTCACAAATCGTTAAAGGCATGCCAACGCAAAACACGGCCGGCGGCCTAACGCCGGAAAAACCGCTCGGCGTCGATGAACGCAGCACAACGACCGATCGCCTCTTGCTAGTCGCGATTTTTCTAGGGCTCGCCGCCTGGACTTATCTGCTGCCCCCGATCTGGAACCACGGCGAGGCACGCGAGGGACTCGTCATTCAAGACATCGTGCGTCACCATCATTGGCTCCTGCCGCAGCCCAACGGGGGGGTACCGTCCAAGCCGCCTCTTTTCCATTGGATCTCGGCGCTGCTGGCTCTCGCCTTCGGTCTATCGGATTGGACGGTGCGCATGCCGTCCGCATTGGCGGCGGGAGCGATGGCCACGATGACTTTCGCCATGGGCAAAGCGATCGGCGGACGCCGCACCGCCTGGCTCGCCGTCGGCGCGTTGCTCGGCATGTACGAATTCTGGGTCGCAGGAACCGAGGCGCGCGTCGACATGGTGTTTGCTGCGTGCGTCACGGCTTCGATTACCGCGTTCTTTTTTTGGCAGCACACCGGCCGCGAATCCAGCCGCGCAATCTGCTACCTCGCTGTGGCCTTCGCGGTTTTGGCCAAAGGCCCCGCCGGAATCGCGTTCCCGGCGCTCGCCATTCTAGGCTTCATAGTCGCCGACAAGCGCCTGAGCCGCATTCGCGAACTGTGGTCCTGGCGCTGGATCGCCGTCGTTCTTGCGATCGATATAGGTTGGTATTTCGCGGCGTACCAGTTAGGTGGGAGCCGGTTTTTTGCCGTGCAGCTCTTGCGCGAAAATTTCGATCAAGTTCTCGGCGCCCATGGTTTTTCGAACCGCCACGGCCGCCTCGCGGCCTTTGCCTGGCTGGCGACGCGGGTCTTTCCCTGGAACCTGGCGCTCGTTTGGAGCTTGATCCGTCGACTGCGCGGGGCGCGCGAGGATTCGACGGGAAGGCTGCTTCATGCGTGGTGGATGGCGATCTTCGTTATCGTCTTCGTCTCGACGATCAAACGCGCGGTTTATCTTCTGCCGGCGTATCCCGCGATCGCGCTGCTTGCCGCGCGCGGCCTGGCATCGATGACGCGCACGCCTCAGAGCCGAGCGACGTCCCGGATCGCCGCCGTCAAGGCTTACCTAACGGCAACGCCGCAGCGCATCGCGCTCACAATCGCCGTCATCGACCTCGTTCTGATCCTTCCCAATCCATCGGTATGGAAGCGTCAGACGTCGTATCGCGGCATGCTGCATTTCGTCCGCGAGGTCGAGGCGGCCGTTCCGACGGGCAGCCGTCTCTCCGCCGTGCCGCAGCTCAGCAATCCAACCCGTATGGTGCTTGCCTACCGCCTGCAGCGAACGATTCCTAGGCTGCCGCTCTCCTGCGGCACGCCGACGGACTACTTCTTGGCGCGCGCCGACGACGCGTCGCGCGCCGGGCTCAAAGTCATCGCCGAAGCGCCACACCGCGGTGCGGTCCTTGTGACGGGAGCGGTGTCGCAACCGGAACTTTGCGCAAGTGAAAAGGCGCGGCTGACGCCCGAAATCGATCAGACCGATTCCGACTGAACACGCCAGCCGCGAAGCACAAAGACGAGACCGCCGAGCAGTCCGCTGGCGATCACGACCGCGAGCCAGACAATGCCGCAGGCGATGGCCTTATCCGCTGCGACCCCGAGCTTCCCTAAAAAGAAAAGATAACTGCCTTCGCGAAGGCCGATCCCGCTGATGCTGACGGGCAGCATGGCGACGATATCGACGAGAGGAAAAAAGACGAATGCGTAGCTCCAGGGAAGCTCGAAGGCGAGCGCGTCGGCGATGAGGATCTGAATCCATATCTGGATCAGATGAAAGGCGATCGAAATCGCGATGCTCGCGGCCAAGACGCCCGGGCGCTTCCAATAGGCATTGCCCAGGTCGCTCAGCTTTTTCCCCAGCGAATGCGGAACTTTCTCGAGCCACCGCGCGAGGAATGGAAACAGGCTGTATCCCGCGATGGGCACGAGAGCGATCAAGAAAGTCGCGTAACGGACGGACGCCGGAACGAGCGCCGCGTACGTGGGAAATGCGATCAAAGCCGCGGCGCCGATCCAAACGAGAACGGCCAGGCCGATGGCCCGGTCGGCCAAGATGGAAATGAGCGCGCGGGCGGCGGCGTCCGCGCGGCCGTCCGCGGAATGCCCGCGCGATAGATAAAAAACTTTACCCGCATCGCCGCCTAAAGTGCTCGGCGCGAACAAATTGAAAAACATCCCGATGTAGTAAAGCGCGATGAACTCTTTAAGGCGATGGTTGAAGCCCAGCGGTCGGGCCAAGAGCGCCCAGCGAACCGCCGTCAGGAGCTTGCCTGCGATGTAGGCGAGAAGCGCCGCGGCGACGAATCCGGGATGGACCGTCGAAAGCGTGCGGACGAACTGCGCGGGATCGAGCGTCGAAAAAAGAATCGCCAGCAGGCCGATTCCGATCGCCGCCTTGAGCCAAGTGGTCCACCAAGCGCTTTCCTTTTCCATGACGAGACCGGCTTCTATCGTCAGATCAGCCTATTGTCAATTCACGACTCCGTTGACCGGTCTCGCGGCGCGAGATAATAGAAAATCGACAGGAGGCCGCCATGAAACTTCTGCATACCATGATTCGAGTGAACGATCTGGATGAATCGATTGGATTTTACTGCGATCTGCTCGGCATGAAGCTGCTCAGGAAAAAAGAGTACCCGTCGGGACGCTTTACTCTGGCGTTCGTCGGCTACGGCGACGAAGCTGAGCACGCTGTGGTCGAGCTCACGTACAATTGGGATACTCACCAATACGAGGTCGGCAACGGCTTCGGCCATATCGCCGTCGGCGTTGAGGACATCTACCGAACGTGCGAGACGCTTCGCGGCAAAGGCGCGAAGATCACGCGCGAGCCCGGACCGATGAAGCACGGCAGCACAGAGATCGCCTTCGTCGAAGACCCGAACGGCTACAAGATCGAGTTGATACAGGCGAAGACGCGGGCGTAGGTTTCGCGATCACCGCGCCGGATCGTTCAATTCAGGATACGCCGCCGTCAATCCGCCGGGCAAGGCATGAGAGATTTCAAATCCGAGAGCGCGCTTCAACATGAGGCCGTCCGCGACCGCTTGGCCGCGGGCATGGTTGTTAAAAAAGACTAAGATCTTCCGTGCCGTCCGCTTTTCCGAGATATCTCTGATCTTCTTCGCGAGCCTCTGCATCTTCTCCGCTCCGTAAAGGTAATCGTAGCGCTCCCAGGATTCTCCGTGCTCCCACCATTGAGCGCTGTTGCGACCGTGCAGCCGGAGATAAAACACTCCCCCGTTCGGCTCGAACGGCTGCCGGATGGACGATTGAAACTTAGGCTCGTCGATAACCGCCCATATGGCGCGTCGATCGCCGAGTATATTTTCTGTTTCTTTCCGCCGCTCGCTCCAGCTCCTATGCCGCAGTTCCACGACGGCGGAAAAATCCCGGAACGCCTCCAAAGTCCAGATAAGCCGGTCAGCGTTCGATGGAGTAAAATAAAAGCTCGCGGGGTATTGAAAGAGCAGCGTGCCGAGTTTCCCCGCCTCGGCGAGCGGAGCGAGCGACTGTTTGAAGATGTCGGCATCGGCCGCCGTCGGCGCCTCCCAATGCGCTTGCGGCGTTTTCTCTTCGCCGAGCGTGGTCGGATGCGTGAATTTCTGCCACGCTTTGACGGCGAATTCGAAATCGCCGGGCGTTCTCGCCGCCCAACCTCTTACCACCGCCGGCGGCGGAGGTCGGTAAAAGCTGCTGTTGATCTCAACGGCGTCAAAATAATCCGCATAGAAAGAAAGCTCGTCGAAGCCGCGGCGCTTTTCCGCCGGATAAAAGACCTCGTCCCAGCCTTTGGGCGGCGGCCCGGGATAGGAATAGCCGCAAGTCCCGATTCGGATGTCGCTGATGTCGCCGGTGATTTGCATCGATAATATTTTTCAACTAGGATAAATCGCACTTCCGTTCAAGCACAATTTCCTTAAAGCGCAGGAGGCATTGACCGCATGGCGACGATGATTACGACCGAGTGTATCAACTGCGGCGCGTGTGAGCCCGAGTGCCCCAACAACGCGATCTCTCAGGCGGAAGAGATCTACGTCATCGATCCGCTGCTGTGCACCGAATGCGTCGGCTTCCATGACTACGAGGCTTGCGCCGCTGTTTGTCCCGTCGACTGCTGCGTCACCGATCCGAACAACGTCGAAAGCGAAGCGGCCCTCATCGGCCGCGCCAAGGCGATCCATCAAGACGTCCAATTCGGCGATACTTTCGAATCCCGCTTCAGGAAAGGCGACAAACCCGCGCCCACCGCCGCGGGCAAGACCGCGCCGCGCGCGGAGCCGGCCGCACCTTCGACCGCAGCTCCGGCTGCCGCCGCGGCGCCGTCGAGCCGCCCTCAGCCATCGGATACCACCGAGTTCGCCATCGATGAGACGATTCAACCGCCGCTGCCAAACGTGGATTCCTGGCAGATTCCGCTTCGCTGCTTCAAGTGCGGCGGGCGCTTCGAGCTGCCGGTCGGCCGCTTTGTGATCGGCAACGTGCTCTGGTGCCCCCACTGCCATAAGTCCATGGTGGTGAGGGACAACGTGAACTTTCAAATACGCACCCTGCTGAAGGACTTTTATGACGGATGGGAAAAGGACGAAGTCGATTTCCGCGCGCGGCGCGCGCGCGAGCTGAGAGAATTTCGTGAGAAACGAGCGAAAGATCTGGGCGATTTCGAGACCAGGCGGCGTGATGCCGTCGACAAGGTGAAGACGCGTCTTGGAGAGCTCGGCGAGAACTACGACGTCCCAGGACGTCCCGCGAAAAAGGGCGTGCCTTTCGGCTGGGGATAACACCGGGTGGTCGTCTCTTCGCTTCATCTGCTTGCGCTCACCGCGTATATCGGCGCCGTCGCCGGTCTCGCCGCAATCGTCTTTCCGGGCCTCGCCGCCGTGGAGAGCCACGAAGGCCGGCTTAAGCTCCTCGCGCGGAGCCTCAAGGTTTATAATCCCGTCCAGTGCGGCGCGCTGGGACTGCTGGTCCTTACCGGCGCGATCCAGGTAACGGACTTAAAAGACGCCTATCGCGGCTCATTCGCCCAGGCGTTCGGCGCGACGCTCGGCTGGAAGCTTCTCTTCGCATTCTTTCTTATCCTCGTCAGCACCTATCAGAGCATGGGCGTCGGGCTCAGGTTCGTGCGGCGCTGCGACGCCGGCGAGGCGATCACCGCCGCCGAGCTCGATTCCGTCGCGCAGCGGCTTCGCGGCTCGACGCTGCCCCTGCTCGCGCTTGCCGCCGTCACCGTCTGGTTCGGGCTTCAACTGCACCGGTAAGCACCCGAACCAATGATCGCCGCTCTGTTCCTATGCTTTTTTCTCTCCGGCGCCGCGGCGCTGGTCTATGAGGTCGTATGGATGCGCATGCTGACGCAGATCTTCGGCAGCACCGCTTATGCCGTCGCGACCGTGCTCGCCGCATTCATGGCCGGCCTCGCGTTGGGAAGCTACGTCTTCGGCCGACTCGCGGGGCGGAAGAAAAATCTGCTGCGCCTGTACGGGTTGCTGGAGGTCGGCATCGGCCTTTACGGATTCCTCGCGCCCTTTTTGTTTTACCAGGCGCGCGGGATTTACGCGCCGCTCTTCTGGCTCTATGAGCTGTCGCCGGTCGGTTTCAATTTACTGCTCTTCCTGCTCGCTTTTCTTTTGCTCGCCATGCCGACTTTCCTCATGGGCGCGACGCTTCCGGTGCTGAGTCAGGTCCTTGTCCGCAATCGAAATCATTTGGGTCAGCGCATCGGCGATCTCTACGCGACGAATACTCTAGGCGCAGTCGTCGGCTGCGCTCTCGCCGGATATTATCTGATTCCTCACGCGGGTCTCAGCGGAACGGTTTATACCGCGGCGGCCGGCAACATGATTATCGCCGCGCTGATCTTAGCCTTCAGCGTGCGGTTGCCTCGCGAAGCGCCCGCCGCGGACGCTCCCGGCGCGACAGAGTCCGCGCAGCCCCGCCGCACCGGTATCGAATGGCTGCTGCTCGGCTCGATTGCGTTGTCGGGGTCGGCCGCGATGATTTATGAAAACGCCTGGACGCATGCATTGACGCTCGTGATCGGCGGATCGGTCTATTCCTTCACGACCATGCTGCTCACGTTTTTAATCGGCCTCGCGGCCGGCGGGTATCTTTACGCGCGCCTTTTCGGCCGTGAGCCGGTCAGCGTCACCGCCTTCGGCATCGTCGAGCTCAGCGTCGGGATCGCCGCGCTCGCGACGATTCCGTTTTTCGAAAAACTCCCGCTCGTCTTCATCCGGCTGCAGCAGAGCTTCGGCGACGCTTTCGAGCTGTTTCTCGGCATCCAGGTGCTGCTCGCGTTCGCGGTGATGTTTTTGCCCGCGCTGCTCCTCGGCATGACCTTCCCGCTCGTCGTCTGTCTCTTCACGCAAAATATCTACCGCGTCGGCAGCAGCGTCGGAACGACTTATGCGAGCAACACCCTGGGCGCGATCGCCGGCGCTTTCATCGGCGGCTTCGTACTGCTGCCGCTCGTAGGCATTCAGCTGAGCATCATGATCGGTGCGCTGCTCAACCTGGCGGTCGCCTGTGCCCTGCTCATCGCCGATCCGCAGCCGGGGAGGCCGCGCCGCCTCGCCCTGGGCGGCGCGCTCGCGGCGGCGCTCGTTTTTGTGGCATTGCGCTTCCCGTTCTGGGATCCCGCCATCATGACGAGCGGCGTGACGGTATACGCCAAGCGCTACCGCGCGATACCGACCGATTCGCTACGTATCGAAGAGATGCACCGCGACCGCCTGCTTTATTATCGCGAGGGGTTGACGGCGACGATCAGCGTCCATCAATCGTATCGCGGCTACCGCTATTTCAAGACCAACGGCAAGGTCGACGGCTCCTACGGCGACGCTCTCACGATGCTCATGACCGGTTATCTGCCGATGATGCTCAAGCCCGAGGCGCAGGACGTCGCGGTCATCGGCCTTGGCACGGGCATGACGGTCAAGGCCATCGGAGCGTTTCCGGTCAAAAAGATCGACGTGCTCGAGATCGAGCCCGCGATGGTCGACGCCGCGGCATTCTTCGGTGAAAAGAACGGCAAAATCCTCGAAGACCGGCGCGTCAGGCTGATTCCATCCGACGGGCGCAATTATCTGATGGCCGTGCCGCGGCGCTACGACGTCATTATCTCCGAACCGTCGAATCCCTGGATCGCCGGCATTGCGAGCTTATTTACACGAGATTTTTACGCGACGGCGAGGGAAAAGCTGACGCCCGGCGGTCTCTTCGTGCAATGGCTGCAGAACTATTCCATGTCGCCGGATGACTTCCGCATGGTGCTGCGGACATTCACGGAAGCGTTCCCGCAGGTATCGGTGTGGAACCTGCAGGAGAGCGATTTCCTCCTCATCGGAAGCCTCAAGGAACAAAGCTTTGATTATCCTCGCTTAAAAAAGATATTTTCGCAGAATGCCGTCTTAAGAGAAGACTTGCAGGATCTGGGTCTCTCCGATCCCTATTCGGTCGCCGGGTTTTATCGCATGGGCAGAAAGGAACTCGTCGCGCTCTCCGAGGGCGCCGACTTCAATACCGACGACAATGCGCGGCTTGAGTTTTCCGCGCCGCGAAGTCTCGGCGCGACTACCTCGGAGTTGAACCGGAAGATCATGGAGCCGTTCATCGCGCCCGCGCCATGGGTCGGCGACGCGCCGTCGGTCGCGCCGGACCGGCGGCATTACTTTTTGGCCGAGGCGCTGCACGCGAGCGGCTGGGACGAGCGCGCTCTCGCCGAGGTGCAGCGCGCCCTCGCGATCGACGGCGCCGAGGCCGATTATCATCTGCTGCGCGCGCAGATCCTCGCGGCAGAGGAAAAAACCGAGGAGGCGGCGCGCGCGGCACAGATCGCGATCGCCCTCGACGAGCGCAAAATCAAAAAGGTGATGGCGCTCGCCGAAGACCTCTACACGGGCGAGGCCAAACAGGTTTATTTGAAGGCGATCGAGAAGAATCCGCGCGAGATGATTCCCTATCTCGGCATCGGCACCGTCGAGATCCAGCGAAACCAGATCGCCGAGGCGGAATCCTGGCTGCGCAAGGCCGAGGCGCTGCAGCCCAAGCACGCCGCGGTGCTGCTCGCGCTCGGCAGGCTCGAGGTCGCGAAAAAAAATTATTCGCAGGCGGTCGCATATCTCGAGGCCTCGCGCGCGGCGCCCGAGGGCGAGGAGTCCTCGATCCTTTACGGCACGCTCGGCAACGCCTACGTCCGGCTCGAACGCTGGGACGACGCCGTCAAAGCGCTGCAGCAGGCGCTGCTCAAGCAGCGGCACAATACGGAATGGCGTCTGTTGCAGGCCGAGGCCTTGATCCATTTGCACAGGACTCGCGAGGCGGAGATCCGCTATCGTCAGGTGCTGGCGCTTGATCCCAATAACAGCGAGGGCTGGAAAGGCCTCAAGGCGCTCGGGAAGCATTACTGATGATTCTATTGACAAGCGCGCCAGCCGCTTTATGATGATAAAATTCCCCAAGGGCGGAAGTACGGCAGCGGCCTTTGTGTTGAGGTAAGAAAGCGAAAAAAATGGCACGGCAGAAGAAAAAATCATCCACGATGAAATCGAGAAGCGCCAGCGCGATCGACGAGCACAATCAGGACGATGCGGAAGAGCAAGGTCTCGCCAGTGACGAAGCGGGCCGGCTGAAGATCAAGAAAAATTACGAGGAACTGCTCGGTATCCGCGTCGAAAAACTGAAGGGGCGCGTGCTCAATCGCGAAAAGATCAACAAGAGCGTCGACGGCATTTATTACATCTGTTATTCCTGCAAACGCATCTCGCACAATCTCGACGAGGGGCTCGTCGAAGATCCGCAAAACCAGCTCAACTACTGCGCCGCCTGCGCCAAAGAAAAAGGCATCAAGGCGGCGGCGAGCTGATTTTTCCGCCGCATCAGACCGGCATTCCCAATTCCGCCAGGACGCCCTTCAAATCGTCGGGCAGCGGCGATTCGACGGCGACCGCGCGGCCGTCGCTCGGATGGGGGAAATCGATGCGCCGTGCATGGAGGAATTGCCGGGCGAGCGCGAAGCGGTCGCGCCTGCCGCCGCCGTAAAGCGGATCTCCGACAATCGGATGGCCGGCGGTCTGCAAATGGACGCGGATTTGATGCGTCACACCGCGGTCGATTTCGACCTCCAGCAAGCTGAAGCCCTGCGCGCTCAAGCGCCGCCGAAACCGGGTCGTCGCGGGCCAGCGGCGCGATGAAACTTTTCGCCCGGCGGCCATTTTGGTTCGATCCTTGGCATCGTGGCCGAGCGGAATAGAGATCGTTCCCTCTTCTTCGGTCACTCCCCAGACCAGCGCCCAATATTTTTTTTGGATGACGCCGCGCTCCGACTCGGCGCGCAGCGCGTCGAAAGTCGCCTGGTCTTTGGCGGCGAGAACGAGGCCCGAAGTGCCGCGGTCGAGCCGATTGATCAGCCCCGGCTCCCACGGACTGCGGCCGACGCCGCGAACATTCGGCCGCATGGCGAGGAGAAAGTTCGCTACGCTGCGCGTCTCGCGGCCGGAAAAACCGTGCGTGGAGATTCCCGCGGGCTTATCGACGACGAGGATGGAATCGTCTTCATAGCGAATGACCAGGTCGAGATCCGAGCGCGGCGACGGCGTCGCCGACAGCCAGTACGCCGCGCCGCGAAAAATCACCCGATCGCCGCCGACGAGACGATCGCCTTTTTTGCCGCGGCGCCGGCCGATCCAAAATCCTCCCTCTTCGATCGCACGGTGCGCCTCGCGCTGCGATAGATGCGGCAGGCAGCGGCGCACGAAGGCGTCGAGCCTAATTGCTCGGACCTCGGGAGGAACTATCCAGGAAACGTCTTCGGACATCGTCGCTTTAAGGTTCTCCGCGTTGTATGGTATCTAACCCGTCGGGGTTTGAGAATGAAGCGGAAAGTTTTCACCGTGATCATGGCAGGCGGCCGGGGGACTCGTTTTTGGCCCTTGAGCCGGCCTCAGCGTCCGAAACAAATGCTCAAGCTCCTGACCTCCCGGAGCCTGGTGCGCGAAACCGTCGACCGCGTCGCGCCGATCTACGGCCGGCGGAATGTCTTGATCGTGACGGTCGATGACCACGATCGCGCGATGCGGCGCGAACTGCCGATGCTGACCAAAGCCAATTTCTTGATCGAGCCGTTCGGGAAAAATACCGCGCCTTGCATCGGGCTTGCCGCGGTCGAGCTCCTGACGCGCGATCCCGAGGCGATCATGGCGGTTCTCCCGGCCGACCACTGGATCTCCGACACGCGCCGCTTCTCGCGCACGCTCACCGCCGCCGTCCATTTGGCCGCGCGCAACGACGCGCTCGTCACGCTCGGCATTCGTCCGGAATATCCGGAGACCGGCTACGGCTATATTCTCAAGGGCAGACGCGCGGAACGGGGCAGCTACCGCGTCACCGGTTTCGTCGAAAAACCGCCGGCGGAAAAGGCGCGACGTTTGATCCGGCGCAACGCGCTTTGGAACACCGGCATTCTCGTCGCGCGCGTCGCGACGATTCTCGACGCGCTCCGTCGCTACGCGCCCGGCATCGCGCGCGGCCTGGAGTCGATCGAAGCGATCGCGCGCGTGCGCCCGCTCGGCGCCTTGCCGGCAAAGCTTCGGGCCGCGCTCCGCCGCGAGTACAAAAAGATGCCGAACGTCTCGATCGACTACGCGGTGATGGAAAGGGCCGGCTCCGAAGGAAAGGTCCTCACGCTGGAAGCGGATTTCGGCTGGAGCGACGTCGGCAACTGGGACGCGCTCCATCGAATGCTGCCGAAAGAAAATGCCGGCAACACAGGCATCGGACGGCGCGTGGCCTTCCGCTCGCAGAACTGCCTGATTTATTCTTCGGAGCGGCGCCTCGTCGCGCTCGTGGGCATGGAGAATACGGTCGTCGTCGATACGCCCGATGCGGTTCTCGTCGCGGATATGCGGCGCTCGCAGGAGATCAAGGACTTGATCGACGAGCTGAACCGCCGCGGTTACGGCAAGTACACCGCTAGATGAATTTTTCCGCCAGCCAACCGAGCAGGTAGCCGGCTCCACAGGCCACCACGCCCAAGATCGTCGTCTCGGCTCCCGAACGTAGTGCATTGGTCTTGGTGAGGCGCGTCTTGACGGCGCCGATGAAGAACAAAAATCCGAGGGAGACGACGATCGCCGCCCATATGGCGCGGCGCGGATCGCCGATGAAAAAGTACGGCACGATCGGCGGCAGAGCTCCCGCGGTGAATGAAAGCCCCATCGTGAGCGCGACCTGCACCGGCTCGTCCAGGTGCTCGTCGAACAGCCCCAGTTCTTCGCGCTTCATAAAACGGAGCAGGATATCCTTGTCGGAAGTCACGCGGCTGACTATCATCTCCTGCTCCGGCCTCGTAAAGCCCATGCCGCCGTAAATCTCCCGAATCTCCTGCGCCTCTTTTTCCGGCATTTTGTCGATTTCCCACTTCTCTCGCTCGATCTCCGAATGAAAGAACTCGCGCTGCGACTTCGTGGCGAGATAGGCGCCAAGCGCCATCGAGATCGCCCCGGCGACGATCTCCGCCATGCCCGCGAGCAGAATATAGCGCGCCTCCGCGATCGAGCTGGTGACCCCGGCGAGAAAGCCGATCGTCGTGACGAGACCGTCGTTCATGCCGAAGACGACTTCTCGTATCGCCCGCCCCTTCGGCGTGTGCCAGTCCTCGACGTGGTGATGCTGCCCGATGGCGGGTTCGGCCATAATTCGTGAAAGCTACCACCTGTTTTTTTAAAAGCCAACAAAAACGCGTTTCGCCGGAATGCCGGAAAGCGGCAACCGGTTTGCATTGACTTGATCGCGGCGCTCTTTTATTTTGCTCATCGTTCCTATCTATGGAGAATGCATGATTCGAAGCGGCCCGCTCCAGGACGGCGAGACGGTCATTTTCATCGACCGCAAAGACCGCGAATATCTCCGGCGCGTCGCCGCCGGCAAAGATATCTCGATTCGCGACGGAAAGATCCGCGGCGAGGACGTCCTCGGCCGCGCCGAGGGCTCGGTCGTGCGCTCGTCGCTGAGCGATACATTTCTGGTTTTCCGTCCGACGCTCGCGCAGCTCATTCCCAACCTGCCGCGCCAGGCGCAGGTTATCTACCCGAAAGACATCGGCTCGATCCTGATCTGGGGCGATATTGTCCCGGGAGCGAAGGTCGTCGAGTCCGGCGTCGGCGCCGGCGCGCTGACCGTCGCCCTGCTGCGCGCGCTGGGCACCACCGGGCGGCTCGTCTCGTACGAGCTGCGTGAGGACTTCGCGCGCATGGCGCAAGACAACGTCGCGCGCTATTACGGCCCGGCGGAAAACTGGACGCTGAAGCTCGGCGATGTCGCTCAGGCATTGGAGGAGACCGAGATCGACCGCGTTATCCTGGATCTTCCCGAGCCGTGGCAGGTCACGGAAAAAGCCTGGAGCGCGCTTAACGCCGGCGGAATTTTACTCAGCTATCTGCCGACGGTGATCCAGGTGAAGACGCTCGTGGACTCGCTCCGCGCGCACGGCGGCTTCGCCGCCGTCGAGACGTTCGAAACGCTTTTCCGTTATTGGCACGTGAAGGAGATCAGCATGCGCCCGCAGCACCGCATGGTCGCGCACACGGGATTTATCACGGTCGCGAGAAGATTGGCGGGAAGCTAACCGCCGCTCACTCCGGGCACTGCAGCTGAATGTAGTTCCCCTCGTATCGAAAAAGTACGGTCCTCTGCCGCTAGGCCGCTCGACCGGCTTATCGATCAGAACTTTAACGCCGGCATTTTTCAATTTACTCACCGCGCGGTCGAAATCTTCCTTGCTCGTTGCACCGCGATGGGATTTTCAATCCGCCGGCAGCGGGCTTTGTTCTTGTAGTCGAGCCGGGCTTTTGTATAGATTAGCGCGCTGAGCCGATTATGCTACCCTGCATCCAGGCGAGAGACATAAGCCTCACGTTCCGTCCCAAAAATAGAGACGCCGTCACCGCTTTACAGAATCTGTCGCTGGAAGTCGCCAAAGGCGAGTTCGTGAGCATCGTCGGACCGTCGGGGTGTGGCAAGAGCACGTTGTTGAATATCCTTCTCGGGCTGATCCGCCCGGACACCGGGCACATGGAGCTGAACGGCAGGCGCATCAACGGTCCCGGTCAGGACCGGGCGATGGTCTTCCAGGAGTTCGGCCTTTTGCCCTGGCGCACGGTGCTGGCAAACGTCGAGCTCGGCCTCGAGCTCAAAGGCGTGGATGCTTCGGTCCGACGCCGGCGCGCGCGAGAATTGATCGACATGGCCGGGCTCGCCGGCTTCGAGAGCCATTATCCGCACGAGCTATCCGGCGGCATGAAGCAGCGGGTCGGGCTCGCGCGGGCGCTCGCCACCGATCCGGAGGTTCTTTTGATGGACGAGCCGTTCGCCGCGCTCGATGCGCAGACGCGCGATCTTATGCAAACGGAGCTCTTGCAGGTCTGGGAGAAAACCCAAAAGACCGTGCTCTTCGTCACGCACAGCATCGAAGAGGCCGCTTATCTCTCCGACCGCGTCGTCGTCATGAGCGCGCGTCCGGGTCGGATCAAGCAGATTGTGAACGTCCAGCTGCCGCGGCCGCGCGATTACGAGATGCGCCTCACGGCGGAGTTCAACGAATTGAAGTCCCGTATCTGGGGGATCCTCAAAGAAGAACTCGTCGGGAAGAAATAGGATGCATTTCAAAGAATTCTACGGCGATCACCGCCGTTTAATTTTAGGTGTGTTTTCTTTCGTTTTCCTCGTGGCCGCGTGGGAGATGCTGCTGACCTACGTCGTGCCGGTGAACCCGTTTTTCTTCACCAAGCCGTCTCTCATCGCGACCGCCTTCCGCGATCAGATCATGACCGGCAAGCTGTGGCACGACCTCGCCGTCAGCAGCCGCGCGTTTATCCTGGGCTTCGGCTCGGCCGTTCTCGTGGGCATCCCGCTCGGCATCGTCATGGGTTGGAACCGCCGCGTCGAATATACCCTCGATCCGTTTCTCACGGCGCTTTACGCGAGCCCGCTCGTTGCGGTGGCGCCGCTGTTGATCATCTTCTTCGGCGTCGGCGTGACCGGCAAGGCGGTGCTCGTTTTTCTCCTCGCCGTCTTTCCGTTCGTCTTCAATGTCTTCGCCGGCGTCAAATCCGCCGACCCGCTGCTCATCAACGTCGTCCGCGCCTTCGGCGGCCGCGAAAAAGATCTTTACTTCAAGGTCATCCTTCCGAGCACCCTTCCCTACCTCGCGGCGGCGGCCCGGCTCGCGATCGGCCGCGGTCTCGTCGGCATCATCGTCGGCGAGTTCTACGCGGCCTCCGAAGGAATCGGCTTTGCGATCTCGCAGGCCGGCGACACCTATCACCTGCCTGATATGTTCGTCGGAATTCTCATCCTGGCCGTCATCGCCGTGCTGCTGACCGAGGCGATGCGCTGGCTCGAGACGACGCTCGCTCCCTGGCGCGCCGGCGAGGAAGTGCGATGACGGCGGCGCAAAGATTTTATCGCGACCAGGAGCCGTACATCCTCGGCATCGGCTTCATCGCAGCCTTGCTACTCGTCTGGCAGACGATCCCTCTATTTTACACCCTGCCGCGCGGCATGGCGCTTTTCTTCACTACGCCGGCGAACGTCATGGCGGCGTTCTGGCAGCTGCTTTCAAGCGGCGAGCTGGAAAAGCATCTCTATGTGAGCGCGCTCGCCTTCGTCGTGGGCCTCGCGCTCTCGATCGTCGTCGGCCTCCCGGTGGGCATCCTGATGGGTCGCTCGAAGACGCTGGAGGCGCTCTTCGATCCCTACGTCACGGCTTTCAACGCCACCCCGCGGATCGTTTTCCTGCCGCTGCTCATCCTGTGGTTTGGCATCGGCATCTGGTCGAAGATCGTCGTGGTCTTCGCCGGCGCGGTCTTTCCGCTGCTGATCAATACCTATGTCGGGGTCAAAAACGTCGACCGCGTACTCGTCAACGTGGTGAAGTCCTTCGGCGCCAACGAATGGCAATTGATGAAGGTCGTAGTCGTGCCGAATTCGCTGCCGTATATCGTCGCGGGGCTTAGGCTCGCGATCGGCCGGGCGATCCTCGGGGTCGTCGTGGGCGAGTTTTTCGGCTCGTCGCGCGGCCTCGGATATATGATCGCGTCGGCGGCGACGAACTACAAAGTCGACGTCGTCTTCGTCGGCGTTGCGATCTTCATGGCGCTGTCTTTGATTCTGACGCTCGCGGTCAAGCGGCTGGAGGCGCGCCTCGCGAGCTGGCGCCCGGAGGCGGCTAAGACGTTCTGATCATACGCTTTGATCACTTCCCCGGCGTCCTGCCTATTTCCTTCAGCACCTCGTTCAGCGGGCCGCGGTCGACGAACTGCTCGGGATCGGGCAGCGGCTTACCTTTGGGCCAGCCGAGCTCGGGTGTCGTGCGCGACTCGAAAAGATCGCGGATCAAATTCGCCGGCATCTCCGGGCTGAATTTGTCGAACACCTGCTTGTAGATGCTCTCGTTCACCTTCGGGTCTTTGATCTCGAAGTACTTCGCGATCACATCGATGGTCCCCTGTTTGTTGGCCTTGATGTAGTCTTCGGCCTTGATCATCGCCCGGATGAAGCGCTTCACGACCTCGCGCTTCTCTTTGATGAAATCCTTGTGCGTTAAAACCGTGCCGCCGAGCCGCGGCAGATAGTCGCCGGTGCGCACCAGGATTTTCATCCCCTCTTTCTCGGCGCGCGCCGCGTGCGGAAAAGAGAGCACACCGCCCTGGATCGATCCCCTGATCAGCGCCGCGATCCGGTCCGGCTCGCCGGTGAAGCTGATGACTTTATAGTCCTTGCCCGGCTCCATCTTGAAATTTTTCGCGAGGACGATGACGAGCTCGCTGTAATCCGCGGAACCCGGGCGTCCGAGGCCGAGCGTCTTGCCTTTGAGGTCCTCGACGCGCTTGATGTCGGGCGTCGTCGTCAGCGTCCACTGCGAGATAAGCGATTCGCCGACGATGAAGACGATCGGCGCGCCCTGGAGCATCGCCTCGGAGCCGCCGCCCGGAATCGGCGCGAATTCGATCTCACGCGCGATCGTCGCGCGCACGAGCACACCGGCGGTCGCGGCGATAAAATCGGCGTCGAGCCCTTCGTTTTTGAAGAAGCCCTTGTCCATCGCGACGTACGACGGAATGTGGAAACCGCTCCCCCCCGTCGTCCGGCCGACCCGGACCTTGATCGACTGCGCCGTGGATATCGACGCGGCCGACGTAAGCCAAATGAACGCGGTCGGGACGATGAGGGCCTTGAGCATCATTCTCATAGCGGTCTCCTTTTTTGATAGGCGGATAGAAACTAGCCTTAAAGGAGGAGCGAAGGCAAGAGAGCTTCTGCGCGATTGACGCGTGCTCGCCGCTGGCCTAATCTTGGAATCACCAGGAGGAATGTATGAATGTCTTGATCACCGGCGCGGGGCTCATCGGCTGCCACTTCGCAAAACGCGCCGCCGAAGCCGGCAACCGCGTCGTCATCTACGATCTCTCTCCCAACCGCGAGTACATCGACAAGATCGTCGGCCGCGAGCGCGCCGAGATCGTCGCCGCCGACATGCGCGACCTGCCGGCATTGCTGAGCGCGCTCGGGCGCTTCGAGATCGACACCGTCGTCGCCACCGCCGGACTCATCGGCAAGCGAGTGGCGGAAAATTCCTATACCGGCTCGACGAACAATATCCTGGCGACGATCCATACGCTGGAGGCGGCGCGCCTTCGCCGCTTGCGCCGCGTCGTTTACGTGAGCACCTTCGGCGTCTACGATCGGGAGAAGATCAAGGCGCCGATCCGCGAGGACGCGCCGATCGGCGGACACAATCTCTACACGACGACCAAGGCGTGCTCCGAGCATCTGCTCCACGCCTACACGCACCTCTACGATCTCGATACGGTCATCATCCGTCCCGCCGGCGTCTTCGGCCGCGGGCACTACGTCGGCGGCTCGACCGTCGGCATGGTGATGCGAGACTTCGCGCTCAAGCTCATCAAAGGCGGACCGGTTGAGATCGACGCCAAGATTTATTTTTCCAACGAGTACGTCTATGCCAAGGACGTCGCGCTGGCGATCGATCTCGCCTGCGCCGTGAATGCGCCGAAACAGCGGATCTACAACGCCGGCAGCGGCGTCGTCACGAAAGCGGAAGACCTCGCCAAAGCGGCGCGCGAGCTATTGCCGAAGCTCGAAGTTACCGTGACGGGCGCGGCGGCCGAGAGCCACGCGGAATACCCGCTGGACTTGAGCGCGTCCAAAGCGGAATTGGGCTATACGCCTCAGTTCCCGCTGAAGAAGGCGCTGCAGGATTACATGGAAGAGTTATGGAGCGAGGGGATCAGGGGATGACTGTTAATCCTTCCACCAGAACTTGATCAGACAATAAAGCGCCGAGACGCCGTCTTTCCAGGTGATCTTCTTGCCTTCGGCGTAGGTGCGGCCGTAATACGATATCGGGACCTCGTAGACCCGGCAGCCCTTCTTGGCGATCTTCATCGTGATCTCCGGCTCGAAGCCGAAGCGCTCGGATTCGAGCTTGATGCTCTTGATAATCTCCGCGCGGAAAACCTTGTAGCCCACTTCCATGTCCGTGAGGTTGAGATTCGTGAGCGCGTTGGAAAAGAGCGTCAATATTTTATTCCCGAGGTAATGCCAGAAAAACATCACGCGGTGGGCGCCGCCGCCGGCAAACCGCGAGCCGAAGACCACGTCGGCCTTGCCTAATAGAATCGGCTCCAAGAGACGCTCATAATCGCTCGGGTCGTATTCCAGATCGGCGTCTTGAATGATCACGACGTCGCCGGTGATGTGAGAGATGCCGGTTCTGATCGCGGCGCCTTTGCCCTGGTTGAAAGGCTGAAGCACGACTTTGAAGCCGTCGGCCGAGGCCCCGCCCTGCTTCGCCTGCGTCTCCAGACGCTGTAAAATTTCGCGGCTGCCGTCGGAGGATCCATCGTCGACGGCGATGATCTCTTTCGGGAAGTTGACGCTCTGCACCCGCCGCACCGCCTCTTCGAGCGTGCCCGCCTCGTTATAGACGGGCATGACGACGGAGAGCTTCACTGCTCGAACTCGCGCTTTTTAAGGTCGCGGATGAACGCCGAAAGGTTCGCGTCGTTACTGACGGCTTCGTTGACCTTGTTCTGAAAGTCGGCCGCGGCGCGCTCGAGCGGCCCGATGTCGACGCGAAGACCGAGCCACTGCGTGAGCTTCAAGATGAGCGCGAGCGAGCCGCGCGGATTGGGCGTGGCAGAAAGATAGTGCGGCAGCGTCGCCCAGAGGCTCACGTGCGGGACGGCGTTTCTGCGAAACGCGTCGCCCAGCACGCCGATAATGCCCGTCGGCCCCTGATAGCGCGACGGCAGTAGGTCCAATTCGTTCATGAGCTTGGCGTCTGACGAGAAACCCGTCAGCGGAACGGGCCGTGTGTAGAGCACCTCGTCGAGATAAGCGCCCAACGTCGCGACCTGCTCGATCTTGCATTCGTGAACGACGCGCATCATCGTCTCGGAAAAACCCCGCCAGCGGAGATGCGGCTCGCCGCCGATGCCGAAGATGAAGTCGCGGTCGATGCCGATGCCGCCGCCGTAAAAGAAATCGAAGCTCGGCCAGTGAATCTCCCTCTGGAGGCCGTCGGCGAGTCTCACCTGCGGGCGCTGCACCGAATAATCGTAGAACTCCTCGGGGTCGATCGCGGCGAACTTCGTCGCCATCAACTGCTCGGACAGATAGCGGACCGAAGTCGTCGCGGAGGCCCCGGCGTCGCTCCATCCGCCGAAGGCGAGGATCAGAACCGGCCGGCGGAGCGCCGGGATCGAATTGATCGTGAGAGGATCGGCTGTCATCGGTCTCTTTTCTATCATAATCGCACCGACGGAGCCAGATAATCGGCGTCGAGTCGCCGCGAGCGATTTGAACCAGCAGCTCGGGACGACGTTAATTGCCTCTGTAACCGATGCGATAGATGACGCCGGCCGCATCGTCGGACAGATAGAGACCGCCGTCTTTTCCGACGACGAGATCGACGGGACGCCCGAGGACTTCTTCCCTGCCGTCCGGGCTGAGCCAGCCGGTGATGAAATCCCGCACATCGTTTACGCGGCCGTTTCCGATGCGTAGACGGACGACTTTGTAGCCGGTTTTTTTGCTCCGGTTCCAGGAGCCGTGGAACGCGACGAAAAGATCGCCATGGTATTCCTTCGGGAATTGCGTTCCGGTATAGAACGCGAGCCCGAGGGGGGCGGAGTGCGCCTGAAGTTTAGCGACGGGCGGCTCGGTCTTCCGGCAGAATTCCGGCGAGCCGAATTCGGCATCGGGGACGCGGTCGGCGTAGCAGTTGGGCCAGCCGTAATTTTGGCCCTGACGGATGATGTTGATTTCGTCCGGAGGGACGTCGTCGCCAAGCATGTCCCTGCCGTTGTCGGTGCCCCATAATTCTTTCGTCGTCGGATGCCAGGCGAGCCCAACGGAATTTCTGAGCCCGGTGGCGAAGATATCCTCGCCGGTGCCGTCGGCGTTGTATCTGACCACGGCCGCGCGGCGCGGATCTTTTTCCTTGCACACGTTGCACGATGAACCGATCGAGACATAGAGCTTGCCGTCGGCGCCGAAGACGATCGTGCGCGTCGAATGGCCGCCATCGGGCAGGTTTGATACGATCGGCGTCGCCTGGCCGGCCGACGCCCCGTCGCGCATACGGTCGACGCGCCAGATGCTGCGGGTGCCGGCGACGTAGAGTTTGCCGTCGTGGAACGCAAGCCCGTGCGCGCGGTCGAGATTATTGATCACGGTTTCCGCGACGACTTTGCCGCCGCCGTCGTCTCGGAGACGCGCGACCGCGCCTTTGTTCGGCAGCGAGACGTAAATCATGCCGTCCGGACCGACCGTCATGAACCGGGGGCCGGAAAGGCCGCGCGCAAAGATGTGTATCTGGAATCCCGCGGGCACACGGATGCGCCGCGCGAGCTCGGCGTCCGGCATGTCCGCGGCGCACGCCGAGACGAAACCGAGCAGCGAAAGAGCAATGAGGATGACTCTCAACATTCGTTCTCCTAGGACTCGCGCGCGCCGTTTGTTATATTGGCACCTCGCCCGCTGCCCGGCAATACGGCGAAGTTTTTAAGCGAATTATCACCTGGCTGAGGCCTGTATGACGAACCCGGATGCGAAATGCGCCCTCATCACCGGCGGCGCGCGCGGCATCGGCCGCGCCGTCGCGCTCGACTTGGCGCGCAGCGGCTGGAATGTGACGATTTGCTACCGCACAAGTGCGCGGGAGGCGGCGGAAGTCGCCGATGCGGCGAAAGACAGCGGAACCCAAGCGCTCGCGCTTCAGTGCGACGTTTCCGACGCGAAAGCGGCTGCGGCGATGGTCGAGCGCGTGGAAAAGGAGTGGGGTCGCATCGACGCGCTGATCAACGGCGCCGGTCCGTACCATCGCGTCGATCTCCTCAAAGAAACCGTCGAAGGCTGGCTTTCGATGTTCGACAACAATCTCCACCCGATCTTTTATTTGAGCCGCGCTGTGCTGCCCGGCATGAGCGCGCGCAAATGGGGCCGGATCGTAAGCTTCAGCATGGCGAATGCCGATCAGATGATCGCGCAGCCGAACCTAACCGCGCATTACATTGCCAAGATGGGAGTCCTCGTGCTGACGCGCACGCTCGCGCGGATCGCCGCGGCGCACGGCGTGACCGTGAACGCCATCTCGCCGGGCTTCATCGATACCGGCAGCGCGCCCAAAGAAGAGACAGACGCGATGGCCAAGCGCATTCCAGCCGGCTACGTCGGCTCGGTAGAGGACGCCGTCGGGGTCGTCAGATTTTTGCTTTCGGAGGAAGCGCGCTACGTCAATGGGACCAATATTCATCTGAGCGGCGGCTGGGGGATATGATCGTCTAGAGGCGTCCGCGACCGCTATCTTACCGCTATTTGACCACCGACGAGAAAATTTCGACGGCGACGTCGACTTCCTGCCTGCTGACGATCAGCGGCGGGCAGAAGCGGATCACCCGCTCGCCGCAGCCCAATAACAAAAGCCCCTTCTCGAACGCGGCCATCACCGCGCGGTCGCGCCGCTCGGCGCTTGCGAACTCGACGCCGATCATGAGTCCGAGACCGCGCACGGCGCGGATGGTTTTGCCCTTCTTCTGCAACGCGGAGAGCCTGGCCTTGAGATACGTTCCCGTCTCGGCGGCGTTCGCCATCAGGCCGCCCTCGATGAGCTCGATCGTCGCCAGCGCCGCCGCGCACGCGACCGGATTGCCGCCGAACGTCGATCCGTGATTGCCGTGCTTCCAGGAACTGATTTCGCTGCGGGCGATCATCGCTCCGAGCGGCAGGCCGCTCGCGATGCCCTTGGCGACGCAAAGGATGTCCGGCTCGATGTCCCAGTGCTCGCACGCGAACATCTTGCCGGTGCGGCCGAAGCCCGATTGGATCTCGTCGGCGACGAGCAGTATTCCGTGCCGCCGGCAAATTTCTTTCAACGCGGGAAGGAATTCATCCGGCGGCACGATGTAGCCGCCTTCGCCCTGAATCGGCTCGACGAAAATCGCCGCGACCTCCGCCGGGGCCGCCTCGTGGACGAAGATCTGCTTCTCGATGAAATCGACGCCTTCCATCCCGTACGGCGCATGGTGCACGTCGGGGAGCAGCGGCCCGAAGCCAGCGCGATGCGATGCACGGCTCGCCGTCAGCGAAAGCGCGCCCAAGGTCCGGCCGTGAAACGCTCCCAAAAACGCGATCAGGTGCGTTCGGGTGGTCGCGTAGCGCGCGAGCTTGATCGCCGCCTCGACCGCCTCGGTGCCGGAATTCGTCAAAAAGACTTTTTGATTCGATGTGCCCGGCGCTAGGCGGCAGAGCGTTTCGGCGAGCCGAGCCATCGGCTCGTAATAAAAGTCGCTGCCGCAGTAATGGAGAAAGCGCCGCGCCTGCTCCTCGATCGCGGCGACGACTTTCGGATGGGAATGGCCCGTCGACGCGACGGCGATGCCGGCGGTAAAATCCAGGAAGAAGTTTCCGTCGACATCCTCGATCGCCATGCCGCGTCCTTCTTTGACGGCGAGCGGGTAAACCCGTCCGTAGGCCGGCGCCGTGTAACGCTCGTCGCGTCGGATGAGCTCCTGCGCCTTGGGGCCCGGCGGCTTGACCTTGATGTGGGGTATCTTCAGCGGCGCACCTGCGGCTATTCGGCGTTGTCGATCTGCGCCTTCTGGAGCTTTCCCGAATAATCGACATAGACCGACTTCCATTCCGTGAAGATGTCGTACACCGTCGTGCCGGCCTCGCGGTGGCCGTTGCCGGTCTCTTTGACGCCGCCGAACGGCAGGTGCACCTCGGCGCCGATCGTCGGCCCGTTGATGTAGGTGATGCCCGCTTCGATGTCGCGCAGCGCGCGAAATGCGCGCGCGACGTCGCGCGTGTAGATCGAGCTCGACAGCCCGTAGCGCGTGCTGTTGAGGGCGGCAATCGCCTCCTCGAAGCTTCCGATCTCGATGATCGACAGCACGGGGCCGAAGATCTCCTCCTGCGCGATGCGCATGGACGGCGCGACGCGATCGAAGATCGTCGGGCGATAGAACCAGCCGTTGACCCACTGCCCCGCCTCGTAGATCGCGCCTCCCGTCAGCAGCCCCGCGCCCTCGTCCCTGCCGATCTGGACGTAGCGGTGCACCTTCTCGCGCGCCGCTTCGTTGATGAGCGGCCCCATTTCGACGCTTTCGTCGAGCCCGTCGCCGATCTTGATCTTTTCCGCCCGCCCCACGAGCGCGTCCGTAATTTTCCGCTTGACGTCGCGATGGACGATGAGCCTGCTGGTCGCGGTGCAGCGCTGTCCCGTCGTGCCGAAGGCGCCCCACAGCGCGCCCTCCGCCGCGAGATCGAGATCGGCGTCTTCCATCACGATCTGCGCGTTTTTTCCGCCCATCTCGAGCGCCACGCGCTTCAAGCTCCGGCCGCAGGACGCGGCGATCTCTCGGCCGACCTCGGACGAGCCGGTAAACGAGATCAGCTGGACATCCGGATGCGCGACCAAAGCCGCGCCCGCGGTCTCGCCGCGGCCATGAACCAAGTTAGCAACGCCCGGCGGGATGCCCGCCTCTTCCAAGACCTCGAAGAACAACACCGCGGTGTGCGGCGTGTCCTCGGCGGGCTTCAACACGACCGTATTGCCGCAGAGCAGCGCGGGGAAAAGCTTCCACGTCGGGATCGCGAGCGGAAAATTCCACGGCGTGATCAAACCGCACACGCCGACCGGCCCGCGCACCGACATCGCGAATTTATTCGGCAGCTCGGCGGGAGTCGTCTCGCCGAAGAGCCGGCGCCCTTCGCCCCCGGCGTAGAAGGCGGTGTCGATCCCCTCCTGGACGTCGCCGCGCGTCTCCTTGAGAATCTTTCCCATCTCGCGCGTCATCGCGCGCGCGATCTCTTCTTTGCGGCGCTTGAGAATCTCGCCGATTTTGAAGATCAGCTCGCCGCGCTTCGGCGCCGGCACAAGCCTCCAGGACGGGAAGGCCTCGCGCGCCGCGCCGACGGCGCGGTCGACGTCTTCGGCGCCAGAGTCGGGAAACAGCCCGATGACGTCGCGCCGGTCGGCCGGATTGCGGTTTTCGAACGTCGCCCCGGACACGGCCGGCATCCAGCGCCCGCGGATATAATTGTTGTACATCGCGCTCATTGGCTTGCAATCGGAAGTATCATTTTAGTAAGCTATCGGCTCAAACACAATCGGCCGTCCACCAGGCCGCTGTCGATGCCGCGACCGATGTCAGCGGCGTCGCGCTTCGGCCGAATTACCCCACAACCGGGACGGCACCGCTTCCTGGGAAACAGCAGGTTACAGCGGATATATTGCCGCACCATTGCGACGTTCTATGAACCTGAAAGAAATCT
>DATJFG010000014.1:0-6082 GCA_035495775.1 Verrucomicrobiia bacterium | reverse complement strand
CGATGTCCTTCGCCGTCGCTTCCAGATCCTCGAGGTGCTCGATGGCGATGGTCGAGCCCGCCAGATGATCGTTCAAATAAATCGCGAGATGCTCGTACGCCATAGAGCCTCCGTAGAAGTTCTATCGGAAGTGTAGCACCGCAGCGGAAAAGCAGAAGATAGTAGCGATAGCACTTTCCGCCCGCTTTGTAGTAAATTACTGGGATGATTTCGGTTTTACTGTTCGCTGCCGTTGCGCTTTGCTCAGATTACTGGGCGGGAGGTAGTGAAGTTTCTCGCTACACGCACAAACCTCCGCCACTCAACGTCAGCCGTGAGACACTCCGTTCCCTTACAAGTGCAGCCCAGAATAAGGCCGTAGAACTCGGGTATGGAATCGCTTACATGGATTTGGAAATGTATGCTAAAGATGGGTATTACATCGCCTATTTTAGACCAATACCGCAAGACGAACGAAAATCTTTGGGCGGCGATTTAATCGTCATTATTGATCGAGACGCCAACGTGCTTTGTTTTTTCCGCGGCCAATAATAACTTTCTTCGACCTTTCTATCTCTCACGCCTCGATCTCGATCAGCACCGCCTCGGGGTCGGCGCCGTAGCGCCACGGGATGCCGACGCTCCCTAAACCGCGCGAGACGACGAGCAGCGAGGAGGCATGCGCGTAAAGTCCCTCGTCGAGGCAGAAATGGCTCTGGCGCAGGATCGGCGGGCCGTAGTTGAAGCGGATCTGACCGCCGTGTGTGTGCCCGGAGAGGATCAGCGGAATGTTGCGCGCCGTCGCCTGGTAGAACAAATCCGGATGATGCGCGAGCAGGAGATGCGGCGTCCCGTGAGCGGCGACGAGCGCGTCCCAGTCGGGATTTCCCATGACATAATCGTCGATGCCGCCGAGCACGAACTTTCCATGCCCGTGGCGCAGTGCGACTGCCTCGTTCTTGAGTGTATGGATGCCGATATTTTCGAGCCGGTCGCGGATCTTCTCCGCGTCGCCGCCGAAATAGTCGTGGTTGCCGTGGCAGTACCACGCGCCCAGAGGCGCGTGCGAAAGCGGCGCCAGCGCGGGGATGAAGCCGTCCAGATCGCTCGCCTGCGCGGTGACGATGTCGCCCGCGATCGCGACGAGATCGGGTCCCAGCTCCATCAATCCATCCACGATGTCGGCGACGATCTCGGCTTTCAGAAAAGTCCCGGTATGAATGTCCGAGAGGAGCAGCGCACGGAGCCGCGGCATGTCTTTCGGCCAGCCGATCGGCGCCAGCGAAGTCTCAGCCAGGCAGAAGCGGCGCGGCAAAAGCCATGTGTACGGATGCCAGAGGCCGAGCAGATGCGGAAAGATATAGCGCGAGACGGTGCGGTCGATTGCGCGCTCAAAAAGCTTAAACAAACCTTTATTCGGGTCGAGCCAGCGCCGCTCTTTTCCCGTCATCAGCCGCGGCGGCTTGAGCGTGCGGCGGCGATTGATGTGAATGGTGCGCTTCTCTTCTTCCGGCACTTTCACAGCGAGTTGCTCGTCGATCCTCATGGAATCTAAAGATTGTGTATGAAACGGAACAGAGAGACAACGGTTGGAATGAATCTTTTATTCTCTACCAGACTTTCATGCCGGGGGATGACAGGTCCACCGTCGCGATCATGTGCGCAAGCGGCGGACCGTAGGAGAGGACGATCAAAACGATCGCCGCGACCAGCCACGGTATCCAGGCATCGAGCCACGCCGGCGTTTCCGCCGACGCGCGCAGAGGCTCGGCGACGGGCATGTCCACCGGCGCTGCGGATTTGCGCGAGCCGAAGACTGTGCCGAGAAGGATGATGAAGTGGAGCATCAAGCTCGCCCACAATAAGATACCGCCGATCGCCGCGGCGATGAGCCAGGGCCGCCACTCCGCGGCAAAGTAGGGCGCGGCGCCCAGCATGGTCCGGCGCGGCACACCGTAGCGGAAGCCGACATAGTGATGGCTCGCCGAGAAGATCGCCATGCCGATGACGAAACTCCAGACTTGAAAGCGCGCCGCGCGTGGGCTCCAGAGATCTTTTCCCGTCAAATGCGGCACGAGCCAGTAGGTGATGCCGATGAAGCTTAAAGCGACCGCCGCGCCGACGGTCAGATGGAAATGGCCGACGATCCAGAGCGTGTTGTGCACGACGAGATCCATGTTGTACGAGGCGTTGATGATCCCGCCGATGCCGCCGAAGGCGAAGATCAGCATCGCAAGGGCCTGCGCCGCGAACGACGGATCGCTCCACGGGAGCTTTGCAATCCAGCCGAAAAGCCCCGTGCCGCCGCGAGCGCGGCCGCCCAGCTCGAGCGACGCGATGACCGTAAACGCGGTCATGAGGCTAGGAAAAGCGACGCCGAAGGTCAGTATCGTGTGCAGCCCCTTCCATACGGGCGCGATCCCCGGATCGGCGAACTGGTGATGCAGGCCGACGGGAATCGAAAGCACGAGAAAAAGCCAGAACGCGAGCCGCGCCAGCGGATCGCTGAAGAGCTTTCCCCCCGCCTGCTTGGGCAGCATGCCGTACCACGAGACGTAGACCGGCAGCAGCCAGAAATAGACGATCGGATGGCCGGTGAACCAGAAGAGCGTCCGCCCGAGCAGCGGATCGGTGCCTTTGACCCAGCCGAGCGACCACGGAATCAGGAGGAACAGCATCTCGGCCGCGAGACCGAGCGAGGCGATCACCCACATCGCCATCGTGAGGACGGAGCCGAAGGCGATGAACGGTGTGCGCTCGCCCGGGTGATTCTTGCGCCATGACGCCAGCGTGAAGAAAAGCCCGGCGGCCTCGATCCACGAGCCTACGACGACGAGCGTGAGGCCGATGTAAAAAAACGCGCTCGCCTGAAGCGGCGGATAAAACGTGTAGAGCACCGTCGCCTCGTTCAGCAGCAGCGGGACCGCGGCCATTAGGAGTCCAAAGGCCATGACGAGAAAACCCACGATATTGACTGTGGGAAAGCGGAGCTTCGTTCCGAGGCTGTGGACCGTGGTGAAGGTCAAAAATCCGCTGATGAAAAAGGTCGTGTAGACTAGCGCGTTCAAAACGCCGTGGAGGCTCAGCCCCTGATAATAGCTCTGGATTCCCGGCGCGAGCTTACCGTAAAGATCGATGCCGGCGTGTTCGAGGACTTGAAGCGGCCCGAACCAGGTGCCGAGAAACAGCGCGCCAAGAGCGATGCCGACCTGCCATGCGGTGAGTTTCTCTTCGAGACGAAAGGCGTTTTCCTGCATGACAGCTCCGCTACGACTTCGGCGTCACGATCACCTTACCCGACATGAGATGATGTCCGATGCCGCAATACTCGTGACAGACGAACAGGTATTCTCCCGGGCTATCGAAGCGTGCGCTGATCCTGCTCACCTGTCCGGGAAGGACCATGACGTTCACATTCGTCCGCTCGATCATGAAGCCGTGCTGCATGTCGGGGCTCGTGAGATAAAAAGTCACCGTGGAGCCGGCGGGGACTTTGATCTCGTTCGGAGTGAAGGCCCAGATTTGCACCCGGATGTAAGCGTCGTAGCGACCAGGGCCGCGCTCGAAGACGGCTGGCTTGGCGAAGGGCGGATCAACCAGCGTGCGGCCCGGATCGATCCGCGCCTCGTGGCCCGGCAGAGAGATGCCGCGATAGACACTGACGCCGACGGCGAGGAGAAAAACGGCGAGCATCACGCCGCTGGCGATCATCCAGCCGCGCTCGTACGGATCGATACCGAGGCCGTTCATTGCGTCACCCCGCGAAAGAGCAGCGTCAGATAAATCGAGCCCCAGAGCACCAGGCTCAGCGCGGCGTAAAGAATCAAAATCGCGATTGTTCCGGAAGGCTTAGGATGCGGCTCGTCCATTGCGAAGTTCCGATGAGACAATAAGGCGGATCGACGGCGATCGTCAAATGAAAAAAATGTGAGGTCACACGCCTACCTTCAACCCCATCTGCTCCAGCGCTGCGCGGCCGCAAAGCCCGAACGGGTTCGCCATCGTCTCCTGCATCTCGAAGTGGTTGTAGCCCTCGCCGGTGAAGAATTCGACCGGCTTGCCCGCGGCCTTGACCGCCGCGGCGAACTCCCGCGTCTGGCGCTGGAACTCCGGCGTCTCGAGCGTGCCGTGCGCGACAATGAGCGGGGTATGCAGCTTGTCGAGATGACGCTGCGTACTGAGCTTTTCCTCCGTCTCGTTGTCGAATTTCACGTATTGGCTCCGTTTGGACAGCCGCACGGCCTTGAGATCGTACATGCCGCTGATGAGTATCGCGCCTTTGAGGACGTTCCGCGGAAGGCCGAAGTCTTTCTCCCAATCGGTGACGGTCACCACGCCGCCGAGATGGGCGCCGGAGGAATGGCCGGCGAGGTAAATACGGTTGGGATCGCCGCCGAAGCTCGCCGCGTTCTTGCATACCCAGGCGACGGCGCACCGCACCTGTCCTGCCATCGTCAGGAGATTGCCGCCCACGTCCTGCACGTTGGCAAAATCGGGCACAACGAAGTGGGCCCCGGCGGCGAGATACATCTCCGCCATGTAAGCCGATTCTTTAGAGGCACCGTTCCGCCATGCGCCGCCGTGGATGAAGATTCGGACGGGCGCATTCGCTCGATTCGTTTTATAAATGTCGAGTTTCTCGATCTCCGTCGGGCCGTAGGCGATGCGCTCCGGCGGCCCGAGGCGCTTCAGCGCCCGCTCGCACGCCGCGATGCGGCGCTTGCGGATCTCGCCCTGATTCGGCGCGTAGACGCTCTGATCATAGGCATCGTCGAGCTCCTTCTGGTCCATGTCGAGCCATACGATCGGTCCCTTGGCCATTCCCTTCTCCTTTTTCTCGGCGGCCGAGGCGGTTCCCGCAACGACGGCGGTGACAGCCGCAGCCGCGAGGAAATCGCGCCGCGTTACGCGCGGCGATGCCTTCTCGTCCATCGTAGCCCTCTCCTGTCTTACCGATGTTCTCCCTTGGCGATGCGCCGGATCGACAGCCCGAGCGCCTGGGCCGCGTTGCGCTCGCAAATCGCGTTACGCTCCTCCTGCGTCAAGTCCAGCTGCATGATGCGCGCGAGCGGATCGAAGTCGCCCATCGCCATCGGATAATCGGTGCCGATGACGATCCGGTCGACCCCGACGATGCGGATGAGGTATTCGAGCGCCTCGACCGAATGGAGGATCGTATCGTAGTAAAAGCGGCCCAGGTACTCGGACGGTTTTTTCTCGATATGCTTTCTCAGCTCCGCGCGCGCGCTGTAGGCGTGATCGAGCCGTCCGATGTTGAAGGCGAGCAGCCCGCCGCCGTGCGAGAGGCAGAGCTTGAGGTTTTGATGTTTCTCGAACAAGCCTTTGAGGATCATGCGCTCGATCATCAGCGTCGTGCGGTAGGGAAATTGGATGACGTTTCCAAGCATCGCGTTCACCGGATCGTCCATGTCGATCCCGTCCTCGGTCGGATGGACGAAGAGTAGGAGATCGAGGCCCTGAGCCGCCTCGAAGAACGGCTCGAACACGGGGTCATCGAGCTGCTTCTCGCCGACCGCGGTGCCAATCTCCAGGCCGCGAAGCCCGAGCCGCTTGGCGTGCTCCGCCACGGCGATCGCCTCGCGCACGTCCTGCAGCGGCGCGCTGCCGAAGCCCACGTAGCGGTCCGGATGGCGCGCGACGATCGCGCGGATCGCCTCGTTCTGCAGCCGCGAGAAGTAGCCGGCGGCCGCCGGCTCGTCCCAATAAAAAAGCATGATCGGCGACGGCGACAGCGCCTGGAGATCGATCTGCATCCGGTCGAGCTCGCCCAGACGCTCGGCGGAGTCGTACATGACGGCCCCGAGATTAGCGCGCGTGCCGCCGCCGGAGCGAATCGTGAGACGGCCGTCGGCGATCGTTGCGCGCGGCGCCTTGTCGCGATATTGCGCGGCGTCGCGAAACGCGTCGATCGGGAAAAAATGCGAATGGAGGTCGATGTTCATGCAACTATTCTAGGCGCGACGCAGGTTCGCTTTAAAGAAATCGAGCGTCCACGTCCAGGCCTCTTTCGCCGCTTCCGGATGGTAGCGCTCGGGGTTGGTGTCCGTGTGAAAGCCGTGCTGCGCGCCCGGGTAGACCTTGT
>DATJFG010000013.1:0-10258 GCA_035495775.1 Verrucomicrobiia bacterium | reverse complement strand
GGCTACCAGCGCGTCGTCGAGCGGCCCGACGACTATAAGTATTTCACCGAGAACGTGAAGCTCTACGAGGAGTCTTCAAGACCTGCAGAGCGCGCGGCGAGAAATCGAATTGAACGCCTGCAATTTCACGGTCAGCCTTTTCGTAAATATGGAATGGTCCCCGCGATGTCCGTGTCGTCGATGACATGCAACCGGCTGACGCTGCCGGCGCGGCGCGCCTGTCGATACTTCGCATAGGCCGGATCGTCCACGAACGCCCGCACCGCCTCCATCGACGGAAATTCCAGCAGGGCGACGAGCGTCGTTTCCAATCCTTCGCCTTCGATCGTCGTAATATTGCCGCTGCGCGAAAGGTACTTCCCGCCGTGGCGATGCACAATTTTGTGAACATTCGCCGCATACTCCGGAATCCAGCCGCCGTCGGTGACTTTAACGTCCGCGATTAAATATACGGCCATGAGAGCGCTCCTTTAGAGCAGTACTTCCGTAGCAGGTCTATCTTTTCTCTAGCCTGTGTGATTAAACCTTCTAGCCGGATGCGGACATGTTTAAAAGAGGCAACTCGAATATGCTCGGTGATCGATTCGCGATAGTCCAGCATTACCTCGATAATATCGAGGAGGGATGGCATATCGGAAAGCCGCAGGCCAACGCCGATCCGGATCTCATCATTCTAGAGAAGGCGGCCGAGAAGAAAGTGGCCTACGCCGTTTTGCCGCAGCACTGGTTTGACGGCGGCATGCAGAAATATATCGAGTGGGAAATTCGCCGCGCCCTCCACGACGCGAAAGGTTAAATAGGGATTCGCTGCTTTCAATCCTCACCGATGGCCGGGAACTGAATCGTTTCAAGCGCCGCGGCTAGAATGGGATACCTTCCATCGCCGCCGCCACGCCGCCGCGGAAAATTCTAAAGAGGTCGAGCGACTCTCTCACCGCCTGCATCGCCTCCGCCTCGCGCTCGCCGTTCGCGAATTTCTCCAGGTCGGCGAGAAACATCCTGCCATGCTCCTCGTCCGCCTGGCTGTGCACTTTGTAGTTCGGCATGTCCTTCCACTTGAGTCCAAGGTCCTCCATCCAGCGCCGCGCGCTGCGCGTCGCATGGCCGCCACCCTGGTCGGCCAACAGCCGATCGTCGTTCGACCATTCGGTGACGGTGAGCGCCGCGAGCCCTTCGATCCAGCTTTTCTCACGCGTCATCCACGCCCACGCGTAGAGGCAGGCGCGCGTGATCGGGAGCGGCTCGACCGCTAGCACCTCGTCGGGCGTCATGCCGACGGCTTTCCCCTGCCGGATGACCAAGTCGAGATGGCCCTGGTCGGAATAATCGTCCTTGATCACCTCTTCGTATTCGTGGCGGAGGATCTTCTGCTTGATCGAAAGCTCCGGGCAGTTCGCCGATACGTAAGCCCAGCAGTCGCGACGGTGGCGGCTGAAGAGCCCGTGCTGCGTGAGCATCATCACCGCGCGCGGGCGGTTCAATTTGACCGCGAAATAGCGGTCGAACTCCGGCGCCGCCATCACCTCGCGGACCGTCCCTGCAAGCCAACTCTGCCAATCGTTCGCGCGCATGATCCCGTTCGAATCTTACCGTGATACGGCCGGAAAAATCCAATCGTTTCCGTCTCCATGCCGCGAGACTGTGGGAGAAATAAAAAACGCGCGGCCCTGTTTTATTCTCCCGTGGGATGAGAGAGCGGCGCGCCCGCCTCGTAGCGCGCCATGTCCGGGATTCCCCGCGGCGCTTTTCAGGTTTACACCCGATTCACTTCCGTGTTGCTCCATCGTATTCTCGCCGGCCGGTAAGGAGACCAAATGGAGAATACGGATTTTTTACGACAGGACGCTTCGCTCCCTGCGCAGTACTGGAAGACCTTCGCGAAGCACAGCGAGCTTGCGCCGGAGAAGCGGCTGCTCGTCGCGGTGCTCGAGGAAGCCGTAAAGAGCTATCGGACGCTCATGTTGGGGGGCGGGCGGCGTTTCGCCGAGGTGAACGAGTGGATCTTCAGCGACGACAACCAACACGCCTTCTCGTTCCGCAATATCTGCGACGTCTTGGGTTTGAGCCCAAGCCGCGTCCGCCAGTCGCTCGGCGCATCCGCCGCCGCATCGAACCGTCCGGCGGTGAGGCCGCCGCTTCCACGCCGCCGCTCGACCGGTCAACGCGCTGAAAAAGCCCCGCCGGTCAGCGCGGAAGTCGTCCGGCGCGCGCCGTCGGGCTATACGCTTGCGCCGTAGTCCCCGATCCGCCACTCTTTCCGGACTACACCTCCGCGATCAAAACCGAATCGGGATCGAAAGAAAGCGGACTAGAGCGAAAAGGGCCGGTGATGCGTGAAAAGCCGGATTGGCGGAGCCAGCCGACGATCTCATCGATAGTGTAACAGCGACCGCGGGGGGTGTGCAGAAGCAGAGAAACGGAAAAAAGCGTCGCCCACTCGGGGCCCGTTTTGTCCCGGTTCATGAATACGTCGCGCAGAATCAATTGTCCTTCAGGATTGAGGCAATTGCGGATTTTCACCAGCAGCGAGCGATTTTCATCGACACCGTACGAGTGAAGAACATTCGATACAAAAACGGTGTCGAATCCTCGCGGCAGCGCGCGGCGTCTAAAGTCCAGGCCGATGACCCGTATTCTTTTCGTCGGTCCCGCACGGCCGACGGCGCGGCGCGCGATCCGTGCAATCCGGGGATGCTCGACGACAGTCGCGCGGAGCCGCGGGTAGCGCCGGCAAAAGGCGGCGGAAAATGCGCCGAGCCCCCCGCCGAGATCGAGCAGGGTGCCGGCGCGGCTCAGGGGCAGCCGCGCGATCAGATGCGGCGCGATCGCCCGGGCATCGACTTCCAGGGCGCGCAGCAATCGGTACGTTTTTTTCGCGTCGGAGAAAAAGGGTTTCTCGGTTTTGGGCCTTCTGCCGCTGCGCAACACGGCGGCCAGCCCGCCCCAGGCTTGCCACGCGTCGTACGCGGGCAACAGAAAAACGGCCCCGTCCCCGCTCAGGTGCTTTGACGAAAAACGGCTGTTGGCATATTTTTGCCGCCGCTTGCGCAATAGACCCATCGCGCACAGCGCGTTTAAGAAGATTTCCCAGCCATCCGGATTGCCGCCGAAACGGGCAGCGAGGGCCGCGAGGCTCCTTGCCCGTTTTCCTAGCCAGGTAAATAAATCCAGATGAACCGCGGTGATAAGGATCGCTGAGCGCCAAGTGCCGCTCTCGGCTCGCAGACGTTCGAGGCTCCATTGCTTTTCAGGCATCGCGCGGCTTCGGAACTATTTTTTCGGAGGCAGGCGCTCTCCAGGATTCTGGTCGACTTCCGTCTCGTCCCAGGCGGTTTTCCCCTCCAGACTTTCCACGTTGAACTGGTAATCATAGACCAGCGAGCCGCCGTAGGTCGCTCCGTAGGAAACCAGCACGCCGGCAAGGATGGAGAGAATCATCGTGAGAAGATCTGTCGATCCCTCACTGAACCGTAGAAGACGGACGATAATATCGATGACGACGATGAGAGTCACGGTGAGCATCACCGCCATATGCCAGTTCGCCGTGCGCCACACCTGCGTGTGTTTGGCCCTGCCGATAAAGCCGGTCGAGTGATCCCTGTCCATCCCCTTCCACCAATCCCAGAAGCCGGTGAGGGCGGTGCCGAGCGAGACGATTGCGCCGGCAACGAGGACGTAGGTCGCGGCAACGAAAAAGGCGCGGGCGGCTCCGTCGCCGTCGTCGCCTTTATAATAAGAGACGACGTCGAACACCGCCGTGAGGACGTAACAGACGATGGGGAAATCCGTAAGGGGCGGATGCGTGGGTTTGCCCGCCCAGCCGCGCAGTCCCCTGAACTCCCGGCCCCTGAAAGTCATTCCCGGCTTGATGGAAAACAGCTTGGCCATGGTTTTTCCTTGTATCCTTGTAAGTGGATGCCGTCAGATACTCGGCATCTATCACAGTGATTTTAGGTACTCGATCAGGTCGCTTTTTTCTGGCTCAATGGCCCGGCGACGTCTCCACCGCCGCCGTGTCGGTCTTAACCTCCCGCGTAAGAAAATGAGCGCACGCCGATATCAGGATAACGCGGGCAACGGCCGTCGTCATGAGCCCATGGACTCTCGATCGTGTCATCGGACCACCTCCCCTTTCGCGCGGATCGGTCATCGCCAGCCGACCGAAAGTCTTGATTACGGGTATTGCACGGTGGAGCGAACATCAAATATATTATGAAGATCAAATCGATAGACGATTATTTATGCGACTGGCGAACCTTCATCAGCTTGAGATTTTCCTGCAGGTCGTTAAAGAACGGAGCTTTTCCAGCGCCGCGGATATTCTGCAGATGAGCCAACCGTCTGTATCGATCCAGATTCGGCGGCTCGAAAGCGCTCTCGGCATTCGACTTTTCGAACGCCTGGGGCGCACGATTCACCTGACGGCGGAAGGTGAGTTGGTGGCGGAATACGCCCATCGGATCTCCGATTTACTGATCGAGCTGGGGACGGAAGTCGAAAAATTTCAAGGGGCCCGCGGCGGACGCTTGGTCGTCGGGGGGAATACGGCTCCCGGAGTCAAGATCCTGCCGTCCGCGATCGCGGAGTTTAAAAAGCTCTATCCGGAAGCAGAGATTCTATTAAGGGTCAGCGGTCGCGAACAGGTCGAGCGCTGGCTGGTCGAAAATGACATCGATGTTGCGGTGATCCTCGGCCATCCCAAGGCGCAGCAGCTTCGCAAGGAGCGTCTCTGCGATGAACCAAGAGTGCTGGTGCTGCCGACGAAACATCCGCTCACGAAAAAGGCGCGCGTATCGGTGAAAGATATCGCCGGCCAACGCATGCTTCTGCCTGACTCGGGAGATCTGAAGTTCATCATCGATAAAATCTTCTCGGAAAAGGGAATCTCGCTTCAACAGACCACCTTCGGCAATCACGAAGCCATCATCACGGCGGTCAGTTGCGGCCTCGGGATGTCGATTCTCTCGCAAGCGACCGTCGAGAAGCACGCGAAAAACAAGATCGTAGCGATCAGGACGATCGAGAGGATTAATCTAAAATCTCCCGTGCATATCGTGCTGCACAAGAATAAACATCTTTCTAAACTGGGGCAGGCCTTTCTCACCCATCTGCGTGAGTCGGCCGACTAGGCGGCTCGGCGAGCCGCCGCCGGCTGGCGGCGGCTTGTAAAAGCCGGCCGGCCGCTACTTCCCGGTGATGGACGACTGTACCTTTTTGAAGGTGTCGAGATTTTTCTGGAGCCCGTTCACGTGATCCTGCATCTCCACGATCGCCGAGCCCATCTCCTTCGCCGAGCCGAACACGCCCCCGCCTTTTTCCAAGAGCCCGCCGATCTGGGCGTCGGCCGGTTGCTGGTTCACGGTGCCGCAAACATAACCCAGAGCGAAAACCGCCAAGAGCAGCGCGGTCGTTAGAATCCTCTTCAGCATAAATCCCTCCTGTGGTTGAAATAGGTGTCCGCTCTGGTGAATACCACCCGACGCTCGGATGTCAATGTCGGTTGGACGGCGCGGGTAAGGATGGTCTGGAAAGAAACTCGACGGAAGGTCTCCGCCGCCGATGAATTCGTTTATTTGCGCTTGGCGCGCTCGACGTCTTCTTTTTTGACCACGAATTTGCGGCCGAGACGCATCAGCTCTTCGAGCCCGGCCTGCAGCCCGGCGGCGAACTCGCCCTTGCTGAAGGCGGGAATCATCTTCTTCTCGATCACCGCTTCCACCGCGTCGTTGGAAATGAATTTTTTCATGGCGGCGCCGAGCTCGATGCGCACGAGCTGCTCCTTCATCGCCATGGTCACGAGAACGCCGTTGTCGAGCCCCGGCTGGCCGAGCTTCCACGCGCTCAAAGCCCGGCGCGTGAAGGCGTCGACGGCCTCGCCGGCCAGCGTCGGGATCGTCAGGACCGCGAGCTGGTGAAACGTCTCGCGCTCGTACTGCGCGAGCATCTTTTCCAGATGCTCCCTGTCGCCCGCCAAAAGCACCTTGGCGGTGTCGGTGACGCGGCCCGTGCGCTTCGGAATGGGTTGGAGCTTAGGGATGGCCTCGATCTTCGGCGTGGGTTGGGGCTGCGCGGCGCGGGCGACGGATGTCGCGGCGATGATACTGGTGAGCGCGAACAGAGAAAGCGCCAAGCGGCGGGAGGCGTTTCGCCGGTCCCGCGAAATTCGGCGGCACGGCGCTCGCAAAGGCAGGTTAAAATCGTCCGTCATCGCCGTCACTCCGCCGAGGAATCGGTATCCTCGTGCTCCGCATCGCGAGGTGCACCTCGCGGAGGAAGAACGCCAGACCCACGACCAGCTGAGCATGCCCGCGATCCCGGTGAGGAGAAATGCCGGCGTCAGGGCGAGCTGGATCGCCCGGGCGATATCGCTGAAGGTATTGGCCGACGAGGGCACCCAGTCGAAATATCAGGGTTTGAAGTAAAAGAGCAAGCCTCCGACCGATTGACAATCGCGCGTTCCGACAGTATTTGCTCGGGAAAGAAAAAAGTGTAAATTAACTTCCTTTAGATCAATCCGACAACACCAGGAGGTAGGATCGATGGCAAACGAAACCGAGCGCCCGCTCGAGGACGCGCTGACCGCGATCAAGACGCGCCGCGCGATCAAGGAATACCTTCCCACCGAGATTCCGCGCGAGTGGATCGAAGAGCTGCTCGACGCCGCCCACTGGGCGCCGAACCACAAGCTGACCCATCCGTGGCGCTTCCACGTCTTCACGGGCAAGGGGCGCGAAAAATTGGTCGCCGCCCGGCAGGCGGCGGTGCGCTGGGCGGCCGAGAAAAAAGGCGCGCAGCCGAGCGAGGACGAGCTCCGCTTCGCGCGCGAGAAATGTTTTTCCTCCCCCGTCATTATCATCGTGTCGATGGTCGGCGACGACAACAAGATCACCGATCAAGAGAACTACGCCGCCTGCTGGTGCGCGATCGAGAACCTCCTCGTCGCCGCGGCCGCGCGCGGCCTCGGCAGCTACCCCAGCACCGGCACCTGGATCGACCAAAACTTCGTCGGCCCGGTTCTCGGACTTACTGAAAAAGAGCGGCCGGTATCGTGCATCTTTCTCGGCTACTCCGAGCAGAAAACCATGGCCAAGCGGCTGCCGGTCGAGAAGCATACGAAGTGGTATACGGATTGATCGCCTCGCGTTGAAGTTTTCACTTCGCGCACGTTTCAACTTCGATGCCCAAGAAAGAGGTCATTCAGGTCAAGCTCGCCGCGGCCAATCCCAATCTCTCGCCCGCCGTCCGCTTCGGCGATCTCATCTTTGTCGCCGGCCAGACCGGCCGCCACCCGGTCTCGGGCGAAGTCGGCAAAGGCGTGCGCGAGCAGACGCGCTTCGCGCTGGAGCGGATCAAAACGATTCTCTCGGCCGCCGGCACGTCGCTCGACAACGTCCTCACCCTAACGACCCATCTCACCAAGCGCGAAGATCTCGCAGAGTATAACGACGAGTACGGCAAATATTTTCCGGCGAACAAGCCCGCGCGCACCACCGTCGAGGCGATGCTCAACTCCCCCGATCTCCTGGTCGAGATCACCGTCACCGCGTGCATGCCGGATTAAAGAACCTTCCGGTGGAGCTTATCGCCAGGCTCCGACCCGGCCTTGAACCGGTATGAGTTTTGGAGATGTCATTAATGGACTGTTTGAGTTGGGCGGCAGCATCGTGCTGTGGCTCAACGTGCTGCAGACATACCGCGACAAGGGATATCGCGGCGTCACCATAGCCTCGACCTTCTTTTTCTCCGCCTGGGGCTACTGGAATTTGTATTACTATCCTTCCCTCAATCAATGGCTGAGCTTCTTCGGAGGTCTCTCGATCGTCGCCGCAAACACCACCTGGCTCGTCTTGATGATCTATTACGGGCACACGGAATTCAGAAAATCGGCGTGAGCTTTTTAGCACGACAGCGAAAAGTCAAGATTCAGCACCTGCCCCAAAATCTGATCCGCCCGCATCCCTGATTATAAGGCCAGTGGCCGAACGACTCCCCCGTTAGCAATCCTGCGAAAAAATAGGGGCGAATTCTAGCGTTGCTGCGAACAGCAGCGCCGGAAATTCCGCTGTTCCGGCGCAATCGCTTGGCACAAGTAATGCTCAATAAAATGCTAGATCGTGCAGCGAACTCATGGAACGAACGAAGCAGGAAAAAAGGCGATCGAGATGAAAAAAATTAGGACGTTGGGATTAATCGCTGCTTTGGCGGCGCTGTTAATGATTCCGGCCGAGACTTTCGGAGCTGCGGCAGGAGGCCATTCTCGCGGCGGCTCGGCGGCCTCCCGCGGCGGTTCTCATGGCGGTTCTGGAGGCTACGGTCATTACAACGGCGGTTCGCGCGGCGGTTACGGAGGCTACGGCCATTACTACGGCGGTTCTCGCGGCGGTTACGGAGGCTACAGCCATTACAACGGCGGCTCGCGCGGCGGTTATGGAGGCTACGGCCATTACTACGGCGGCGCCCGCTACGGCCACGACTATGGATACCGCCATTACAGCTACGGCGGCCACGGCCATTACTACGGCGGCTATTATGGTTACTACGGGTATCCCTTCAGTTCCTATTATTTTGGTTTTTATTACCCGCCGTACTACGCTTATCCCTACGCTTATCCGCCTTACGATCCTTATTACTACGATTACGACTACTACCCGTATTAGAGCGGCACGCTTTAAACGGACGAGACGATGCATCACTCCGGTCGATGAATCCGTATCCTCGTGCTCCGCATCGCAGAGTGCAAATAAGGGGACCGGCTAGTTATTTCCCCTTCGCCCGTCCGACGTCCTCTTTCTTGACGACGAATCTCCGGCCGAGGCGCATCAGCTCTATAATCCCGGCCTGGATGCCGCGGGCATAGTCGCCTCTGCCGAAGGACGGGATGATGTGCTCCTCGATGATCTCCTCGGCCTCGTCGTTCGAAATGTATTTCTGCATGCCCCGCCCGAGCTCGATGCGCACGATCTTGTCGTTCATCGCAATGACGAGGAGGATGCCGTCGTCGAGGCCTTTCTGACCGAGCTTCCACGCGCTCGCGACTCTCCGCGAATACGACTCGATGGGCTCTCCCGCCAGAGCCGGGATCGTCAGCAGCGCGATCGGGTGAAACGTCTCGCGCTCGTATTGTTCGAGCGCCTTGTCGATGCGCGCGCGGTCGTCGGCTTTGAGGACGTTGGCCTTGTCGGTGACGCGGCCGGCGCGCTCCGGAACCGGCCGGACGTTCGGGACGATCTCGACCTTCGGCTTCGGCGGGGGTTGGACCTGCGCCCCACGCGCAAGCGACATCATGCCGAGGAAAGCGAGAACGAGGATCAGCCACAGCGCCAGATTGAGAAAGATCCTTCGATTCCATGTTGCGGTCTCGCGGAATCGCGCGCGCGGCGGCGGGTTAAAAGCGTCCGGCATGGCGCCTGATTAGCGCACCAGCGGGGAAATGTCCAATGGAGGAGCGAAGGTCAAGATTCAAGACCTGAGCTGACCCCGAATTTAATCGGAATTCGAAAAGCTCCACGCCAGCCCATCTCGAAATTCGCGCGGGTGCGAAGCGCGCGCAGACCGCATTCAAAATCACTCTTTTTCGCGCGCTGATGTTGGTGCGGCATTTGCTCTACATATTTAGAGGACTCCTCAAGAAGGTTCAATTTTAGACGGCAATTTTTTCCCGTGGAAAATATTCTATCATCACCCGGCTAGATGCATTCGTCCCGTACAGGAGGACTTTATGGATTCAAACGAAATAGTAAGAACGACGGTCGGCTCATTGACTCATGTAGCTCTTATGGTCGTCGGGGCGATCGCTCTGCTGATCATAGGCCGTTGGCTGATCGCCGTCGCGGTGCGGAAGATAACCGCGGCGCAAACTCATGCGTAAATACAAATAAGGGGGAAGATCGATGAAAAAGAAATTCACGTTTTTGGGATGGGTTGTTTCCACCGTGGTCCTGATGTTCGCGTTTTTTGTCCTCGCCGGGATGGTGCGACTTCCGCTTTTTGTCCTACTTAATGAATAGACATGGATGATGCATTTGGTGCGTTAGAAAAATAAACAAGGGGGATATCAGATGAGCAGGAAAACAACACTTTTACTCGGCATCCTAGCCGCGCTGATGCTTTTCGTCGGCGGCTGCGTTGTCGCGGAGCCCCAGTACGCCGGCGGCCGCGGCGAGTATTATTACTATCCCGATTATGAGGTGTACTTCTATCCGAGCGTGGGATTGTACTACTGGTACGAAGGCGGAAATTGGCACCACGATCGTCGGGT
>DATJFG010000012.1:0-4240 GCA_035495775.1 Verrucomicrobiia bacterium | reverse complement strand
ACGACCTCCGGCGATGCGTTGACGAAGCTGCGCCGGGCGATGACGCCGGTGTTCTGATACGGCACCGGCAGCTTCGATAAGTCGGCGAGAATGCGAAATCCCTGGCGCTCCATTTTTGCGGCGAAGGCATACGTCAAGTAGGTACCGTCGATGACGTGGGAGCCGAGCGCCTGCGACAGCACGGTAAAATCCCCCAGCACTCGGAACCTGATATTGTCCCGCTTGGGGTCCAGGCCCCAATGATTGAGCGCCAGCATCGTCAGCACCCACACGCCTCCGCCGATGCTCTGCACGCCGAGAGTTTTGTTTTTCAAATCGGCCGGAGTCTTGATCGACGGCTCCACCGCGAAGGCGCCGTTGAGCTTGTTGATGAGCCCGGCGACGAAGACCGCGTCCAATCCGCCCGCGACCGCGCCGAGGGTCGCCCCCGTGGGAGAGCCCGTGTAGAACTGCGCATCGCCCGACACGAGAGCGGAGATCGCCAGCGAGCCGCTGGAGACGTAGACATGTTTTACGTCCAGCCCATGTTTACGAAATAGCCCTTGGTCTTCGGCGACGAAAATCGCTCCCTCCTTCTCGCTGAAACTGGCGAAGACCGTGACGACGCGGGCAAGCTGCGGCGTTGCTGCGCGCAAGCCGGCAGGGGAGAAAAGAAGACAGACGAGCAGCCCCATGGCGAACCCACGATTCTTCATGAGTCGCTTCATACCCAATTCTCGACCCGGAGGTCCGGAATGCGGCGGAACTCTTTCACGTTGTTCGTCACCAGCGGTACGTCGAGGCTCACCGCGTGCGCCGCGATCAGCAAATCCAGCGAGCCGATGGGATTGCCTTTCCGCTCGACGGCGGCCCTGATGTTGCCGTAGGCCGACGCCGCTTCCCGGTCAAACGCGGCGACTTCGAGCGGCGAAAGAAATTCTGCCAGCGCCGAGCGGTTCTTTCCCGTCTGCGAGCTCCGGGCGATGCCGTATTCGAGCTCGGCCAAACTAACGATCGAAAGTCCCAGGTCGCCGACCGGATAGCCGGTAAATCGTTTAAGCACGGTTTCAGGCCGCTGCTTGATGACGTAAATACAGATGTTCGTGTCGAGCATGAACTTCATCAAAACCGCCTTCGCTGATGCGGCGGCTGCCGGCGGCCGTCCTCCATGAAGTCGTCCGTGAATTTCGACAGGCTGCCGATAAGCGCCGCCCAAGAGCCCTTCCTCGGCCGGAGCACCAGAGCCTCTCCCTGTTTTACGATCTCGACCTCGCGCCCTTTAAGCTGGAATTCCTTGGGGATTCTTACAGCTTGGCTGTTGCCGCTCTTGAAGATTTTCGCCGTCTTCATAAGCCCTCCCAAACGGTATATACATTAGGATATACACCAGCGTTTGTCAACCATGCGTCGTAGGCACGGCGTGCCGCGACCTCCCCGCGTGCGTTGACAAAGCCCGAGTAAAAGATATTTACTGCCATTTTCAATTGCGCCGCAAAGTTGTACGGAGACGTTATGCCGCTCTTTTTAGACAACCGCGAGGTCGAGCAGCTGCTCAGCATGAAGACCTGCATGGAGGCGCTCGAGATCCTTTACCGCGAGCTCGGCGAAGGCAAAGCCGTCGCCGCGCCGCGCTCCGATATCCATGTTCCGACCTCCGCGGGTCGGGCGGCGGAAGCGCCGATGGCGCACTACTTGAAGACGATGAGCGGCGCCACGCCGCACTTCGGCACCGCCGCGCTCAGATTCTCCTCCGACATCGTCGCATGGCGCAGCGTCGACGGCGGCATGCGGCGCGAGAAGCTTCCGACGATGCCGGGAAACCGCTGGCTCGGACTCGTTCTTTTATTCAATTCGAGCAACGGCGAGCTCTTGGCGATCATGAACGACGGCGTGCTCCAGCGCATGCGCGTCGGCGGCGCCAACGGCGTCGCGACGAAATTTCTCGCCCGCGCCGATGCGAATCAGGTCGGACTGATCGGCTCCGGCTGGCAGGCCGGCGCGCAGGTGATGGCCGCGTGCGAGGCGCGCAGGATAAAGAAAATCAAAGTCTACAGCCCCACGCGCGTCAACCGGGAGAAGTTCGCGGCCGAGACGAGCGCCGTCGTCAATGTCGAGATCGTTCCCGTCGACTCGCAGGCGGAGGCCGTCCGCGGCGTCGATATCATCATCACGTCCACCAACGCGCGCGAGCCGTTTCTGGGCCCCGAAGCGCTCCGCGAAGGCGTCCACTTGAGCTGCATGCAGCGGGACGAGGCGAACGACGACGCGCTGAGACGCTGCAGCCCGCTCGTCGTCCACACGCATCTGATCGAGAACAACGCGACGTCGTCCGATCTAAAGAAGTACGAGCGCTCGGGCTTCGAGGTCAAGGATCACCCGCTGAGGCGCGGCATCGATTGGAAAGAGATTCCGACGCTGCCCGATCTGCTCGCCGGCCGCACGCCCGGGCGGCAGAGCGACGATGAGATCACCGGCTTCGTCAACAACCTCGGCCTCGGCGTGCAGTTCGCGGCCGTCGGCGCCAAGGTGTACGAAGCGGCGCGCGCGAAAGGCGTCGGCCGCGAAGTCCCGCTCGACTGGTTCACCCAGGACGTTCATCCATGATGAAAGATCGCGTTAAACGAGCGATGCGACCGCGGCGGCTTCGATTCGCCGTCGTTTCGCTCTGCTTCCTAACCGTCTTCGCGGCGAGCGCGGGAGATTCCCGGAGCGCCGCGCCGCCCGCGGAAAAAATCATCGTCGGCTGGAGCGCGATCGCGGGATCGCACGCTCCTCTGTGGATCACGAAGGACGCCGGACTCTTCAACAAGCAGGGGCTCGACGTCACGATGATTTACATCGACGGCGGCTCCAAGGCGACGCAGGCGCTGCTCTCCGGCGACGTGCCGATCGTGCAGGTCGGCGGCAGCGCTCCGGTTGTGGCGCGTCTGCGGGGCGCCGACGTGACGATGATCGCGGGGCTCACTAACGTTCTCGCCTACAGCCTCATCGTCGCTCCCGAGATCAAACGGCCCGAAGATCTCAAAGGCAAGAAATTGTCCGTCAGCCGCTTCGGCTCGAATTCCGACTACGCGACGCGGAAAATTCTTCTCAAATGGGGTTTGCGGCCCGACGTCGACGTCGCGATTCTCCAAATCCCCGGCGGACAGCCCAGCCGCCTCGCCGCCGTGCAAGCGAGGCAGATCCACGGCATGGTCGCGCAGCCGCCGGTCACCAATCTTGCCCGGAAGTTCAACCTGAATATTCTCGCCCAGCCGGAGGATTTCGGCGGCGCCTATCCGACGACCCCTGTGGCGACGCGGATTTCTTTCATCAAGCAGCGGCGCGATACGGTCCGGAAATTCACGAGGGCCCTGGTCGAAGGAATTCAGATTTACAAAACGCAAAAAGAGTTCAGCAAAAAAGTCATCGCCAAATACATGAAGGTCAACGACCAAGAGGTCCTGGAAGACAGCTATCAGTTTTTTGCCCGTCTCGTGCCCGTCAAGCCGTATCCATCGATCGAAGCGATCAAGGAAGCGCTTGCGGAGTTGAGTGAGGCCGAGCCGAAGGCGCGCGGGGCTCAGCCGGAAGAGTTCGCCGACATGAGTTTCGTCAAGGAGCTCGACGAGAGCGGCTTTATCGACGGTTTATATCGGCAGAAGAAGTAGGCTTTAATATCAAAGCCAAGCAGAGGAATTTTATGGCGCGTCTGAAACTCACGCTGGCGTTCGACAAATACGATTACCTCCAGCCGCTCAGGGACGGCGTCGTCCAGCCCGAAGGAATCGATCTCAATCTCGTGACGGTGGAGAGCGGCATCCGCCACGAGCGGTTTTATCATTACGGCGAGTACGACGCGTGCGAGTTCTCGATGTGCTCCTATCTCACCGCCCGCGGCCACGGCGTCGATTGGTTCCAGGCGATTCCTTTTTTCAGCCGCCGCATGTTCGGCCATAAGTTCTGCTTCGTTCGCTCCGGCGCCGGGTTCGAGAAGCCCGCGGATCTCCGCGGGCGCCGCTTCGGCATTCGCACCTACGAGAATACGCTCGCCTTCATGGTGAAGGGCATGTTCATGCACAACTACGGCCTGCCGCTCGACGGCGTCACGTGGGTGTGCGTCAACCGCGAGCTGGTCGGCGCCAAGCTCCCCGCCGGCATCAAGGTCGAGCACGCGAGCGGGCGCAAGCTCGAGGATCTGCTCGCTGCCGGCGAGATCGATGCGGAGGTCGAGCCCGACCTGCCGCGCGGCTGGCTCGCGGGAAAAAGCGCTGTCGAGCGG
>DATJFG010000011.1:0-18336 GCA_035495775.1 Verrucomicrobiia bacterium | reverse complement strand
AAAAATGCGCGGGTTGGATCAGCCCGTCACGATTGTCTCGGCGATGTGGAATCACGCGAGCACGATGGAAGAGAAAATGACGCAAATGTCTTTGAAATGGCCGGCCGTCAAAGGGGAAGAAATGGCGGATCTCGTAACGTTCATCCAGTCTTTAGAGCCGAGCCGCTGACCGAAAAAGAACAAAGATGATTCAGAACATGCTAGCAGACGAACTCGAAGATGACCTGGAGCGCGCAGAAGTGCTTGAAAAAACTGGAGCCACCCGCCGGACTCGAACCGGCGACCTGCTGATTACGAATCAGCTGCTCTACCAACTGAGCTAGGGTGGCTTACATCGGTTTGAAAAAGTGGACGAACGTCGCTACGACAAATGAGCCGAGATAGGCGATCACAAAGTCGAAGAGCAGCGACATACTGGAAACCTGATCAAGAATCTCCTGGACGCCGCTATAGCGCACGCCGAACTGTCCAAGGAAAGTCCCTAATACACCTATAACAAAATACGCGGCCATATTCGACCTGCCCCAATGCATGACGGTTTTGCTTGCGAGAAATCCGTTGACGAACGCAATCACGAGCGACCAGAGAAGATTGTCCTGTAGATAGCGCAAAACCTCGGCGGCGGTCTCGTTCATTCGTAACCGATTTTAAGCGAGTGTAGAATTTGCATCGCGGCGGCAGCGGGGTCCGGTGCGCTCATGACGGCGGAAATCAACGCTACGCCGCACGCGCCGGTTTTCCGGACGAAAGCGGCGTTGCCAGAGTTGATTCCGCCGATAGCATAAACGGGAACCGAGATTTTTTCCACTAATTTTTGTAACCGCTCCAGTCCCTGCGGGACACCGTACCCAGCCTTCGACGGAGTGAAGTAAACTGGACCGAAGACGAGGAAATCGGCGCCCGACCGCTCGGCAGCTTCCGCTTCCGCCGGCGAATGAACGGATGCGCCGATAAACCTTTTTTCTCCTACGAGCTCGCGCGCGGCGGCGATCGGCATCGATTCGCCGCCGAGTTGCACGCCCTCGGCGTCGACGGCGAGCGCGACGTCGACGCGATCGTTGATGAAGAGTGCGGCGGCGTGGCGCAGGCACAGGTTCTTTAGCGCCTCAGCGAGACGAAACAGGTCTACGCCGGTCAAATCCTTTTCGCGCAGTTGAACCGCTTTGACACCGCCAAGAAGCGCCCGCTCGACGACTTCCAGCAATGGCCGGCCGCCGGTCTGACGCCGATCGGTAACGAGATAAAGATCGAACTGCGGTGAAGGCACTTAACCGAGAATTCCCTCGAGCGGGCTCGAAGCGGTCGCGTAGAGTTTTTTCTGGATGCGGCCGGCGAGAAACGCTTTTCGTCCCGCGTCGACGGCGAGCCTCATCGCCTCGGCCATGAGAATCGGTTGGCGCGCGCCGGCGATCGCCGTATTCATCAAGACGCCGTCGCAGCCCATCTCCATAGCGACCGCCGCGTCCGACGCCGTGCCGACGCCCGCGTCGACAATGACAGGAACCGTGGCGTGCTCGAGGATGATGCGAATATTATAAGGATTGCGAATGCCGAGCCCCGAGCCGATCGGCGCTGCGAGCGGCATCACCGCGGCGCAGCCCATTTCCTGCAGCTTTTTCGCGGTGACCGGATCGTCGTGGATGTAGGGCAGCACGACAAAGCCGTCCTTGATTAATACGCGGGCGGCGTCGAGCGTCGCGGGGATGTCAGGGAAGAGCGTTCGATCGTCGCCGATGACTTCAAGCTTTACCAAGTTGCCGACTCCCGCTTCACGCGCCAACCGGCAGGTCCGCACCGCATCATCCGCCGTGTAGCATCCGGCGGTGTTGGGCAGAATCGTGTATTTGTTCGGGTCGAGATAGTCGAGCAGATTTTCTTTGTTGCGATCGGTGATGTTGACGCGTCTTACCGCGACCGTCACGATCTCCGCGCCGGATGCCTCGATGGCCTTTTTCGTCTCTTCGAAGTCCTTATATTTTCCCGTGCCGACGATGAGCCGCGACCGGTAGGTCTTCTCTCCCAATTTAAATAGATCGTTCATGGTTACCTCTTATCCGCCGCCGACGAAGTGGACGATCTCGACGGCGTCTCCTTCCTTTAAAAGCGTCGCGTTGTGCAGATCGCGCGCGAGGATGTCGCGGTTGAGCTCAACCACCACGCGGCCGGCGCGGATGCCGAGTTCTTCGAGCAGCGCAGCCACAGTGAGCCCCGCGCGAATTTCTTTTTTTTCTCCGTTGATCTGGACGATCATCAAATAAAAAACCGTATTCGACTCGACCACGTCCAGTGGCCAGGGAATACGGTCTAAGTTCGTCCCCGAGTGAAGGGACTGTGACTCGCGCGCTTCCCTACGCCGGTGCTATCCGGATCAGGTTCGGAGGGTTGCCCGATCGTTCGGGCTCTCAGTCCGCCAAGACGGACACCCCTAGCATTAATTCAGACTTAACAAACGGGTCCTCCCAAGTCAAACTTCCAGAGCGACGCTGGCGTAGCCGACGACTTCTTTCATGGGCCGGGCATCGCCCGAATGGCAGTGCTTCAAGAGCCGGGAGTTTTTGACGCCGAGCGCGACGGTGGCGAAAATCAGGACCGCCGCAGGGACAACGCCGCACATGCTGATATCGTTTTCTTCGACGGTTTCCAGCAGGCCCATGGCGTCGAGCGCAAGCAATCTATCCAGCGCCATGCGATCGAGCCGCTCGGTCTCTTCGGGGGAAAGATAGTGGTTTAAGTCGCTGCTGGCGAGCAAAACGACCTTTGCGCCCGCAGCGCTTTGCGCTTGGTACAAGCGCGCCAGAGCTTCGCCCAGTCGATCGCATTCCGCCGCCGAGACGTGTGACAGGCCGATGGGCAGAAAAGAGAATCCGCCTAGCACCGTCTGCAGGAAGGGCAGGTGAACCTCGATACTGTGCTCTTCGCGATGCGCGCGGTCGTCTTCGCTGAGAAAGTCAACCTCGGATAACAGCTGTTGCCCGGCTTCCCGTGCGAGGGGAACACGGCCGAGCGGCGTTTCCCAAGCGGTCGCCGCGCTTAGAGCCGCGCGCGCGCCGCGCGCACGATGATTGACCCCGAGGACGATGGCGAGCGACGTGTCGTATGGAAGGCGGGAATACAGATGTGCCGCGCAAGGGCCGGAATAGGCGTAGCCCGCGTGAGGAACCAAGCCGCCGACCAGTGAAGCAGAAGCGGAACGGTTTCCGCCAGGTCCGAGAGGATGCGAGTCGAAGCATTCCGCAAGCTGCGCTTTCAAATCTTCGGCTTCCGCGGGATAGAACGAGCCGGCGACCGCGGCGGGCCTCACGCGCTCCATACCGGAAGTTTCCAGCTTCCGCCTTCAAGTTTCAAGACGGCCGAGCCGCGAAAGCGCCGCTCGAAATCGTTATTTGGGCGCCGCGATCTCTACCTGAAGCACGCCGATGCTTTCGATATCGGCTTCGACTTTATCGCCGGGTTTTAAGAAAAACGGCGGCACGCGCGCGAAGCCGACGCCGGAAGGCGTGCCGGTGCTGATGATCTCCCCCGGCTCGAGCGTCATGCCCTGCGAGAGCGACTCGATCGTCGTCGCGATGTCGAAAATCATGTTCGAGGTTCGGTCGTCCTGCATGGTCTCGCCGTTGACGCGGCAGACGAGTCTCAGAGACTGCGGATCGGGAATGTCGCTCTTGTGCACGATCCACGGTCCCAGCGGACAATAGGTGTCGAGCGACTTGCCCTTGAACCACTGGCCGTGCTTGCGCTGCAGGTCGCGTGCGGTCATGTCGAGGCAAATCGTGTAGCCGAAGATATAATCGTAGACTTTATCCTTGGGGATATCGCGTCCTTTCCTGCCCATAACGACGGCGAGCTCGACTTCGTAATCGAGTTTTTCCGTTGCTTTCCAATGCACCACTTTTCCCATATGGCCGATCACGGCGGTGGCCGGCTTGGTGAAGAAGACCGGCGCCTCGGGATATTTGAGCTCGATCGAGCGCGCCCGCGCGCCTTCTTCGATATGTTCCTTGTAATTGACCCCGAGAAGAACGACGTTTTTACGCGGCGCGGGAAGCGGCGAGATTAATTTCACCTGGTTGAGCTTCCAGAGAGCGCCGCCCTGACGCAGTTTTTTCTGCCCTTCCGCATCCTTATCGGATACGTACTTGGCGGCTTTCTTGGCTAAGTTGAGCGCGCCGCCGCCGGCCTCGATGAAGGCTTGCATGCTGTTCAAATATGGCGCGGCCCCCGCTTTCAAATAGCGACGGTTGAGCTCCGCAAGATCGATCACGTCGTCGCCTGCGCTCATCAAGCCTAGCCGCTGCTGATTGTTTTTTACGAACGTCACAAAACGCATCTGCATCCTCCTCCAATTTTTCAGTAATATAAGACCTTAACCTATAGGAGACCGCCGGCTCTATTGTCAAGCAGCGCATGACGATTGGAGGCCCCTGTTCCTTCGTGCTAACCTTAGGCACGGCTAAGTTACACGGTCCCGATACACAATGAAACCCATCGTTTTTTCATTAATCCTATCTTTTATAATCGTTGCGACACCGGTGTTAGCCGCGGAACGGATTTTTATCTCTTACCCGAGCCGTGCTTACGCGGATTTGCCCGCGGAGGTCGCTGTCGTCAAAGGATTCTTCAAAGACGAAGGCATCGAACCTGTCCTCGTTCAGATGCGCAGCCAAGTCGCGGTGCCCGCGATGATGAACGGCGACATCCAGTATACACTGACCTTCGGTAACATCATGACTGCCGCGCTGCAGGGGGTGCCGTTCAAGCAGTTGGCGGTTTTTACAGAAAAACCGCTGCATCATCTCGTCGCGCGACCGGATATCAAGACGATCGCCGATCTCAAGGGCAAGCGCGTGGGGACGCAGCGCATCGGCGGCTCGGATTATCTCGCCGCCGCCGCGATCCTTCAAGCGAAAGGAATCGATCTCAAAGATGTGCAATTCGTTACGCTGGCAGCCGACGAGCCGGTCCGCCTAGAGATTCTCAAAAAAGGTTTGGTCGACGCTATTTGCATCTCGCCTCCGGGCCCCATCCGGCTGCAAAAGGAAGGTTATAACATTCTTGGCGGCCCAAAAGACTTGAAGGTGGGCAGTCCCATCTCCGGAATCGCCACCACCGATCAGCGGCTTAAGGAAAACCGCGATCAGGCAAAGAGAGTCGTACGCGCCGGATTGCGCGCGCTGCGTTTCGTGCACGAACGTAAGGACGAAGTCGTTCCGATCATGGTGCGGTGGCTGCAGCAGACCAAAGAAACCGCGAGCGAATCTTACGATCTCCTTATCTCTTCCTTCAGCCCCGACGGCGGCGTCAGCGACGCGACCTATCAATTCGCCGTCGACGCACGGCTTAAAGAGCTCAAGTCCGACAAGCGCGTTCCGCTGTCTCAGCTAAGAGATTTCTCTTTATTGAGAGAGGTGCAAAAGGAGCTCAAGATTCAGTAAAAAAGTGATTTGCGCGTCGCGGTCCCGGGTGTTAGTTTCTCCGCATGAGAGGTAGACGGGAGCGCAAACGTGAGCCAAGACGAGAATCGAAGGCCACGATGCAGATCGGCGACAAAATTCTCGTCAATAAGGGGATCGCCAAAAGAGTCTACCTCATCGCACGTACCGAAATCCCGCATTCGAATGAAAAGGTTTTCGTCACGAAATCCGGCGGCGACTTCACCATAGGACTGAAAGTGTGGAAATCCGATTATATTTGGAGCGATAAAAGCCGGATGTGGGTTCCAAAACGTTAGTATCGCTTTCCACACCCAAGATGCCGGCGATTCCGTTAACTCTTCGGCCTCGAAGCTAAAGCTTTATTGGCATGAAAGTCACGGTCGATTCGATTATCGCCGATCTCCGCAAAGCAACTCCGCATCCTTTGCTGTTGCTTCACGGCGATGATTTGAAAGTACGCTCCGGCGCCAAATCACTCGTGGACATACTTGTGCCGGAGGAAAACCGCGCCTTCAATCTTGAGCGATTCGACGGCCGGACCGCCTCATGGGATGAAATCGAGGCGGCGCTGATGACGGCGCCGTTTTTTCCAGGGTCGAAAATCGTCTGGGTCGAGAACGCGCCGTATTTCGCCTCCGCTGAAAACAAAGGCGAGATGGGCGAGAAAATCGTTCGCTTGTGGAGCGAGGGCAAGAAGGACGAGGCGGCGCGCGCGCTTGTAGAATTACTAACCATCGAAGGCTGGACGGAAGAGCGATGGCAGCGCGCGGAAGCGCGTGCTGATGCGCAGGAGGTTGCCGGACTCTTGGGCGAAGGCGCGAAGGATGCGGCCGAGCCTTTGCTTGCTTATGCGCGCGCGCAGAATCTCGAGATGCGACGAGGGCACGGCGAATTCGACCGTCTCATCGAACTCCTCGACAAAGGACCGCCGCCGTGGGGCGTGCTCCTGCTGGCCGCGGCGCATGTCGATCGCCGCACGCGGCTTTATAAAAAGTTCGCCGACCAAGGCGCGGTGGTCGATCTTACTGTCGAGCGCGACAGGGGCGGAAGGATCGATCGTGCCACCTTGGCGCAATTTATCGACCGAAAGCTTGCCGAGGGCGGCAAGCGCATCGAGCCGCGCGCGAAAGAGATGATCCTCGCAAGGGCCGGCACCCAGCTTTGGTCTTTTCACCAGGAGCTGGAGAAGCTCATGCTTTACGTCGGTGCGGCGCCGGCCATCAGCGCCGAAGATGTGGAAAAGATCGTCATTGATGAAGGTGAGGGATGGATCTTCGACTTGACCGATGCGCTGATCGCCCGCAACACGGTTTCCGCTCTCAGCCAGGTGTCGCGGCTTCTCGCGCAAGGCAATCATCCACTGGCTTTGTTGGGTCCGATCGCCAGCGCGATCCGGCGCTTACTGATTGCGCGTCAATTCATGGACGAACAGATACGCCGGTCGCGAAGGCGCATGACGCCCGACGAAGTCGTGCGCTGCATGCCGGATGAACTGACAGCGCTGCTGTCGAGCCCGAAAGCCGCGTATCATTGCGTCGTGAACGCCCAGAATTTCACGGCGAAAAAACTCCTCGGCGGTCTCGAGCTGATCTACGAAACAGACCTGCGCCTGAAATCGAGCGGCCCCTCGCCGCGAATCATTATGGAGCGGTTGATCCTCGACCTGTGCTCTCGATGATATCGAAGGCGCAAATTAAGAAAGCCGGCACGCCCGCTTTCATCGTCCTCGCCTTGATCGGCGGATTTTTTCTCCACATGACGTATCAACGCTGGACGGCGGCGCCGCAGCCGGTCGTCGGCTCTGGATCGGCCGTGGCCGCTTCGCCGACGGCCATGCCGAAGCAGTCCGACGATCCCACGTTGATCGCGGCAAAGGACGTCGATAAGATCAGACTGTTGGCGGGGGGCCAGGCGACGATCCGCGGCCGCGTTTACCGCGTTGGCAAGTCGTCGCGCAGCAATACTTACTTCATCAACTTCGGCCCCTCGCGCGCCTCTTTGACCGCGGTCATCTTCCCTTCGGTGGTCGAGCGCTTCGAGCAAAGCCGGCTCGCGCCTAAGAGTTTCGAAGGCAAAGAAATCGAGGTCAGCGGGGAGGTTAAGGACCACCCGCAATACGGTCTTGAGATCATTTTGGAAGACCCCGGTCAGGTGAAGATCATCGCCGACTGAGCGTGTGATCCACATAGAATCCATTCGCCGGCTTCGTCCTTGGAAATTTATTCCGTTCGGGTAAAATATCGCCGTGGCGCAAGAGCAGAAAAAATGCATGGTCTGCGGCAAGGCATCGCCTCTCAAGGGCGGCATCTGCGATCCATGTCAGGAGCGCATCCGCGGCGAAGCGCTGGGACGCCAGACGGGGGAGCGAGGCCAGGCCGAGCGCGAGCTTAAAAAACATGGGGTGAATCCGGCCACGGGCAAAAAAGACTAGCCATGGACGAGAAAGAGGGCCTGGAGAAGGCTGTTCGGCTTTTTCACGAGGCCTACCGCTTTCAGATGGAGGGGAGACTGGACGAGGCGGTGCGGCTCTACCGAGAATCGATTTCGTCTCATCCCACGGCTGAAGCGCATACCTTTCTCGGCTGGACCTACAGTTTTCAGGGACGCTATGAAGACGCGATCGCTGAATGTCAAAAGGCGATCGCCGTGGATCCCGAATTCGGCAATCCCTACAACGATATCGGTGCTTATCTCATCGGTCTCGGTCGCTTAGACGAGGCGGTACCGTGGCTCGAGCGCGCGACGCGCGCGCGCCGCTACGAGGCCTACCACTATCCCCACTTCAATTTGGGGCGAATTTACCTCAGCAAAGGGATGTTGAAGAAAGCGCTGCAGGAATTTCAGGAGGCGTTGGCCATCGAGCCGAAGTACACCTTGGCGCGACAGGCGATTGAAGCCGTCGAGCAGCAGCTCCAGTAATTTTAGGCTGTTCCGAACGATAAAATTGTGATATAAAATGGTTCGATTTTTTGCTACAAGGAGGCTAGGGCGTTCTGAAATCTGTAAGACATCAAGGTTGGCTCTTTCTCCTTGTTTTCACAGGGGTTTTCTTCCATTCTAGCCCGGCACGTCCCGATTTTCCCGAAGAGGGCCTAAGCGCCAAGGCCGCGCTCCTCATGGACGCCAAGACGGGCGAGATCCTCTTCCAGCGCGACCCCGACTCTCAACTTCCGCCGGCGAGCACGACCAAGGTCATGACCGCTATCGTCGTGCTCGAGAGCGGCAAGCCGCTGACTGACGTCCTGACGGTCAGCAAGACAGCGACCCGCGTACCCTCGTCCAAGCTCTATCTTCGCCCCGGCCAGAAGATGAGTATCCATGACCTCCTTTACGCTCTGCTACTCACTTCAGCGAACGACGCAGGCATGGTGCTCGCGGAAGGCATTGGCGGGTCGGTCGAGCGCTTCTCGGAGATGATGACCCAAAAGGCGCACGAGATCGGCGCCATCAACAGCCACTTCGTCAACCCTCACGGACTCACCGCACCGGATCATTTTTCGACCGCGCGCGATTTAGCCCTTATCTTTAACTATGCGCTGAAAAATCCCACGTTCCGAGAGATCGTGATCACCAAGGCGAGTGCCGTCAGCACGACTCCGCCCGGCCGCAACGCCAAGCCGCGTCAACTGATGGTGCGCAGCCACAACCGCATGTTGTGGAATTTCGACGGCGCGCTCGGCGGCAAGACAGGCTATACCCTGGCCGCTATGAAATGCTTCGTTGGCGCCGGGGCGCGAAACGGCGCGACTGTTATCGTCTCGATGTTGGGATCGCATGATCTCTGGGGCGACAGCACGAAGCTTTTGGGCTACGGACTGGATAATTACGAAACGTTGAAGGTTGCCGGCGCGCATAATACCGCTTCTGTGACAGGCAATTCGATTTCCGTAGAGCGAAGCACGTCGGTGATGTTCACGGTTGACGAGCAGCGAAGGGTTCAATCGTCGGCGGGCTATATGCTCCAGGTTGCATCATTCCGCGAGCGCGACCGGGCCGAATCTTTGCAGAAGGCGATCACATCGAATGGCATCCCAGCCCTGCTCGAACCCGCGCCGCTGAACGGACAGACCACCTACCGCGTCAAGGCCGGTCCTTATTCCAGGCTCACCGAAGCGCAAGACGTCGCGCGCGAGATCGAAACCAAGAGCGGCTTTCGCGCCATCATCCTGCCCGCGCCGACGGCGACCCAGCCGAATCAGAATCCCAGCTAGGTCTTTCAAACCTCCACGATCATCCCATCTTCCGCGAGCGGCAGCTCGACGACGTGTTTGTGGGCGAGCATCTCCTCGCCGAGATGCGTCAAGAGGATTTTTTTGCAGCCAAACCGCGACACATGCTCCTGGAGTTTCACATAATTCATGTGCCCCGCTCCGTCACGGTCGTAGTAGCAGCATTCGCATAGAAATAAATCGACGCCGCGCGACTGGGTGACGAAATCTTCCGTCCAGGCCGAATCGCCGGAAAAAAGCAGCGTCTTCCCTCCATGCTCGATCTTGAGGCCGAGCGACACGTCGCGCACCTGATGCGGCACGCGAAACGAGAAAACATTGATGCCTGCGATGGTTGCGTCGAGGCCGGGCTCCAGCTGATGAAACTCCGTCGGCGGCAGCTCGCGCGGCTCCATGCGCTCGCCGAACATCCACCGGAACATGCCGCGCACCCGCTCTTCCGTTCCCGCGGGCCCGCCGATGTGGAGCGGTCGATCGCGCGGATGCTCATGCAGATAGTCGCTGAAAAAAAACGGCAGCCCCGCGGAATGATCGCCGTGGAGATGACTCAAAAATACCGCATCGAGACGCTCGGGGCTGAACCCCGCGCGTTTCATTGCGAGCAGCGTAGTCGGGCCGCAATCGAGGAGAAAGAGACGGTCTCCCGTCTCGACTAGATAGCCGCTGTTGTTGCGGCCGCCGCTGCCGAAGGCGTCGCCGCAGCCGAGGATGTGAAGCCGCATGAAAAACCTTCTCCGATGCTCGTTAAGCTCTCTGTCACGAAGCGGTTTGCTTTTTGCCACCTCTAAGTCTAAACTTTTTCGCGTGCCGGTAAATACCCGCCCATTTTTTTCCCGCTACACGACGAGTCTGTGGGTCCGCTTTCTCCGCTTCAATTTGGTCTCGAATAAGAAGCTCCAAGACGATCTCGAGCGCCTCGACCTGACGCCGCCGCAGTTCTACGTGCTCGCGACGATCGGGTATGCCGGCGGCTTGCCGTTCGGAGAGATCGGCGAAAAAATGATGGTGACGGTCAGCAACTTGACCGGCATCGTCGACCGCCTGGAGGAAAAAAAACTCGTCGTGCGCGAGCGCGACGCGCGCGACCGCCGGGTGGTGCGCGTTACGCTGACTGAAAAAGGCCTCAAGGTCTATCGCAACACGATTCCGGTTTTCGAAAAAAGCATCTCGCAATTTTTCTCGCCGCTCAACAAAAGCCAGCAGAAAGAGCTCGCCGCGCTTCTGCGCAAGCTCATCCGGATTACGTCCGCGGCTTGAATTCATCGAAGTTTCTCGCTCGTTTTTAAGCCGGTCACCACGAGCATAAAACTTGAAACTCGCCTCCATATGCGGATATATTTAATACCTTAACTATTTCATGAAAAACAAAGAAAAAGCGATTTCCGGTCTCGCGCGCGTCAAGCGCTGGCTTTATACGCAAGAGGGCGGCGAGCGTGGCGCCGGCTGCGTGCTCTGCGGCTCTTGCTACGGCCATGGCCCCGTCAATCCGATGGAGGACGAGCCGGGCTTCCAGACGAAGTGCCCGCCCTACGAATACTACCGCTTCCAGCGCTTTACGCCGAAGTCGCGCTGGCTCATGTCGCAGCGAGTTTTCCACGGGCTCGATGCGATCACGCCGGAGCTGAAAGAAGTCATCTACACTTGCACGACCTGTCTTATGTGTCAGGAGACCTGCGGAGTCATTAAAGACGCCGGGCCGTGGGACATCGCGGTGGCGATGCGCGAGGAGATCACGAAGACCGAAGGCCCGATCGATGCGCATCGCCCGCTCCTGGAAGCGCTTCGGCGCGAGAACAATCCGTGGGGATCGCCCGCAGCGAAGCGCGGCGCATGGTCCAAAGGTCTCGGCTTGAAAGAATTGGGGGCGCACCGGGCGCGAACGCTGCTTTTCGCCGGCTGCTCGGCCGACCGGCCGGAAGGGCGCGGCGCGGCGGCGGCGCTCGCGAAGCTCATGCAAAAAGCCGGCGAAGATTTCGTCGTCCTCGGCGCCGCGGAGAGCTGCTGCGGGCTCTACGCGCGGGACCTGGGTTTTCGCGACGAATACAACCGCTTGCAGAAGTTAAATATTAACACCGTCACCGAAGCCGGTATTCGGACGGTGGTGGTTGCTTGCGGTAGCTGTCGGCGTATCTGGGGCGAGTATCCAAGAGATGAGATGCAGCATGTCCGCGTCGTTCACGCCGTCGAGTACCTCGATGATTTAGTTCGGCAAGGCCGGCTCAAATTCAATAAACGCGTCAGTAAAAAAGTCACCTATCACGACCCCTGCCATCTCGGTCGCGGCGCCGGCGTGTACGATGCGCCGCGAAATCTTCTGCGCGCTATTCCCGGCGTCGACTTGGTCGAGATGCCGCGCAACCGCCGCTGGTCCTGGTGCTGCGGTGGGGGCGGCGGCGTGCCGGAGGCCTATCCCGATCTCACGAAATGGAACGCCGAAGACCGCCTCCGCGAGGCGAAGGCGACAGGCGCTGAGCTTTTGCTGACGACGAGCGCTGTGTGCCACCGGAGTTTCGACCTCGCGCAAAAAATTCTGCCGACGCGAGAGCTGCTCGAATTCGTCGCGGAAAGTCTGTAAACAATGGTCAAAGAGCCGCACTTCACGCCCGCCCGGATGCTCTCGATGCTCGGGCTCAAGGCCGACTCGCTCGGTCGCTACGCTCTGATTCCGGGGCCGAAGGAACGGAGCGAGATGATCCGCGGCCTGCTTCAGAATCCCCAGAAAAATTTCTCGTTTCTCGATTACGAGATGCATACCGGAACGTACGACGGCAAACGCGTGACCGTCGGAAACGGCGGCCGCTACGCCCCCGATACCGCGATCACGACCGAGATTCTCTGCGCCGGCGGGTCGGAGATCCTTGTGCGCATCGGGAGCTGCGGCTCGCTCCAGGAAAATATCAGGGTCGGCGACCTCGTCATCGTCACCGGCGCGCGCCGCGGCGAGGGGACGACCGAATATTACGTCGCGAAGAACTTCTCGACCGTCTCGGATACTGCTGTCGTCGGCGCACTCGAAAAAGCGGCCAAAAATGCCGGCGTGCGCTACCATCTAGGATCGGTCTTCACGACCGATGCGCTCTTCCAGGAGACGCCGGAGCTGATCGGCGATCTCGAGCGCCAGGGGATCGCCGCGATCGACATGGTGACCTCCGCGTTCCTCACGATCGCGCAGGTGCGCGGCAAGCGGGCCGCCGCGATCATGGCGGTTTCGGATGAGTGTCTCTGCGGGAAGTTCGGCTTTCGCGATCCCGCCTTTCTCCGGTCGGAGGAGAAGATGGTCGAGGTCGCTCTTCAGGCGCTCCGCTTCATGGACTGACGATGGATGCGAAGCAGAGTCCGCTCTTTCAACCCGTCCTGTGGCAAGACCCAGGATTCAAAATTCTCGACGAGACTCTGCTCCCGTGGCGCACTGAATACATCGAGGTGCGCGACCTCTCTCAGGCCCTCGCCGCCGTCAAAGACATGAAGACGCGCGCATTCGGCCAAGTGCTGACGTTCTTTTACGCCGCGGCGCTCGTCGCTCGCTGCGAAAATTCGCTTGCCGGGCTTCGCCGCCGCATGAGCCGCTTGGGCGAGGAATTCACCGAGGTGCGGCCGACTTTCGATTTCAAGGGCCTGGCGGGATATTTTGAGCCGTGGTTCGACCGGCCGCCCGACGGCGATGCGGGAAGCTGGTTCGAAGGAAAAGTCCATGAGTTTGTCGCCGGCATCATGAAGATGCGCTTGCAGCGCGCGAAATTCTCGGCCGAGCTCCTGCCCGCGCGATGCCGGCTGCTGACCCATTGCAACGTCAGCGGCGAGCTGGTCGCGGTCGCCCAAGCCTGCCGGGATCTCGGAAAAGAACTTACGGTCATTGCAACGGAGACGCGGCCGTATTTGCAAGGATCGCGTCTCACCGCCTGGGAACTGAACCAAGCGGGCGTGAACGTCGAGGTGATTCCCGACGGTGCCGTTGCGCAGGTGATCGCTGCGAATAAGGTCGACGCCGTCCTGGTGGGCGCCGACCGTGTCGCGCGCAACGGCGACATCATCAACAAAGTCGGCACCTATCCGATCGCCGTCGTCGCCGCGCGCTACGGCGTTCCGTTTTACGTCCTGGTTCAAGATCCCGGCACGCTGCAAAGCGGCGGCGATGTCGATATCGAGGAACGTCCGGCCTCCGAGTTGTTTCAGCTCCAGGGCGAATCGCTCCTCGAAGCTCCGGTCGAAGGACGGTATCCGGCATTCGATATGACGCCCGCGCGTCTCATCGCGCGGCTGATCACCTTCGGCGGCGCGCATACGCCCGAAGAGTTCCGGCAGAAGTACCGACCGGAAAGCCCGTCTCGCGCCATAGAGAAAAAATCCGCCGATCATATCCTGATCTACGGCGTTCCGAAGCGGGCCGAGTTCAATGCCGTTGCGCGCACGCTGAAGCTCGAAAAGGCCGCGCATATTTTAGCGGCGGAGATGCGCCCGGAGCTCTCGGGTCTTGAGGTCGTCGCCAAAGAATTGACGGCGAGAAACATCCCCGTCGAAATCATTTCCGACAACATGATGGGGACTTTTTTCGCCCAAGGCGCGATCCGCCGCCTGTATCTGTTTTACAGCGAAATTGGCTCGGCCGGTCCCGTGGGAATCTGCGGCTCGCTTTTGGCCGCGCTGCTCGCGCGCGCGCATGGCGTGCCGATCGAGCTGCTCGCCGGCGACGCCGCCGTTGAATCCGTCGACCGCGACGTTTCGACGTTCATCGGCCGGCGCGTCGTTTCCGACGGGGTAAAAATTTATCCTGTCGAGAAAGAAGTCATTCCATGGTCGCTCTTCAAGGAGAACGGCGGCGCATGAAGGCTAGCGAGCTCATCCGCTGGGGCAAGCTGTTGTTCGAGCGCCATCTGATCACCGGCTGGGGCGGCAACTTGAGCTGCCGTCTGGGCAAAAATCGCGTCCTCATCACCGGCCAGCACGCCCCGCTCGGCTTCCTGACGGCGAAAGACCTCGTGGAGATCGATCTTGACGGCAAGCCGATCGCTAAGACGCGCCAACCATCGAGCGAGACGCCGATGCATCTGGCGATTTATCGCGGCACCGACGCGCACGCGATCGTCCATGCCCATCCGCCGCTCGTGCTGACCTTTTCGCTTGCGCACGAGACTTTCGCGCCGCTGTCGTTCGAGGAGAAGTACACGATCGGCGATGTGACAGTAGTGGGCCACGAAACGCCTACCGTCACCGATCCCACGCGAGTGGTCGAGGAACTCCGGCTCCGGCCGATCGTCATCCTTCGCGGCCACGGCAGCGTCGCGATCGGAAAAGATTTGCAAGACGCGTTTCTGCTGACCGACCTGCTCGAAGAGGCGGTCCACTGCCAGCTCGTGCGCGACCAGGGCCTCGGGCGCGCCGGCGCCGAAGCGAAATCTCCAAAGCCGGCGGCCGCGCAGCGGAGCGGTCCGGCGCACGCGCTTTTTTCCCGCGCGCACATGCAAGCGCTGGTCGACGCGGCGAATGCCGATGCCGAGTACCGCCGGGAAGCCAAGACCGGCGAGCTCACCACCACGCTCACGCTGCGCATGCAAGGGGACGGCTCGCCCTGGACCGTGCACTTCGACGCCGGCGCGATCACCCGCCTCGAGGCCGCCGACGACGGCGAATTCTCGATCGGCGGCGGGCGCGAATGGTGGGAGGCAGTCTTTCGCGGCCGGCTCGATCCCTTTCTCGCGACCCAGCAGGGAAAGCTGAAGCTCGAGCGCGGCGAGATGTGGAAGCTCTCCAAATGGTTCAAGCCGTTCCAGCGGGCCTTTGCGCTATGGCAGACGATTCCCATTCAGTAGGTTTCTTTCCGGCGGATGTCCTCGCCGCCGCCGCGCGGCGGTTCCCGCAAAAGATCGCGCTCATTTTCAAGGATGAAGAGCTCACCTTCGGCGCGCTCGACCGCAAGGTCTCCGCGCTCGCCGCGCATCTGCGCGATAGTCGCATCGACCCGGGCGACCGCGTCGGCCTCCTCCTCCCCAACTCGATTGCCTTCGCGCTCGCCTACTACGCGACGCAGAGAGCGGGCGCCGTCACCGTCGTCCTCGACGCGCGCCTCAAAGGCAAAGAGCTCGCCGGCGTGCTGCGCGACGCGGATTTAAAACTCCTGATCACGCATCAGAAGCTCGCCGGTGACGCGCGCGAGGCTGCGGCGCAGTCCAAAAAGGTTTCGTTTTGGATCGTCGAGGGCGCCGGCGAGGAGAGCTTCGAGCGGCGTCTCGAAGGCGAGCGAGATTTCACGCCCGCCGCGCGAGCGGCCGAGGACGATGCGCTCATCCTCTATACCTCCGGAACGACGGGCGAGCCGAAGGGCGTCGTCCTTAACTCGGTCAACCTGGCGCAGTTTCCGCGCGTCATGGCCGCGATGCATCACACAACCGCGGAGACGATTTGGGGCTGCATTCTCCCGATGTCGCACATCTCCGGACCGATTTATTTAAACGAGATCGCCGACAAGGCGAGCCGGATGGTGATCTTCGATCAGTTCAATCCCGTGACGCTGCTCGAAGGGATTCAGAAGCATCGCGTCACCGTCTTTCACGGCGTCCCGATCATTTTTCAGCTGCTGCTCAATCTTCCCAACCTCAAGTCCTACGACACCTCCAGCGTCGAGCTCGCCGGGATGATGGGAACGACCGTGCCGCTGGCACTCATGCGCGCGTTTAAAAGCGCTCAGCCGCACGTGAAAGTCATTCAGGGCTACGGCCTGACGGAGACGTCTCCCTTGCTGACACTGACGGAGCCCCAAATGGCCGACGCCAAAATGGCGAGCATCGGGCGCGCGGTTCCCGGGATCGAGATCAAGATCGTCGACGACAGCGGCCGCGCGCTGCCCGAAGGAGAGGCCGGCGAGATCGTCACGCGCGGGCCGCACGTGATGAAGGGATATTTTCGCCGTGCCGCCGCGACCGCGGAGCGCATCCGCGGCGACTGGTTCTACACAGGGGATATCGGGAAAAAAGACGCCGACGGCTACTTCTATCACCTCGGCCGCAAGGACGACATGATCATCACCGGCGGCCTCAACGTCTATCCCGCCGAGGTGGAGAATATGCTTGCCGAGCATCCCGCCGTCGAGGAGGCGGTCGTCTTCCCGATCGCCGAGCCCAAGCGGGGCCACGTGATCGGCGCTGCCGTCGTCTCGCGCCCCGGCCAGCGGGCGGCCGAGAAGGAGCTGCTCGGCTTTCTGCGCGCGAATCTCGCGAGCTTCAAGGTGCCGCAGAAGATCGTCGTCCGCGACTCGCTGCCGCGAAACGCCACCGGCAAGGTGATCCGCGACGCGAAAATCTTGCTGGGAGAGCCGCAGTAGTGGCGCGAAAGCTTAAGGCCGCCCGCGCGCAGGATGCGCCGTCGCTGGATGAAAATGTCATCGGCCGCGTTAAACGCGCCGGCGTGATCATCCTCGGCGCGTCCGCCAACCACCCGTGGATCGAGGTCTGCTACGAGGGCGACCTCATGCATACGGAGCGATTCGCGCTGCCCGGCGTGTCCCAGATATTCGTCGAAGAGCTGCCGCAGAAAACCATCCTTTTCGAGCCGCCGCGCACGATGATCTATCTCGACGGGCCGCATCACATCGAGATCCGCCGCGAGGGGGACAATATCGTCGTGCGCGGACATCGGCCGGACGAGCTCCAGGTGTGAGGCCCTAGCGAGGCTAATCTCAGTAACTTATTCCCGCCTTCTCTCGGTCATTCCAACGTCCGCTTGAAGCTTTTCACCGGCTTGACCTCAAATCCGCCCACGACCTATATTTCATCCGCCGTATGGAGGTCCTATGAATCGATTCATGTCGACGCTCGCCGCATGCCTGTTCGCCCTGGCCTTCGGTTGGCCGGCATCATCCGTCCGCGCGCAAAACGTCAATCCCAGCGCCTCCGTCGGCGGTTACGAGGCGAAGTTCATCGACGTCGGCGGCGCCAAGACGCGCTACTACGACGTTGGCCAGGGCGAGCCGATCCTGCTGATCCACGGCGCGCGCCCCGGCGGCACCTCCAGCGCCAACACCTGGACGCCGGTCTTCGCCGGCCTCTCCAAGCGTTTCCGCGTGCTGGCGCCCGACCGCCTCGGCCACGGCATGACGGAAAATCCCAGGGGCGACTACACCCCGACCGCCGAGATGGAGCACATCTACAATTTCATCAAGGCGCTCAAGCTCGAGAAGTTTCACATCATGGGGCAGTCGACCGGCGCCTACCACGCCGCACGCGTGACGCTCGAGCATCCCGACTGGATCAAGACGCTCATCGTCTGCGACAGTAACACGCTCTCGCCGCCGGTCGGCGACATCGCGTCGCGCCGCGCCGAGATCGGCCTTGGCACCGGCGCCGGGGCGCAGCGCGCGCCTGAGCGCACCGTGGCCGAGCAGTTCCGGTTCAACATCGGCCAGCTCTCCAAGACCAAGGAGCATATCACCGACGAATTCGTCGCGGCCGCCGCCTATATGGCGGCGCAACCCAACGGCCAGAAGACCGACGCGGCGATGAAGACCGACGCGGCCAAGCGCTACGAGGAGATCATCGCCAAGGGCGCCGAGGAGATGCGCGGCTGGATGAAGGAAGGCCGCCTCCAGACGCCGACGCTGCTCTACTGGGGCAGGAACGACCCGTCGGCGATCCTCGCCGTCGGCCTCCAGCTCTTCGATTTGATCGCCGAAAAAAATCCGCGCG
>DATJFG010000010.1:0-51346 GCA_035495775.1 Verrucomicrobiia bacterium | reverse complement strand
GAGACCGAGGACGGCGGCATCCTTGCGCGCGAGGTATTTCGCCGCGACGCCGCTCGTCGCGCCCACGCGCAGCGTCGAGATCGCGTGATCGTCCATGATCGCGAGCAGGTTGCAGGTGTCCATGTCGAAAAGAAAGACCAGACCGACGAAGTCGCCGGGATACACCGTGCGCAGCGCGCCGTCGACGCGCTCTTGGCGGGAGAAGCTCGAATCGATGCGCAGCGCCATCGATTTCACGCCGGGCACGAGTCCCATGATGTTGTTGAAGTAGTACTGGCCGCCTTCTTCCTTCCACGGCACGCGGATTCGAGCGCGCGGCGAAATCTTCGCCTTGTCTTCGCCGAATTCGCGGTACGCCTGCTCGATTGCGACGATCTCCTCGTCCATCGGGACGAGCCCATCGATCTCGGCATTTTTGAGTACGAGAACCATGGCCGTTACCTTAGTCGAAGGCTATCGCGCACGCAAGAAGCATAGGTGAAAATAAAAAGGCGCCGCGCGGACATGCCGGCGGCGCCCATTAGCCGAAATCGGTTGTCTACTTGCTGCGGTTTTTATACCAATCGGCGTCGATCTGGATGAATTGCTTCCACTTGTCCGGCACCGCCGCCTCCTCGAAGATCGCCTCGACCGGACAAACCGGCTCGCAGGCGCCGCAGTCGATGCATTCGTTCGGATCGATGTACAGCTTGTTTTCTTTCTCGAAGTCGGGCTCGTTTTTGGTCGGGTGAATACAGTCGACCGGACAGACATCGACGCAGGCGGTGTCTTTGGTGTTGATGCAGGGCTCGGCGATTACATAGGTCATCGAATCCTCCTAGTGATTAAGGTTTTTTCCTATCAAATCGGGTCTTCGAAGTCAAATATTCAGCCTCGGAACCTAACCCTTGATCACGCCGACGGGGCGCAGCCGCGCGACGCGTTTAGAGACGCCGGCGAGGTCCATCGTTTCGACTACGTCTGCCACGTCTTTATAGGCGTGCGGCATCTCCTCGGCCATCGTCGCGCGTCCTTGGTAGCGCGCGACGACGCCGAGGCGCTCCATCTCCTGGTCGATGTTGATCGACCGGCTTTGTTTTTTGGACTGCGAGCGGCTCATGACGCGCCCGGCGCCATGACACGTGCTGCCGAAGGTCTGTTCCATCGCGGTCTGGGTTCCGACCAGCAGGTAGGAATAACGCGCCATGTCGCCGGGGATGAGAATCGGCTGGCCGGTCTCCCGGTAGTCGCGCGGAATCTGCGGATGGTGAGGAGGAAACGCGCGCGTCGCGCCTTTGCGGTGGACGCAGAGCCGCTGCTTTTTTCCGCCGACGACGTGGTCTTCCATCTTGGCGATGTTGTGGCAGACGTCGTAGACGAGCGAAAAGCGGAGCTCGGCCGGGCTCGTATTCAGCGCTTTCAAAAATGCTTTTTCCGCGAGGCTCATGATCACCTGGCGGTTGACCCAGGCGTAATTCGCCGCCGCCGCCATCGCCGCGAGATAATGTTGTCCTTCGGGGGAGCGGATCGGCGTCGCGGCGAGCTGCCGGTCGGGAAGCCGGATGTCGTATTTCGCCATTGCATGATTCATGACGCGGAGAAAATCGTCGCACGTCTGGTAACCCAGGCCGCGCGAGCCGCTGTGGATCAAAACCACCACCTGGCCTTCGAAGACTCCGAGCGTGTTGGCGGTCTCAGGCAAAAAAATCTCATCGACACGGCCGATCTCTAAAAAATGATTGCCCGATCCCAGCGTGCCGACCTGCTTGAGGCCGCGTTCGAGCGCCCGCTCGCTGATGAGCTCGGCGTTGGCGCTTTCGAGGCACCCGCTCTCTTCGGTATGCTCCAAATCCTCGGCGCGACCGTAGCCGTTGGCGACGGCCCATTTCGCGCCGTCGCGGAGCAGCCGCTTCTCGGCGTCTTTAGTCAGCCTGGGGATGGCGCCTTCGCTGCCGACGCCGGCAGGGATGTGCGCGAAGATCGCGTCGACGAGGCGCGGTATCTTGTCGCGGATCTCCTCGAAGACCAGACCGGTCTTCACGAGGCGGACCCCTCAATTGATATCGTAGCCGACGCCGCCCGGCGAGACGACGCCGTCGCTCGCGTCCATCGCGGCGACGCCGCCGATCGGGAAGCCGTAGCCCCAGTGGATGTCGGGCATCGCGAGCGAATAGCCGACGATCCCCGGCAGGTGCGCGACGTTCATGACTTGTTTGAGACTGTTGTCTTCCTTCAAGACGGAAAAGAGCTTTTCCGTGGCATAGACCCGGCCGGGAACCCGCATCCCGCCGCTCCGCGGAATCTCCCAGAGATATTCGTTGAGGCGGTTAATTTTAATTTCTTCGGTTGCCATATCGATCAGTTTTTAATTTTTCGGAGAGATTCTTCGCTGCGCTCAGAATGACAACAGCAACGGCGTGAAAATACCTTTTCTTCCGAAGTCTGTCATCCTTAACGAAGTGAAGGATCTCTCCGAGGAAAGCTGCATCTAAACATCGAAAATCACACGCGCGCGCCATACGCCGCCGTCCTGCCATACTCTCAGCTCATGATATGTGACGGCTTTGATTTCGGTCTGGAAGCGGTGGCGCTTCAAGTCAAGCGGCTCTCCTTCGACTGTAGCATTCAAGCGAGTCGCTCCAATGTTTATAATCGTGCAATTTTTCCCGATGAAACCTTTGATGTTGAATTCCGCGAGCAGCTCGGAGAGCCAGACCTGGAGAAGCTCCTCCCAGTCCCCGCCGGTGGCGGAAACCGAGATGGCTCGCCTCGCCTCGATGCCCGAAGGATCGGCGATCAGCGCGTATAATCCCTCCGCCGCGGCCGTGAAGAGCTCCGCGGGGTTTTCGCCCTCCGCCTCGATGCCGAGATCGGCCGTGTGCTCGATCTCGCGAAAGCTCCGCCGCTCAGGCACCTTCGGGTTCTTCGTCTCGCTGCGTGATCAGGGGCAGGATGGCTTCGCGGATCGCCTTCTCGCTGACTTCGCCGAATTTTTCTTTGAAGCGCGACACGGGAATGACCGCCTTCGCCATCGCTCGGTGTCCGCCCGCGCTGCCGATGTCGTCGAAGAGACGCTTCATGATGTCCCCCGCGCTTTTGACGTAGCCGACGTTGCGCGCGGAGATGACGACCCGGTTATCGCACAGCCCGGAGACGATGCCCCATTCGACGCCTTCGATCTGGAGTGAAAACTCCGCCATCTGCGGGATGACGTCTTCGCGCTTCACCTCGCCCATATGAATGACCGCGACGCCGTCGTCTAATTGCAGCCGGCTGAGCGCGCGGCCGAGAGATTCCAAGTCCTCGCGCGGCAGCGCCGGGCGCTCCATCCGGGCGATGAGCACGCGATTGGCGAAGGGATAGAGGAAGCTGAAGGCTTCGACGTCGACCATGTGGCTGCCGCGTTCAAGGAACAGCGTATCGGTCTTGATGCCGTAGAGGAGCGCGGTGGCGAGGCGCTGCGACGGCTCCATGCCGGCGGCGCGCAGGTAGTCGGTGAAGATGGTCGAGGTGGCGCCGTAATCCGTGCGCAGATCGGCGAAGCGCGCGGCAAACGGCGTGCGCTTTGGGTGGTGGTCGACGACGAGGTCGACGCGACCAAGCCGGTCGCCGAAATAGGGCGGCTGCACGTCGACGAGCGCCAGCTTGGCGCCGTCGTCGTGGAGATCGGCATAGCTGACCCTGTCGATCTGAATTTCCAATAGCCTGATCATGGCGACGTTCTCCGGCCGGGTCACCTCTCCAAAGGTGACGATCGGGGTCGTCGTCCGGTTTCTGCCGAGCAGTTCGCGGAGCGCGAGCGCACTGCCGATGGCGTCGGGATCCGGGTCGTGCTGGAGCAGGATGTGGATCTTGTCCTTTTCGCGGAACAGCGAGCGGATTTTTTCCACGCGCTGGCGGTTGATCGTGTCGAGGAGCTGGGGCGCGCAAAACTCTTCGAAAATATTTTCCAGCGGCAGCTGGCTGAGGAGCTTGTCTTTATGCGCGCCGAAGGATTTTTTCCCCGCCGCGAGCGACAGAATCGGGAGATCGGGCCGCAGGCTCCGCAGGAGAGTATAGACGCGCTCCCAGAGCTGCCCATCGCGCACGAACAGAATGACCTGATGCACCCGCTCGAGGTGGGCTTTCTGATAGGTGTTTTCGTTTCCGAGGTCGCCCCACTGGCCGCTGCCGCCGCGCCGCCGGATGCGCCGCGCCGCCTCGGCTTCCTGCACCAGGAACAGCACTTCGCTGCGCTTGGTGACGGGCCGGCGCATGAATTGAAACAGTAGATCGTCTTCGCAAATCGCTAGATATTTCATCAGCTTATCCCTGCGACAGGGACATGGAGATGGCTGATGGCGGCTTTCTATGGAGTATCAAAGGCGTGAGTTCTCCTATCACTTAACAGCCGGTTTTTCCACCGACCTTGCACCCTGCCGGACAAGCTTATAAAGGAAGGCCAAATAACTAAAGGGGGTAAGCTCGATGATCAACAGCGGCGAAAGGGGATTCGGCCTGCCGAAATTCAGCGCAGCGGAGCGCGAGCGGCGCTGGGGCCGCGTGCGCGAGCTGATGCGCGAGGCGGGTCTGGAGGCGATCATCGGTTTTCCCAATCAGAGCCACTGGGACCAGTTCCAAGCCGACATCCGCTATCTCACGCACATCGGCGGCCACCAGACCGAGGTCGCGGTCGTCTTTCCGCTCGCGGGCGACGTGACTGCGTTCGTCCGCGGCGCGAATGAGGTCGCATGGTGGTCGATTGCGCAGGACTGGGTCAAGGACATCCGCCAGACGCGCCGTACGTGGGGCGATCCGGTCATCGAGCGCATGAAGGAATTGAAATTGGACAGCGCGCGCGTCGGCGTCAGTGGCCTCTCGGGTCTTTTGCGCGCGCCCGAGGGCACAGTGGTGTCCGGTATGCTGGAGAAGGTGAAAAAGGCTTTTCCGAGCGGACGCTACGAGAACGCAACCGAGCTCTTGCAGGACGCGCGCGCGGTCAAAGGCAAGGAAGAGGTCGCGTGGATCGAACGCGCCGCCGGGATTCTCGACCGCGTGGTTGACGCGATTCTCGCCAAGGCGCGCCCCGGCGTGATGGAGAACGAGGTCGTCGCGGAGATCTGGCGCACGATCATCGCCAACGGCGGCGACTATCCCTCGATGACGCACTGGGGCGCGGGAAAAGATATACCGTGGGCCTGCCGCATCGCGCCGCATCGTAAATTAGAGGCCGGCGACATGATCAACACCGAGTTGGAGGCGAAGTACGGCGGCTACATCGCGCAGACGATCCAGGCGGCCTGCCTGGGGAAGATTCCGGGCGAGCTCAAGCGCGCGTTCAACGCGAGCGTGGAGATCTTCGACGATCTGGTGGAGTACATGAAGCCCGGCGTGACGTTTCGCGAGGTGATCGCCCGCTATCAGCAGCGTGTGCGCGAGTCCGGCCACATCCCGAAGGGCATGCTGCTCCACGGCCGCGGCATCGGCGAGGACCGGCCGCAGGTGACCGGCGAGGCGGACGTCGGCTACACGACCGCGCAGTACACGATGCATCTCGACATCCCGCTCGTCGAAGGGAACGTGATGGTCTTAAAGCCCGGCGCGATGCCGTCGGACGCGCCGGACTCGATCCGCTGCGGCGATACCGTGGTGATCGAGGCGAAAGGCGCGCGGCGGTTGGGGAAGAGGAAGTTTACGTTTCCGGAGATCGGATGAAATTTAGCTTCACTTCTTCGCCGCCAGGATCAGATGCGTGCCGGGCATCGTCTTCGGAATATCCGTGCGGTTGTCGATCGACGCGAAGCCAGCTTTTTTTAGCCAGTCGGTGTACTGCGACAAGGTCCAGCACTCGCCGCCGGGCGTGTGCGTGAGGGTGTATACAGAGAAGCGGAGCGGGAAGGTCGGGCCGGTGCGCTCCTCGTCAGGGAGAAAATCGTTGACGGCGAAGAGGCTGCCGGGTTTGAGGGCTTTGTAAGCCGCGCGAAATAGTTCCTGGTTGCCTTCCGCCGATTCGAAGCGGCAGAAGTTGCTCGCGATCGCGAGATCGTAGAAATTCTCCTCGATCTTCGCCGTGCGGAACTCGCCGTCTACGAAGCGGATCTTACCATCCAGGCCGCGCTCGCGGTTGAGCCGCTTCGCGACTTCATTCACGTTGGGCCAATCGAGCTGCGTCACCTGCGCGCTCGTGTCGCGCGATAAAATTGTCATGCCGAAGATGCTCGATCCCCCGGCGATGTCGAGCACGCGGATGCCTTTTCGCTTCGCGCCGATACCGAGAATATCGCACAGCGCCTTTGCCACCGGCTCGGCGATCGGGATGATGCCGAGCACGAGCTTCTCCCAGACCTCCAATTCCGTGCCGGTGTCCATGCGGCTCAAAGGCTTGCCGGTCTTGAGCGTATGGATGAGCTGCCCCATGCCGTCCCACAGCGCGAGCGCGACGTGGCGGAAATCGCCCATGTAGCTCGGCTTGCCGCGCACCAAAAACGCCTCGCTCGTCGGCGTGAGAAAATATTTTCCATGTCGTTTTTCCAACATTGCGAGTGCGATCAATCCGTCGAGGACGATGCGCGTCGCGCGCGCGTCGGTGCCGGCGGCGCGGGCGATCTCCTCGGAAGTGTAATTGCCGCCGTGGATGTGCGTAAAGAAATCGTACTCGATCGCGGCGTTGAGAATCTGGCTGTTGCCGAAATCCCCCAGGATGCGCATCAGCGGGCGCGGCGAGAGGCCTTCTTTCGCTTCCGGCTTGCTCATCAGGACTTGTAGATTCCTTCCTTTTTGACGAACTGGTAGACGCCCTCGAAGAACCAGGCGAAATAGGCGGTGCCGGCGCGGAGGCAATATTCCAGGCTGAAGCCCGGCCGCGTGTCGGCGCGCCCCTCTTCGAGCATTTTCTGCAAGACCATCCAATCGAGTCCCGCGTGCGCCATCACGCCGTCGTGCTCTTCGAGATCGGCCTCGGCGTGGACGCGGAAATAGACGATCTTCTCCTCGGGAATCTTATAGGCCTTGCGGAGCTGCGTGCCGAAGAACTTCGCCCAGTGGCCGACCGCCTCCTCGACGCAGAACGACGCCCACCACTCCGCCATCGTGCCCTCGTAAAGCACGCCGCGATAATATTCCAAAAACGCGCGGCACTCCGGCAGCATCTCGTACTCGATCATGTCGTCTTCGGTGAGGCCGAAGTTTTTTCCCTGCTCGAGCACGATGCGGATGTGGCCCGGCGGCGTCGGATGGATCATCTCGTCGGCGACATGGTTGGCGAAATGCTTCTGCAATTCCGGGTGGCGCTTGAAAAACGGCACGTGGCGCTGATAGGCGACGCCGTGGAAGTTGTTGATCTCGGCGACGAAGCCGTACCAGTTCTGCCAGAAGACCTTGATCGCCTCCATCGGGAGCGTGCCTTTAGCGAGATCGCTGTGAAAGCGGCCCTTGAAGAGCCATCGGTCCGCGATGCCCATCAAAAATTCTTTGAGCTCCGCAACCGCGGCTTCGGCCTCCTTCGGGCTTAATTTTTTTCCGTTGTAATCTTTGCCTTTGCTTGCGGACATGACAGCTCCTTTTATTGCGCGAGCGCGCCGGGATTTAAAATATTGTTCGGGTCGATCATCTGCTTGATCTCTTTGACGACGTCGTAAAGGTTCTTCAGCCGCTCGTAGGGATAAGGTCCTTTCGTGCTGAGCGTCGGCGCGGTCCAGACGACGCCGCGCTGATTGCTGAACTCCATCACCTTGCCCATCCATTTCCGCAGCTTCCCCACGTCTTCCTCGTCGTACGGATTATAAAAAACGAAATATTCTTCCTTCATCGCCAAATCGCGCGTGACATAGCTGTCGTGCTGCGGCGAGTGCTCGGGGTTCCACAGGCCGCACTCGCGCTTGGCCGCCTCGTCGAGGTCGTACATCTCTTTCAAGAAGGCGATCGGATACATCTTCGATGTCACGGCGAACATGCCGCTGTGGCGCACGATCGTGCTGCACCAGCCATCGGGCCCCATGACATGCCAGTCGGGCCAGCCGTGAAGGCCGTATTCCTGCGCCTTGGCGCCCATCGTCTTTTCGGCGATCTCTTTTACCTCGACGCCGCCCTGCGCGTCGTAAATCTTTCGCATTCTCTTTTCTTTGTACGCGAGCTCCTCGCTATCGCGCGCGAACAGCATCGTCTTCAGGAAGAACCAGGCGTCCTCAGGGATCTTTGACTTGTCGACGAGCCCTTCCTCCATCGGCCAATGGTACTGCCAGCGGTCGACGAAGTGGATGTCGTAAACGACTTCTCCTTTTACGAGCGCGGTCATCGATTCCTGCACGCCCTCCATCTGGTCGCGGCGAAACGTGTAGCAGTAATCGTGCAGCCACTCGCGCCGCCCTTCGATCGCGCGAAGACAGACCTTGCTGATGATGCCGAGCGAGCCCGCCGCGAGCGTGAACATGCCGAGGAGGTCGGGCAGGTGAATCCATTTCTGAAACGGCCCGAATGTCGTCCCCTGATTGGCGAGCGCGCCGAGGCGCAGCGTCTCGCCGTTCGGCAGCACGACTTCGAGGCCGAGGACCATGTCGGCGATCCAGCCGTACCGCGTCATGCCGTAGCCGATGCCGCCCTTGTTGATCATCGCGCCGATCACGACCGCGGGGCCATAGGTGCCGTAGTTCGGCAGCATGAGGCCATGCTGTCTCAGCGCGTGATGGATGGCGTAGACGCTCGCGCCGCCCTCGGCGATCACGTACTGCTGCTTGGAATTCACCTCGACAATCTTGTCCATGCCCAACATGTCGAAGAGAATCCCGCCCTTCAGCGGCGAGCTGATGCCCATGCCGACGCCGCCCTTGGCGACGATCGGGATTTTATTTTCATTCGCGAACGCAAGCAGCTTAGACAGCGGGTTGTTGCCCGCCGCGTCCGATTCGACGCGCACGATCACGTCCGGCAGCGCCTTGTAGGCGCCGTAGGCGAGCGTGTGCTGGTAGTTGATCTTGTCGATCGGATTGGTCGAGACAAAGCGCGGGCCGACGATGTCCTGAAGCTTCGCGACGATCTGATCGAGGGTCAACATCTTAGTGAGTAGTGAGTCGTGAGTAGTAATGAGTGAAAACAATAAGGCAAGCCGCAGAAATCGCTTTCGCTTTTTCTACTCACTGCTCACCACTCACTAGAACTGCAGGTGGCCGCCTCCGGTGATGAGGATGTTACTGCCGGTCAGCATATCGCTTTCGTCGCTCGCGAGAAAGGCGATCGCTCCCGCGATGTCTTCGGGATAGAGATGCTTCTGGAGCGGCCGAGCCATGCGCGCCTTTTCCTTGTAAGTGTCCGGCATGACGGTCGAGGCCTCGGTGAGTGTGAAGGCGGGAGTAACGATATTGACCGCGATGCCCGACGGGCCCAATTCGATCGCGAGCGTGTTCGCCGCCGACTCGAGCGCCGCCTTCGCCGCGGCGTAGGCGCCCATGCGCGGCAGCGGCTGCTGCGCGAGACGGGTGCTGACGACGATGATCTTGCCCTTCTTTTTTTCCATCATGCCGGGGACGAAGGCCTGCACGCAGTTATGCAGCGCCGCGAGCTCTTTGCTGAGGGCCTCTTCGAGCCCTTTCCACGAGAGCTCGAGCATGGGCGAGATCTCGAAGGGAAAAAATGCGTTGTTGACCAGAATGTCGGCGGCGCCGAAGTTCTCTTTCACGGCTTTCGCCATGCGCTCGACCTGGCTGCGGTCGGTGACGTCCGCCTGCCAGACCATGCCGCTCGCGTGCTCATTCTCGACCGCCTTCAGCACCCGCTTCGCCTCACCGGCGCTTTTCAAATAGTTGACGACGACCGAGGCTCCGCCCTGCGCGAGGCGCTTGGCCGCCGCGGCGCCGATGCCCCGGCTCGCGCCGGTGATGAGAGCGACTTTGCCTTCCAGCGGCCGGCGCGCGCTTGATTCCATCGTTTAATACGAGAAGGAAATTTTCGAAGATTCGTCGAAAACTTTAGATCGCCACCGCGTCTTCCGCGGCGCCTTTTTCGTATTTCGCGGCGTTCTCCTTAAACGAGAGAAACTTCTGGCGCACATAAGGCGAGCTGTAGCCGTTGAGGATCCGCTCGATCCTGCCGGGCTTGCTGTAAAACGCTTGGAAGGCCCAGCCGGTCAGCTCGCCGAGCTGCTGGCGCGTCAAATGTTTCGTCGGCATGACGCAGTGCTCGAGATCGTAGAGGCTCAGGTCGTCGATCTCGATCATCGCCTCCTTGGTCGCGCGCTTGTAGATCGGCGAGCCGGGGATCGGGTTTAAGAGCTGGATCATGACGATGTCGGGGTCGATCTCGTCCACGGCTTTGAAGCGCTGGCGAATCTTCGCCTCATCGTCGTCCCAGAAGCCATTGAGATAGGTGCAGACGGTGGAGATGTCGTTTTTGCGCAGCAGGCCGATGAGCTCCTTCAATTCCTTGACGCCAACCTTCATCGGGCCTTTGTGCGCCTCGGCGATCTCCTCGTCGGTGCCGCCGTCGACGCCGATCAGCGTCTGATAGAGGCCGACCTTGCGCAGCCGCGGGATGAGATCGGCGTCGCGGATGAAGTTCTGCGCCCGGCTCAAGATGAACCAGCTCATGTCGAGCTGCTTTTTTTCCAGCTCCTCGACCAATTCGACCATCTTGTTATGGTCGGAGTTGAAGTCGTCGTCCATGAAGGTGAGGACCTTGACGCCATATTTTTTGTTCAAGAGCTCCATCTCTTCGGCGACCTTCTTGCCGCTGCGCGTGCGGTGGGAGCTGAAGTCCCGCGGGCTCCGCGGGTCGACGAGCCACCACTCGTAGCAGAAGTGGCACGCCCCCTCGCAGCCGCGCGAGGTGACCGATTCGTTGTAGTTCGGCAGGACCGAATAGCCGCAGTAGCGATCCATCGGAAAGAGATCGTAGGCCGGCATCGGCAGCTCGTCGAGATTGGTGATGAGCGCCCGTCTCGGCGTAAGCTTGACCTCGCCGTTCCGATAACAGAGCCCCTGGACCTTGTCCGGCTTGGGCGAGGGCTGCTTCAGCTCCTCGAGCAGCTCCCACATGGTGTACTCGCAGTCGCCGAAGACGCTCACCAGCGCGTAGTCGAGCTGCGGGTTCTCGCGCATGATCTTCTCGGGCACCGCGGTGTACATGAGCCCCCCGCCGACCGTGACGATCTTGGGATCGAATTCCTTGATCCGCTTCATCGCCGCGTGAAAGCGGTTGAGCTGTGCCGCGCCGCCGCCGGCGGCGATCATGCCGCCGAAAAAGACCACGTCGGGACGGCGGCGCTTCACTTCCTCCATCATCTGTTCGTCATTCAACCCCAGCGCCCGGCAGTCCAAAACCTCTACTTCGGCGGCCTTTTTTTCGCGGATAAAGGCCGAAAGCTGCGCATGCAGCGGGTTGGCGGCCAAATGGCGGTCGCCCCAAGGGGCCCAATTACCCATGGGGGGTGTGATGAAGAGAAGCCTCATGTTTGATTCTCCTAAAGGGAAGGAAATGTTAAAGAATAAAATATTTAATACCTTAACGATTGTCAAGGCGTTCTTAACCCTGCGAAAAACCGCGCCGCCTTCTTAAGCTTGAGAACGGTTGACAGCGGCCGCCCGGCTGCGGGAAAGTCGACGGATGTCTCTCGCGACGGCGCTCTCTCCGGTCGTGCCGGTGTTTGTCCTGACCGTGGTCGGCTTCATCTTTGCCCGCTACCGGAGAATCAGCCTCGACGCGATTACCGAATACGTCGTTTACCTGGGCGCCCCGGCGCTCGTTTTTACCTCCCTGGCCACCAAACCCCTTTACGCGGTCGACATCGCCGTGATCGCTGTCGGCGCCCTCGGCATTCTCGCCGGCGTCGGTCTGTTTATTTTCGTCTATCGGTCCATCACCGGCCTCGTCTCGGCAGGCTTTACGCTGCCGGTTTTGTTCATGAACGCCGGGAACATGGGCATCCCGCTCGCGCTCTTCGCCTTCGGCGAGCCCGGTTTGCAGCGCGGCACGCTTTTTTATGTTGTGATCACGCTCGTCCATAATACGCTCGGCGTCTACTTGCTCGGCGGCCACGGCGGCGCGCGGGAGATTTTCCGCCTGCCGCTGATCTACGCCGCGGTCCTGGGGCTCGTTTGCAATCTCTTTCAGTTCAAGGTGCCGCAGCCGATCTTCGAGCCGCTGTCGGTCCTGGGGCTCTCGGTCATTCCGCTGATGCTCGTGAGCCTCGGCTACCGGCTGCGCTCCATGGAATCGTTAACCTTCGGCCATGCGCTGGCGGGCGCGGCGATCCGCGTCATCGGCGGCTTCGCCGCGGCGTATGCTCTGGTTACGCTCGTCGGCATCGACGGTATCAACCGGCAGGTGATCATTCTCTACGGCTCGCTCCCTTCGGCGGTGATCAACTTCATGCTGACGGAAAAGTACGGCCGCGACCCCGAGCTTGCGGCGTCGATCATCTTCTTTTCGACCGTGCTCTGCCTTTTGAGCGTGCCTTTCGTCTTATGGTTCTTGGGCCGGACGTAATCCGTCTTGACAACTTTCAGGACGCGATATATTTTTCTTCTCGCTTTAGGCTCCAGGGAAGTCCGGTGCGAATCCGGCGCGGTCCCGCCACTGTAAGGGCGACGAAAGCCGCAAGTTAAAGCCACTGTCCCGAGTAAGTCGAGGGATGGGAAGGCGCGGCGAGTAGGAAAAAGCCCGAGCCAGGAGACCTGCCTAGAGCGTTTCGACCGGCCTCTCCGGGAGAGAGAGAAAGGTTCCATCGTTTTTCTCTTCGTTTCCCTTTTCTGAGCGCGAGGCCGTCGAGGTCGTCGATGAGAACGGCTTCATTTTTTTTGATTTCGCTCGCGCTGCACGCGGGAGCGCTCGCCTATCCGGCTTTTTTTATCGCGCCGGAGCTGACGCGGCCGGTCGTCGTCACCGTCATCGAATCGGACGAGGACGGCGGCGGCTCCGGAAAAAGCGTTTCGCCGGCGGCAAAACACACAGCCGGTTCAGGACGGAAACTGCCGCCACAGAAATCATCAAAGGCGGCGCCTGCACCTCCAGCGGCGCGCGCCGCCGAGTTCCCCATGATCGCCCCTCCCGCCGAGTTGGCGTTGCCCGTCATAGAGCAGGAAATTAACGGCACAATCGCCGTCGCCGCGCGCGAAAGCACCGCCGTCGTCGCCTTCGAAGGCGCCGCCGCTGCATCGAGCGCTGCGACGGCCGGCGGACCGATGGGGGGTCCCGGCTCAAATGCGGATGGAAGCGGCTTGAGTAACGGCCGGGGCGCCGGCACGGGTTCCGGCGGCGGCAGCGGTGAAGGGAGCGGCAGCGGCGACGGCGGCGCGCGATTCCTACCGGCGAGCTATGCGGTGTGTCCGAAGGCCGACTATCCGGAAGATGCTCGGCGTGAAGGGTGGGAAGGAACCGTCATGATCGAAGTCGCGGTGGACGAGCAAGGAAGGCCGAAATCGTCCCGCGTCCAGCGGAGCTCGGGCTTTGCGATCCTCGATCGCGCCGCGCTCGACAATATTCAGCGGCGCTGCCGTTTTCATCCGGCGCGCCGCGGCGAGCGCCGGGTGGAAACCTCGATCAAGATACCCGTCGTTTTTCGTTTGGCCGATTCCAAGGCGCGATAATTGAACAGGAGGAGAAAAGACAACCATCTTATCAACTGCGGACGGATGTAAGGGAAAGGGGTGAGAATCCCCTGCTGCCCCGCAACTGTAAGGACGACGAAAGCCGCAATACGCCACTGTCCCGAGCCATGTCGAGGGATGGGAAGGCGCGGCGAGTAGGATGAACCCGAGCCAGGAGACCGATCCGCCCGCTCAACCGTTCCCTCTCGCGGGAGAGAAGGAGGCATCATGTTTTTCCTGGCTCTTTTATTTTCCGTTCTCGTTTCCGGCTTCGCGGCGGCCGCGGAGCCCGGCGGGGAAGAAACCCTGCCGCCGCTCGTGACGATCTCGACGCGAGTGGAGACACCGGAGGAGAACGTCGCGAATTCCGTCACCGTCATCGACGATAAGAAGATCGAGTCCCGGCGCGAGGAATCGGTTATGGAGCTGCTCCGCGAGGTGCCGGGGATCGACGTCGTCGAGACCGGCTCGCGCGGCAACAGCGCGTCGGTTTTCATCCGCGGCGCAAATTCGAACCAGACGCTCGTGCTGGTGGACGGCGTCGAGGTGAACAGCACGACGCTCGGTGCGTTCGACTTCGCCCATCTCACGACCGAGAACGTCGAGCGAATCGAGGTGCTGCGCGGCGCCGGCGGAACGCTCTACGGCTCGCAGGCGATCGGCGGCGTGATCAATATCATCACTAAAAAAGGCGAAGGCCCGCCGTCGCTCACGGTATCGGCGGCCGGCGGCAACGGCTTTACGCATCGGGAAGTGGCGGCGCTCAGAGGCTCGGAAGGAAAATTAGGTTATTCGCTGAGTGTGGCGAATCTGCGCAGCGACGGCTTTCGCAAGTTCAACGACGACTACGAAAATCTCTCCGCCTCGGCGCGGCTCGACTACAAGGTCCTCGACGACGCGACGCTGCGCGGTATTTTCCATTTCACCGACACCGACGTGGGACTCTTCAACAGCAATAACTTCGTCAAAGGCAACCCCGGCGATCCCAACGCGCGCGAGGCGCGGACGGAATATCTCGGCAAGCTCGAATGGGAGCAGAAAATATTCGCGAATTGGGACTACCGCGTCGCCGGCTCGATCTTCAGAGAGCTTTTGACCGATACCGACAACGTCGACAAGTGCACGTTCTTCGGCTTTCCCTGCGATGTGAAGTCGCGCGACCGCTTCCGCCCGCGCACCTTGACCGGCGAATTCCAGACCAATTACCGGCCGTGGGAATGGAACACGACGACTTTCGGCGTCGAGTACAAGCTCCGCGGCGCCACGACGAACGGCGGCATCGATAAAGCGATCCGCAATCTCGCCTACTATCTACAAGAGCAGTTCGAGCTCTTGGATAAGCGCCTCACGCTCGTTCCCGGCGTCCGCCTCGACGACAACCAGGAGTTCGGTCGCGCCTGGACGCCGTCCTTCGCCGCCGCGTATCTCTTCAGAGACAGCCGCACGAAGGTGAAGGCGAGCTATGCCAAAGGCTTCAAGGCGCCGACGCTGAACGAGTTGTTTTTTCCGCCGGCGTTCGGCTGTCCTTCGTTCGGCAATCCGGAGTTGGGTCCGGAAAAAAGCTGGGAGGTGAACGCGGGCTTCGATCAAAATGTTTTCCAGGATCGGGTCAAATTTGGCGGGACCTATTTTCATCGCGAGGTCAAAGACCTGATCGAGGCGCGGCCGATTCCCGGGAATGACCAGGGCTGCTTCCGCGCCTTCAACGTCGGGCGCGCCCGCTTCGACGGCGTCGAATGGAATCTCGCGTGGAAGATTTTCTCCTTCCTCGGCCTCAACGGCAATTACACGTATCTCGACTGGGACACCGAAACGGGCACGCTGCCGCGCCGCCCGCGCCACCGCGGCAGCATCGGCCTTAACTACAATTACGATGCGCTGGAGGTGAATCTCACGTCGCTCATCGTCGGCCGGCGCGACGACTTCCACGCCACGAAGTTCACGCAGATTCAGATGCCCGGCTACAACCGGGTCGACCTTGCCGCCGCGTACCGGCTGCCGGTCAAAATCGACCTCGTCAAAAGCCTCGCGCTTTTCTTCAAGGCGGAAAATCTGTTCAGCCGCCGCTACGAAGAGGCGAACGGCTTCCGCGCGCGGCCGTTCAATTTTTTGCTCGGCCTTCAGGGCGTGGTAGGGAAGAACTGATGCGGCATTCTATCGTCCTCATCACCGGCGGCGCGCGCTCGGGAAAGAGCCGCTATGCCGAGGAACGCGCGCGGGAATGCGGCGCGCGTTTCCTCTACGTCGCCACCGCCGAGCCGAGAGACGACGAGATGGCGCGGCGCATCGCGGAGCATCGCGCGCGGCGCGGTGTGGAATGGACGACCGTCGAGGAGCCCGTCGCGCTCCAGCGCGCGCTCGCCGGCCGGAGCGGGGCATTCGACGCCGCGGTGATCGACTGCGTTACGCTGTGGCTCAGCAACCTGATGTCACGCGCCGACGAAATTTATATTCAGCGCGCCGTCGAGGAATTCATCGCCGCGGCCCAGCTCGTTGATGCGCCGCTCTTCATCGTCACCAACGAGGTCGGCTCCGGCATCGTGCCCGACAACGCGCTCGCGCGGCGCTTTCGCGACCTCGCCGGCTGGACGAACCAGCGGCTCGCCGCGGCCGCGGATGAAGTCGTGCTGGTGGTGGCCGGCCTGCCGGTCTTTATCAAAAGGGGAAGCGCATGCGTTTAGCCGAAGTGATCGAAAAAATCGCACCGCCCAACGCCGCGGCGGAGGAGGAAGCGCAAAGACGGCTCGACCATCTCACGAAACCGCCCGGCAGCCTGGGTCGCCTCGAAGAGGTCGCCCGCCGCGTCGCGGCCATTCAAGGGATTGTGCCGCCGAGCCTCGGGCCGAAGCGCATCTTCGTCTTCGCCGCCGACCACGGCGTCACCGCCGAAGGGGTCAGCGCCTATCCGCAGGCGGTCACGGCGCAGATGACCTATAACTTTCTCGCCGGCGGCGCCGCGATCAACGCGCTCGCGCGCTGCTTTGGCGTCCACATCGAGGTGATCGACGCCGGGGTCGATCACGATTTTCCGCCGGATAAAAATCTCCGCCGTCTTAACATCCGGCGCGGCACGGAAAATTTTACCCGCGGCCCGGCGATGACGCGCGCGGAGGCCGAGGCGTCGATCGAGGGCGGCATCCGCTGCGTCGAAGAGGCGGCGGCCAAGGAGCGGCCGTTTCTCTTCGGCGTCGGCGAGATGGGGATCGGCAACACGACCAGCGCGGCGGCGGTCCTGTGCGCGCTCACGGGCGCCGCGCCGCGCGAAGCGGCCGGCGGCGGCGCGGGCGTCGACGCTGCGGGATGGGAGCGCAAGGTCGCGGCGATCGAGAAAGGGCTCGCGCTCCATCGGCCCGACGCGAGCGATCCGCTCGATATCCTCGCCAAGGTGGGCGGTCTCGAGATCGGCGCGATGACCGGAGCGATCCTGGGCGCGGCGGCGCTCCGCGTTCCGCTCGTCCTCGACGGTTTTATCGCCGGCAGCGCGGCGCTGCTGGCGCGCGCATTTTGCCCGCGCGTCACGGATTTTCTCTTCGCGGCGCACCTCTCGGCGGAAAAAGGCCATCGCGCCATGGTGCGCGAGCTCGGCGTTGCGCCGCTGCTCGACCTCGGCATGCGCCTGGGCGAGGGGACCGGCGCGTGTCTCGCCATGGGGCTCATCGAGGCGGCGGTCAAGCTCATGCGCGAGATGGCGACTTTCGACTCCGCGGGCATCGCAGGCAAGGTCTCATGAAAGCTTTTCTGGCCTCGCTGCAGTTCCTGACGATCTTTCCCTGGCCCCGGCGGGCCGCGCGCTCGGGCGAAGAGATCGCCCGCGGTGCGGCGTTCTTCCCGGTCGTGGGTTTCCTCCTGGGGATGGTCCTGCTCTTCGCCGATTTTTCGCTGCGGCGCTTTCTCCCGCCGACGCTCCTCGCCGCCGCGCTCGTCGCTTTATTGGCTGTTCTCAGCCGAGGCCTCCACCTCGACGGACTCGCCGATACCTTCGACGGCCTCGGCGCGGGCGGCGCGCGCCAGAGCATGCTTACCGTCATGGACGATCCGCGCACCGGCGTCTTCGGAGTGCTCGCCGTTGTCTTTGTGATTCTATTTAAGATTTATGCGATCGAGGCGGTCGCCGAGCGCCGGCCCGCGCTCCTTATCGCGCCAGTCCTCGGCCGCTGGGCGGTGGTGCTGCTGGCCTACCGCTCCACCGCCGCGAAAGAGGGCCTCGGCTCGCTCCTCCTCGCGCAGATGAGCGGCGCACCGCTTCTATTTGCGACTGGGACAGCTTTTATTCTGACGGCGGCCTTTTCCGGCATGCGCGGCCTCGCCATCATGGCGTTCGTCGCGCTTTTTGCGCTGGCGGCCAAAAGTTATTTTCATCAACGGCTCGGCGGAGTGACCGGAGATACTTTCGGCGCCGTCGAAGAATTGAGCGAGACGGCGGTGCTGGTCGCTTTCGCCGTGGGACGGGGATGAAGCCGCGGCAAAGATTGTTTGTGTTCGCGGCTTCCTTTTTGCTGCTCGCCTCGGCTCGGCTCGACGCTGACGCGCCGCCGAGAAAAATCGTGTCCCTCGCGCCGAGCGTGACGGAGACGATCTTCGCGCTCGGTTATGGGGACAGGCTCGTCGGCGTGACGACCTATTGCGATTACCCGCCCGAGGCGAAAATGATCGCGAAGATCGGCGATTTCATGAATCCGAGCCTCGAGGCGGTGGCGGCGAAGCGGCCGGACCTCGTGATCGGCGTCGTCGGCGCGACCGATGTCGTGAAGGCGCGCGAGATGGAGCGGCTCGGGCTCAAGGTCGTGCTGCTGCCGCTTCAGAACCTCGACGACATTCTAAAATCCGTCCGCGCGCTCGGCGGAATGATCGGCGACCCGGGCGCCGGAAAAACATTGGCGGAAAAAATTCGCGTTCAGGTCGACGGGGTCAAAAATCGCGTCCGGCTCGCCCCACGGCGGAAAGTTCTGCTTATCGTCGGCTATCAACCGGTGATCGCCGCCGGCGGGAAAAATTTCATCGACGAATTGATTACTCTGGCGGGCGGGGCGAACATCGCCGGCGGCGCCGCGCAGCCGTGGCTCAACTTGCCGGATGAGTATATCGTCGCGAAGGCGCCGGAGGTGATCATCGAAGCCGGCATGGGCTCGGAGCGCGAAAAAGCGAACAAGCGCTGGAGCGACTTGGCCTCGGTGCCTGCGGTGCGCGACGGGCGGATTTATCCTTACCCGTCGGATAAGATTCTCAGGCCGGGGCCGCGCTTCGGCGAGGCGCTCGGCGAGCTCGCGCGGCTCATTCATCCGGAGTGTTTCGCGGGGAAGAGGGGCGGCTGTTGAAAGTCCTCGATCACAGGAAAATGCTCGCCGTCAACGTCGCGCTGCTGGTACTGCTCCTATTGACGGTCCTTGCCTGCTCGCTGCTCGGCCCGGTCGGAATCGATCTCAAGCGCGCGCTCGGCGATCTTTTCTCGCCCGACGCGGAAATTTTATTCCGCGCGCGCCTGCCGCGCGTGCTGCTCGGCGCCGCGATCGGCGGCGGCATGGCGGCGTGCGGCGTCGTGCTCCAGGCGATGCTGCGCAACCCGCTCGCCTGCCCGCAGATGCTGGGCGTCTCGGGCGGCGCGTCACTCGGCGGCATTCTGGGCATGATTTTTTTCCCCAACTGGCTGCTGCCGGTGGCGGGCGGCCTCTTGGGCGAGATTTCGTGGGTGCCGCTCGCGGCGTTCCTCGGCGCGCTCTCGAGCATGGCGCTCGTTTACCGCTTCTCGCTGTTTCACGGACGGCTCCACGCCTATCATCTGCTGCTCACGGGCGTGATCTTCAACTCGTTCGTCGCGGCTCTGATCATGTTCCTGAACTCGATCGTCGATTTCTATCAGGCGCAGGGGCTCCTCTTCTGGCTCATGGGAAGCCTCTCGACGCGCGCCTATACGACGGTGGCCTTCATCTTCGCCTACGTCGCGGCTGGATTTCTCTGGCTCTGGAGCCAGGGTCTCAGGCTCAATCTCATCACGCTCGGCGGCGAGGCAGCCCTCCAGCTCGGCGTGGAAGTCGCCTCGGTCGAGCGCCAGGTGTTCGTCGCGTCATCGTTGATGATCGGCGCGATGGTGTCGGTGAGCGGGATGATCGGCTTCGTCGGCCTGATGATCCCGCACGTGATGCGCCTCATCGTCGGCAGCGACCACCGGCTGCTGCTCCCCGCGTCGTTTCTCGCCGGCGCGATTTTTCTCTGCTGGGCGGATACGCTCGCGCGCGTCCTCCTCGCGCCCGCCGAGCTGCCGGTCGGCATCGTGACGGCGTTTTTCGGCGGGCCGTTTTTTCTTTTTCTCCTTTACCGCGAGGGGCGGAAGATGCCGGTATGAGCGCCGCGATCGAGATCGAGAATTTATTTTTCGCCTACGGCGCGCGCCGCGTGCTGGAAGGGGTGTCGCTCGCGATCGCAAAAGGCGAGATGGTCGGGGTGCTCGGCCCCAACGGCTCGGGCAAGACGACGCTGTTGAAAATTCTCTCCGGCGTCCTGGCCGGCGTCGGGGAGGTCAAGCTCGACGGCCAACCGATACGAAGCTATGCGCGAAGAGAGCTCGCCCGCCTCGCCGCGGTCGTGCCGCAGGAGAGCGAGATCCATTTTCCTTTCACCGCGGCCGAGATCGTGCTGATGGCGCGGGCGAGCCATCACGGGCGGCTCGAGCTCGAAGGGGCGGCCGACCTCGACGCGGCGCGGCGGGCGATGGCCGCGACCGAGACGGCCTCGCTCGCCGACCGGTATCTGCACGAGCTTTCCGGCGGCGAGAAGCAGCGCGTGATGATCGCGCGCGCTCTCGCGCAGGAGGCGGCGATTTTGCTGCTGGACGAGCCGGCCGCATTCCTGGATCTCAAGCACCAGAAGGGCGTGTTCGATTTGATGCGGCGGCTGAACGGCGAGCGCGGCCTCACGATCGTGGCCGCGCTCCACGATCTCAACCTCGCGGCACTCTACTTCCCGCGCCTGGTGCTGCTCGGCGCCGGAAAAATATTCCGCGACGGGCCACCCGAGGACGTGCTGACGGAAGCAAACATCCGCGCGGTCTACGGCGTGGAGGTGCGCGTCGAGCGCCCCGGCCCGGAGCGCCGGCCGCATGTCTTTGTCCGCGCGTGAAAGCATTTGCAAAATGGCGGAGCGGGCGTTAAAGATCAAAAAAACGGAGGATCTATGGAAGCGGCCGTCAGAGCTTTCACTGAAGAATGGAGAGTCGCCGGTCTGGCGTTGCTCGGGCTTATCGTCCTATACGCACTGGCTCTCGACCAGGGATTCCTGCTCTCCTGGGTCCAGGGACTCGTCGCCTTCGATATGAACCTGATTCACGAATTCATTCACGACGCACGCCACGCGGCGGGATTTCCCTGCCACTGATCGATAGTTCCGCGTTTCCGAGTTTCGACTTGGAACAGCGAGGCTCGAACCATACCGCCGTTCAGTCATTCGACGATGCCGCTTAAAAAGCTGCTTGGCGCCGCGCTGCTGGCGGGCCTCTTCGCGTCCGGCGTGACCGTGGCGTTCCATTGGTTCTTCACCGAGCCGGTCATCGACCGGGCGGTCGAGATCGAAGCGCGCTCCGCCGATCACGTCGAAGAGCCGGTCGTCAGCCGCCCGATGCAGAAATTCGGCCTGGTCGTAGGATTTGTGCTTTACGGTCTCGCCTGGGGAGCGCTGCTCGGCAGTCTCGCCTACGCGCTCGCGCCGCAGCTCGCCGGAAAAGGAAAAGAGTATTTCCTGCTCGCCGTTGTTCTCGGCTGGTCGGTGGCCTTGTTTCCGCTGCTCAAATATCCCGCCAATCCTCCGGGGGTCGGCGAGGCGGCGACGATCGGCTATCGCCAGGAGCTGTTCTTGGCGGCGATCGCGCTTTCCCTCGTTGGCATGCTCGCGGCGCTCGCAGCGCGTCAGCGGCTGTGGCGCGCAGGGCGCCGGACGGCGGCCCTCATCGGGGCCGCCTACGCGGCTTACCTCGTCGTGATTTATGCGGCGCTGCCGCAAAATCCCGACCCGGTGAAGGCGGACGGCGAAATGGTTTTCCATTTTCGCCTACTTTCATTCGCCGGCCAGGTTCTTTTCTGGACCGCGCTCGGCGGCGCATTCTCGGCGCTCGCACGCCTTAAATCCGCTCGGATGTAAGCGATGGCGGAAACTCAAAAGACGATCAAGGCGAATCCCGGGGCCGGCCGGCGCGACGTCGGCTTCAGCGTGTTGCTTTTCCGTCTGGGTCTTCCGCTCCTCGTTGCCGCCGTCACGTTCGGTTTCTTTTTCCCGACGCTCTACAACGGCTTCGTCGATTGGGACGACATCAAGCTGTTGCTGGAGAATCCTCACTACCGCGCCTTCGATTGGCCGAGCCTCCGCTGGATGTTCAGCACGTTTTACATGGGACATTACCAGCCGCTTACCTGGCTGACGTTCGCGCTCGATTTCTTTCTCTGGGGAACGGATCCGTTCGGATATCACCTGACGAGCCTCATCATTCATTCGATCAACGCGGCGTTATTTTATCTCGTCGCGCTGCGGCTGCTATCTCTGGCGCTCGGCGCTTCTGATCGGCCGATCCGGATTCATCTGGCTGCGGGATTGGCGGCGCTGCTTTTCGCGGTCCATCCGCTCCGAGTCGAATCGGTCGCCTGGATCACCGAGCGGCGCGAGGTGGTCGCCGGGCTGTTCTTTCTCTCGACGCTGCTTTGCTACTTTCAGGCGGCGAAAGATCAAGCCGCGCGGCGGCGCTGGATGGCTGCGGCGGTAATCTTTTACGCCTTATCTCTGCTTTCGCAGCCGATGGCCGTAACGCTGCCGCTCGTGCTGCTGATCCTGGATGTCTATCCGCTCCGCCGCCTCGAGATCGGCCGCTGGTCGTCCGCGGAGACGCGACCGATTTGGCGGGAAAAGCTTCCGTTCTTCGCACTGGCGGTCATCTTTGGAATCATCGCGCTCGCCGCGCAGCGCGAGGCCGGGGCCTATTTATCGCTCGAGCACTACGGCATCGCCAAACGCCTCGGCCAGTCGCTCTTCGCGCCGGCTTTCTACCTGTGGAAGATGATCGCGCCGGTCGATTTATCGCCGGTCTACGCGATTCCCTATCACCTGGAAAAATCCGACTGGCTGTTCTTTATCGCGAGCGTGATCGTGGATGTCGCGATCACGGCCGCCTTGATCGCCGGCAGGCGGCGCTGGCCCGGACTCCTGGCGGTCTGGATTTGTTATCTCGCCATGCTCGCGCCCGTTTTGGGTCTCTTCCAAGTCGAGCCCGAACTCGCCGCGGACCGTTACAGCTATCTTTCGTGTCTCGGCTGGGCCGTCGCTGCCGCCGCGGCGTTGCTTTATTTTATGCAGCCTCAACGAGCGACCGCCGGCCGAACAGCCGCCGGCGTAATCGCATCTGTTGTCGTGGTCGTTTTGGGCGCGCTCACATGGCGGCAGACGCAGGTCTGGCACGATCCGCTGACGCTCTGGCAGCGCGCGGTCGCGGCTTATCCCCGCGCGGCGAAGGCGCAGAACAATCTCGCGAACGTCTTCATCCAGCTTCGCCGCCCGGCGGAGGCGATGGCGCATTATCGGCTGGCGGCCGAGGTCGATCCGGATTACAAAGAAGGCCGCCATAATCTCGGTCTGACGCTGGCGGAGAACGGCGACGTCGCCGGAGCGATACGCGAATACCGCGAGGCGCTGAGAATCGATCCCAATTACAAAGAGGCGCGCAACAGCCTCGCCGCCGCGCTCTTCTCCCAGGGAGACCTCGACGGCGCGATCGGCGAGTATGGCCGCGCGGTGGCCGCCGACCCGCGGTACAAGGAAGCGCACAACAACCTGGGCGTCGTGCTGATCAATAAGGGCGACGCGGCCGGCGCCGTCGCCGAGTACCGGGCTGCGCTCGCGCTCGATCCCAACTACAAAGAGGCGCATTACAATCTGGGCAACGCGCAGCTGGAGCTCGGGAAGATCGACGAGGCGATCGGCGAATATCAGGCGGCGCTTAAGATCGATCCGAGGTACGAATCGGCGCGGAACAACCTCGATGTCGCGCTGAAAGAACAGAAGGCAAGGAAATAAATCGCTTTATTCCCGGTTGGCCTTGCGGTAGCCGAGCGCATCCTGCGCGATGATGAGCTTCTGGATATTCGAAGATCCCTCGACGATTTGATACGACTTGGCGTCCCTGAGATAGCGTTCGACGGGAAACTCCGTCGAATAACCATAAGCGCCGAGGATGCGGAGCGCCGCGTCGGCGGCAAATGCGGCCGCTTCCGCGCTCGTGTACTTGGCGATCGACACTTCGAGATTGTTCGGCCGCTTCTGATCGGCAAGCCACGCCGCGCGGTAGACCAGCAGCCGCGCCGCTTCTTCGTGGACGATCATCTGCGCGATCAGGTCCTGGTTCATCTGGAACTGGCCGATCTTCTGACCGAACTGCTCGCGCTGGTTGCAATAGCCGACCGCCGCTTCCTTGGAGGCGGTGGCGACGCCGAGCGCGCCGGCCGCGCAGCTCAACCGCGTGTTGTTCAACTGCCACATGCAGATCTTGAAGCCTTCACCTTCGTGGCCGATCAAATTCTCCGCGGGAACGCGGAAGCCGTCGAACGTGAGCTCGCCGAGTGGCGAGGCGTGCGTGCCCAGGGCGTCGAGCGCGCGGCGGCTTAAGCCGGGGCGGGTAAAGTCGGCGATGAAGGCGGAGATGCCGCGATGTTTTTTTCCTTTATCGGTCACGGCGTAGACGAGACCGCAGTCGGCGACCGGCGCATTGGAGATCCAGATCTTCGAGCCGTTAAAGACGTAATCGTTACCGTCGCGCGTAGCGGTCGTGCGCATCGCGGCGACGTCGGAGCCCGCGTCGGCTTCGGTGATGGCGAAGCAGCCGATCTTCTCGCCCGCGACCAGCGGCCCAAGCCAGCGTTTTCTCTGCGCGTCTGTGCCGAAGCGATCGAGCACCATCGCGGGGCCCACCTGCATATTGACGAAAACGCGTATGGCGCTGTGGACGCGCGCGATCTCCTCGGTGATGAGCGTGAGGGCGAGAAAGCCGAGACCGCTGCCGCCGCGCTCTTCCGGAATCGCCGCGCCATAAAAGCCGAGCTCGCCCATCTTGCGGATGAGATCGGCGCGGAACTTATGCTCGCGGTCGTCCGTTGCGGCGGTGGGGGCGATCTCCTTGGCGGCGAAATCGCGCGCCAGATCGCGGACCGCGATCAACTCCTCGGACAGCTCAAAATCCATTTTTCCTCCGGATTATTTTAACCGGCGCGAGGCCTCGCGTGCCGGATATTATTTACGATCGCTCTCTTTCGCGCTGAGCCGACACCGGATAACTTTTGTCTATCTTATCTTCAACCGCTTCGCTATTGCTACCATGGTGGGCGCTGTCTATAATCATCCGATGCTGTTGCGCCCGACGCAGCTTTTGGCGATCTTGCTGATCGCCGGCTGCTCTTATCTGCCGTTTCCCGCCAAAACGACGACAGCGCAAGCGGTTCAGGAAGACCCGGAGGCGAAGATCGCCCGGGAGTTCCGCCGCGAGGCGAAAAGGCAGCTCACGTTCGTCAACAATCCGGAAGTCGAGGCGTACATTGACCAGATCGGCCGCCGGATTCTCTCGGTCATGGGGCCGCAGAATTTCGAGTACCGCTTTTTCGTGATCGCCGAATCCCAGCTGAACGCTTTCTCCGTCCCCGGCGGCTCGATCTACATGTATACCGGCCTGCTGGACCGCGTGAAAAACACCTCCGAGGTCGCGGGCGTCATGGGCCATGAAATCATCCACGCCAAGGACCATCACATGATGCGCATGGGCTCGGGCATCGACCCGCTCACCATACTCGGGCTCCTCGCGATGATCGCCGCCCGCGGCGGCGCGGCGGGACAGGCCGCCGGTGCCGTGACGCAGGCGCTCTCCGCGACGCGGCAGTTCGCCTTTAGCCGCCAGCTCGAGCTTGAGGCCGACACGCTCGGCGCCAAATATATGGCACAGGCGGGCTACGATCCCAAAGGGATGCTCTCTTTCATGAAGACGATGGATCAGCAAAGAGCGCTGACCCAGACCGACATCCCCGCCTATCTCTTGACCCACCCGCCGTCACAGGAGCGTGCAGCGAACATCGAGCGGATCGTCGGCTCGCTGCCCGAGCGTCCGCCGGTGCGGAACGAAGGAGTCGATGCGCTGAAGCGGATACAGGTCCTGATTCGCCTCGAGCGGCACGAAGACGACGCGGTCATGGCCGAGAGCGAGCGCCGCCTCGGCGAGAAGCCCGACGACGCTGCCGCCCGGCAATTCCTCGCGCTCGCCCAACAAGCGCAGGGGAAAGCGAGCGAGGCGCGGATCAACTATGAAAAGGCGCGGTCGCTCGACCCGAAATTGCCCGGCATCGACCGCGACATGGGTCGCCTCTACGGGCAAATGGGCGAGTTTCAGCTCGCGCGCGAGGCGTTCGACCGCGCGCTCAAGGCCGAGCCGCGCGAGGCGCTCAATTATATTTATCTGGGAGAGATGTACGAAAGAGACAATAATCTTCGCGAGGCCGCCAACGCCTACGTCAACGCGACGAACCTGGCACCCTATTCAGCCCTCGCCTACAACCGCTTGGGCGTCGCCTACGGCAGGATGAACCGGCAGGGCGAGGGGTATTATTACGTCGGCCGGTCGCTGTTGTTGCAGGATGATGACGAGCGCGCCGCAGCGGATTACGAGCGGGCGATAAAAATCTTCGGCCCCAATTCCCCGCGGGGCCAGATGATCAAAGAAGAGCTTGAAGCGGTGAAAACCCGCCGCAGATAATTAGGCGGTCGCCGAAAAGACCAACTGCTTGCCTTTGACCGGACGCGCGAGCTTACGCTCGCGCTTCAGCAGGAAAGCGCGCGTATAGTCGGGATCGAAGCCGAGCAGGCCGCAGACGTTATCGAAGGAGAAAAGCCATTCCGTCCCAGAGTCCGCGACCCACGCCAGCGAGTTGTCGTAAAGCTCGCGGCCCAGCCCGGTGCGGATGCTGCGGTATTTTTCCAGGCACTCCACGGCGTCTTTCAGCACGGCAATCATGAGGCGCTTCTCGCCCTCCAGTTGGCGCGAGAGGCCGCGATTGCCGTAGAACTGCGACGGCAGGCAGGTATCCGGCTCGAGGATTCGGGCTAGGAAATCGTCGTACATAAGACGCCTTTTTCTGATGAATTAAAGAATACGTAGAGCTATCACAAGGCGTAGGGAATTGCAAGCATATTCTTTTCAACGCGAGTCGGAAATCATATCATAAAACTTTACTTTAATTTCAATTAGTTAGGCTAAAGCCCCTTCAATAAACCCGCCAGCTTCGTCTTGGCCACATAGTGATCCCAGACCTTTTGGATGACTGACATCTTGCGACGCCCCTTGCCAACACGTTCCACCTCATCGTCATTGTAGGCCTTGATCGTCCCCAGAGTCGACGCCAGGCAGGTGCGCGTAGCGCTCTCCTCGAGATCGACGCAGCCGGCGAAGGTCCATTCGATCGATTGTCCGACCACGATCGACCCGTGGCCGCGCAAAATCGCGGCGGCGCGCTTGCCGAGCGTGCGCGCGACGGCGTCGCCCTGCTCGTCGGTATGGATCAGCGCCGGGTCGTGATAGACGGGCAGCGGCCCGCCGCCGAACAGCGCGCCCGGATTGTCCGCGGCGACCAGCGGCCGGCCCGCCATGCTCAGCACCACGACCATGCGGTTGTGGAGATGCGCGATGCTCTGCACGTCGTCGCGTGCGCGATAGGTCCGGATGTGCATCGGCAGCTCCGACGGCGCGTTCCATTTCCCTTCGACCTTCTTGCCGTCGCGATCGACCGTCACGACATCGTCGGGCGTCACTTCGCACCGGCTGACGGGATGGCCGTGGATCAGGAAACGGTCGGTTCCCGGAATCCGGATGCTGATGTGACCGCTGTAATCGACTAGTTCGGCGACGAAAAGCATCCGGCACGCCATCGCGACTTTCATCTTGAGGTCATCGATCTCAGACATCAAAGCTCCTTCCAAGAATTCGCTTTAGAGGCCATAGCTATACTCGAAAGCCGCCGGTTGCAACACGGACGGTCTACCCTTAAGAAGAAAATGAGATTTCAGGCACGAAGGAGCGACGATGGGGAGCAGCAGCGCCGAAGGCATTCGCTGGGACTTGAGCGATCTCTTTTCTTCGCACGACGATCCCCGTATCGAGGGTTCGCTTGACGACTGCCGCGCCGAGGCCGAGGGTTTCGCGCTCCGCTACCGCGGGAAAATCGCCACCCTAGCCCCGGATGAGTTGCTTTCGGCCCTGAAGCGGCTGGAGCAGATCGAAGATACGCTCAGCCGCGTCGGTAACTATTCGAGCCTTCTCTATTCGGCGGATTCGGCCAGGCCCGAGTACCAGAATCTCGAGCAGCGCGTCGAGCAGCGGGTGACGGAGATCCGGAATCTGCTGCTGTTCTTCGAGCTCGAGTGGCTCGACCTTACCGATGAAGAGGCCGAGCGGCATTTTCACGCTCCGGCATTGAAAAACTACACGCACTATCTTAAAAGTATCCGCCGCTTTCGCCCGCACAAGCTCACCGAGGCGGAAGAGAAGATCGTCAACGAGAAGGACAACACGGGGCGTAACGCGTTCGGCAGGCTCTTTTCCGAGATCACCTCCACGCTCACGTTTGCACTGGAGCGGCACGGCAAAACCGAGGAGTTGACTTTGAGCGAAGTCCTCGCGCTGCTGCACAACCCCGAGCGCGAAATCCGCCGCGCCGCCATGGAAACGGTCTACCGCGGCCTTTCGACGCATCGCGACACGCTCACCTTCATCTACGATACGCTCATTCAGGACCATCTAACGATGGACCGGTTGAGAAGATATCCCGACCCCATGCTGGAGCGCCACCTGGTGAACGAGATCGACGGCGAGGCGGTCGCGAAAATGATGGCGGTGACGGAAAAAAATTATTCCGTGGCGCACGATTACTTCCGCCTCAAGGCGCGCCTGTTGTCGCTGCCGAAGCTCGCGCTCTACGACCAGTACGCCCCGGTCGGTAAGGATCTGACGCCGTTCTCCTTCGCCGAGGCCGAGACGATCATCCTCGAGGCGTTTGGCGCCTTCAGCCCGGTCTTTCGCCAGACCGCCGCCGAGTTCTTCGCCCGGCGCTGGATCGACGCGGAGCTTCGCAAAGGGAAGCGCGGCGGCGCGTTCTGCGCCTCGCCGTCGCCGGGGCTTCATCCCTACATTCTTTGCAACTATACCGATAATCTCCGCGATGTGATGACGGTGGCGCACGAGCTCGGGCACGGTCTCCACGGCTGCTTGAGCCGCAAGCAGAGCTTTTTCAACTACGATACGCCGCTCACGACCGCCGAGACGGCGTCGGTGTTCGGCGAGATGCTGGTGTTCGATTATCTGGTCGAGCAGCAAAGCGATGCGAAAGTCCAGGTCGCGCTCGTCGCGGGGAAGCTCGAAGACGCCTTCGCTACGGTTTTTCGCCAGAACGTGCTCACGCGATTCGAAGAAGCCGTCTTCGCCAAGCGGCGCACCGGCCGGCTCACGCCCGACGCCGTGGGCGAGACCTGGCTCGCCGCGAATCGATCCTACTATGGCGAGGCCGTCGAGATGCCGGACGGCTATCGCTGGGGCTGGTCCTACATTCCGCATTTCATCCACAGCCGCTTTTACTGCTACAGCTACGTCTTCGGGCAGCTGCTCGTGCTCGCGCTCTACCGCATGTACCGCGAAGAAGGAAAGAGCTTCGTGCCGAAATACCTGGCGCTCCTGGAGGCCGGCGGCTCGGACAGCCCGGAGGCGCTGCTCAGGCCTTTAGGCGTCGACATTCACGACGCGGCCTTCTGGCAGAAAGGGTTCGAGGAGATCAAGGGGCTCGTGGCTCGTTTGCAGAGATTGGTGGACGCGGGATAAAACCGGACGGTGCTCCGCCCGGTGACGCTCATGTTCGTCCTTGCCGCAGCCGCGCCGCTTCATCCGCAATCGGTGCCCGGCGCCGAGCGCGTCGAATTCGACAGCCTCGATCAAAAAGACGGAAAACCGGTGCGGCTTTTGGCCTGGTTCTTTACGGCGAAAGGAACGGCCGCGAAGGCGCCGGCCGTCATCGCGCTGCACGGCTGCGGCGGATTGTACGGTCTCGATAACGACCTCAACGCGCGCCATCGCGACATGGCCGAACTGCTCCGGCGCGAAGGGTATCACGTCCTGCTTCCAGACAGCTTCAAGCCGCGCGGTCACGACTCCATCTGTACGGCGAAGATCGGCACGCGCGATCTCAAAGTGGCGAATCGTCGACGCGACGTCTTCGGCGCGTTGGATTGGCTCGCGACGCGGGCGGAAGTCGATCGCCAGCGGATCGCGCTCTTGGGCTGGTCGCACGGCGGGTCCACGGTCCTCTCGACGAACAACCGGCAGGTGAAAGAGGTCGCGGCACATTCCATCAAGCCCCGCGCCGCCGTCGCTTTTTATCCCGGCTGCAGCGCCTATCTAAGCGCGCGCGACGGCTACCGGCCCAATGCGCCGCTTTTGCTTTTGATCGGCGAGAAAGACGATTGGACGCCGCCGAAGCCCTGCATCGGTCTCCGTGAAAAAGTCAGGGACCAGTATCCCGAAGACACCTTCGAGCTGCGGCTTTATCCGGACAGCTACCACGACTTCGACGCGCCGAACCAGCCGCTCCGCGTGCGCAAAGACGTGCCGAACGGCGTCAATCCCGGCAAAGGCGTGACGGTCGGCTCGAATTCCGTAGCGCGGGAAAAAGCGTACGCGGAAATGACCGCGTTCTTAAGGCAAAGGCTCGCGCAATAAGCAAGCGAGCGAAGGAAAGGAGAACGCGACGATGAAGCGAAAAATTTTCATGGACATAAGCGCGATCGGAATCTCGAGCTGCTGGTGGCTCTATAAAAAAGGCCAGGTGGAGGTCTGCGTTTACGGCTCCGGACAGTACTCGGGCTGCTCCGGCGGCTGCGATTTCGCCGTGGTCTCGAGCGGCAATCTCCTGATCGCCGGGGCGTACAGCGTGTCCGGCACTCTCGTGCACGTTGAAACGGGCAGGCCGATCCGAGATATGCGCGTTTCGCTTATCATGCCGACGCGGACGCGATATGTCGCTCGCAGCGACGCCAGGGGACGATTCAAGATTATCGTCAAACCCGTTCGCCGCCGCCGGCCGAAGTTTCGAGTGAACCTCGACTTCGGGAGAATGGAGACGGCGCCGGCCGCGAAAGAGATCGTGTTGACGGGTGACTTCACGAGAGCGTTCCGCAGGTCGCATCCCGAGCTCAAGATTCGCTATGTGAAGGTTTCGAAGTTTACCGGCAAGACCGTGCGCGCCGCCTCGCGCTGAGCCGCGCGGCGGAGCCGTTGATACGTCGCTGAAGGCCTACGGTCTGAATGCCTCGTTCGCCGCGGAGTAGGTCGCGCCGGGCTGCGGACCTCCCGCCAGGGCGTAGATCATGTCTGCGACGACCGTTACGCCCAGGCCATGGCGCGCCGTCGGCATCGGCGCCATTTTAGTCCAGCTATTTTTCGCCGGATCGTAGGCCTCGTTTTCGTTGAATGTCTTCGCTGTCGTTTCGCCGCCCAGCACATAGATGCGTCCGCCGAGCACCGCCGCGCCGGCGCCGCTTCTCAGCGTCGGCAGCGCGGCCCGCGAACGCCATCGATCGGTCGCGGGGTCGTACTCTTCGTTCGGGTCGACGTTTTCGGAGTGGCGTCCGTCGAGGCGGCCGCCGATCGCGTAGAGCTTCCCCGCGACTACGCCGACGGCGAGATGATCGCGCGGCGACGGCATCGGCGCGCGCTTGGTCCAGCGGTTTCGCGCCGGATCGTACTCTTCGTTCGCCGGCGTGTTGCGCCCGTTGCTGCCGACGCCGCCGAGGGCGTAAATTCTATCCGCGATCACGCCGACGGCGAGCGCTCCGCGCGCGGTCGGCACCGAAGCGAGCGCGCGCCAGTGGTCGGTGCCCGGATTATATTCGTAGATCGTGTTCATCGACGTGCCCGAGGAGTAGCCGCCGATGACATATATTTTTCCGCCGACGGCGGCGGCGCCGATATGGTGCAGCGGCCGCGGGAGCGCGGCGCGCCGGCGCCAGCGGTCGCTCTCCGTATCATATTCCTCCACGAGGTCGCCGCCCTTGCCGAAACCGCCGATGACGTAGATCTTTCCGCCCACCGCCGCCGCGGCAACCTCCGTCCGCGGCGTCGGCATCGGCGCTTTGATAATCCACTGACCGCCGTTTTGCGCCAAGGCGCAGCGCGGAGCCCATGCGAGTACAAGCGACAGAAGACAGGAAAGTGCGACCCGCTTTCGCGTCATGATCGCTTTACGAATAAAATAGATTCTGTCTCGGACCTGAAAATGGGGTGATGGAGCGCCGGAGGAAGGTGCAAGTCCGCCCGCCCGCTCGACGCAGGTTGAAGCGGACAATCGCGTTGCGATACAACGCCGGCTCGCGCGGGCAATCAAGCCTCAGTGCTTCGGTTCGATTCTCTTTCCGTAAGTGATCTCTCCCTTGTCGACGCGAAGAGAAAATCCACAATCCGGGTTGGTGCAGGCCCAAGCCTTAAAAATTACGGAAGCGCCTTCCTGGCCATAATCCGACAACGGAATCAGGAGACCGTTATTGCACTTCTGACATTTAGGCAGTTCCATCTCCGCACCTCCTTTCGCTCAGCACAGGAACCATGCCTCGCTAAAAGCTTATAGGTCGGTCTACGTTCCGTCAAGGAAGGGTATTCGACATTTTTGGGCGATGCACGGCGCGCGCCGCATCGTTGGAGCACCCCCGAACGGGTAATGCGAAATTTGGCCCCCAAAGCGGCGGGAATCGCCGCGCTCGGGTGATTTCCAGAGCGGCGTTACGCCCGCGCGATCACATGCCGTAGAATTTTTTGGCGTTTTCTTCGAGCAGCCTGCCTTTGGCGGCCGCCGGAACGTCATCGCGCTCCTGGAGCAGGCGCGCCGTTCCCTCGGTGCGGTCGGCGTGCGGGTAATCGGAGGAGAAAAGGAGCTTGTCTTTGCCGAGTTCCTGAATCATGCGCGCGAGCGACGGCTCGTTGCCCTCGCAGCCGAAAAAGATCCGGCCCGAGTTCATCGACTCGCTCGGCGGATGATCGATCAGCTGGCGGGCGTTGTAGCGCGGATTTTCGAAATGGTCGTCCATCCTTTCGAGATAGGAGGTGACCCAGTTGCAGCCGCCTTCGAGAAAAGCGAAGCGGAGGTTTTTGTGGCGCTCGAGCAGGCCCGAGCACATGACGCTCGTGAAACCCGCCATGATCGGAAAGATCCCCGCCAGGACGCGGTTTGGGAAGTGATGTTGAAATAGCTCGTCGACGGCGGGAAACTCGAGGCTGAAGTGGACCGCGATCGGGAGGCTGAGCCGGTTCGCTTCGGCGAAAAACGGCTCGTGCGCCGGATGGTCCAATCGGTTGGGGCCGATCGTGCCGTTCACCATGACGGCCGCGAGCCCTAATTCCTTGATCCGTGCGACTTCCTTCGCCGCTCCCTCGGGGTTGCGCAGGCAGACGACGCCGACGCCGCGCAGGCGGTCGGAGGCTTGCGCGCAGGTTTTCGCGAGCCAGATGTTATAGGCGCGGCAGACGCCGTTTCCGAGCACGCCGTCTTTCCACGAATTGATGTGGAGGAGAAAGCTGGGGTAGAGATACTGGAGATCGATGCCTTCCTTGTCGAGATCGTCGAGCCGTTCTTTGATATTGTCGAGCGTCTGGCTGCCGGGCGAGGCGCGGCGCGCCGATTGGAGTTTTTTTCCCGCCGGCGCGGCAGAACCGGGATTGCCGGCCCCCAAGACGCTCGGTCGTTTGTAGTGCGTCGCGCCGTCGACCACCCAGAAATTCGCGCCTTCTTCGTCGCCCAAAAGGCGCGGCCGATAGTTTCGGAGCGGCGGCTCCATGTATTTTTCGAAGATCGCTTCGGTCTCGAAGAGGTGGCCGTCGGCGTCGATGATCATCGTGGTTCCTTATTTAACTTCGTCGCGCACGCGCCCCTTTTTCAAGTCCGCGCGATGGGCCTTTAAGTTAATCCAAAGCACCTTTATCGGACGCGCGGACTTTCCGACCGGGCTCGGCGCTCTCACCGCGCGCGAGACGTGAGGCGGAGAGCCGCGGCCGTCCGATGCGTAAGATTCGACGCAGGCACGGCTCTACCGGTCGCGGCTCGAAGACTCGCGCCGAGTGCGATCTCAGCAAAAGTCTCCCTAATCTGATAGCCCGATCTTTTTTAAATCCACTTCCACGCCCAGGCCGGGTCTTTCCGGAGGCGACGCATATCCCTCGACGACCTCGTGCCCGCGCACGGGATCGTCCGCCATGCGCTCGAACTCGCCGATCTCGCACGGGAGGCGCAGATTTCTGAGGCTCGCGGCCAGGTGCGCGTTCGCCGCGTCGAGCAGCCGGCTGCCGGGCGCGGTGCCGACGAGGTAATCGATTCCCGCCGCCTCGCAAACGGCGGCGGCTTTGCGTGCCTTAAAGATGCCGCCCATCTTGGGGATCTTCAAGCTGATCACGTCGGCGGCGCCGGCGTCGATGATCTTGAGCGCCTCGGTGGCGGAGTTGACCGCCTCATCGGCCATCACGAGCGGCCGGACCGCCTGGCGCACCATCGCCATGCCTTTAAGGTCGGTGAGCTTGACCGGCTGCTCGACCAACGCCACGTCGTAGGGCTCCATCGCAGTGATGCTCGCGATCGCCTCCTTCGCCGAGCACGCCTGGTTGAAATCGATCGTGATCGTCGCGTCGGGACCGACCGCTTCGCGCACTCTTTTGACCCGCTCGACGTCTTCTTTGACCGTGGTTCCGACCTTTAGCTTGAACGCCGAATAGCCGCGCTTCGCGAGCTCGAGGGAGCGCTCGGCCATCACGCTCGGCTCGAACATCCCCATCAGCCGGTTGACGCGGATGCGCGGATGGATCACGCCGCCGAAGAGCCGATTCGCCGGCACGCCGAGCGCCTTGCCGCAGAGATCGTGAAGCGCCAGGTCGATGCCCGACTTGGCGCGCTCCGCGCCGCGCACGATCTGATCGAGCTTGTGCATGATCGCTTCCAAGTCGAATGGGTCCGCGCCGATCACCGCCGGACCGAAGCGGTTGTTGACCATCTCGAGGACGTTCACGCCGGTGTCGCCGGCGATAAACAGCGCGCCGGGGCTCGCGATGCCGACGCCGAAGACCTTCTCGTCGGTGTCGATGCGGACAAAGATCAGCTCGTGCGTGTCGTGGCCGCCGAGCGAGGTCTTCCATCCCGTCATGACGTTTCTGACTTTGTGCGAGACGGCGCGGACCTGGGTGATTTTCATCCTCATCTCCTCCGACGATTGCGGGAAAAATCCGCGAGGGTCTTTTTGGTTCTATCGCTTCTCGCGCAAGTTTTGCAACTCGATGGCCCTCAACGCGAGATGTCCTCCGGCATGAGCGCGGACCAAGGGTAGGCTTTTTCGCTGTGCGTCATTTTGCCGTGGACCATCAGCTCAGCAAAACGAATTCCAACGGCTTTGGTGTTGACCACGGGAACGCCGATGACCGGCTCCAGCTCTTCCGGCGACACCGCGTAGGGGTAAATTTTTCCTCCCAGAGGAATGATCGCCTGCGCCCCTTGCGCCACAAGCTCGCGCGCGGCGGCGACCGTGCGCTCGATGATGAGGTCCCGATATCCGGAAACATCGCCGGCCTCGTAGACATCGATGCTTTTAATGCCGCAGACGAAGGCCGCCATGCCGTAGCTTTGCACCAGCCTCATGGTGTGCGGGATGTGCGTGGCCAGCGGAACGGTGAGACCGAAACGGTCGCAGAGGCAGGCGGCGAAGTGAAGCGAGGCGCGGAGCAAGCCGACGACGGGGATCCGCACCGCGAGCCTGCTCGCTTCCACTCCCGGGTCGAAGGTATTGCTTTGCACCAGCGCGTCGAAACCGCCTCGTTCGGCCTCGATCGCTTTCTTGACCAAGGCCGGAGTCTCTAAAATATGATGCAGGCCCGACAAGGCCTTGCGCTTTTCCAGCAGACGCAATACTTCGCCGCCGCCCAGGTCTTCGGGATAGGCGATCTCGAAGATCGTCCCCGGCGACGCATACCCCTCGAGCAGAGCGGCGATGCGGGCTTCGAAATCCGGCGCATGGCGCCGGGAGGAATGGTTCAAAAACATGATGCGCATGGTTGACTCCTTTTCCGGGCGCGGCTCCTTCGGGATTCGATCCGGCGCCGCGACGGTGTTTATCAACCGCCAAAGATCGCTCTGAATTGTTTGGCGTACTCGTCCATTCTGTCCGCGAGCGACGGATCGACCGGCACCATTTTGATCCCTCGGACAGCGGCGGGCTGCTCGGACTGAAGATCGCTCCTGGCGACCAGCCGGCCGAAGCTCTGAAGTATTTTCTGTCCTTCACGGGACAAGACGAAGTCGATATAGAGCTTCGCGGCGTTCGGGTGCGGGGCCTCGGCCGACTGACCGATGCCGACCATGACCGCCGGAGCGGCGCCGACGGCCGTCCAATCGATCGGCGCGCCTTTTTCCTTGACGCGGTCCACGGACGACGCCGGGATATTGACGTCGAGGGCGCCTTCGCCCGCGACGACGAGCTGGGCTAAAAGCTCGTGCCCCTCACGGAGAGACGGCTGTTGTCTGGCGAGCGCGCGCATGTATTTGAGCCCCGGCTCCCTCCCCATGATCTGCAGCACGCCAGCAAACCAGTCCGCCTTCGTGCCCTCCATCATCATGTTTTTTCCCCACTTGCGATCGAGCAGATCCTCGTACGTTCGTGGAATCGCGCGCGGCGGCACCAGCCTCGTGTTGTATGCGACCACGTACGGGTTGTAATACACCGTCGTCCAGTATCCGTCCTCCTTGAAATCGTTGGCGTAAAGACGATTGGCCTGCGGCAGGTAGCGCCCGAGCACGCCGCGGCTGGTCAAAACGTGCATGCTGAATTCGACGGTCTGAATCACATCGGCAAAGCTCTTTTTCGCCCGGGCCTCGGTCAGAACCCGCGTCAGGAGCTTTTCGCTTCCGGTGCGATTGAGTTTAACCTTGATGAAAGGGTAGCGCTGTTCGAATTTGCCGCTCAATAGGTTGGCTTCGCCGAGATTCATGGAGGCGTAGACGACCACCTCGCCTTCGCGTTTCGCCGCGGCGAGCGCGGCATCGGTATCGGCGGCGCGCGCGAAATCGAAAGATGCGAAAAACACCGCGAGCGAAAAAAGCGCCGGCGATAAAATCCCGGCGCGGTCAACGCGATGCATGGAAGACTCTTTCGCCTTTTTAGAGTGCGCTCAAAAGCTTGCCCTCGGTGAATCCGCGTGAATATCGAGAATCCGGAGCGAGTTCCAGATGGCCGCCGAGCGAGGTCTTCCATCCCGTCATGGCGTTTCCGACCTTATGCGAGACGCGGACCTGCGTGATTTTCATTTGAGCCTCTCCGTTTAACGTTTGTATTTACCTCCGCGCGCGCAATCTTTGCAACCGGCACGGACCGTGTTCGCAGCATCAAATTTCGTCAATGATTTTTGAAATTCTCATTGACACCTTTTGGCGCGGGGGATATAGTTTAATTCCGTGATGCGCTTTCCGAGAAGGCCATCGCGGCTTTTTATTTTTAACGGCAAAACTCTGAGTTTCGCGCATCGGCCGCTCCGGCCCGCGCCCAGAGTTTGACCATGGCCGTCGTCGCGATTATCCCCGTCCGTTACGGCTCGACCCGTTTTCCCGGAAAGCCCCTGGCTTCGATCGGCGGCAAACCGATGATTCAGCACGTCTATGAAAGCACCGCGCGCGCGCCGGGCCTCGACCGCGTCATCGTCGCCACCGACGACCGCCGGATTTTGGAGGCCGCGGAAAAATTCGGCGCCGAGGCGGTTATGACGTCGGCCAAGCACGCTAGCGGCACCGATCGCCTCGCGGAGGTGGCGAAGAAAATCCGCGCCGACTGGATCGTGAACGTGCAAGGCGATCTTCCGTTCATCCATGCCGAGACGATCCATCGAACGCTGAAGCCGCTGCGCCGCGACCGGGCGATCCCGATGGGCACCGCGCGGACGCCCATCTATGATCGTGAGGAATGGATGAATCCGAACGTCGTCAAGGTCGTCACCGGCCGTGAAGGCTTCGCGCTCTATTTCTCTCGCGCGCCGATTCCGTACGCGCGCGACGGCGGCGGCGAGGCGCGGCCGAACGGAATTTTAGGCTACCGGCACGTCGGCATCTACGCTTACCGGCGCGATTTTCTGCTGCGCTTTGCGCGCATGCGCCAGACGGAGCTCGAGCGGATCGAGAAGCTCGAGCAGCTTCGGGCCTTGTCGAACGGCTATCGAATTTCGGTGCCTGAAGTGAACGAACCTTCGGTGGAAGTCGATACCCCGGCGGATTTGGAGAAGGCGGAGGCTTACTTACGGACTCGGAACGGGAGCAGGAGACGTACAGCTCATGGCTAGCGTAAAAACCAAATTCATCTTTGTCACCGGCGGCGTGGTTTCGTCTCTCGGCAAAGGACTCGCGTCGGCCTCGATCGGCGCCTTGATGGAAAGCCGCGGCCTTCGGGTCACGCACCTCAAGATGGACCCGTACATCAACGTCGATCCAGGCACGATGAGCCCGTTCCAGCACGGCGAGGTCTTCGTCACCGACGACGGGGCCGAGACCGATCTCGACCTCGGCCATTACGAGCGCTACGTCTCGACGCCGATGGGGAAGAAGAACAACTTCACGACCGGCCAGATATACGAGACCGTCATCAGCCGCGAGCGGCGCGGCGACTACCTGGGCGGCACCGTCCAGGTGATTCCGCACATTACCGATGAAATCAAACGGCGCATCCAGGTCGCGGCCGAGGGATACGACATCGCGATCTGCGAGGTGGGCGGGACCGTGGGCGACATCGAAGGGCTGCCTTTTCTGGAAGCGATCCGCGAGTTCGGCTGGGACTGGGGCAAAGAGAACGTGCTCTACGTGCACCTGACGCTGGTTCCGTATATCGCGGCCGGAGGCGAGCTTAAAACCAAGCCCACGCAGCACAGCGTCAAGGAGCTCACCGGCCTCGGCATCCAGCCCGATATTCTCCTCTGCCGCACCGACCGCCTGTTGGAGAAAAAACTCAAGGCGAAGATCGCGAGCTTCTGCAACGTCGATGACAACTCGGTCATCACCGCCAAGGACGTCGAGTGGATCTACGAAGTCCCGCTTATTTTTCATCAGGAGGGATTGGACGATCGCATCGTGGAGAAGCTCCACATGTGGACCGGCGCGCCCAACTTGAAGCGCTGGGAGCGCGTCGTTCAGGTCCTCAAGAACCCCAAGGAGACGGTCCGCATCGCGGTGGTCGGGAAGTACATGGACTTAAAGGAGTCCTACAAGAGCTTGATGGAGGCGCTCGTTCACGGCGGCATCGCCAACGAGGCGCGCGTCGAGCTCGACTGCATCGAGGCGGAGAAGATCGAGGACAGCGGCACGAAAATTTTAGATCAGGCCGACGGCATCCTCGTGCCCGGCGGCTTCGGCGACCGCGGCAGCGAAGGGAAGATCACCGCCGCGCGCTACGCCCGTGAGAACCGCATCCCCTATTTCGGCATCTGCCTCGGCATGCAGATGGCGGTGGTCGAGTTCGCGCGCAACGTCGCCGGCCTGGAGCGGGCGAACTCGACGGAGTTCGATCCGTCGACGCCGCATCCGGTGATCCATCTCATGGAGACGCAAAAAGGGATCGAGAACAAGGGCGCGACGATGCGTCTCGGCGCCTATCCGTGCGCGCTGCAGGACGATACGCTCGCCGCGAAAGTTTACGGCAAGAAAAAGATTTCCGAGCGCCACCGCCATCGCTACGAGTTCAACAACGCGTATCGCGAGGCGCTGTCGCAGAAGGGAATGGTCTTGAGCGGCCTCTCGCCGGACGGCTCGCTCGTCGAGATCGTCGAGCTCAAAGACCATCCGTGGTTCCTGGGCTGCCAGTTCCATCCGGAGTTCAAGTCGCGGCCGATGGAAAGCCATCCGCTGTTCAAGGGCTTCATCAAGGCCGCGTTGCAGAATCGGCTCGCGCAAAAAGAGGTGCCGCGCATCAAGTCGCGCGCGCTCAGCTGAGAGCCCGTTCGCACTCGCCGTCCGGCCGCCGCGGATCTCGGCGCAAATTTGCATTCTCGCTTCCCCGATGTTCTACTGATCGCGCATGACGAATACGAAGACGGTAAAAATCGGCGGCTTTGACATCGGCGGCGGCCGGCCGATGGCGCTCATCGCCGGGCCGTGCGTCATCGAGAGCGCCGATTCCGCGCTGAGACACGCCGCGGCGCTGAAAAAGATCGCCGACCGCGTCGGCGTGCCGTTCGTTTTCAAATCGTCCTACGACAAGGCCAATCGCACCTCGCTCGGCTCGTTTCGCGGCCCCGGCATCGAGGAGGGACTAAAGATTTTATCCAAGGTGCGGCGCGAGATCGGCGTGCCGGTGCTGACCGACGTGCACGAGACCGACCAGATCGCCGCCGCGGCGGAGGCCGTGGACGTGCTGCAGATCCCCGCGTTCCTCTGCCGACAGACCGATTTCGTCGTCGCCGTCGGCCGCTCGGGGAAGGTCGTCAACGTCAAAAAGGGACAGTTTCTCGCGCCGTGGGATGTGAAAAACGTGGTCGAAAAAATCGTCTCGACCGGCAACGAGCAGGTGACGGTCACCGAGCGCGGCGCGTCGTTCGGCTACAACAACCTCGTCTCCGACATGCGCTCGCTGGTCGTGCTCGGCGACCTCGGCTATCCGGTGGTTTTCGACGCGACGCACAGCCTGCAGCAGCCCGGCGGCCTCGGCAAGGCCTCGGGGGGCGAGCGGCGCTACATCCCGGCGCTGGCGTCTGCGGCGGTCGCCGTCGGCATTGACGCGCTGTTCATGGAGGTCCACGAAGACCCGGAGCGCGCGCTCAGCGACGGCCCCAATTCGCTCGCGCTGAAAGACCTCGAAAAACTTCTGGCGCGCGCGAAAGAGATCGACGCGCTGGTCAAGCGGCGGTAAGGAAATGGACGCGAACGATACGCTCAAACGGGCGCGCAACGTGCTCGAAATCGAGGCGCGCGGGATTCTCTCTCTCACCGAGCGGCTCGACGAGAGCTTTCTCCAAGCCGTCGACCTTCTGTATCACTGCAAAGGTAAAGTCGTGGTCACGGGGCTCGGCAAGTCGGGCCTCATCTGCCGGAAGATCGCCGCGACGCTGTCGAGCACCGGCACGCCTTCGCTCTTTCTCCACGCGGGCGACGCGAATCACGGCGACATGGGCATGATCAACAAAGGCGACGTCGTGATCGCGCTGTCGAACAGCGGCGAGACCGAGGAGATGCTGAAGTTCGTGCCGCTCATCAAGCGGCTCGGCGTCAAGCTCGTCGCGATAACCGGCAACGCCGATTCCAATCTCTCCCGCGCCGCCGACGTTGCATTAAACGCGACCGTCAAAGAAGAGGCTTGCCCGCTCGGATTATCGCCGACCGCCAGCACGACCGCCGCGCTCGCGCTCGGCGATGCGCTCGCCGTTGTGCTGCTGGAGATGAGAGGCTTCAAAGAGGAAGACTTTGCGCTGCGCCATCCGGGCGGCACGCTGGGTCGGAAGCTCCTGCTTAAAGTCGAGGAGCTGATGCATCGCGGCGCCGACCTGCCGCTCGTCAAGGAGAATACCCCGATGAAGGAGGCGATCCTGGAGATCACCTCCAAACGGCTCGGCGTGACCGGCGTCGTCAACGCGCAGGGTCTGCTGGTGGGCATTGTCACCGACGGCGATCTGCGGCGCGGCCTCGAAAGCAAGGGCGATATCTTCCGCTACCACGCGAAGGACCTGATGACCCGCAATCCGAAAACAATCGGCGGCGATGCGCTCGCCGCGACGGCCATGGGTATGATGGAAGAACACTCGATCACCTCGCTTTTTATCCTGGAAGGAAAGAAACCCGTGGGGGTGATTCACCTCCACGACCTCCTCAAAGCGGGTATTTAAATTTCCGTGCCACGCCTTTCGCGCCGAAACCGCCTCCGTGAAATCAAGCTGCTGCTGCTCGATCTGGACGGCGTTTTGACCGACGGCGGCATCCTGCTCGACGGCCGTGGAGACGAAGTCAAACGATTCGACGTGCGCGACGGCCATGGCATCCGGCTCGCGCAGCGCGCGGGCATCGGCGTCGGCATTATCTCGGGCCGGTCGGCCAGATCGGCGCGCCATCGCGCGCGGGAGCTGGGTATCGAGCTTTTCTTCCAAGGCGTCGACGACAAGCTCGCGGTTTATGAGAAGGTCAAGCGCATGACCCGGCTCGCGGATTCAGAAATTGCCTATATGGGCGACGACATGGTCGACCTGCCGCTCTTCCGCCGGGTCGGGTTCGCGGTCGGCGTAGCCGACGGCTGGCCGGAACTCAAGCGTCATATCCATTATGTCACCAAGCATTGCGGCGGCCGCGGCGCGGTTCGGGAAATCGTCGAATTGCTACTGAAAACGCAGGGAAAATGGGAGAAAGTCACCGCCAGGTATTACCGCCCCTGAAATTCTTGCCCGATCAAGCAATTTCCGTGCCCGCGAACTTTACAGCTTCTTCGAAAGGTGGTATTTTGCGCTCGATAAAGGCTAACCATGACTGGACGTAGATTAAGGACCATTCTCCTCGTGGCGATCTCGGCGCTCCTCGGGATCGTCACTTACAAGGTAGGGGAGAGCATTCTGACGGCGAAGAAGGGTATGGGGAAACAAGCCGCCAAGGCGGCGTTAAATTACCTGCCCGACGCCGCCCTGCAGATCAAGGACTTTCACCGCGCCCAGATCGAGGGTGACCGGAAAATCTGGGAGGTGTTCGGCGACGAGGCGCGCTACAACAAGGCGGAAAAGAAACTGGCGGTGCAAAAAGCGCACATCTATTTTTATCAGAAGGACAATACAGCGATCGAAGCGACCGGCAATGAAGGCAACCTCTGGATGGGCGAAGGGCAGAGCGATCTCGAAAAGGCGCAGCTCTGGGGTAACGTACAGGTCACCTTTCGCGGCTATGTTTTAACGACCAATGAAATTTTATACTTCAAGAGTCGAAACATGATGGTGCTGCCCGGCCGCGTGTCCGTCAAGGGCGAGGGCATGGAGCTCGACGGCGGGCAAATGGAGTTCAGCCTGAACGACGAGATCCTCAAGCTCAACCGCGATGTGAAAACCAAGGTGGTGCCCGGCAAGCTGCCGACGAAGGGACGATCCGATGAGAAGAAGACGGGCTAAACCGCTCAGTTGGCAAACGGCGCTGGCGGCCTGCACGGTCGTGTGCGTCCTCTCCGGCGGGGCTTTGGCCGCGGAAGCGGAAAAAAAAGAGGAGCCTTCGGCGGCGCAAAAATCTGACACCAAGCAGAAATCTGAAACGAAGAAATCTGCAGCCAAGCAGAAATCCGACGGGAAATCCGACAGTAAGAAGAACACTCAGGACAGCGGCTTCAGCAAGAACGAGCCGATCTACATCACCTCCGACCGCATGGAAGCCGATCGGCAGAAGAACGTGCTCGTCTACATCGGACAAGTGGTTGCGATCCAGGGCGATATGACGCTCCGAAGCGACAAGCTCACGACTTATTTCGATCCCGATCTACAGCAGATCAAGCAGGCGATCGCTGAAGGGAAGCAGGTGCGGATGACGCAGGGCGAGCGTGTCGCGACCGGTACCAAGGCGGTCTTCGACGGAGTCGCGCAGACGCTGACGATGACCGGCAAACCGATCGTCCGTCAGGGCAACAGTGAAATCGCCGGAAGTAAAATTACCTACTACATGGTCGAAGATCGCATCGTGGTCGAAAGCGGTAAAGATGTCCCGCGAGTCGAGGGAACGATTGTACCCGAAGAGTTGCAGCAGCAGCAGCCGAAAAAAGACTCCGAGCCGAAGAAATCCACCGCCAAAGAAAAATGAGCGATCTGCAGGCTGAGAGCGTAACCAAGTCTTACACGGGACGCCGCGTCGTCGACGGGGTTAGCCTCAACGTCAACGGCGGCGAAGTCGTCGGACTTTTGGGTCCGAACGGCGCGGGAAAGACGACCACCTTTCACATGATGGTGGGTTTGGTCCATCCCGATGGCGGCAAAGTTCTCTTGAACGGTGAAGACCTGACGGCCATGCCGATTTATCAGCGCGCGCGTTCCGGGTTGAGCTACCTGCCGCAGGAATCATCGGTCTTCCGCCGCCTGACCGTCGAAGAAAATCTCCTCGCCATTCTCGAGACCCTCGATCTTTCCGAGGAAGAACAGCGCGACCGCGCCATGCGACTGATGCAAATGCTCGGCGTGGCCGATCTCGCCAAGCAGAAGGCGCTGACGCTTTCCGGCGGCGAGCGGCGGCGCGTAGAAATCGCCCGTGCGCTGGTCTTGTCGCCGTTCTTCGTCCTCTTGGACGAACCTTTTACCGGCATCGATCCGATCGCGGTTTCCGAGATTCAAAAGATCATACGGAAACTGAGCGCGAGCGGCATCGGCGTCCTGATTACCGATCATAACGTGCGCGAGACGCTCGGCATCTGCGATCGCGCCTATATCATCAACGAAGGGCTGGTCTTGGAGGAAGGGAGCCCGGACAAAATCGCGGTCAGTCCCAAGGCGCGGCAGGTTTATCTCGGGGAAGGTTTCAGGCTCTAGCATGGCTTTAGAGATCAGACAGGTTCAAAGGCTCTCCCAGCAGCTGGTGATGACTCCCCAGCTGCAGCAGGCGATCAAGCTCTTGCAGCTTTCGCGCATCGAGCTCGAGGAGATGATCTCCCAGGAGCTGCAGGAAAACCCGACACTGGAAGAGACGCCGGCGGGAGAGCCCGAACTGCAGGCGGTGAAGCCCGAGGAAGACCTTCCGGAGCGCGCCGATCAGCCGGAGCCGGCCCGCGAGCTCTCCGCCGCGGACCGCATCGGGACGATGGATTGGCAGGATTATCTCGATACGCACTCCAACTCGCTTCACGGGTCGCTCACCGCCGAGGCCGGCGGCGACGAGGATGAAGGGCCGCCGTCGTGGGAAAATACGCTCACGAAGAAAACTTCCCTCGAAGATCATCTCGTTTGGCAGCTGCGCATGTCGCGGCTGACCGAGAACGAAGAACAGATCGGCCAGTATATCATCGGCAATCTCGCGGAGAACGGCTATCTCGCGCTCTCGCTCGACGAGGTTTGCAACGCCACCGGAGCAGCCGCGGAAACAGTCGAGGCGGTGCTGAAGAAGATCCAGTTCTTCGATCCGCCGGGCGTCGCCGCCCGCGATCTCCGCGAATGTCTTCTGGTCCAGCTTGAAAACATGGGACTTTCCGACAGCCTTGCGGCTCAAATCGTCCGCGATCATCTGTCGCAGCTCGAGGGGAAACGCTTCGAAAAGCTCGCGCGCGAGCTCGGCGTTTCCGTCGACGACATCGTCACCGCCTCCCAGCTCATCGCCTCGCTCGAGCCGCGGCCGTCGCGCGGCTACGATGAAGAAGAGATCCGCACGATCCTGCCGGACGTCTCGGTCGAGAAGATCGAGGGGGAATGGAAAATATTCCTGAACGACGAGGGACTGCCGCGGCTGCGCGTGAGCTCGTATTATCGAAAGCTCGCCGGTCAGCAGGGATTGGAAGAGGAACGCGCGCGGCAGTACCTCCAGGAAAAGGTCCGCGCGGCCACCTGGCTCATCAAGAGCATCCACCAGCGGCAGCAGACGCTTTACCGGGTCACCGAGAGCATCTTTAAATTTCAGTGCGAGTTTTTGGAAACCGGCGTGAGCCAATTGCGGCCCATGGTCTTGAAGGATGTCGCCGAAGACATCGGCATGCATGAGTCCACCGTGAGCCGCGCCACGGCGAACAAATACGTGAACACGCCGCACGGCCTTTTCGAGCTTAAATACTTTTTCCAGAGCGGGCTGCGCTCGGGCAACGGCGAAGACGTCGCAGCCGAGAGTGTCAAAGACAAGATCCGCAGCATCATCTCGACCGAAGATCCCAGAAAACCGTTCAGCGATCAGCATATCGCGCAGCTTTTGAGCGCCGATTCCATCGGCATCGCCCGGCGCACCGTCGCCAAATATCGCGAGGCGATGGGCATCCTGCCGTCGTCGCGCCGCCGGCAACCCTATCTGCGCAAATAGCTCACGGAGGAGCTTCAATGACCGACGTCAAAGTTTCCGTGACCTTTCGCCATACCGCGCCGACCGACGCGCTGAAAAAATACGCCGAGGATAAAGTTCACAAGGTCGGGAAGTATTTCGACCGTCCGCTGGAGGCGCACGTTATTTTGGCGGTCGACTCTCGCGAGCGCCAGGTGGCGGAGGTCACGATGCAGGCTCCAGGCGTCACGCTGCACGGGCGGGAAGAAACCGAAGATCTCTACGCGGCGATCGATCTCCTGATGGACAAGATCGAGCAGCAGATCCGCAAGTATAAAACCAAAACCCGGTTGAAAAGAAGAAAGGCGAAATCTTGAAGCTTACCGACTTTCTCGACGCCGACCGAATCATTCCCGACCTGAAGGAAAAAGAAAAGCGCGCCGTGCTGAAGGAAATGGCCGCCCGGATCGCCGCCCTCGACCATTCCCTTAACGCGGAAAAACTCTTCGACACGCTGCTCGAGCGCGAAAAGATCAGCAGCACCGCCATCGGCGAAGGGGTCGCGATTCCGCACGGCAAATTGGTCGGCGGCCCCAAACTCACGGGCATCTTTGCTCGCAGCGTGCAGGGGGCGAACTTCGAGTCGCTCGACGGCGGCCCGACGCATCTTTTTTTCGTCTTGCTCGCGCCGGAAGATGCCGCCGCGGATCACTTGAAGGCGCTGGCGCGGATCTCACGGCTCTTGAAGAACGGTTCTTTTCGCGCGCGGCTTATGCAGGGCAAAACGGCCGAAGAGATCTTCCACGTCATTAAAGAGGAAGACGATAAGTTTTAATGCGAAAGGCGGCGGCGATCAGCGGGATCGGAGCTGAAGTCGATCGCTGAAGCTCGCGGCTTCTTTATGTCTGATCGTCTGGACATCGTCGTCGTGACCGGGCTCGCCGGCTCGGGAAAGAGCGTCGCGATCCACGCGCTCGAGGACCGGGGTTTTTTTTGCATCGACAATCTCCCGGTGCGCTTGATACCGCAATTCGTCGAGCTTTGCGAGGGCTCCGGCGAAGGGATCAAGCGCATCGCTCTCGGAGTCGATCTCCGCGCGAGCCAGTTCCTGCAGTCGTGGCCCGAGGTGCTGGCCGGCCTGCGGCGGGACGGTCATCGCGTCGATGTCTTGTTCCTCGACGCCTCCGATGAGGTGCTGCTCCGGCGCTTCAGCGAGACCCGCCGGCCGCATCCGCTCGCCGGCGAAGGTTCGGTTCAAGAAGGCATCGCCCGCGAGCGCAAGGCGCTGGAGGGGATGCGCGCGCTGGCGGACAAGGTGATCGATACGAGCGCAGTGAACGTGCACGAGCTCAAAAGAGAGATCGACGATCAGTTCAGCCAAAGCGCCGACGCGAGGAGAATGAATTTGTTTCTGACCTCTTTCGGATACAAGTACGGCAATCCGCCGGACGCCGACATCATCATGGATGTTCGCTTCCTGCCGAACCCATTCTTCGTCCACGAGCTCAGAGACAAGAAGGGACTCGAATCCGACGTCGAGGAATTCGTGCTCAACCGTGAGGAAACCAACGGTTTTCTCGAGCGGCTCTATTCGCTGCTGGAATTCGCCCTGCCTTATTACGTCCAGGAGGGGAAAAGCAGCCTGACGGTGGCGCTCGGCTGCACCGGAGGGCGGCACCGTTCGGTCGTGCTGGTCGAGGAGCTGAAAAGACGGCTCGAAGGGAAGCCGTTCCGCATCCATATCAAACATCGCGACATCGACAAATAACATGGAAGCCACCGCCAAAACGCTCGAAATCAAAAACAAGCTCGGTCTGCACGCGCGGGCGGCGGCGCTGCTCGTCCAGACGATCAACAAATTCGACGCCGAGGTCACGATCGCCAAAGACGGCCAGACCGTCGACGGACGAAGCATCATGGGCGTGCTCACGCTCGCCGCAACCCAGGGAAGCAAGATCGACGTGGAGGCGAAAGGCCGCGAAGCCGAGGCCGTGCTCGCCGCTTTGGAAAAGCTCATCGACCAGAAGTTCTACGAGAACGACTGATCTTGATTCCCGCCGTCTTCTCCGTTATAGGAATTTAATTCGGCTTTTTTCCGGAACGCCTTGGAGGTGCGCTCGATGGCAGCGAAAGACTTTCTCTTCACTTCGGAATCGGTTTCCGAAGGTCATCCCGACAAGATGTGCGATCAGATTTCAGACGCGATTCTCGACGCGCACTTAAACGGAGACGCCGAGAGCCGCGTCGCCTGCGAAGCGCTCACGAAGACCGGCATGGTCGTCGTCGCGGGCGAGATCACGAGCAAAGAGCGGGTGAGCTACAACGAGATCGTGCGCGATGTCGTGCGCGGCATCGGCTACACCGATTCCGCCTCGGGCTTTGACGGCAACACCTGCGCGATTCTCACCGCGGTCGAGCGGCAATCCCCCGATATCTCTCAGGGCGTCACCGAAGGCGAAGGGCTGCACAAAGAGCAGGGCGCGGGCGATCAGGGCATGATGTTCGGCTACGCGTGCGACGAGACGCCCGAGTTGATGCCGTTCCCGATTCAGATGGCGCACGGCCTGGTCAAATATCTCGCCAAGATCCGCAAAGGCGGCGAGGCGCCGTTTTTGCGGCCTGACAGCAAGTCGCAGGTGACGGTGGAATACCGCGGCGGCCGACCGACGCGCGTGACCAGCGTGGTCATATCGACGCAGCACACGCCTGAAGTCGAATATTCGAAGCTCCGCGAGACCGTTATCGACGGAGTTATTCGCGCCGTCGTCCCCGCCGACTACCTCGACAAAAATACCGTTTATCATGTGAACCCGACGGGACGGTTCGTCGTCGGCGGCCCGCAGGGAGACTGCGGCCTCACCGGCAGGAAAATCATCGTCGACACCTACGGCGGCATGGGCCGCCACGGCGGCGGCGCCTTCTCCGGAAAAGATCCTTCGAAAGTCGACCGCAGCGCGGCCTACATGGCGCGCTACATCGCCAAGAACATCGTCGCAGCCAAGCTCGCCAGCAAGTGCGAGGTGCAGCTCGCCTACGTCATCGGTGTCGCCGATCCGGTCTCGATCTGCGTCGACACTTTCGATACCGGCGCCATCCCCGAAAGCACTCTCTCTAAGATTGTGCGCGAGGTCTTCAGCCTCACGCCCAAAGGCATCATTCAGACTCTCGATTTAAAGCGGCCCATCTACCGTCCCACCGCCGCCTACGGCCATTTCGGCCGCGCGCCCGAAAACGGCGGCTTCACATGGGAGCGCACGGATAAGGTCGAGGCGCTCAAGAAAGCCGCCGCCAGGGCGTAGATATCCAGGAGTGGCGGGGGGAGGCCGCAAGATGGCGAAAAACTACGACGTCAAGAGTCTCGCTTTAGCGCCGCAAGGAAAAAAGCGCATCCTATGGGCCGGGCAGGACATGCCGGTGCTCCGGCGCGTGCGCGAACGCTTTCAAAAAGAAAAGCCACTCCGCGGGCTTCGTTTCTCCGCCTGCCTCCACGTCACCGCCGAAACCGCGAATCTCGTCCAGGCACTCAAGGCGGGCGGCGCCGATGTTGTGCTCTGCGCCTCCAATCCGCTCTCGACGCAGGACGACGTGGCGGCGAGCCTGGTCCGGAATGATCGGATCCCGACTTACGCGATCAAGGGCGAAGACCACAAGACCTATTATCGCCATCTCCGCGCGGCGCTCGATCATAAGCCCGAGATCACGATGGACGACGGCGCCGACCTCGTCTCGATGCTACACCAGGACTACGCGCATCTTGCCGATAAGCTGATCGCCAGCATGGAGGAGACGACAACCGGAGTCATCCGGCTGCGCGCGCTCGCCGCGGACAAGAAGCTTAAAATTCCCGTCATCGCGGTCAACGACGCGAGCACCAAGCACCTCTTCGACAACCGCTACGGCACCGGCCAATCGACGATCGACGGCGTCATCCGCGCGACCGATATGCTCCTCGCCGGCAAGCGCGTCGTCGTCGCGGGCTACGGCTGGTGCGGCAAGGGGGTCGCGTCGCGCGCGCGGGGCATGGGCTCCAAGGTGATCGTCACCGAGGTCGATCCGATCCGCGCGCTCGAAGCCGCGATGGACGGCTTCGAGGTCATGTCGATGAAAGAGGCGGCGAAGATCGGCGATCTGTTCATCACGCTCACCGGCGACATGCACGTGGTCGGCAAAGAACACTTAAAGGCGATGAAGGACGGTGCGGTCGTCTGCAACTCGGGGCACTTCGACATCGAGATCGATTTGAAGGCGCTGAAGCAGATGGCCTCCAAGGAAGAGAAAAACGTGCGCAACTTCGTCGATGCCTACACGCTCCCCGGCGGCAAGCGCATCTTCATCATCGGCGAAGGCCGCCTCGTCAACTTGGCCGCCGCGGAAGGCCATCCGGCATCGGTCATGGACATGAGCTTCGCGACCCAGGCGCTCGCCTCCGAATGGGCGGTCAAAAATCGTGAAAAGCTCACGCCGCAGGTCTACGAAGTATCCAAGTCCGTGGAGGACTGGGTCGCCACGCTGAAACTTTCCAGCATGGGCATCCGCATCGATCGCCTCACGGCCGAGCAGGAGAAGTACCTCACCTCCTGGAACGTCGGGACATAAGGCTTTCGAGCTCTTTTAAATACCCCACTATTCCCCTCTCTTCTGCGCGTTCAGCCGCTTGACGCCTCCGCCGCGAGCGGACTAAAGATAATCTAGGTCCATATTCAAGCTGCGAGGAGGTTTTTATGGCCGTTGCCGCCTTCGATCGCTTCATCCGATCGGCGCGTGAGTTATTCGCGCGCGAGAAAGATCTCGACCGCCGCTGGGAAGGGCTTAAGCCGCTCCTCGGTGAATTGCTGGCCGATCCCGAAGTTATCGAGGCCTCCAAGCGCTGGCCGGAATGCGCGCATAAAGAGCGCGCGGAAAACCTGCTCTTCTACGAAGACGCCGACTTCGGCTTCGTCGTCAACGGACTCACCAAGGCGCCACATACCAAAACGCAGATTCACGATCACGCGCACAACTGGACGCTTTACGGCGTGCTCGACGGCACGGAGACGATCATGCGCTACCAGCGCGTCGACGACCGCTCGAAACCGGAATACGCCGAGATCCGCGGGGTGAGCAAGCTCCGCGCCGGTCCCGGCGAGGTCGATCTCGTCCGGCCGTGGGAGATTCACGCCGAGGCGAGCGGCGAGGAGCGCACGGTCGCCATCATCGTCCGCGCCGAGAAGGCCGGCGGCTTTCTCCAGGGACGCTACGATCCCGTCAACCGGCGCTACTGGCAGGGGTACGGCCCCATCCAGATTCCTTACAACCTCGAATAGTTTCCTTATGCCGCCTGAGATCGTTCAGTTGGATTTGCGCGGCATGCCCGCAGAAAAGCAGGCCGCGGCGCTGCGCGAGCGTTATGCTGCGTTGAGAGGGCAAGGCGCACGTGTAACCGCGCGCGTGGAAAAACATCCGGCGCGGCTCTACATCTCGATGCTGGAGAGCGGCTATCGCGTGGCACTTCGCGAAAGCAAAGATGGAACATTCATCGACCTTCATCCCGACGGATCGACGGCGCGGCTCGCGCGCGGCGGGGCGCACTCGGTCGTCGCGCACCGCGGCGGCCGCGTTTACGCGAACACGACGGAAAACCGCGTGGCGGTCCTAGACGCCTCGACGCGGCAGGTCCTTAAGCACATCGCTGTCGGCCGCAACCCGTCCCATCTCGAGCTGTCGCACGATCAGCGGCGGCTGTATGTCGCGAACAGCGGCTCGGACGAGATCAGCATCATCGATACCGCGACCGATACGGTGACCGCGACCGCGCCCACGGGAAGGCGGCCT
>DATJFG010000009.1:0-23915 GCA_035495775.1 Verrucomicrobiia bacterium | reverse complement strand
GCAGCCACGCCCATTGCCGCAGGAGTTCGCGCTGCGCTCTATGTACGCTTATTTCGTAATCTTGCCAGCCCAATGAGTGCAGCACTCTAGCTGCTACCCAATCGGCAAAACCCTCCCAGACAAAAGCCGGTAATCTGGCCTCGCCGGCGATATTGTAATGAATGACGTGACCGTACTCATGAGCCAGCAACAGAATAGAATGGGCTCGGGCCTTGTCGACTTTTCCAAGGTCAATAAGTATGTCTTGCGCTCTAGCCGTTGCGACCTGATTGGCGACATCGATCGGAAATACACCGTGCCCATATCCGTAAAGGGCGTACGATGTGCTATTTTCGTACAGATGAACGGTGACCGGATCGACTATGGGGAGATGCAAATCGTCTCGACACACTCCGATAATCGCTGCGACCGCCTGTTCGATATTCTTGATTTGGTCCGGATGTGGAATTTTCGCAGCAACAGGATGCGAGACCGTAATATCTTGCGGTGGACGTGGTATGCCGCAGGTGCCTAATGTTGACAAAAACGCTGCGGTAATCCCAATACAAATTCTTTGAGTTTTGGTCGTGCTCTGAATTAACAATCGCTATTACCGTGCAGTTTTTCCTTTAGCCCCGTAAATCTCTTCTCGATCCGGATATTGCGAATCGCCATCGCGACCGCCCGCTTGCTGCCGACCAGGACGACGAGCTCTTTGCCGCGGGTGACGGCGGTATAAAGAATGCTGCGGTGGAGCATGGGGTAGTGCGCGGTGTGTAGCGGGATCACGACCGCCGGATACTCGCTGCCCTGGCTCTTGTGCACCGAGATCGCGTACGCGAGACCGATTTCATCGAGATCGTCGACGTCGAAAGTCACGCCCTTGCCGTCGAAGTCGACGGTCAGCTCGCCTTCTTCCGCATCGACGGCGGCGATTTTGCCGAGATCGCCGTTGAAGATCCCCTTGTCGTAATTGTTCCGGAGCTGCATCACCCGGTCGCCGCGGCGGAACGTGGTTCCACCGCGCTCGAGGCCTTTGCCTTCCGGGTTGAGCAGGCGCTGCAGCTGGCGGTTCAAATGCACCGTGCCCAACAGGCCGCGGTGCATCGGGCTCAAGACCTGGATGTCCTGCGATCCTTTAACGCCGAGGCGGCGCGGAATGCGCTCCTTCACCAGCTCCTCGATCACCGCGAGAGCGTCTTCCTCGCGCTCGCGCGCGATGAATGCGAAATCGCGCCGGTCGGCGTCGGCGTCGAGCGTCAAATGCTCGCCGCGGAGAATGCGGTGCGCGTTTCTTACGATCAGGCTCTCGCCCGCCTGCCGGAAAATGCGCTTGAGCACGACGACCGGCACCGCTTGCGAATCGATGAGATCGCGCAGCACGCTGCCGGGGCCGACCGACGGCAACTGGTCGACGTCGCCCACGAGCATGAGGTGGCTCTCCGAAGCGATCGCGGCGAGCAGGTGATCGAGCAGCGGCAGGTCGAGCATCGAGGCTTCATCCACGACGATGACCGACGCCTCGATCGGGTCGCCTTCGTCGCGCTGAAAACCGCCCTCATGCGGATTGTATTCGAGCAGGCGGTGGATCGTTCTCGCCTCCTCGCCCGAAAGCTCCGCCATTCTTTTCGCCGCCCTGCCGGTCGGCGCGGCGAGGGCGAAGCTTATTTCGGCGTGCTTGAGGATCTTCAGGAGCGCGATCAAGAGCGTCGTCTTGCCCGTGCCGGGGCCTCCGGTGATGACGACGATTTTTTGGCTCAGCGCCTGCGCGATGGCTTCGCGCTGCTCAGGCTCCAAAAGAATCGCCGTGGAGCTGAAGAGCCCCTCGGACACATCCGTCAAGCCTTTGATCCTCAGCCCGGAAGGGCTGGTCACCAAACGATTGATCGCCGCGGCGACGCGGCGCTCCGCCTCGTATAACTCGCGCGGATAAACGCGCGTCTCTTCGTCGTCGCCGCGCTGCTCGACGACGAGCTTGCCCTGGAACGCGAGCTTATCGATGGCGTATTGCGTGACGTCTTCTTCGACCTGAAGCAGCGCCGCCGCGTTCGCTTTCAGCGGCGTCAGCGGGACGTAGCAGTGGCCGTCGTCGGCGAATTTCTTAAGCACGTGGAGCAGCCCGGCCTGGACGCGCAGCGGAAAATCGCCGCTGATGCCGAGCGTCCCTGCGATGCGGTCCGCCAGGACAAAGCCGACGCCGTAGATCTCCTCGGCGAGGCAATAAGGATTTTCCTTGACGCGCGCGACGGTCTCGGCGCCAAAGGCGCGGTAGATTTTCAGCGCGAGCGCGCTGCCGACGCCGTGCCCCTGGAGAAAGACCATGACGTCCTGCATGCCGCGCTGCTCCTGCCACGCCCGCACGATCTTCGCGGCGCGGACTCGGCCGATGCCTGAGACGCGCAAGACTTTGCTCGGCTCCTCGGAGAGCACTTTCAACGTGCTGAGGCCGAATGCGGCGACGAGACGCCTGGCGTAGCTGGGACCAATGCCTTTAATGAGGCCGGAGCCGAGATATTTCTGGATGCCTTCGAGCGTCGCCGGCTCGATCTTCTCCCAATGCTCGGCCTGGAATTGCAGACCGTAGCGCGGGTGCACCTTCCAGCTGCCGCCGACCTTGATCTCCTCCCCTTCGCTCACGGGGAAGATGCCGCCGACGACCGTGACCTCCTCCACATCATCGACCTCGAGACGAGCGACCGTGTAAGGCGCCGCGGCGTCCTGATAGGTGATGCGGGTAATCGTCCCTTTAAGCTCGGATCGCTCGCGGAGTTTATCTTCGGCCACGGTGTTTATCGCATCCTACTCTAAACGGGCGCCCCGCTCCAAGCCTTTGTTATAGCGGCGAAAACCGGTATGATCCTGTCCCTACGGAACCAGGCTAGAATACCCTAAAAGGGGGCAAATTCTATGTTTTTCGAAAGCTTGTGGTTCGAGATCGCGCTCATTTTATTCTTCATCTTGGTGAATGGCTTCTTCGCCGCCTCCGAGATCGCGATCATCGCCACGCGCAAGACGCGGATCGAGACTTTGCTGGAAAAAGGCGTTCGCGCCGCCGCCGCCGTTGCGCGCCTGAAAGACGACCCCGACCGTTTTCTCGCCACCGTCCAGATCGGCTGCACGATCATGGGGACGCTCGCCTCGGCGATCGGCGGCGCGGTGGCGATCGAGTTTTTAAAGCCGCTCATCCAGTCCATGCCTTTTGAGCCGGTGCAGGAATGGTCGGAATCGATTGCGATCGTGCTCGTGACGGTTCCGATCGCCTATTTCTCGCTGATCATGGGCGAGCTCGTGCCGAAGTCGCTGGCGCTGAGATTTTCCGAGCAGATCGCGTTTCTAGTCGCGCGGCCGATCGAGTTCTTCAGCCGCCTCACTTCCTTTTTCGTCGGCATCCTGACTGCATCGAGCAACACCGTGCTTCTGATCTTCGGCGGCAAGGGCGCCGGCGGGGCGACGTTCGTCTCCGAGGAGGAGGTCAAGTCGCTGATCCGCGAGGGCGCGGCGAAGGGCATCTTCAACGAGACCGAGAAAGAGCTGATCCACAGCGTATTCGAGTTCGTCGACACGCCCGTGAAGGCGGTCATGATCCCGCGCACCGAGATCCACGCGCTGGAAATCAACGCGACGTCGGAAGACGTTCTCAAGAGCTTCGTCGACAGCGGCTTTTCCCGGATCCCCGTTTACGAGACCGAGCTCGACCGTGTCGTCGGCGTCCTCTACTATAAAGATCTTTTGCGCGCGATCCAGGAAAAAGCGGTCTTCCGCATCCGCGAGCATCTCCATCCGCCTTTCTTTGTCCCGAGCTCGCTGCCGATCAGCCAGCTGCTGAAGGACCTCCAGCGCCGCAGAATCGCGATCGCGCTCGTGGTAAATGAGTTCGGCGAGGTCGAGGGATTGGTCACGCTCGAAGATCTGCTCGAGGAGATCGTGGGCGAGATCCGCGACGAGTACGACCGCGAAGAGCGCGGTCCGGTCGAGCGGCTGCCTGACGGCTCGATGGTCATCCAAGGGTCGGCGCAGTTGAAAGACTTAAAGACCGACTACAATCTGCCTTTCGAAGAATCGCCGGATTATCTCACGCTCGCCGGATTCGTTCTCGCGAAGTTGAAGCGCATCCCGCGCGGCGGCGAGGTGGTCGAGCACAACGGCTACCGGCTCACGATCGTCGACATGGAAGGGCGCCGCGTCGTCAAAGTGAAGCTCGAAGCGACGGAGAAAAAGCCCGGCGCGGAGTTAAAGTTTACTTGATGCCCAGCTTGGCGCGGATTCCGGGCAGCGCTTCGTCCGCGGCCGTCATCCCGAGCGCGACGAGCTCTTTCTTGCGCGCGAAGTCCATGAAGCCGGCGCTCCCGAGCCTGGGGCGGATCACCACATCGGCCTGCCTTGATTTTATTTCGGACACCTGCCGCGCCATCAAAAAGACGCTCTGAAGCAGCGTCTCGAAGATATTATTCGCCTGCGCCGACGGTTTTCCGTCGGATAGATCGACGGCGATGACGATGTCGGCGCCCATTTTGCGCGCGGCGTCGATCGGCAGGTTGTCGGCGATGCAGCCGTCCGCCAGCAGCTTGCCCTGATAACTCACGGGGCTGAAGATTCCCGGCAGCGCGTTCGATGCGCGAACGGCGCGCGCGATCGACCCGGACTTGAGAGCGACGGCTTCGCCGCTCTCCAGGTCCGTGGCGACCGCGGCGAACGGCGTTCCCAACCGCTCGATATCCGCGGTCGACAGCCGTTTCGCGACGAACTCCTCGAGCCGCTCGCCGCGGGCGAAACCTTGCGTCGGGTTGATGAAGTTGTAGTCGAAGATGTCGCGCTCCTCGAGCGCGAGTACGATGCGCTCGAGATCGGACGCGCTCTTGCGGTCGGCATAGACGGCGGCGACGAGACTGCCGGTGTCGGCGCCGACGAGGATGTCGATCGGGATCTTCTGCCGCTCGAGGACGCGGATGACGCCGACGTGCGCGAAGCCGCGCGCCGCGCCGCCGGAAAGCACCAGGGCGACTTTCGGGCGGCCGCCGCTCCACGGCATGATTTTGGACGCGGAGCGCCAGGTGCATGAGCAGACAACGGACGCGGCGAAAAAGAGCGCCGCAAAAAAAGCGAGCTTTCGAAGCGTGAGAAGATGGATCGTATTGGTCAAGGCTTTGCTGCCTTTTCGGTCACTGGCGTTTTGGCCTTTTCTCTCTTCCACCATTCGTCGATTTTTTGCAACGCGGCGCGATTCTCCGCCGCGCTGCGCTCGGCGCGGTATCCGAACCTCTGTCCCGCCTGCTGCTCGAGCAGCTCGCCCGCCTGCTGGCGCGCGAGCGCCGCCTCGCCCTGTTTTAAAATCTGGATCAGGACGGCTATGCCCTGCCGATCGCCGAGCGCGAGCTCCGCTCTGGCGATCGAGAGCTTGAGAAAGTCGTCGTGCTGTCCCTCGGCCGCGAGTCTCAGCGCGACGACGGCGCGCGCATCGCGCTGCTTTTTCAAAGCCTCGACCACCGCCTCCGCCACCTGCGGCGATTGCGTGCGCGACAGCACATCGCTCAATGCCGGCACGATTCTGCCATCGCGCAGCTCCGAGAGATGGGCCACCGCGTCGAGCTGGTGCACCTCCTCCTCGCCCTTGAGCTCCTGCAACAGGAGATCGACCGGAGCCGCCTGATGCTTCGGAGCGCCAACGTCCGCTTTCTTGAAATACGACAGCCCGCCGAAGAAACCCACGACAAATAGCGCCAGTGCGGCGACGTTTCCGGTGGCCTTTATTTTGAATGGCGAATGACCGACGTAGTAGACGGCGCTGGAGACGACCAGCAGGAGGCCGAGCATGACGACGACCGCCGGTCCGGTCGGATAGTCGGAGTAAAAAGACCAGGCGATTCCGAGCACGCTCGCGAGCACGGCGATGAGCCAGCCGAACCAAAGCCTGCCCAACACCGTTTCGCTGTACATCTGGGCGATGACCGCCGGAACCACGAGGTAAGAAAAGACGAGCAGCACGCCGACGATGACGACCGACTTGACGATGACGACGCCAAACGACATGTAAAAAAGAATGTCCCACAAACGTATATTCATACCCGAGGCCTCGGCGCCTTCGGGATCGAGCGAAATGCGCAGAAACTGCCGGCGGAAGATGATGTGAAAAACTCCGATGGCTGCGTAAAGCACCGTCATGTTGGCGACGTCGGCGAGCGACACGAGGAGCACGTCGCCGACAAGCATGTGCTTCAATTCCTCGCCGCCCGTCGCTGATTTGGACAGCAGCAGGATCGCCGCGGCCGAAGTCACGGCGTAGATGATGCCGATGAATGCTTCCTGCGGCACTCGCTCTTTGCGCATACGGGCGATCGCGAAGGCGCCGGCGCCGGCGAAGGTGAACGCGAGCGAGAAAAGCGCGATCGCAAGCACGTCCGCGTTGGGATCGTATCCGAGTGAGACCGCATAGGTCGCGCCGAGCGCCGCGATCTGCGCCAGGGCCAGATCGACGAAGATGACCTTGCGCGAAATGACGTGAATACCCAGATAGACGTGATTGATCGAGAGAACCAGGCAGGCGAGAAACGGCACCGCCATCCATCGCAGTTCGGCAAGTCCGGCCATCGCTCCTCCCTACCCTACTTTTTCAGCGCCGCCGTCATCTGGCGGATAATGTGATCGATGAGATCGAAATAGCTTTTGATTCCCGGCTCGCCGGCGACCTGATCCGGCAACAAAACCACTTTGGCGCCGGTCTGCTCCGCGATGCGATTCGGCAGCGACGGATCGTAGAAATTATCGACCAGGATCAGCGGAATCTTCTCCGCCTCGATCGCACGCGTCACTTCGAGCACATGCTGCGGCCCCGGCGGTATGCCGGGCTTTTCCTCGATCGTCCCGGCGATTTGAAAACCGAAGGCGCGCGCGAAGTAGGCCCACACCTTGTGAAACTCAAAAACACGGACGCCCTTGAGCGGCGCGGCGGCGCGGAGCCACCCGCCCGCCTTACTCGCGAGCGGCTGGCCGCCCACTTTATTTTCGTCCAGGAACGACTGGAGCTGTCCGCTCGCGACCAGACGCGTCAGCTTTTGAATACCGACCTGCTCGAGCAGCTCGGGTCCGAACATCGTCGCGTCGAGGCGCTTGAAGAAATCCGCTTTGCGCCCGTCATAGTAAGCGGCGCCGGCGGGATCGGCCGCCTTGAGCGCGTTGGCGATATTTCCCGCCTGCGTCTTCGCCAGCAGCGGATCGAGCCAAACATGCGGGTTGCCCTGCGGATGGATGTCGCCCATCTCGCGCGTGACGACCGTGGGCACTTCCATCGCGGCGATGCCGTTGCCGGCGACGATTCTGCCGGGCGTGCCGCGAAAAATCCTGCTGTTGCCCGAGCCGTTCGCCACTTGATCGGCCCACAGCTCGAGCGAGAAGCCGTTCTCGATGAAGAGGTTCGCGCTCCGTGTCCGCTGCATAAGCACCGGCGTCGGCGTCACGAAGTGCGGGTCCTGATCGCCCTTGGCGAGCGCGATGACTTCCACGCGCTCGCCGCCCACCTCCTCGGTGAGCGCTTTGAGCGTCGGCAGCGTGCAGACCACCTGCAGCTTTTTCGTCTGCGCGATGGCCGGCGAACCGACCGCGAAGCAAACCAGAAGTACGAATGTAAATTTGGCAAACTTCATGGCAATCTCCCTACTTGTTGACCCAGAAAGGCTCCGGCGGATGCGAGCCGAAGACCCAATTGAGCTCGAAGAAAAATGAATTCCGGTTGTTTTCCGTGAAGAAATCGCTCCAGCGATGCTCGTAGCTCAGTCGCGCGCGCAGGAACTCGCTCAAATAATAAGAGAGATACGGCGTGGCGCTCATGCGCATGAGATTGGGATTAAAAAGCGTCGTGGTCTGGTCCCAGCGGACACCCGCGTAGGTTCTTTGATTGAACTGCCACTGGCCGAAAAGCGAGTAGCCCCATGGGGTTCCCTGGCCGGGCTCGAGACTGCGGCGCTTGATGGCGCGCTCGACATCGGCGGGCTCGTCGGCGTGCGGGTAGGCGCGCCGCGCGAACATCGCCTCGCCGCCTAAGAGGAATGATTGGTATTCACCCCGCCGGAGCGGCTTCCAGCGATAAAGAAAATCGAGCCCGTGGAAATCGGCGGAGCCGGCTCCGCCGTCGGGGTGAACGTAGCTCGACCAGCCGAGTTCGACGCTGTGTGCGTCATAGAAGGTCCGGTACCAGCGCAAATGACCGAGCGAGGCGGGACCCCCCTTGATCTTCGGCGAGATCGCGACGTCGCCGCCGTTCATGAGCTCGATGGTCGCGTCCAGACTCGACTCCTCGTCCCAAGGCGTCGGAATGAAGAAATTCGCCGAGCCCCCGTTCTGAATGAAGCCCTCCTCGCCCATGAACTCCTCGGTCGGGAGCGAGCGAAACGTCGTCGGGAGATCGTGCGTGTGAAGAATATTGAATTTGCCGAACGTCGGCCGGAAGCGCCCGACTTTGAGCTTCATCCCGAGCGGCGGCTCGTCGAGAAACGGCAGCTTCTTGATCGTCACGTATCCTTCCTCGATCGACGCGGAAAATTTTCCCGGACTGGCCGATTCGAGCGACGCGATCAAAACGCCGTCGGCGTAGGGGTCGATCGGCGCCCGAAGATCGAGTTCGGCCTCCCGGATATTGATTTTGTTGTCGACGCGGTCACCGTCTGAATTGCGCACGCTCTTGGTGTCGCCACGCGCGACGAAATTCGTGATGACCGAGATCGCCGGATTCAGCGCGCCGAGAATGCTTTGCGGCTGCTGCGCCGGCGCCGGCGGGGGCTCGGCCTCGACGGTCTTTTCTTTTTCCAACTGCTCGATGCGTTCCATGAGCTGTTTCATTTGCTGCTGCATCTCCGCAACCTGACTCTTCAGCGCCTCGATCACCGCGCTCTGCGCGCGGACATCGACCGGGAAGAGCATCGCGAAAAGGGCCAGGGACAGCCAAACGGCTAAATGCTTTTTGATGCGATTCATCATCCGCCTCCATAAACGGCAAACGTATCCCCCTCCCACCGAACAGGAGGGAAAGCCTTCGTCAATCGCTATTTTTGATTTACGTTTGACTAAACGGAAGGCGGTGCGCGAATAGAACTAAACGGTAGCGCGAGCCGGCTGAGAACTTGCGGCTCGAAGTATGCCATCGGCAAAGCCTCGAGCACTGGAGCCCATTGCGCCGGCGCGGTAACCGCGACCGCGTAGGTGCGGGCGCCTTGATAGCAGCTGCACTCTTGCGACAGCTGCGCGATCGGAGTGAAAACGTGGAAATGGAACGGAAGCGCCAGGATCGCGAGCAGAATAACCGTGGCGGTCAGGTGATGAGAAGCGCTCTGAAGCCGGTATGACAGGGTCCGCGGCACAGTGAAGCATTATGCCCGTCGATCGATACTTGTCAAGATGATGGCTTTGTTGCTAATACATGGCCTTACATGCGATTCCGACAAGCTCTCATCCTAACGGCATTCACTTCACTCTATATTTTCCTTTCTCAAGCGGCCTTCGCCGCCCGTCCGTTGGTGGTGGACGACGCGCGCCCGGTCGCCGAAAACAACGTGCAGTTTTCCATCGGCTTCACGCACACCGTGCCGGAAAAAGGCGGGCTCGATCAGCAGGCGCCGACGATGACGCTGGGTTTCGGCGTCGTCAAAGATCTCGAGCTCGGCTTGACGCTCGACCGCATCAATACGGACCTCAAGGGAGAGTCGCCGGCGCGCGGCTTCGAGGACCTGCATCTGTACTCGAAATACAACTTCGTCGAAGAGATCGAAAAGGGCTATGTGCCGGCCATGACGTTTATCTTCGATCTCAAGGTGCCGACGGCGAACAGCCACAACGGCTTGTCGACCGGCAAGTTCGACGAGGGATTTCTCTTGATCGTGACCAAGCATTGGTTTCCCGCGGCGGTCGATCTGAATCTCGGATACACCGTCGTCGGCCGCCGCCAGGGAGAGAAGCTGGAGAACCAGTTTTTCGGGGGCGTCGCGCTGCGCTACGGCCTGAACGAGAACTGGCGCGTCGTCGGCGACATCTACGGCTTGTCGCGCGAGGCCAAGGGCGAAAGAGCCGCCGGCAATTTTCAGGTCGGCATCCGCTACCGGCCCAATCTCCCCGCCTATTTCGACGTGGCGGTCGGACGCAGCCTGCTCGCGACCGGCGATCGCTTTCAGGTCACTTTAGGCATGACGTGGTCGACGGCTTTGAAGTTTTGAAACGTTAAGGCCGACAGGGCTCGCCGCGCTAGCGATAAAATTCATTTTGTGGTGAACTAGCTCCATGCGCGGACGCACCATCGCCTTATTCATCCTCGCTCTGCTCATCCTGCTCATTTTGCCGGCTGCGTTCTGGCGCAGCGCCGCACGCACCGGCGGCGACGCCGGGACATTCGCCCGGCGCTATCTCGCGGCGCTTTATGCGCGCGACTACGGCCGGATCTATTCGTGGCTCTCGGCCGAGGACCGCCACGCCAAGAGCCGCGCGGAATACTTGAGCGAAAACCCGCCGTTTTCCGGCGCCGCGCTCGATATGTCGCGCCGGCTTGCGCGCATGATCGAGATCACCAATGTCCGCGAGGAGACGCGCGGCGAGCGGACGACGGTGCGCTTTTCGTTCCGCGCGCCCGACGCCAACGACGAGACGGTCGAGCAACTCGTCTATGACTTCGATCCCGACCGCCTCGGCCGCTTGAGCGAGAACGACAGGCGCGCCATCGGGCGCCGGCTCGAGGCGATGAAAGAGCAGAACATGCTGGCGATGATCGATGGCGAAGACCGGCTCGAGCTCGCAAGGGAGTCGGGCGAATGGAAAATCGTCACCGATTGGAGCGGCGCGATTCGCGTCAACTTCAAGGGCGAAGTCAAAGAAGGGCTCGCCTGGGATTTTCACCCGGTGAAAGAAACCGTGCTCGCCAAGCCCGGCGAGACGCTGCGCGTCATTTATACCGCTAAAAATCTTTCTGCGCAGGAGCTGACAGGCAAGGCGCGGCATCTCGACGAACCAAAAGACGCTGAGAAATACCTGGAGATTATCCAGTGCTTCTGCTTCATCCGCGAGAGGCTAAAACCGGGAGAAACTAAAGAGCTGCCGCTCGTCTTCCGCATCAGGGGTGAGGTGCCCAAGGATATCAAAGAATTCACGCTCGACTACCAATTTTATCCGATCGAGAAATTTCCCGCGTCTTAATTCGAGGAGGACGGACTTTGGCGAATGCAGCAAAAATTAAAAAATTCGTAGCGGCGCCCGAGCCGGCGCGGAGCGCGCCGAACTGGGCGCTTTTAGCGATCGCGATTCTGGGAATGGCGCTGACGGCGTATCTCAGCGCCGCCGCCTGGCGCGGGCAGGCGGTCGCCGGCTGCACGGCGGGAAGCGTTTGCGACGTCGTGCTCGGAAGCCGCTGGGCGAAGCTTTTCGGCGTGCCGACATCGTTTTGGGGATTCCTCGCGTATGCGACGCTCGCCGCCGTCGCGTTCGTGAAACGGGCATGGCTCCACTGGAAGCTCGCCTTTGTCGTTTCGTTCTTCGGCGTGCTCTACAGCGCTTATTTGACGAGCGTCTCGCTGCTCGTGCTCGAAGCCGCGTGTCCCTATTGCCTCACTTCCTTCGCTCTCATGAGCGCGGCCTTCGCGCTCACGATTTATCAACGGCCGGCGGATCTGCCGCGCTTCTCGTGGACGCCGTGGCTCGCCAAGACGCTCCCCGCAGCCCTGGTCGTCATTCTCGCGCTGCATCTCCAGTACTCCGGCGTTTTTGACGCGACCCCTGCGCCGACCGATTCGAAGCTCGTGGGATTGGCGGATTATTTGACGACCGTCAACGCCAAATTTTACGGCGCGTCATGGTGTCCGCATTGTAAGGACCAGAAAACGATGTTCGGCGCCGCTGCCGCTCGACTGCCGTACGTCGAATGCAGCCCGGAAGGTCCAAGAGGCCCGGAGGCGCCGATCTGCAAGACGATGCAGATCGTCGGCTATCCCACTTGGATCATCAACGGGCGTCGCTATGAAGGCGTGCTGAGCCCCGAAGACTTGGCGCGATTGAGCGGTTATTCGTTTAAGTAGCGAAGCCCGCTCCCGCTCTTACGAGCTGAGCGCGAGCGGTGCGACGCCGGCGAAGTCGACCTTCCCCATGACGGCTCAATCGCCGCTGTATTCGATGCGATTCTTTCCCAAGCCTTTCGCTTTATAAAGCGCGAAATCGGCGTCTTTGACGACGCTGTAGCCGTCGTTGTAGCGGCGCGCCGAGGTGGACGCGACGCCGATACTCACCGTCGCGCAAAACAGCACGCCCGAATCGGCCGCGAATTGCAACGAGGCGATCGCCTGGCGCAGCTTTTCCGCCGCCTGCACGCCGCCCTCGAGCGGGATCTCCGGCAACAGCACGATGAATTCCTCGCCGCCGTATCGGGCGGAGATGTCGCTCTTACGGGTCTTGTCGCCGATCGCCGCCGCGATGCCCTTGAGGACAGCGTCGCCGCAGTGGTGCCCATGCTGATCGTTGATCTTCTTGAAATCGTCGACGTCGACCATCAAGACGGAAAGCGGACGACCGTACCGGCGGGCGCGCTCGAATTCGTGGTTCAAGCGCTCCTCGAAGAGTCTTCGATTGTGCAGCCCGGTGAGAGCATCGTGCGCCGCCTGCTTCTCGATCTCGCGGCGCTGCCGCGTCAGCCTTTCGCCGACGCTCAGGCGCGCCATGAGCTCAGGCACATAATACGGCTTGGTCATATAATCGTTCCCGCCGAGCTCCAAGCCTTTCACCCGGTCCTCGCCGGAGACCATCGCGGTGAGAAAAATCACATAGATATTTTTGAGCTTGTCGTCTTCACGGATGCGCCGGCAGACCTCGAGACCGGTGATTTTCGGCATCATGATATCGAGCAGCGCGATATCGACGGGCTCGCTGTTGAGCTTCGCCCACGCCTCTTCGCCGTCCATGGCGCAGACCAGGCGGTAGCGGCCTTGGCCGAGCATGGTCTGAAGAATTTCCATCTGATCCGGATTGTCCTCGGCGATGAGCACGGTGAGCTTCTCTTCCCCCGCCGGCGCTGCAGGCGGCGCCGGCGCCTCGGTCGGCTGGTTTGCGGGCGCGTCCGAGGCCGCCGTGGATTTTTCCGGCTCGCGAAAGAAATCGACGGCGAGGATTTGCGGATCGATGTACTGGCTCTCGCCGAACTTGATGAACGCCTCGACCACATTTCGATCCAGGCGCCCCTCGGCGGCTTCCTGACGCAGGATCTCGACGCTCTTCTCGAGAGAAAATGGCGGCTTGTAGGAGCGCTCGTTCCGCAAGGCATCGTAAATTTCGATCGTGGCGACGATGCGGGCAAGGAATGGAATATCCTTGTCCTTGAGCCTCCGCGGATAGCCGCTGCCGTCGAGTTTCTCATGATGCGCGGCCACGAGCGGTGCGATTTCCTCGAGCGGGCCAAGCTTGAGGCAGATCTCCGCGCTCAAAACCGGATGGGTCTTCATCACTTCGAATTCTTCCGGCGTGAGCGGCCCGGGTTTTTGCAGGATCGCGTCGGGAATCGAGATCTTGCCCGCATCGTGAAAAAAAGTCGCGAGATAAAGCAGTCTCATCTCATCGTCGGAAAGACCGATGTATCGTCCGAAATTGAGGGCGTAAAAGCACGCCCGCTGAACGTGCGCCTCGAAATAAGGCTCGACCTTCGCCAACCGGTCGACAAAGACCTCGAGGCGCTTATGCTCGTCGCCTTTCCAGTTCAGCGGATAGGGTCTCAGGAGATAGAGCATCTTTTTATAATCCCCGCCCTGGGAGGCGGCAGTATACCACAGAAGGGGCGTGCTTGTCTTTTTCGCCCGCCGTCCATACGATGCCCGTATGCCGGCAAAAGCCGTGGTGCTGTTGAGCGGCGGGCTCGATTCCGCAACCGCGCTGGCGATCGCCCGGAGCCAGGGCTACGACATTTATCCGTTGAGTTTCCGCTACGGACAGCGCCACGAGCGCGAGCTTGTGGCGGCCGAGCGCGTCGCGCGCGCTTTTGGCGCGTTGGAAAATCATCTCGTCGTCGCCTTCGACCTCCGCGCCATCGGCGGCTCGGCCCTCACCGACGCGATCGATGTTCCCAAGAGCCGGAGCGCCGACGCGATCGCGCACGGCATTCCCGTGACTTATGTCCCGGCACGAAACACCATCTTTCTCTCATTCGGCCTCGCGCTCGCCGAAAAGATCGAGGCCTCCGATATATTTATCGGCGTCAATCAGCTGGACTATAGCGGCTATCCCGATTGCCGCGAGGAATATATCCGCGCTTTCGAAAAAATGGCGAACCTCGCGACGAAGGCCGGCGTCGAAGACAAAGTAAAAATAAAAATCCACACCCCGCTCATTAAAATGACCAAAGCGGAGATTATCAAAAGAGGAATGGCACTCGGCGTGGATTACTCGCTCACCTGGAGCTGTTACGATCCCACCGCGGAAGGACTCGCATGCGGTCAGTGCGACAGCTGCCAACTGAGACGGAAGGGGTTCAAGGAAGCGGGGATTGAAGATCCGATAAAGTACGCGTCGAAGTAAGCGACGGCGCTTTTTTTAACGCCGCGTCATGTAGCCTCGAATTCCGATCGCAACGAAGACTACGCCCCAGCCCAGCAGAAACAGCGGTCCGCGCCATTCGGCGGCAAACGGCGTCCTTGCCGAAGATACGTTCTTGACGAGCATCAGCGCTCCCATGGAAAGAAAGGCCACGCCCAAAACGGCGGCGGCCACGCGAAAGATGGGACGCATCATGTTTGATTCGCCTGTGCGCCATGGAACATCAGCTCGGCGATCTCCTGCACGCGCGCGCGCGTGATGCCGCCCTGCTGCTCGACGGCGAGCGGGTGATCCGTCACGTCGAGGAGAATGAACGGCCGCTCGCCCACCGGCCGCGTGTAGACTTCAGCCTTTAAATTCAGCGTCGAGGGATACCCCGGCAGTTCCGAGGCGAGCCAGCCGGCATAGGGCGGCTCGCTCTCGCGGCCGGGGATGTCCCAGATCTCCGCGGCCCGGACGAAGTCCGCCGCCGCGAGCGAGACCCAGGCGAGCCACAAAAACTGCTTGTCGCTGTCTCTGACGGGAAGGTAAATCCCGCCGAGAAGAAAATAGTACTGCTCGTCGATGATGCACTGGTCGGAGGAAAGCTCCGCGCGCGCGACGCGCTCGTCCGGCGGAATTGCATGCCAGAGCGTCGGCGCGCTCGCGCCGTAGCTCATCGGCAGGCCCTGATGCGTCCCGCCGCAGCGCGAACAGCGGTAGGTGTCGTCGCTCCAAGCCATGGCTGGCTTTATTTCACCGCCCCGGGAAATAACTTGGAAGCATAGTCGCGGTTGACCGCTTCGATGAGCGAATTGTCGTAAAACGTCTTCGGATCGGCGCTCTTCGCTTTCGGATCGGAGGAATCGTCGAGCACGAGCCGGATCGCCGCCGGATCGACGGTCATGTCCTTGTTCCAGACGCGCGCTCCCTGCTGATAGTTCTCGGTCAGCGCCTGCGCGTCGGAAATCTTTTCGTACTTCGCGTCGACCTTCTTGGCGAACTCCTCGTCTTCGAGCGCGCGCTTGACGCCGTCGAGACAGGCCCTCAAATACGCCGTCAGCGTATTGGGATATTTCTGCGCGAAGTCGCGCGTGACGGCGGTGCCGGGGCCGATGATCTTGAGCCCGTCTTTGTAATAGTCGACGATCACGGGGTAGCCCTGCTTGCGCGCGGTCTCGGTCGCGGGCGGCGTGATGATGAGGCCGTCGGCGTTGCCGACGAGAAATGTCCCCAGCGCCTCCTGCACGCTGCGGTGGTAAAGCAGCTTGATGTCCCGCCCGATCTCCATGCCGTATTTCCGCGCCGTCATGCGCATAGCGATCTCGCCGAAAGCGCCCGGCGAAGTCGTCGCGACCGACTTGCCGCGGAGCATCTCGAACGCGGTGAGGCCCTTCTGGCCGAACAAGACGAGCGAGCTCCTATCGACGGCCGCGGCGACATAGATGATGTTCGCGCCCGCCAGCGCGGCGGCGATCGCCGCCGCGCCTCCCTGGTAAATATCGATCGCGCCGGAGACGACGCCCTGCACGGCGGCGCTGGCGCTCACCTGAGAGATGTTGACCGTGAGGCCGTGGCGCGCGAAAGCGCCCGATTCCTGCGCGACCAAAAGCGGCAGCGTCGTCGGACCCCAGGCGGCAATAGCGATTTCAATACGGCTTTTCTCGGGCCGGGGAAACGGCGCCTCGCCGGCGCGGACGGCGCGCGGAAAGATCGCGAGCACGAAAAGTCCGAGCAGGAGAAGCGGCGGCTTAAGGCGGCGCAATTTCATCGCGTCATTTGAGATTGTAGAACGACAGCGCGTTGCGGCCGAGGATCTTTTCCTTGCTCTGCTCGCCGATGTCCTTGCGGTCGCGGATCATCTGCGAAGTGTGGGGCCAGTCGCTGTCCCAGTGCGGGTAATCCGAGGCATAGAGGATGGCGTCGTCGCCAAAGCGCTCGATCATGAACGCGAGCGCGGACTCTTCGCCTTCGCAGGTGAAAAAACAGCGCTTGGCGCGGATGTATTCGCTGGGGAGCATCTTGAGCGGCGGCATCTCGGCGCGGCGCTTGTGATATTTCTCGTCGAAGCGGTCCATCCAGTACGGCACCCAGCCGATGCCCGCTTCGAGAAAAGCGACTTTGAGCGTGGGAAAGCGGTCGAGCACCCCATTGGAAATGACCGAGATGATCGAGATCATCTGCTCGAATGGATGCGAGACCATGTGCACGCCGAGATATTTATGAAAGCGGAGCATGCCCTGCGACACCTGCGCCGTCGCGTGGAAAGCGACGGGGACGCCGAGGCCTTCCGCTTCGGCATAGATCGGATCGAATTGCGGCAGTCCGAGATCGAAGCCCGGGCTCACGTACGTCGGCATCATGACGGCCACGGCGCCGAGCTCGGTCACCGCGCGGCGCGCTTCTTTGACCGCTTCGGGCACGGACTGCGGAGCGATGACGGCCGCCGGTTTGATTCGGCCGTCGACGGCCTGACCGAAATCCCGCGCCCAATCATTATAGGCGCGCGCCAGCGCCGCGGCGACATCGAACTCGCGCACGAGGCCGATCGAAAGCGCAGGGCTCGGATAGGCGACCATCAGCTCGATCGATTCCGCGTCCATGTCCCGCCGGTAAGTCTCGGGATCGGCGTCGAGCTTTCCCAGCTGACCGCCCATGCGGATATCCCAGCCGAACTGAAGAAAAAACGATCCGCTCCGGCTGCGGTACGGCTCGGGCAGGTAGCGGCGGTAGCAATTGTCAGGGCCATCGAGCAGATGGCCGTCGCCGTCGATAATGCGATAGGCACCGGTCATGAGAAATGTCTTTGGTTTAATCGGTCTTGTTCTTCACGGGGCGCACGGTCTTTAAGTAATCGGCGATGGCCTGCGCGTCTTCGCGCTTCATATTTTTATATCCAGCTTCGATGACTTCAGCCATGAGTCCCTGAACGTTGTCGAGATCCGGCTTCGTGCCGGTGAGCAGAAGATCGACGATCGAATCGCGGCTCCACTCGCCGGTGCCGGTTTCTTTATCCGGCGTGATGTTGGGAATCTCGACGTTGAGCGGCGGTTTTTTCTTCGTTCCGGCGAGATAGAGCGACGGCTGGGGAATACCCATCGAGTTTCGCGGCGTATGGCAATCGATACAGAGCGAGACGTGCTCGACCAGATAGCGCCCGCGCTCCACGCCGCCCTGCGGCGGTTTCGGCACCGATGGGGATGTCGTGCCGACGAACTGCGTCCAGAAAAACGATCCGATCCGGCGATAAAACGGCGCCCAGGTCCTCAGCGGAGGAGTTTCCTTGCGCACCGGCTTCAAGGTCCGCACGTACGCGATCAGCGCCTTCAGGTCCTCTTCGGCCATGCCGGAATAGGCCTCGTACGGCATGACTGGGATGAGCCGCTCGCCGTTCGGCCGCACGCCCTTCACCATCGCGTCGCGAATCTGCTGATCGGTCCAGTTTCCCAGGCCGGTTTCCTTATCGGAGGTGATATTGGTGGAATAGAGCTTCGCCAGCGGCAGGGGAAATTCGCGGCCGCCGGCGTGAGGGGTGCCTTTGGGCGGCGAATGGCAGGCGCAGCCGCCCGCGAGCGAAAAGATGTATTGACCGCGCGCGACGACTTCGTCGTTCGCCGGTTGGGCATGGCTCGACGCCGCGCCAAAAAGAATGATGAAAGACGCGCCTAAAACGGCGGCGAAATGTCTCACGATCATATACGATGGGCCGCGCGAATCCGGCGGTCTAAGAACTCCAGCAGGATGCGCGACATCTCATTAATCGGGGCGTCCTTTCCCGCCCGGCGAAGAAGATCCACGACGACCCCGTTCAGCGCCTCGTACTCGAGCGGCTTTCCAGCTTCCATATCCTGGAGCATCGAAGGCTTGAAGTTGCCGAGGCCGCGGGAAAAGTTGAAAGTATCTTCGACGATCGAGGGGGCGAGCTCGATGCCGACCACACCCGCCGCCGCGCGAACCTCATCCATGCACGCCGCGGCCAGCCGGCGCAAGCTTTCCGACTCCAAAATTTCTTGAACCGTCGCGCGCGCAAGACACGCGAGCGCGCAGAACGGCGCGTTCCAGACGAGCTTCGCCCACATCACCTTGCGAATCTCCGCGCTGACCGAGCACGGGATCGCCGCGGCGGAGAAGACCTCCTCGCACGATTTCGCCGCCTCGCTCAAAGGCCCGGTGAGGGGGCCTAAAACGACGCGCCCGCCCGCGCTGTGCTCGATCGTTCCCGGCGCGGCGAGCTGCGCGCCCAGGTAAACGACGCCGCCGAGCACCCGATCGGCGCCCCAGCGCGCGGCGAGCTTGTCCGGATTATCGACGCCGTTCTGCAGCGAGAGGACGATCGCCCGATCTTTCATCATCGGCGCCAGCTCGGCCGACGCCGCTTCGGTGTCGTAAGACTTGACGCAGAAGAGCACGAGATCGACCGGACCGATGTCGCGCGGGTTATCCGTGGACAGGCCGGTTACGTGAAAATCGCCGGTGACGCTTTTGATTTTGAGCCCGCCGCGACGCATCGCGTCGAGATGCCCGCCGCGCGCGATAAATGCGACGTTTTGGCCGGCGGCCGCGAGGCGCGCGCCAAAGTACCCGCCCACGGCGCCGCTGCCCATGACCGCGATGCGAATCGGTCGGCTGACCATGGCTGAAAACTTTATTCTCGGGCCGGCGGCTTGTCAATTCAGACGGCTCAAGCGCTCGCGTCGTGCCGCTCGGTTATGATATGAAATGTCGAGAATCATGGAAAAGATCGATCCGGCCTCCGATCATCTCAGACTGCGGCAATTCGGCCTGGGCCAGAATGTCGAATTCCGCGGCCGGAACTATAAAATCGTGCGCCGGACGACGCTCGCCTCCGGCGAGGCCGCCGTCGTGCTCGCCGACGATCGAGAGCAGTTCATCATCGGCGCTGGGCGGTTTCTCGCCGGCATTAAATCGCCCGCTTCGAAGCTCTGATCACATCAAGGAGCCAGCCATGGGAAGAATCAAGCTCACGCTCGCGTGCTGGGATTACGACCGCACCCGCGCATTGCAGGACGGCAGGGTCGAGATCGAAGGCGTCGACCTCACGTATCTGCCGCTGCGCGTCGAGGAGACCTTCTGGCGCATGCTGCGCTACGGCGAATTCGACGCCGCGGAATTGTCGATGGGATCGTATCTGATGGCGCGCGACAAGGGATCGCCCAAGCTGATGGCGATCCCGGCTTTTCCCTCGCGCGCGTTTCGCCACTCGTGCATTTACATCAACACCGGATCGGGCATCAAAGAGCCCAAGGACATGGCGGGCAAGCGCGTCGGCGTGCCCGAATACCAGATCACGATGGCGATCTGGGCGCGCGGCGTTCTGCAGCATGAGTACGGCGTCAAGCCCGAGCAGATGAAGTGGTTCACGGGCGGCGAGGAACATCCGGGCCGCGAAGACAAGATCCGCCACGACCTGCCGAAGACGATCGACATCCGGCCGATCGGGCCCGAACAGACCTTGTCTTCAATGCTCGAACGCGGCGAGATCGATGCGATGATTTCGGCGCATATGCCGTCGCCCTTCGTGCGCCGCTCGCCACAAGTCGCGCGGCTGATCCCCGATTTCCCCGGAGTGGAGAAGGACTACTACCGGCGGACGAAGATCTTTCCGATCATGCACACCGTCGCCCTGCGTGAAGAGTTCTACGAAAAACATCCGTGGGTGGCGCAGAGCCTGTACAAGGCGCTCGCGGAGTCGAAGCGGATTTGTCAGGAATCGATGTACGAGTTCTCGGCATTAAAGTACATGCTCCCCTGGTCGATCGCGGAGATGGAAGAGCAGCGCGAGATTTTCGGCGTCGGCGAGCTGTGGCCGTATGGGCTGGAAGCGAACCGGCACGTGCTCGAAACGCTTGTGCAATACGCGCACGAGCAGGGGCTCATCAAGAGCAGGCTCGATTTGAAGAGCCTCTTCGCGCCGAGCACGCTGGAGGAATTTAAAATCTAAAGAGAGGTCCGACGCGGCCGGATGTTCTCGACGAAATGCCGCGCGCTGAGCTCGATGCATTTCTCGCAGAGGGCTGCGATCGGCGGCGCTTCAAGTTTTTCGACGAAATCGACGGCGGGCCAATGAGGACAGTTTTCAATAAAGTGCCAGTCTTCCATAGCGGCCCTAGCGGTGCGAAATTTGGGGAGCATTGAAACCCTCCTTTTGCGCGAGGGTAAGCGACATGGGGTTTATCAACAATCAGGTGAATACCCTAAAATTACCTGGAAAATACCTGAAAGCGCCAAAACCTGACGTATTTTCCAGTTTGACGCCAGCGACAATGGCAGGGTAATCTACGGCAGGGTAATCTATAAAAATGGCCGACGAAAAGACGCCGCCGGTTGAAGAAGTCAAGTGGTGGATCGACCGCGGGCCCGTCAAAGAGCGCGAGAAGCAGACCGGCCTCGGCCGCGGCATCATCGAGAAGTGGACGTATGAGCTGCTGAAAGACTACCGCCAGGAGCAGGCGGTCAAAAATGTCGTCGACATCAACCCGCGGACGCTGAAGGATCTCGCCCAGGCGCCGCTCGGCTGGAACTATGTCTCGCTTTCGGTCGGAACTTATCCTCCCGACCGGCTGGAGAAAATCAAAAGAGCGCTGCCGCTGCCGCCGTTCGCTCGCGCGCTTCTCATCGATGCCGGCTACTCGGTGCGATTGATGATCACCGGCGAGCCGGTGGGCGAGCGCGTGCTCGACATCAACTTCACCGAAGCGCCGTCGCTCGATTTTTTCATCAACAACGAACTGATCGAAGAGAAATTATTCCCCAACCTGGAAGTCACGCTGCGGAATCTGCAAAACACCCTGGCAGGCTATCTCGTCGCGCCGAAACCCGATTAAGCAATTCCGGCGAGTCGAAGCTGTTAATGGCAGCCGCAGGTCTTCGGCGTGCAGCCGCAGCCGCCACCGCTCGGGGCCGCCGCGCCGCCGAACGATTTGATGTCGCGCCCGGAGCTAAAGACGGAAAGCAGCCGCTTGACTTTCGCGCTGGCGCACGAAGGGCAGGCGATCTCCTCGCTCGAAGAGCGGACCAGCTCTTCGAAGCTGCGATCGCAATCGTCGCAATGATACTCGTAGATCGGCATCGCTCACCTCATAAGCATTTCATTCGATTTAATCCGGGGGATTCTCAGGCGAGATGGGAATGAGGCTCGTCACTTGGAGGCCGTAGCCCGAGAGTCCCACGAGATTCTTTTTATTGTTCGTCAGTAAACGCATCTTGCGCACGCCCAAATCGCGGAGAATCTGCGCGCCGATGCCGTATTCGCGAAAGTCGGCCTGGTAAATAAACGACGGGTTGATATCGGTCTGGCTCTTGCCGCGGAGCATCGGATACTTCATGCGCGCCGGCCGGAGCTCCTTGTTGTCGGTCTGCAGATACAAAATCACGCCCTTGCCGGCCTCCGCGATGATCTCCATCGAGCGCTCGATGACCGCTCCGGTGTTGAGCAGCTCGAAACCGAAGACGTCGCCGGGAATGTATTTCGAATGCACGCGGACGAGGGTCTCTTCGTTGGGCTTGATGTCGCCCTTGATGAGCGCGAGATGCTCGCTTTGATCGACGTGAGTATTGTAAACAACGGCCTGAAAATCGCCGCCGAATTTCGTCGGCAGGCGCGCCGAGGCGACGCGGTAGACGAGGCTGTCGTTTTGCAAGCGGTATTGAATCAAGTCGGCGATCGTCACGACCTTGAGGCCGTGCTCGGCGGCGAATTTTTCGAGGTCCGGCAGACGCGCCATGCTGCCGTCGTCGTTCATGACTTCGCAGATGACGCCGCTCGGTTTTAAACCCGCGAGCCGCGACAAGTCGACCGACCCCTCGGTTTGGCCCGTCCGGACCAGTACGCCGCCGTTTCTCGCGCGCAGCGGAAAGATATGGCCCGGCGTCACGAGATCTTCCGTCACCGCCTTGTCGGCGACCGCGGCGAGAATCGTATTCGCCCGGTCGGCGGCCGAAATGCCGGTCGTGACGTTCTTCACGCCGTCGATCGAGACGGTGAAGGCGGTGCCGAACGGCGACGTGTTCTCGGAAACCATCATGTGAAGGCCGAGATGGCGCACGCGCTCTTCGGTGAGCGTTAGGCAGATCAGCCCGCGGCCGTAACGCGCCATGAAATTGATCGCGTCGGGCGTCACCTTCTCCGCCGCCATGCAGAGATCGCCTTCGTTCTCGCGGTTTTTGTCATCCATGAGGATGACCATCCGGCCGCGGCGAATCTCGTCAATCGCTTCTTCGATGGTGGCGATCGCCATAAAACGCTACTCTACCGGCGGCGGTGCTCGAGTTCAACCGCGATATTTCCCATCTTGTTAAGGCTTGCGATCGAGCAGTTCGCGGATGAAATCCTTGGCGTCGGCCCGGTCCCACGGCCGAATGCCGACGGCCTTGCCGGCGAAACGGCCCTGGCGGTCGACGAAATAGGTCAGCGGCAGGTTGAAGGCGCCGTACCGCTCGCCGATCTCGCCGTCCGGGTCAAGCAGACTTTCAAAGCTGAGCCCCAGTTCTTTGAAAAAAAGACCCACGGCTTTCTTATCTTCTCTGAAATTGACCGCGACCACGGCCAGGCCCCTGTCCTTAAACTCGCGGTGAAGCGCCTCCATTTGAGGCATCTCGTCGCGGCACGGCACGCACCACGTCGCCCAGAAGTTGAGGAAGACGACCTTGCCGCGAAAGTCTTTGAGACCAACGCGCCGGCCGGAGAGATTCTCGAGCGTGAAGTCGGGCGCCACGAGCGGTTTAGCCGGCTTTTCGAGCGCCAGGTTCTCGAAACGATCGCGCGCCCCGACCGGCGGCGGTTTTTCGCGGGGCTTCGCGCTCATGAAATAGATCAGAAACGGAAGCGCGGCGAAGACGAGCACCCAGGCGATAAGGCGCAGCCGGCGGAGTCCGGCGCGCGTCTCTAGGGACGCGCTGCTTTGCTGATCGGTCATGGATATGGGACGCGCAGTATGCGGTTCGCCGTCGGAACGCGAAGCAGAAAAAGATTCGCCCGCCGCGGAGAAAAAGTCAATTCTCCGGGGCGGGCGATATCGTCGTGAGCGGAAAATGACGCGCTAAAAGGTATAGATGCCTTGCAGGGCAAAAGTCGTCTGCGCCTTGTCGGCGCTGCCGCCGCCCTCCTTGAAAACACTCTTATTCGCAACGTCTTGGCGGACTTCCGCCCGGCCGAGAAGTTTGGCGGTGAACTTGTAAGCGCCGGTCAGCGTCAGCTCGGCGAGGCTCACGTGGTTCACGGGGCGAGTCGCGTTCAAGCCGCCGGTCCGCGCGCCCTGGGGATCGAAAAAGCCTTCCCCTCGGACGGATGTATTAAAGCGATCGGTCCAATCGTAAGAGAGAATGCCGGCGAGCGCGTGCCACCAGGCGTCGCGCGTGGCCTTCGGCGTAAGCGCGTGGTGCTCATGGCCGACCGTATA
>DATJFG010000008.1:0-3668 GCA_035495775.1 Verrucomicrobiia bacterium | reverse complement strand
ACCCTCGGCAAGGGTGAAATCTTTGTAGGGGCGTGATTCAGCACGCCCGGGGCGCAATGCATTGCGCCGCTACACCGTCGTCGTCGGTCTCACAGATACTTCGTCGGCCGCCGGATCGTGCGCCACATGTGCGCGACCGGGCTGTCGTCGAAGCCCAGCCCCTCCTTCGGCTGCCTGAAGTTCCGCCCGACGATATCGGCGAGCGGCTCCCAGGAGACCTTGGCGTTGGGATCGAAGGAGTAGATGTCGTGGACGGTGATCATGCGGCCGGTCATGTACCACTTGTGATTGCGCGCGCGCTGGTACGCCTCCTTGATGTAGTCGTCGGGCTCGTACTCCTTCCCGAAATGCCGGATGTACATTTCCGGATACTCGTAGCCGACCGATTCGTCGGGGAAGAAGCGCAGCGCCTGGTGCGCGCGGACCGCCCAGCTCACCTCCTCGTCGACGTAGGGCTCGATCAACTGCGCGCCCCAGTAGCCGTGGTCGCTCTTGATGAAGATCGCGTTGGCCATATCGTGCAGCAGGCAGGCGAGAATCGTTTTCTCCGGCATCGACGCCTTCAGCGCGTGGGTCGCGCTTTGCAGCATATGGTTGATGCCGGCCGCGCGGCATTCGAAATAATCGAGCAAGGTCGGCCTGGCCGGCATTTTCGGCAGCCGCGGATCGTCGTCCATCAATTGATACTTGGGATGTTTGGGGTCGGGCCTCACGTTGGCCGCGCCGAGCTTCCCGTCCGCCATATTGAACAGCGCCGATTTCGAAATCAGCACGTCGAGCTCGTCGCTCATCTTCCGCTCGAGCGCGTCCGCGCGGTCGCTCAGCGATACTTTCTCAGCCATGGCTCGATCCTCCTATGACGCTGCTCGACGTTTACCACGTTTCAGGAATTCTCGGAAAGAGGGGGCCGGGCTGTTTGGCTCGGGCGTCTCTCGACAAGGGCGGCCGTATCGGCAGGCTTTACAAGTAGAAGGGGAGGGCTGCGCGACGTCCACAGCGCCGCGGCGCTGTAAAAAGACTCCCGACCCCTTTTTCTCCAGCCGAATGTTTTTAAAACCAGCCCAATGTGAAAACGACCAACACGACGCGCGTTAATAATCCGCCGACGTTCGAAGCGTCGCCCGTTGTCAGGACATCCGTGAAGAGCTGTCCGTAATTCCGGTAGGTCATTTTCGTCGCGTAGGCGATTTCGGCGAATTGAGTAGGATCGTCTGCGTACCACTCGATCGTCCGCGCCGCCTCGGCGAAGTGGTGTTCGTCTTCCCTGCCATGAACCCGCAGGAAATTGGTCGCTTTGCGCGGGATTCCGTAGCGGGTCTCCAGCAGGCGCGCGACTTCCATACAGCTCGCGACCCCGAGCTCTTCGGTCGCGAACGCGTCGCCCACGAGCGCCACCGGGTTGCCCTGAGCGGCCCAGTAATAACATTGCGTCACCATGCCCCAGGCGCCGGGGTTGGGATGGCCCGAGAGAATCTCCTCGGCGTTTTGCCCCAGCGCCTCTAGATCGCGCACGCAGAGCATCTCGTGGCCGGTTTCCTCGCGCGCGAAGGCGCGGAAATACTCCGCGAGACGCCGATCGGCGTGCGCTATGCGGTCGGCGGCGATCGTCAAATACTTTGGGGTATGGCGAATCAGATGATAGGTCTCTCTCAGGTACGCGAGATAGTGGATCGGCTGGATATCGCCGGAACGGAGACGCGAAAAAATCGGATGGCCGTCGATATAATTTTTCCTCTCGCTTTTTAGATCACTTACGATGTGGGAAATCACCTAACTCCTCCTGGGCTGTGATCGTTCAGGCGCCGGCGCTCGGCCGAGCGTCTTGGAACAATTCCAGCATAGGACCGGGGAAGGTCAAGTCAGGTGAACTACGGGGAGAAATGGCGGCGCGGACGAGATATGAAACGGCGTACGCCGCCTAACCGCGGAGGCCGGAAAGAGATTGCTTTCCGGCCCTTTTTTATTGTGAAACTTCGCCTCTCTTCAAAACCGGCTGCTGTAAAAAGGACTCCCGACCCCTTTTTTCTCGCCCTATCCCGATAGAGTCGTGCGACACTTTGACGCTGCTCGAGGTTTACCACGTTTTAAGAATTCACGGAAAGAGGGGACGGCGCTGTTCGACTGAATTTACCGCGGCTCACCCGCAGACAAGGCGGAAAAAGGCGTTGTCGAGCGGCTCGCTCGGCGACCACTGATCGTGTCCCTGATCTTTGGTGAACCAAGCCTGCCTCGGACAGTCGACCGCGTATTCGACGTCGCCCATGAACGTAAATATTTTAAAGTGCATGAATCCTCGATCGTCGCGCGCGATGGTGTGCCGGAAGATCGTAACGGTCTTGCCGCTGTCTAAACGCAAAACGATCTCGTCGCTGCCGCTGTTTGGCTGCGTACCGGCGGTCTGGATTTCACCCGCGACGAAGCCGCTCCCACGCACCCGCCCGACGATGTTCTCCGAAAGGTAGCACTGCCGGCCGCTTTGGTACCAGAACCGGCAGCGCGGCTCGCCGAGGCAGGAGTCCCTGCATTGCTCCGGGGTCGGACTGGCGTGGCTCGAAGAGTAGCCGGGGTCGCCAATCGTGAAGCTGAAGGTGACGTCCGGCTCCCAGGTCGAGGTCCGCGTCGCCGCGCCGGACGAAGCCGTGCAGACGCGCGGCAAGAGGCGACCCGCCGGAGAGTCCGGCGGCGTTTCGGAGAACGGTGCTGTTTGAGGAAAATCGACCGAGCTTATAAAGGCGCCGGATTCGTGAGCGTAATATTCAACCTTGAGGGGCCGCGACGACCGCCGCGCGCAGTCGAATTCAAATTCGAAGACCAACGTTCTTCCCTCGGGGTCCGGTTGGTTGTTGTACTGCTTGGCGCTGACGATGCCGCCATACCGGAGCACCGAGCTCGGCGAGTAGTAGAAACGGGTATTCGTTTCGGCGCGATAATAGTATTCCGTCCAGTCGCTCTGCGCGATCGCTGTCGAAGGCGCGAGCAGCAAGCCGGCGGCCAGCCAGAGTCCCTTCGCAAGTCGCTTTTGAAACATCTCTGTCCTCAAACTGGGGAGGGCAATATCCGATAAACATGCTGTGCGTCAATGCTCACGGTAAATCGGGCGTCAGTCTTGCAATCGCGCATCGCGCAGCGCCTCACTTCCCCGCCTTGCCGAGTATTTCGTTCAATAATTTGTCCGCCGGGCGGCGGTCGGAGAACTTCGGGTCGTCGCCGTTGAAATACTCGACGCCGTCGCGCCGGCGGTTTTCGGGGAGGACGTTCTCCTTCGAGATGTCGATGCGGAGCGAATCCGAGCCGTCGCGCTTCTGAAACTCGAGCTGGCTTCGCCGATCGGCAGCCCCTGCTTCATCGCCTTTCTCGACTCGCGGCTGTTGCACGGCATGCAGAGCGAGAATTTTCCCGACGCGAGCCAATCGATCGGCTGCCGGTAGTCGCGCGAAAGCGTCACGTCCATGTCGCCGTAGAGCCGGCGCATGAAGTCGGGGCCGAGGCCGGGATGGTAGTAAAAAACGACGACGAGGCTGTCCATCCCGCCGATGCGCGGGTCGGTGCCGGCGATTTTTCCCTTCCATTTGGAATGGAGGAGATCCCAGTAGCTCGTAAATTCCCGCGGCTGGACGAGCTTGGTGTTGTAGCGGATCTCGACCGCGCTGCCGCTGCCGACGAAGGCG
>DATJFG010000007.1:0-23384 GCA_035495775.1 Verrucomicrobiia bacterium | reverse complement strand
CGCGGGCTCTTGACCGGCAAGCTCAAGCCGGAAGACCAGCAGCGCTTTCAGGGCGAGGACGTGCGCGCGCGGAATTTCGCCGGCGATGTCTTCAAGCAGCAATTGGCGAAAGTGGAGCGCCTGCGCTTCCTGGAAAAGCCGGGGCGCTCGCTCGGGCAGGCGGCGATCGCGTTTTGCTTCGCGCATCCGGCCGTCGGCACCGTCATCCCCGGCGGACGCAACCCGCGCCAGGTCGAGGAGAACGCGGCGGCGGCGAATGTAAAGTTATCCAAAGAGGAACTCGACCGCATAGCCGAGCTTTGGCGGACCGAGCTAAGCAGAAAATAAAATCTCGATGGCCAATCTTCCATCCTGGCCGAACAATGCGCGCACCGCCGTGCTCGTCACGGTCATGTTCGAAAGCTTCTCGGAGGGGAAGGCGCCGCCCTACTCGCCGATGACGACCGCGCTCAAGCCCGGCACGCGCGATCTCCTCGGCATCTCGTGGGCGCGCTACGGCGGCAAGACCGGCATCTGGCGCCTCATGCGCGTGCTCGATGAGTTCGCCGTCCACGCGACGGTCTGCATCAGCGGCAAGGCGGCCGAGGACTTTCCCGACGCCGCCAAGGCGCTCTACGAAAAAGGCCACGAGCTCGCCGGCCATTCGTACACGCAGGACCTGATCCTTCCCTACATGGAGGCGAGCGAAGAGCGCGACGTGATCCGGCGCTGCGCGCGCATCATCCAAAGCGTCACCGGCGCCAAGCCCGCCGGCTGGTTCAGCCCGGTCGCCGCGCCGACCGAGCGCACGGCCGAATATCTCGCCGAAGAGGGGTTTCTCTGGCACGGCGACTACAACGACGCCGATCTGCCGTACGTGCTGGAGACTTCCAAAGGTCCGCTGGTGGCGATCGCCCACAGCGACTTCACCGACAACCGCGTGCTGCGCGGCAGCCCGCGCGATTTCTATCAGGTGTACAAAGACGGCTTCGATTTTCTCTACCGCGGCGAAGCGCCGAGCGTGATCAATCTAACCGTGCACGCGCACTTCGGCGGCCGGCCGATGATGTCGGCGATGCTGGCGGAGGTCCTTCGGTATATGAAAGGCTTTGACGGCGTCTGGTTCGCGCGGCACGACGAGGTGGCGCGGCTGGTCCTCGAATCGCGATGAGGGCGGTTCGCGAACCGCCCCTACAATCGCCCCTGATAGGTCCGAGCGGGCGTGTCTCGAAGGGCCGATGCGTCCGATCTGGAAGCGCCCTGCGTATCTTTTGGCGCGCGTAGCGGAGGCCCATCGCATCGGCCCGTAGAGGCATTGCGCGAGGGCCTATCACACACCTCTAGGTCGGAAACGCCTTGTCCAGCGCCGCCGTCTGCGCGGGCGAAAGCTTCCAGCCCGAAGCCGCGCACATTTCAACGACACGGTCGACTTTGTCGGTCTTTGGAATCGCGATGACGCCGGGCTTCGCGATGCACCAATTGAGCGCGACCTGCGACATCGTCTTGCCGGCCTCGGAGGCGATCTGCTGCAGCGCCGCCAAGGCGCGCCTATTCTTCAGCAGCGCAGGCTTCGAGAGCGCGCCGCGGGCGAGCGGGCTGAAGGCGATGACGGTGATGCGATTTTTCTGGCAATAAGAGAGCGAGTCCTCTTCGATGCCGCGCTGGAGCAGGCTGTATTTCACCTGATTGGCGACGATCTTGTGGCGCGTCATCGCCGCCTCGGCGTCCTGGAGGTTCTTGAGATAGAAGTTGCTGACGCCGATGAAACGCACCTTGCCCTGATCGACGAGCGTTTCCATCGCCCCCATCGTCTCGGCGATCGGCACCGCGGGATCGGGCCAGTGGACCTGATAGAGATCGATCGTCTCGATTCCGAGCCGCTTGAGGCTCGCCTCCGCCGCGGCGATCACTTGATCGCGCCGCAGATGGTTGCCGGAGACTTTGGTCGCGACAAAGACTTTTTCGCGCATGCCTCTGATCGCCGCGCCGACCGCCTCTTCGGTGCCGTACATCTCGGCCGTATCGATGAGACAGGCGCCGAGCTCGACCGCCTTTTTGATCGGCGCATCGCCGCCGCGATACTCCCAGGTGCCGAGGCCGATCTCCGGCACGTCGACGCCCGTCCGGCCGAGCTCTTTAAATTCCATCCGTTGAAAATATCTCCGCGAATTGACTGTTGCAATTGCTCCTGTATGTGTGGGAAAGACAGAATTAACGTCGAAGGGAGAACGCCATGCTCATCGAAATGCGAACCTATGTGCTCCGGCCCGGCACCGCTCCGGCCTTCATGCAGCGCTTCGAGGAGGGGCTCTCGGCGCGGACGAAAATCTCGCCGCTCGGCGGCATCTGGCACTCCGAGATCGGCACGCTGAACCAGGTCGTGCACCTGTGGCCGTACGAGAGCTTCGAGGCGCGCGAGCGCATCGGCGCCGAGGCGCGCAAGACCGGCAAATGGCCGCCGAAAACGCACGAGTTCATTCTGTTCCAGGAAAGCAAGATGCTCCAGCCGGCGCCCTTCTCGCCGGCGCTGGAGCCGCGCCGGCTCGGCAACGTCTACGAGATCCGAACCTATACCTACAAGCCGGGGACGATGCCGACGGTGCTCGAGCGGTTCGCGAAGATCATCCCCGATCGCGTCAAGCTCTCCCCGCTCGCGGGCGCGTGGACCACGGTGTCGGGTTCGCTGAACCAGTACATTCACATGTGGGCCTACAAAGACGCGGGCGAGCGCGAGCGGCTGCGGGCGGAATCGACGAAGATTTCCGGCTGGCCGCCGGACACCCGGGAGTTCATGCTCAAGCAGGAAAACTGCCTGATGATTCCCGCTGCGTTTTCGCCGCTGCATTGACGGCAGGAGGAGCAGGATGCTCCGAAAGATCGCCTTATCGCTCTTGTTGCTTTTTCTCGCCGCGGCGCCGGCGACGAGCGCCGAGCGCATCCGCGTGGGTTACAGCTCGATCAGCGGATCGTATATCGGCCTGTGGGTCGGGCACGACGCCGGACTGTTCACGAAGGAAGGACTCGAAGATCAGCTGATCCTGATTCCCAGCGGCAGCCAGCTGGCGCAGGTGACCGTCGCCGGCGAGGTGGAGATCGGCGCGCTCAACGGCAGCAGCGCGATGGCCGCAGCGCTTCAGGGCGCGGACATCAAGATCGTCGGCAACACGACCAACAAGCTGATCTTCTCGATCTATGCGCGGCCGGACATCAAGGGTGTGGACGGCCTCAAGGGAAAGAATATCGGCATCTCGCGCTTCGGCTCGAGCACCGACATCGCGGCGCGCTTCGCGCTGCGCAAACACGGTCTCGACCCGCAGAAGGACGTGACAATCGTCCAGATGGGCGCGATGAGCTCGATCATGGGCGGGCTCCAGGGCGGCGCGATCGACGCCGGGCTCGTCTCGCCGCCGACGCTCTTCGCGGTCGAGAAGCTGGGCTTTAAGGAGATTCTGAACATCACCGACATGGATTTCCCGTTTCCGAACCCCTCGCTCGTCGTCCAGGGCGGCATCATCCGGACCCGCCCCGACACGATCGACCGCTTCATGCGCGCCTACGCGCGCGCGATCGCGCGCGCCCGCACCGACCGGGAGTTTACGCTCAAGTCGCTCGCGAAGTACACGAAGATCGAGGACCCCGCCGTGCTCGGCCGGGCGTACGACCTTTACGTCGGCAAGGTGTTGGAGAAGGCCCCGTACATCAATATGCCCGGCATGCAGAACGCGCTCGACGATCTCGCCAAGACGATGCCGCCGGCGAAAGCCGCCAAGCCGGAGCAGTTCATCGATTTTCGCTTTCTCGACAATCTGGAGAAGACCGGGCTGTTGAAGGAGCTCTATCGCTAAAAATGATGCGCACGCAACCGATGATGTATAAATCAGTCCTCCGTCCCCTGCTGTTTCGCGGCGACGCGGAAAAAACCCATGAGCAGACGCTGGCGATGCTCTCGCGCATGGCCTTCCTCGAGCGTGCTCTCGAAAACCTCTACGTCGTCGAGGATCCGCGGCTCGAGACGCGCGTCGGCGCGCTGAGCCTCAAGAATCCCGTCGGCCTCGCCGCGGGATTCGACAAGAACGGTGTCGCGATCCGTACCTGGCCGGGCTTCGGCTTCGGCTTCATCGAGATCGGCGCCGTCACCGCGCAGGCGCAGCCGGGGCAGCCCAAGCCGCGGCTTTTTCGTTTGCCGGACGATCAAGCATTGATCAATCGCCTCGGTTTCAACAACGAAGGGGCCGAGGCGATCGCAGCCAAGCTGAAGGCGCTCCGCGCCGAGCGGCCACTCAAGATTCCGCTCGGCATCAACATCGGCCGGACCAAAATCGTCGCGACGAAGGACGCCGCGGCGGACTATCTTTTTACCTTCACGGCGCTGTTTCCCTACGGCGATTACTTCACGCTGAACGTGAGCTCGCCGAACACGCCGGAGCTCCGCGATCTGCAGCAGAGAGGGCATCTCGCCCATCTGGTCGCGACGATCCAGGCGAAAAACCGCGAGCTCGCGAGCGCGGCGCGCGCGCCGGAAAAGCCGGTGTTCGTCAAGATCGATCCCGATATGGATTTCGCGCAGGCGGACGAGGTCGTCGCGGTGGCGCGCGCGGAAAAGCTTTCCGGCATCGTCGCCACCAACGCGAGCGCCGTGCTGCGCGAGAATTTGACCAAACCGGTGGATCAGCCGGGCGGCTTGAGCGGCAAGCCTCTCAAGGCCCGCGCGACGGATTTCATCCGCCATTTGTATCGCGCGACCGGCGGCGCGCTGCCGATCATCGGCGCGGGCGGCATCTTCACCGCCGAGGACGCCTATGAGAAGATCAGGGCCGGCGCCGGCGCCGTGCAGATTTTAACCGGCTTCGTCTATGAAGGACCGGGGGCGGTGAAGCGCATCAACCGCGGGCTGCTTAAATTGATCGAGCGCGACGGTTTTAAAAATGTCGCCGCGGCCGTGGGGACGTCACCCTGATCGATCAGTTGATCGAGAGCGTCAGCGTCACTTCCCTGCTGACTCCGAGATTATCGCTCACTTGAAAAGTGACATCGCCGCTCCATACGGCGGGTGGAACGCCGATGATTTGACCGCCGGGTGCTAGGGTTAGCGGGCTTGGCAGCGTGCTGCCGCTCTTCACCGTCCATGCATAAGGCGCCTTTCCACCTTTAGCTTTTAAGGCCGCCTTGTAACTCTTGCCGACCTTGCCGCTTTTTAAAGCATGCGTCGAAATCATTAGCGCCTTAAAGACCTGGATGCTGAACTGCTTATCGACGCTCGTCCCGGAGTCGTCCACCACACGCAGCGTGAACTTGAATTTCTTCGCCGTGCTCGGGGTGCCGCTTAGATGCGTCCCGTTTGGAGCGATGCCGAGCGGGAGGGCGCCTTTGATCGGAGGAGATTGAATCGTGTACGGGTCCGTTCCGCCGTTGATGTTCAAATCCACCTCGTAAGGCACGCCGATCTCGGCGTCGGGAAACGAGGCCGCGCCGACGGCGAGCGGCCGAGGACCGATGCGGTAAATCGCGCCGGCGCCGAACGAGACGACGTAGAGCAGCCCGTCTGGACCAACTTTTAAATCCGTGACGCCGTCGAAGCCTGTAGCGAAAATCACCGGAGGCAGCTCCGCAGCGCTGTCGGCCACGAGGTCAGACAAATCGCCGCTCAAGATGAAGCCATCTCGATTCGCGTTCGGCTCGAAGTGATACAGATTGCCGTTGTTGATGTCGCCGACGAAGACGTCGTTCTCATATTCGGCGCCGAGCTTGGCGGAACTTAAAAAAATGATCGCCGTCGGCCCGACCGTGTCGAACCAGGAGAACTTCGGATCGGCATAATTCGCGTTAGACCCGGGAATGATATACGGACTGTGCCCGACATTTTCAGGCCGAGTTGCCGGCCCCATGATCGATTGCCAGCCGCTGTTGAAGCCCGGCTCGACCAGATTGATCTCATCGTAGGTGTTTTCGCCGTTCTCCGTATCCCACAGTTTTCCGGTCACCGGGTCGACGGCCATGCCGAACGAGTTGCGGATGCCGTAGGCGAAATATTTATTCATCGGGTCGCCCAACGCGGCGAAGGGATTATCGTCGGGAACCGTGCCGTCGTCGTTCAGCCGGTGAATCACGGAAGTTCCATCGGGCGCCGGGCCGTCTGAAAAATTCTGTAGTTGTCCGTCTCGGTTGAGGTCGCCGTTGATGACGTAGAGCTTCCCGTCGGGGCCGAAGAGAATGATGCCACCGTTGTGGTTCGGGTCAGGGGTGACGGGAAGGCTCAGGATCGGATCTCCCGCGACGGCGGTGAGCGCGCTGCCGTCCCAGTGGAACTTGCGCACGACGTTCGCCGCGGCCGAGCCGTCGTCGCTATCGCCCGCGCCGCTCGCCTGCGTGTAATATAAGTAGATGAAGCCGTTCGTGGCAAAATCCGGATGAAGGGCGATGCCGAGAAGGCCGTGCGCGACCGCCGAGTCGACGTTCAGATCCAGAACTTCCGGGCTTTGCACCACGCCGTTCAGGATGCGGATCACCCGCCCGTCGTTTTTTTGCAACACCAGAATGTCGCCGTCGGCGATGAACGCCATGGTCGTCGGCGACGCGAGCCCGGATACGACCTCTTCCACGCGGAGGTTCGGGTCGTTAAGGGATGGCGCGGCAGCGGCGGGACCTGCGAAGAAAACGCAGAGGAGCAAAATTAGACAACAAGCTCTCATGCGAAAACCGCCGCAGTATAGCGCAGCGGCCCGGCGATCTCCATGCAAAAAACAGTCCGCCAGCCGGCGATGAGGACAACGACGGCCGCGGGCTAAAATGAGGGGGAGTTCGGCTCGGTACTCTTGCCTAAACGCGGCATCTCGGCTACCGTTTGCGCATGCCGCGTCGCTTCGCGATCGAGGTGGAGAAGGATTATTTCAACTTCGCCTCGGCTCATTTTCTCGTCTTCGCCAACGGCGAGCGCGAAGCGCTCCACGGCCACAACTATCAAGTCTCGGTCGCGGTGGAGGGCGAATTGGATACGGCCGGTGTCGTGCTCGACTTCATCGCCTTCAAGCCGCTGATCAAACGCATCTGCGATGAGCTGGACCATCGGACGCTCATCCAGAAAGAATGCTCGCATCTAAAAATTCGCCGCGCCGACGAACATGTGACCGTCGGCTATCGCAATCAGCGCATCGTGCTGCCGAAACACGACGCGCTGCTCCTGCCGATCGCGAACACGAGCACCGAGCTTTTGGCGGAATACATCGCCGATCAGATCCGCGGCAGAGTGCGACGCCACTTCCCCCGGGCGAAGTTAAAAATGCTCAAGGTCGGCGTCGAAGAAGCGCGCGGCCAGCGGGGATTTTATGAAGGCGAGTTTTAGCGGTGCTCCGACTAAGGTCGGCACGTACGGTAATCCGCTTTTTATATTTTATTCCGTTCACCCTGAGCCCGTCGAAGGGCTCTTATCTTTTTCCCACCATCCTACCGCCAGAAACAACACGAACAGCATCAGATAGGCGACGACGAACTCGGGCGCGGCAAAGAATCCGAAGCGGCTCACGATCCCGCCGGTCGTGAGCTCGTAGGCGTGAATGATGCCGATCGCGGAAAAGACCCCGGCGGCCAACGCCCAGGCGGCGGCGCGGAGGAATTGCCGCTCGATGAGAAAAACGCCTATGGCGGCGAGGATCATCGACGTGAAGATGAAGCCGCGCTCGAGAGAGATCATGCCGTGGATGGCGAGGCTGCCGGCGAACGCGGGCAGACCCGCCTCGTAGAGAGTTTTTCCCGCCGCGCGGAGTCCCGTCTCGACCATGAGCAGCCCCCAGGCGGCGAGCGCCGGGAAGAGCCCGAGCGCGACCGCCAGCGCGTGCTCCTTCGGCGTTTCCTGAAACGCCTGCGCGGTGATGATGATGCCGATGTAGAGGAGAATCCCGATGCCCGCTTCGAGCGGAATAAAGTCGAGCACCGTCTGGATCGTCGCCGTGAGGCAAATGAACGCGATGAAAATCCCGTTCAGCGCCGAATAGCCCGCGCGGGCGCCGAGCCGCTTCCAGCCCGGATGACCGATATAGATCGTCGTCGGAAAGGCGCTGCCGAACAGCGCCGCGGCGACCGAGCCGATGCCGTTGGCCATCAGCGAGGGAAAGGTTTTATAGCGGTCGCCCGCGGCCTCCGCGCTCTCTATGTTCTGCAGGGAGCCGACGACGTTGAAGATTCCCATGGGAAATATGACCGACATGTATTTGAGGAAATCCGGGCTCGACAGCGCCTCCCACAACGCGGCGCCCGTGAAAACCGGCGGGCTCAGCGCGAACGTCGCCGCAACCGGCTTGCCGGACATTTCTCCGAGACCCCATGCCAGCGCGGCGCCGCAGAGAATCGCCACCAGCCCGCCCGGCAGGCCGAACGGAAACCGTTGATGGGCGAAGTAGGAAATTAAAATAACCGCGAGCGGCAAGAGAGCGATCAGCGGCTTTTCGAAGATGCGGAAGCTGAAGTCCATCGAGATGAACGTGATCGCGATTCCCGCCAGCGCGGAAAGGAGCGCCGCGCGCGGCGTCATGCGGCGCACCCACTCGGCGATAAACGCACCGACGATCTCGATGAGCCCGTTCAGCAGGCAGGCGACGAGGCCGACCTGCCAGGCCCAGACGGGATTTTTCGTTTCGAGATAGATCGGCAGCATGATGAAGAAAATGTAGGCGAAGAGACTGACGGTATTGATGCCGTACGGCAGCGCGGTCACGTCGTCGCGCCCGGTCTCGCGCGCGAGCCGGCGCGCCTGCCAGGCGTAGAAGAAGTTGCCGACGAGGATCGAGATCGCGGCGCCGGGGAGGATGCGGCCGAAGATGTAGGCGTCGGGAAGGTGAATCAACCCGCGGCAGAGACTCACGATAAGAATCAGCTGGATGAGGTTGTCGATCATCAGGCCGAAAAAGCCGTCGAGGTCCTTGCGCACGAAGAAAGGCGGATTGGATGGGGTCATCGGGTCACCACTTGAGGCGGGACTTTAGCGGCGGAGGCAAGTGGGTGTCAAACGGCAAGGGCTACAAGCGGAATGTCCATTCATCGCGCGTGTAGCGCCGCTCCGCGACCGTGGCGATTTGATCGTGCGGCACATCGTCGAGGTGCTTGACGGCGCCCCACGCTTCGCGGAGCGCGGCTTTCACCGCCGCAGCCGGGAGCTGCAGATTCATCAAAAACTCCTCGTGCGGGCGCCTCCGCCGATATGCCGGCTGCCTCGGTGGATCGAGCAGCAGCTTTTGGATCGTCGCGATGTCACAATCGAGCAATAAGCTGCCGTGAAAAAGCAGCGCGCGTTTTTTGCGGTATTGCGCGTTGCCGGAGAACTTTCGTCCGCCGACGGTGAGATCGGTAAAGCCATCGATGGCAATCGGCGCGCCGACCAGGGGCTCGAGCGCGTTTTTCACGCGCTTCATCACATAACAGTTCGTCGCGGCGACGTCGGTCAAACCATGCGGGCCGATCCTGAGGATCAGCGCGTAATTCAGGCAGCCGGGGGCCTGCACGACGGCGGCGCCGCCGCTCGGTCGCCGGAGTACCCGGACACCCGCCCCCCGGCAAGCAGCCAATGCGACTTCCCGTTCGACCCGGCTGCCATGGCCGACGACGACGAACGTTTCGCGCGGCTCCCAGACACGCAGCACCTCGTCGCCCCCGCCATCTTCCGCCTCGAGCAGAAAAGCCTCGTCGCAAGCGAGGTTCTCGGCGGGTTCGGGCCAACTCAGGTCTAGGTATTTCACATGATCCCTGCTATGAATATATTGATTCGACAAAGCGAATTTTATAGGTTAAGTTTCGACACGTTCCACTCTTACAGTCGATTTCCAAGAGGCTTCAATGCAGGCTGAGAAGAAAGAACCCGGCGACGTATCGCGGGATTATAATCGCCCCGACACTGATCGTCCACCAGACAACAATCATCCCAGCGCTACCGACAAATGGCTCGATTCAGTCGAATATGTCCTCGAATACGTCCTCAAAAATAAGACTTCCGAGGCGCCGCTGCTCGTCGAGCGGCTGATCGAGCGGCTGCGCGACTCCGGCCTCAAGATACCTTCGATCGTCAATACCCCTTACGTCAACACGATACCGGCGGAAAAGCAGCCGCCCTACCCCGGCGACCGCGAGATCGAGCGGCGCATCAAGAGCTATGTCCGCTGGAACGCGATGGCGATGGTGGTGAAGGCCAACCGCATTTATCACGGTATCGGCGGCCATATTTCAACTTTCGCTTCCTCGGCGACGCTCTACGAGGTCGGCTTCAACCATTTCTTCCGCGGCGGCGATGACAAACGGCTAGGCGATCTCGTTTACTTCCAAGGGCACGCCTCGCCCGGCAATTATTCGCGCGCCTATGTCGAGTGGCGCATCGACGCGAAGCGGCTGCACCATTTCCGCCAGGAGCTCGCCGACATTCCCGGTTTGCCGTCTTATCCGCACCCGTACCTGATGCCCGACTTCTGGCAATTTCCGACGGTTTCCATGGGTCTCGCGCCGATCCAGGCGATCTATCAAGCCCATTTTCTGCGCTATCTGAAAGCGCGCGGCTTTTTGCGCGAAGAGGAGCCGCGGGTCTGGTGCTTTTGCGGCGATGGCGAGATGGACGAGCCGGAGTCGACCGGCTCGCTCAGCCTAGCGGCGCGCGAGAACCTCGACAATCTTATCTTCGTCGTCAACTGCAACCTGCAGCGGCTCGACGGGCCGGTGCGCGGCAACGGTAAGATCATCCAGGAGCTCGAGGCGATCTTTCGCGGCGCGGGATGGAACGTCATCAAGGTCATCTGGGGCTCGGATTGGGACCCGCTGCTCAGAAGCGAGCACCGCGATCTTTTGATCCAGCGCATGGAAGAGGCGGTCGACGGCGACTATCAAAAGTATTCCGTCGAGCCCGGCAGCTACACGCGCAAGCATTTCTTCGGCAAATACCCTCAGCTGCTCGAGCTCGTCAACGACATGACCGACGATCAGATCCGCAAGCTGCTGCGCGGCGGCCACGATCCTCACAAGGTTTACACCGCCTACAAGGCGGCGGTGGAGCACCGCGGCTCACCGACCGTCATCCTCGCCAAGACTGTGAAGGGCTACGGCATGGGCGAGGCCGGCGAAGGGCGCAACATCACGCACCAGCAAAAACAGATGAACGAGAAGGAGCTGCGCGAGTTCCGCACCCGCTTCGATATTCCCTTGAAAGACGAAGAGGTCGTCGAGACCCCCTTCTATCGCCCGCCGCAGGACAGCCGCGAGACGAAGTATCTGCTCGAGCGGCGGAAAAGCTTGGGCGGCTTTGTGCCCCGGCGTCGCACCAAGACGGAAGCGCTGGAGGTGCCGCAGCCCGACTTTTACGAGGAGCAGCTCAAAGACACCGGCCACCTCGAGGCCTCGACCACGATGTCGTTCGTGCGTCTGCTCGCCAAGCTCCTGCGCCATCCGACCATCGGCAAGCGCGTCGTCCCCATCATTCCGGACGAGGCGCGCACGTTCGGCATGGACGCGCTTTTCCGCCAGGTCGGCATCTATTCGCCCAAGGGCCAGCTTTACGAGCCTGTGGACCGCGAGACCCTGCTTTACTATCAGGAGGCGAAAGACGGCCAGATCCTCGAAGAGGGGATCACCGAGGCGGGCTCGATGTCCTCTTTCATCGCCGCAGGCACCAGCTACTCGAATCTCGGCCTGCCGATGATCCCCTTTTATACTTTTTACTCGATGTTCGGCTTCCAGCGCGTCGGCGATCTCATCTGGGCGGCCGCCGACAGCCGGGCGAAGGGCTTTCTGCTCGGCGGCACGGCGGGCAGGACGACTCTTAACGGCGAGGGGCTGCAGCACCAGGACGGGCAGAGCCATATTCTCGCAAGCGCCATACCGACGCTCCTCACGTACGATCCCGCGTTCGCCTTCGAGGTCGCGGTCATCATCCGCGACGGTCTCAGGCGCATGTACCAGAAGGGCGAGGAAATTTTTTATTACCTGACCCTCTACAACGAGAACTATACCATGCCGGCGATGCCTGAAGGTTCGGAGGAGGGCATCCTCAAGGGCCTCTACAAATTCCGCGAGGGAAACGACAAAGGCAAGCACAAGGCGCATATCTTCGGCAGTGGAACGATCCTCCGCGAGGCGCTGAGAGCCCAGGAGATTCTGGCGGAGAAGTATGACGTCTCGGCCGATGTCTGGAGCGCGACGAGCTACAAGCTGCTCCGCGGCGAGGCGCTGCAGGCCAAGCGATGGAACATGCTCCATCCGATGGCGCCGCCGAAAAAATCTTATGTGGAAAAGATTCTCGAAGACGAGCGCGGCGCCTTCGTCGCGGTGTCGGATTACATGAAGATCGTTCCCGACCAGATCGCCCCTTGGGTGCCCGGCGGGCTGCTCTCGCTCGGTACCGATGGCTTCGGTCGAAGCGATACGCGGCCTCGGCTCCGGCGCTATTTCGGCATCGACGCCGAGATGACGGTGATCGGCGTGCTCTACGCCTTGTGTCAAAAGGGCGCCGTGTCCCGTGAGGTAGTCGAGCGGGCCGTCCAAGATCTGGGCGTCGAGCCGGACAAGGCCTCTCCTTTCTTCTTTTAAACAAAGAGTCGGCAAAATTATGGACGTAAGAGTGCCGCGTCTGGCCGAGGGGGTCGAATCGGCCACCGTCGCCAATATCCTGGTCGCACCCGGCGACAAGATCGAAAAAGACCAGGTCATCCTGGAGCTCGAGACGGAAAAGGCCGTAGGGCCGATTCCCTCTCCGGCCGCCGGAGAGGTGGCGCGCATTCACGTCAAGCCGGGTGATGAGGTCAGTGTCGGCCAGCCGCTGATCACGCTTGCGGAATCCGGCCGCGCGGAAAAAGCTGCGCCCGCCGAAGCGAAGCCGCAATCCGCCGCTGAAAGCAGAACGCCGCGGCCGGCTGCGCCGGAAGCCGCGAGACCCGCGCCGCCGCCGGCCGCGGCTGCATATCGGTACGAATCCGCCAGCGGCGTCCCACCACCGGCTTCCCCCTCGGTCAGAAAAATCGCCGGGGAGCTCGGCATCGATCTCACGCGGATCAAAGGCAGCGAGCGCGGCGGCCGGATCACGATCGCCGATCTCAGGAACTATATCGCGGCGCTGCAGCAGGGCGCCGCCGCTGCTACTCCCACTGCCGTTCCGGCCCCCGCGCCCACGGCGCAGGCCGCCGAGAAGCCCGCGCCGCAGGGGATCGACTTCTCCCGCTGGGGCGCCATTGAAAAAAAACCGCTGACCTCCATTCGTCGCACGATCGGCCAGCGCATGCACGAGTCGTGGAACGCGATTCCCCATGTGACGCAATTCGAGGACGTCGATGTCACGAACGTCACGAATCTCAGAAAAAACTACGGCAGCGCCTCGGCGACGAAGGGAAAACACCTGACGCTCACGCCGTTTGTCCTCAAAGCGGTCGTCGCCGCGCTGAAAAAATATCCGGTCTTCAATGCGAGCCTCGACGAGGCGAGCGGCGAAATCGTCTACAAGAAATATTTTCACATCGGCGTCGCCGTCGACACCGAGGCCGGCCTCATCGTGCCGGTGCTTCGCGACGTCGATAAAAAAAGCCTGGCGGCGCTCTCCGAGGAATTGAACGGGCTCGTCGAGCGGACGCGCAAGCGCAAGATTTCCCTGGAGGAGCTTCAAGGTGGGAGCTTCACGATCTCGAACCAGGGCGGTATCGGCGGCGGCCACTTTACCCCGATCATCAACAAGCCTGAAGTGGCGATCTTGGGCATTGGCCGTTCATCCTTGAAACCGGTGGCTAAGGACGGCAAGATCGAGCCGCGGCCGATCCTGCCGCTCTGTCTCTCGTATGATCACCGAGTGATCGACGGGGCGGATGCCGTGCGCTTCATCATCGAGCTTGTGGCGACGCTGGAAAATTTTCCCGAGCAGGAGTTGAAGGGCTGAGCATGGAACCGATGAGCACCGATATCGTCGTCGTCGGCGGCGGCCCCGGGGGCTATGCCGCGGCGTTTTACGCCGCCGACAAGGGAAAGAAGGTTATCCTCGTCGAGCGCGAAAAGCGCCTGGGCGGCGTCTGCTTGAACTACGGCTGCATTCCGTCGAAGGCGCTGCTGCACGCGACGCACTTCATGCGCGATATGGAGCTCTCGGCCGCGCGCGGGATTGCGTTTTCGCGCCCGAAAGTCGAGCTCGATAAGCTCCGCTCGTGGAAGAATGCCGTCATCGACAAGCTGACGCAGGGGCTCGCGATGCTGGCGGAAAAGCGCGGCGTCGAAGTCTTTCAGGGCCGCGGCTATTTCGAGGGTTCCCGCAGCTTGCGCGTTGAGACCGCCAAGGGACAGAAGTTTGTCAAATACAACCAGGCGATCATCGCCGTCGGGAGCCGCGCGGCGCTTCCCGCCGCATTCGACCTCGGCAACAAGCGCGTCATGACCTCGACCGAGGCGCTGGACCTGGAGGAGCTGCCGAAAAGTCTTCTCGTGGTCGGCGGCGGCTACATCGGCATGGAGCTGGGGACAGTCTACGCGACGCTCGGCAGCACCGTCGTCGTGAACGAGGCGCTGCCGAACATCTTGACCGGAGTCGATTCAGACCTCGCGCGGCCGGTGATGCGTTACGCCGAGAAGGCGTTTAAGGAAGTGCGGCTCAACAGCAAAGTCGCCAAGATGGCGACGAGCGGAAAGCAGATCAAGGTCACCTTCTCGGCGGAAGGAAAACAAAAAGAGGAGAGCTACGACCGCGTGCTCGTCTCGGTCGGAAGGCTCCCCAACTGCAAAGACCTGGGATTGGACAACACGAAGGCGGCGCTCGACGAAAAGGGCTTCATTCGCGTCAACGCGCAGATGCAGACCGACGATCCCGCGATTTACGCGATCGGCGACGTCGTCGGCGGCGCGATGCTCGCGCACAAGGCTTCAAAGGAAGCGCGCGTCGCGGTGGAGGCGATCCTCGGCGAGTTCAGCACCTCCGAGAACGTCGTCATACCCGCCGTCGTCTTCACCGATCCCGAAGTCGCCTGGTGCGGCCTTACGGAAGCCGAAGCGAAACAAAAAGGCGTTCAGGTCCAGGTCGCGCGCTTTCCGTGGGCGGCGTCGGGGCGCGCGATCACGTTCGATCGACCCGACGGACTGACAAAGCTCATCATCGATCCCGAGAGCGAGCGCGTTCTCGGCGTCGGCATCGTGGGCGCCGGCGCGGGCGAGCTCATCAGCGAGGGAGTTCTCGCCGTCGAGATGGGCGCGACGGCGCGCGATGTCGCCGAGTCTGTGCATCCGCATCCGACGCTTTCCGAAACGTTGATGGAGGCCGCGGAAGTATTTTACGGCTATCCCACGCACACTTTCGCGCAGAAAAAGCGCGCGCCGCTGCCGTAGGCGGACCCATCGATGGGCGCACTCATCTACAAAGACCTCGGCACGCTCGATTATCCGACCGCGCTCGCTCTGCAGGAGGGCCTCGTCGAGACCAAGCACCGGGAAAATTTGCCCGACCTGCTTCTCTTCGTCGAGCATCCGCACGTGATCACGCTCGGCCGCGGCGGCAAGGAGGCTAACGTCGTCGATGCGGCGGAAGTCCCCGTCGTCCGCTCGAGCCGCGGCGGCGACGTGACGTATCACGGCCCGGGGCAGATGGTCGTCTATCCGATCATCGATCTGAAGTCGAAGCTGAGAAAGGACGTGCACCGCTATTTGAGATATCTCGAAGCGGCGGCGCTTCGGACGCTCGATGCGTTCGGCATCGTCGCCGAGCGCAAGCCGCCGTGGACCGGCATCTGGATCGGCAATCGCAAGATCGCCGCGATCGGCGTGGCCGTCCGGCGCGGCATCACTTACCACGGCCTGGCGCTCAACGTGAGCGCCGATTTGCATCAGTTCCGGCGCATCGTCCCCTGCGGCCTCGACTGGTCGGAAGTCACCTCGATGGAAAAGGAGGTCGGCAAGAAAGTTTCTCTCGAAGACGTGAAGAAGGTTTTTCTCCGCCGCTTCGCGAGCCGCTTCGGCTACGCGGAGCTGAAGGAACTATGCCACGAAGACATCCCGACTGGGTTAAGGTCAAGCCTCCCGGCAGCGCCAATTATCTCCGGCTCAAGCGGATTCTAAGAGAGCGCAAGCTCCATTCCGTTTGCGAGGAGGCGCGCTGTCCGAACATCGGCGAATGTTGGGGGCACAATACCGCGACGTTTCTGATCCTCGGCGACATCTGCACGCGCGGCTGCCGCTTCTGCGCGATCGGCAAGGGCAAGCCGGCGGGCCTCGACCCCGACGAGCCGCGCAACGTCGGCTTGAGCGTGAAGGATTTAGGCCTCCGTCACATCGTGGTCACCTCCGTCGACCGCGACGATCTGCCCGACGGCGGCTCCGCCCATTTCGCCGCGACCGTCTCCTGGATCAAGACGCTCAATCCGGGCATTCGCGTCGAAGTCCTGATCCCCGACTTCAAGGGGGACGTGGGCGCGATCGAGACCGTCGTCCGCTCGGGCATCGACATTCTCAACCACAATATCGAGACCGTGCCGCGCCTCTACAAAAAGGTACGTCCCGGCTCGGTCTACCGGCGCTCGCTCGATGTCCTGCGCGCCGCCAAGGGGATCAGCGGCGGGATCCTCACCAAATCCGGCCTGATGCTTGGCGTCGGTGAATCCCAGGACGAGGTGATCGAAACGCTGAAAGATCTCCGCGCGGCGGGCTGCGACATCGTGACGCTCGGCCAGTATCTCCAGCCTTCAACCGATCAGCTGAAAGTCGACCGCTACGTCACGCCCGAAGAATTCACCGCGCTCAAAATCGCCGGCGAGAAGCTCGGTTTTCGCCACGTGGAGTCCGGCCCGTTGGTGCGCAGTTCCTACCACGCCTGGAGCCACGTGAATTAACCATCAGCGAAAAGAAAGAAGGGTCTCTTATGACACCTCGCGCCTTGATTCTCCCGCAGCGACGATTGCTCTCCAGCATCGTCACCGTTCTCGCTTTGATTTATGCCTTCGCACTTCCGCCCGCTGCCGCGCTCGGACAATCGTCGGCGACTCCGTTAAAGATCGCGACGGTCGGCTCCGGCAACATCGGCAGCACGGTCGGCGGCTTTTGGATCAAGGCCGGCCACCCGGTGATGTTCTCATCGCGCCATCCCGAAGAGCTAAAGTCTCTCGTCGACCGCCTTGGGCCGCTCGCGCGCGCCGGCACGGTGCGCGACGCGCTCGCCTTCGGCGACGTGATTCTCATGGCCGTGCCCTACGGCGCTTATCCGCAGGTGGCCAAGGACTACGGCAAGGACTTCGCGGGCAAGATCATGGTCGACGCAGGCAACGCGGTCATCGCGCGCGACGGCGAGATCGCCAAGCCCGCGCGCGAGAACGGCGTCGGGCTGACGACAGCGAAGTTATTCCCTGGCGCGCGCGTCGTGCGCGCGTTCAATATTCTGGGCACCGGCCGGCTCAAGGAGATGGCGAACCATTCCCCACGCTTTGCGATTCCCGTCGCGGGCGACGATCAAGAGGCGCTGAAAGTCGTCATCGGGCTCGTGCGCGAAGCGGGCTTCGAGCCGGTCATCGTCGGCTCGCTGGAGCGCTCGAAGCTCTTCGAACAGACCGGGCCACTCTACGGCGCGCAGATGAGCGCGGATGAAATGCGCGAAAAGCTGAAGACGCTTATTAAATGACGTCAAGCGCGCGTCACATTCGCCGTCCCCGGCAATTTCATGCGACTGAATCGACGAGAGCTGCTTAAGGCCGGCGTTGCCGCAGGTGCCGCTTTGCTGCTGCCCGCCGGTCTGCGCGCGCAGTCGTCGTCGATCATCGAGAAAAAAATCCCGTCGAGCGGCGAGGCTCTGCCGGTCGTCGGCCTCGGCACGGCGCGCCGCTACGAGGCAATCGCGACGGAGGCGGAGCGCGCGCCTCTGCGAGAGACCTTGCGCGAATTCAAGGCGGTCGGCGGCAAGGTCATCGACAGCTCGCCGACCTACGGCACCGCCGAAGCGATCGTGGGCGATCTCGTCTCGGAGCTTAAAATCCGCGACGGGCTTTTCATCGCCACCAAGGTGAGCACGAGCGGCCGGGAGGCCGGCATCAAGCAGCTCGAGCAGTCGTTCAAGGCCCTGCGCACATCGAAGATCGATCTCATCGCCGTTCACAACCTGCGCGATACCTCGACCCACCTGCGCACGCTCCGCGAATGGCGCGAGGCCGGCCGCATCCGATACGTCGGCATCACCACCTCCTTCGAGAACCAGTATCCCGATTTCGAGCGCACGATGAAGGCGGAGAAGCTCGACTTCATTCAGGTGGACTACGCGCTCGACAACCGGAAAACCGGCGAGCGCATTCTGCCGCTGGCGGCCGATCGCGGCATGGCGGCGATGATCAACCTGCCGTTCGGACGCGGCCGGCTCTTCAACGCGGTGCAGGGAAAGAAGCTGCCGGAATGGGCGGCCGAATTCGACTGCCGGAGCTGGGCGCAATTCTTTCTCAAGTACATCGTGTCGCACCCGGCCGTCACCTGCGCCGTCCCCGGCATGGCGAAGGACGAGTACGCGCGCGACAATCTCGGCGCCGCCCGCGGGCGACTGCCCGACGAAGCGATGCGCCGCCGCATGGAAAACTTCATCGACGGAATCTAGGCGCCGCGCGAATGGATGCGACCACAGAGCCCGCCGGCTCCGCCCGCGGCACGGGATACCGCTTGCTCGCGCGGGTCATCGACGCGCGGCCGGAGGAACTGAAGGCGCTCGCGTGGTCGTGGCTCTACATCCTCTCGGTCTTCTGCTCTTACTACGTCATCCGGCCGATCCGCGATGAGATCGGCGTCGCCGGCGGCGTCGAAAACCTGCCCTGGCTTTTTACCGGAACGCTCATCGGAATGGTGGCGGTCAACCCGCCCTTTGCCGCGCTCGTCGCCAAGCTGCCGCGCGCGCGGTTCATTTCAGTCACGTATAGATTCTTCGCGGCGAATTTACTGCTTTTCTTCATGCTGCTCCGAGGGGCGACGGCGGAGCAGTCCGTCTGGATTGGCCGCATCTTTTTCATCTGGACCTCGATCTTCAATCTCTTCGTCGTCTCGGTCTTCTGGGCGCTCATGGTGGATGTCTTCAACTCCGAGCAGGGAAAGCGGGTCTTCGGCTTTATCTCCGCCGGAGCGACGCTCGGCGCGATCATGGGATCGAGTCTCATCGCTTCGCTCGCGCGCGTCGTCGAGCCAATCTACCTGTTCATCGCTTCGGCGGCTTTGCTGGAGGTTGCGGTGCTGAGCGTCCGCCGTTTATCGCGGCTGTCGGAAGCGCTGAGCACTCAGCCCGCCGCGCGCGGAGAGAAAGCAGTCATCGGCGGAAATTTTCTCTCGGGAGTCACGCACGCGTTTAAATCGCCCTACCTTTTGAATATCGGCGTCTACATGCTGCTCTACTCGATCACCTCGACGTTTCTCTATTTCGATCAGGCGGCGATCGTCTCGCGCAGCTTCGCCGACCGCGCCGCGCGGACGGAATTTTTCGCCCGCGTCGATCTCCTCGTCAACGTCCTCACGCTTGCGTGCCAGATTTTTTTGACCGAGCGCATCCTCCGCGCCTTCGGCGTGGCGCTCACGCTCACGCTGCTGCCGGCGCTCAGCGCCTTCGGTTTCGCCGCGCTCGGCCTCGCGCCGACCATCGCTATTCTCGTCGCCTTCCAGGTGCTCCGGCGCACGGGAAATTTCGCCGTCGCGCGCCCGACGCGCGAGGTGCTGTTCACCGTCGTTCCGCGCGAGGACAAATACAAGACCAAGAACTTCATCGACACGGTCGTCTATCGAACCGGCGATCAAGTCGGCGCGTGGTCGTATGCGCTGTTCTCTTTTCTCGGTCTGGGGCTCACCGCGATCGCCTTCGCGGCCGTGCCGCTCTCGGCGGCCTGGCTCGTGAACGGATGGTGGCTGGGAAAAAAGCAGGAAGCGATGGCGGGCCGTGAAGACGATTCGGCGGAAGCTCCTGCTCATGCGTAGTCTCGCGACGGAAACCGCGTGAATCTGCGGCCGCCGCGAAGCCTCCTCATCCTCCTCTATTGACGGCGGAAAATTAAAGTAATAGCATCGCTCATCCGGAGGTAAGCTATTATGAAAAATCTCCGTCTGAGAGGATTTTTACTTGCCTGCGCCCTCGCGCTGGTCTTCGCGGTGGCGCCTGCATCGGCCCAACGCGGTCTTGACCTGGCCCCCGCGCTCGCCGCGCAAGCTCACCATACCGACAACCTGCTCAAGATTCCCGGCATCGCCGGCACGGCTGTAGGGTTGGGCACCGATGGACAGCCGGTCGTGAAAATCTACACCGAAAAGTCCGGTATCGGCGGCTTGCCGCAGACTCTGGACGGCGTTCCGGTCGAAATCCAGGTCACCGGAAAGATCCAGCCGCTCGCACCTCCTCCGGGTAAGGGGGGCGGTCATGGCGTCAATCCGACTGCTAAATTCACCCCACCCGTCCCTCTCGGCGTATCGAGCGGTAACATTCAAAGCATCCAGATCGTCGGCCTCTTTATCACCTGCACTAGCGGCACGCTCGGCGCCCGGCTGCGTAATGGTGCAGGCACCTACTATGCTTTGAGCAATAACCACGTTTATGCGCTCTCAAACGATGCGGTGCTAAACGATTCTGGCAATCCCGCAACGATCGTCCAGCCCGGTCCGGCGGACACGAACTGTGACGCTGGCTCGTCTAACGACATCGGCACACTAACCGCTTTCGTCACATTGAAATATGATGGGACGGACAACAAAGTCGATGCGGCGATCGCTGCGACGACGACGAGCGACGTGAAAAACCAGTTCTGGGACGGCGCGACGTCGCCCTCCGGCACAACGCGCACTTTGACAGGCAGCGATATCGGCCTTGCGGTCAGAAAATATGGCGCGGTTTCGAAGCTGACGGTCGGGAAAGTTGCGGCAGTCAATGCGACGCTCAACATCGATTACGGTAACGATGCCGATGGCAATCCCCGCATCGCTCACTTTGTCAGCCAGATCGAGTTCTCCGGCTGCAAGGGAAAATGCATCAAGGCCGGGGATTCCGGATCGACTCTGTTGACCAACGACTCGGCGCACAACCCGGTCGGCTTGCTCTTCGCCGGCGACCAAACGGGCGGCACCGCTTGGGCGAATCCGATCGCAGACGTTCTGAGCCAGCTCAACACCGCGCTCGGAGGCGGCGCCAATCTTAATTTCCAGTAACCGGGTTGCAATTTGCTTCCGGGGGCCTATCTCTAGAATCGGGAGCAAGGACTGCGTTCGGGATCGGACATAAGCGCCAGGGACACCGCCAGTTAGCTATTTTGTTAATCTCGGCGGCGTTCCTTGCGTGCAGCCCGCGTGCCTCAAGTCTGCAGGGCGGCGAAATGCCGGCCGATAACATCGCAACCGTTCTCAGGAATCACACCGATCGTCTGATGGCGATTCCCGGCGTCGTCGGTACAGCCGAGGGTCGATGCGAAGGCAAGCCCTGCATCAAGATTTACGTCGAGAAAAAAACTCCGGAAATCGAGCGACAGATACCCCCTACGATCGAAGGCTATCCCGTCGTCATCCAGGAGACCGGCTCGATCCGACCGCTGCACCGGTAGCGTTTTTTAGCTTGGCAGCGCTTTCAGCGCCGCGAGCACGCGCTTGGGCGTGAACGGCGCCTCGCGCATGCGCGCGCCCGTCGCGTCAAAGATCGCATTGGCGATCGCCGCCGTAATCGGAACGGTCGAAGGCTCGCCGGCACCCAGCGCCGCCATCTCCGGCCGGTTGATCAGCACGACCTCGACGTCTGGCATGTCGGGAAATCTGAGGATCGGATAGCCCTTCCAGTCGAGGCTCGTAACGCCTTTCTCATCGTAAGTGACCTCCTCGAGGAGCGCCCGGCTCACGCCTTGGACGACGTTGCCTTCGACCTGGTTCGCGACGCCGTCGGGATTGATCATGAGGCCGCAGTCGTGCGCGCACACGATGCGCTTGACAGCGACCTGACCGCTCGCGCGGGTGACCTCGACGTCCGCCACCGCCGCGACGTAGACGTCGGAGTGGCGCGTGAGCGCGACGCCGCGCCCCTTGGCCACTTCGCCGCTCTGGGCTGGCGCGGGCGACGGCCGCTTTTGCCACTTGGCTTTATCGGCCGCCGCCTTGAGGCAATCGATGCCGCGCGCCTCCGACATGTGGCGCAGCCGGTAGTCGACGGGGTCGGCTTTTAAATCGGCGGCGATCTCATCGAGCAGGCCTTCGCTCGCGAAACAGCGCGCCGTCGAGCCCGGCGCGCGCAGGTTACTCGTCCTGAGCGGGATCGGCTCGGGAAAATGCCAGTTGACGTACTCGATGACGATTTTCTGGTTCGGCACCTCGTAAAGCTCGCCGCCGCTCTGAAAGCCGTTGACGCCGCCGGGATTGTTCGGCTTCATGCCGACCTGGAGCGAGGCGAGCAGCAGCGTCGACCCCGAGGCGGTCCACGGCTGATCGTAATCGACGAAATCCCACGCGACGAGCTTGCCGTCGCCGTCAACCGCCGCTTTGACTTCTTCGAGCTGCGCCGGCCCTTTCGGCTCCCAGCCGTGCTCGTCCTGACGCGACCACTGCTCGCGTACCGGCGCGCCGGCGGCGCGCGAGAGCAGCGCCGCGTCCTCGGCGCCGTCGTCGGTGCTCATGCGCCCGTAGGAGCCCGAGGCCTCGTGATAAATCACGCGCACGTTCTGCTCGGGAATCTTGAGCAGGTTGGCGACCATCGTGCGCGTGCGGAACGGCCCCTGCGGTCCCGACCAGATCGTCGCCTTGTCGCCCTTGACGTCGGCGATCGCGCATGACGGCCCGATCATGCCGTGCATCTGGAAGGGCCAGCGAAAGCTCGCCTGGTAGGTTTTTTTTGCCTCGCCGAAGGCCTTGGCGGCGTTGCCCTTCTCCACGACTTTCTGCGTGCGGACAGATTTGCTGGTTTTTAAATAGTTGTAGAGCGCATCGCCCACGGGCAGCTTGGTTTTCGGCGGCGCCCATTCGACTTTGAGCGCCTCGGCGGCGGTGATCGCGGCCCATTCGGTCTTCGCGACGACGCCGACGAAGCTGCCCTCGCGCACGACCTTGACGAATCCCGGAATATCCCGCACGGAGCTCTCGTCGATCTTCACCGGCTCGGTATTGACGACCGGCGGTCTCACCACGCGGCCGTGCAGCATCCCCGGAATGCGGAGATCGTGCACGTAGGCCTGCTCTCCCGTGATCTTCCCGGGCACATCCATCCGCTTAAGCGGCCGGCCGACAATTTTGTAGTCCTTCGGATTTTTCGCCTTGGCTTCGGGGGCGACCTTCATGTCCCAGCCCGTGCCGGTGGCGGAGATTTTGACGTTAAAGTGCTGGCCTCCGATCAGCTGGCCGTATGTGACCTTCTTACCGGCATCGCCGGCGACGCTGACGACGCCGTTTTGCACCACGAGCTTCTCGACCGGCGCATTCAAGCGCGCCGCCGCGAGCTTCAGCAGCTCGTGGCGCGC
>DATJFG010000006.1:0-20237 GCA_035495775.1 Verrucomicrobiia bacterium | reverse complement strand
GTGTCGAAGCCCAGTACGCCGATGTAGTCCTCGTCGCCAAGCTGCGAGATGACCCGCTTCGCAATCTCCTTGGCGTAGAGAATGCGGTTTTCCCCCAATGGATTGGTCTCAGGGTCCATACTTTTAGATTTGTCGATCACGAGCAGCACCGCGCGGGTTTTTTCCGGCTCTTTTTCTTTCTCTTTGGCTTCGCTGAAGTCGAGCGGGAGCGCCGCGGCGAGCGGCGTCTGCCGGTAGCCGGGTGTGAGTGCGGTGTTGTCGCCCAGCATCACCAAGCCGCCTCCGGCAGTGGCATAGCGCTCGAGGGCGCTCAAGTAGGCAGAGGTGAGATGATCTCTGTCGACGTTGTTCAGAACGACGATACCATAACCGGTTGGTGCAGGCGGCGCGCCGCCACTGCTGGAACGCACTTCGAAGCCGCTGCGCTTGAGCAGATCCTCGACGTAGCGCCCCTCGCCGCCGCGGCCATTGATGACGAGCGCTTTTTCCCTTGCCTGCACGCCGACCCAGGCGGTCGCGCGGTTGTCGAACGGCAGGATATCGGCGTCGGCGCGTCGAGGAGTGAACTCCGCCTCGAAAGATTCGAGCGGCTCTTCGCCGAGCGTGACCGGATAATTCAACAGCTGGCTTCCCGCCCTGAGCCTTACGGCGTCTGTTTTGATGAGCCTGCCGCCGCGCTTCAACTTCATGGTCCCGTCGACTTCCCGCTGATTGCTGTTTTCGACGGCGATTTTGAGATTGAGCGCCTCGCCCTTCACGGCTTCGGCCGGGCCGATGATTTTATTCACGGCGACATTCGCGACGACCGGCCGCTCCGGCGGCAAAATCGGATAAATTTTAATGCCCGCTTCGGCTAGCGCCGGGAGCAGCCGCTCGGCCGATCCGTCGTTTTCCCAGCCATCGGTGAAAAGAAACACGCTGCGCTCCTCGCGCGGAAGCTGCAACAGGGCGGAAAAGAGAGCTTCGAGGTTGGTGCGCTCCGGCTGGAGGGATGAGCTCGGCGCTTCGAGTTGGCGCTTCCAGTCACGACTCGCTTCGGCGGCGCCGGCGAAAATAAAAACCCGGTCCGCGGACGTCGGAAGCCGTTCTTGCCGAATGATCCAGCGCTGCGTATCGGCCGGGATACTGCGCGAGACGTCGAAGGCGAAAACGTCTTCTCCCGTCTTAATTGGATTGCGCGGCTCGACAATGCGCGGCTCCGCCAGCGCCGCCACGATCGCCATGACGAGGACGCTGCGCCATATGATCGCGACAACCGGCTGGCGCCGGTAACGCGCCCAGAAGAGCGGCAGCAGCGCCAGGAGCCACAAAAGCTCGGGCCGGGCAAACTCGAGCCTGCTCACGGCGCCTCCTGATTCCGGCGCCAAGTCGGCAACGGGTGGAGAAACCATTCGAGCAGCAAGAGCACGAGAGCGAAGGCCAAAACGTAGCGCCAGAGGAGAGCCGCGACGGAGCCCTTCGCCGCCGCGCCGACATCGTCGCGGAGTTGGATCGGCGCGGGCGTGAGCAGATCGGATTCTGCCACATTGTCGAAGTTGACGGCGATGTACTGCGCGGCGGCGCCTTCGATCCGGTAGATACCCTGGTAGAGAGCAGCCGGATTCGACCGCGGATCGATTGTTTCGCCGGCAGATGTCAGCAAAGTCTCTGCCGCGCGCAAGCGTTCGCCGAGCGCCGCGCCGGTCGTCATCGCGCGGCTTGCCGCCGCGCTCAGCCAGTCGAGCGAATTCAACGTAAAGATCGACATCGGCAGGTTCTGGCGGCCGAGAAACGGCAGCGGATCGAATCCGAGCGCGAGGTAGCGTGCGTTTGCTTGCTCCGACGCGACGGCGAGCGCGCCGTTGGAAGTCTCGATGACCGGCACCCCCGAGCGGCCGAGCTTCAGCGGCCGCGCGTAAACGGGGCGGAAAAGCGCAAAGTTCACATAGCGCGTGAGCGGGTGAGGATCGCGCCAGCCTGTGACGATCGGTCGCGTCGAGCTCGCGGCGACTCGGACGAGCGGGTTTTCCGCCGGCGGCAAAATGAACAGCGCCGGCGAATCCGGCAACGCGGCGGGAGTCGCGTAGTGAAAAATCTCCAGCGCATGCGGCGGAAAATTTCCTTTGCCGTAGGCTTCCGGTGAAACGATTTGCAGCTCGACGCCGGGAATCGCGCGCAGTGAGACGAGCGCTTCGGGCCGCGGCGAGACCGCGAGAATCTTCAGCTCACCCGATGGGGGCGGAACGGCGAAGCGGCGGTTGTCGAGCGCCAAGCCGTCGTCTGCGGCGATCTCCGCCTCGTAGAACGGATACGATGGCAGCGCTTCGAAGTCGGCGGCGATACTTTTCCCCGGCGCGATCGTGTAGGCCCGGGTGGAGACGACCTTGCCGGCGGCTTTTAGATTCAGCCTGAATGTTCCCTCGCGGGCGGAAAAGCTCCGCACTTCTACCCGCGCATCCAATTGCGAGGAGTTAAAAGCCGCACGGTTTAGTTGAAAAGAGCCCACAGCCAGATTGTTTTGCCGGTGTCCGACCGTGACGACGCGGACTGTCCGGCTCTGCCCAGTGGCCGGATGGTCCGTCACGAAATAGAGTTGTTCATAGCCGCGGTCGCGGGCGAGACGCGAAAGCTCCGCGCCGTGATCGACAGCGGCTTCGCCGACGTCGATGGGTTTCTGCCGGTAGATCAGGTTCAACGCCGCAGCGGCGGCGAGCGCCGCCTCGCCGATGCGCGCGAGGCGCGGCGCAAAAAGGTAAACGTCAACGCGCGCTCCCGCCGGCAGCGCGCGGAGGAATTTTCCCGCTTCTTCTACTGCCGCCTGGAAACGTGTCCGGCCGTCTTCAGCCGCCTGCATGCTGGCGGAGTTGTCGAGCACCAGCGCGACGTTCATGGTTTGCGAAGTCAGCGAAGGCTCGCCCAGCGAGAGCAGGAGAAGCGACAATATAATTAAATGGAGAAAGAAAATCGGCGGCACGCCGGAGCGCCTGCCGCTCACGCGGGCGGCGAATTCCCGCATCAACAGCAGGCTCGAAAAAACCACTGCCCGCGGCCGCCGCCGGATCAGATAGGCTATGAGCAGCAGCGGCAGCAGCAGCAGGGAATAGAGCGCGGCGGGGTTTAAGAACTCCACTATCTGAACAGCCTCATCGCGGGGAGCGTCTTAAGAACATAATCGGTCAGATCCTCGTCGGTGCGATACATCGAATAGTGAATGCCGCTTTGGTGGCAGTAGCTCTTGAGCTCGCGGTTATGGCGATCGAGCCGCTCGCGGTAGGACCGCCGGGTCGCTTCATTCCAATGCACTTTAATCTCTTCGCCGCTCTCGCTGTCAATCACCGTCAAATCTCCGGTCAAAGGTGGCGCGATCTCCGGCGCGCTCAAAACCTGAATCGCGGCGATGTCGAGATTGAACGCGCGGAGCAGATTGAGGCCTCGCTGGTAGGATACGGGCGGGACGAGAAAGTCCGAGATCAGAATCGCCTTCCCCGGACGGCGGATGCGTCGCAAGTGGTCGCCGAGAGACGCCGCCAGATCCGTCGCTCCGGCAGGGTCAAGCGCTCGAACGAACCTGATGAGATCCGCGATTCTACTGCGGCCGCGCAAAAACGGCGAAGCCGCGTTGTGTTCGCCGAGCGCCTGCAGTCGGACGTGGTCGTGATTGGCGAGCACGACATAGCTGAGCGCAAGCGCGAGGTTGCCGGCCGGAATGAATTTCTCGCGCGTCGAAGGAAACGCCATCGACGCGCTGCTGTCGACAAAGACATACGCGAAGAGCTCGACCTCCTCGTGAAAGAGTTTCGCGTAAAGCCGGTCGGTGCGGGCGAAAATCCCCCAGTCGACGTATCGTAGATCGTCGCCGGGCGAATATTTGCGATAGTCGGCAAATTCGAGGCTCGTCCCGCGTCTGGGCGACGAATAGGCGCCCGGGCGGTTGCCCAAGGTCTCTTTACGCGTGCGGAGCCGCAGGACTTCCAGACGGTTCAAGAACTCGGAGGTGAACGGAGCCGGGAGCATGGCCGAGCGCCTCAATGCCGGGGGACTTTGTCAATGACGGCTTTCAATATCTGATCGGCGGTGACGTTCTCCGCCTCAGCTTGAAAATTCAGAATCAAACGGTGGCGGAGCGACGGATAGACGACAGCGGCGATATCATCGTAGCTCACGTGCACGCGGCCCTCGACGAGCGCGTTTCCTTTGGCGCCGAGGATGATCGCCTGGGCGCCGCGGGGGCTCGAGCCGTAGCGGATATAATCTTTGACTTCGGCGAGAGCGCCGTTTTTTCTGTCGCCGTCCGGCTGCGTCGAATGGACCAGCCGCACGACGTATTCTTCGAGCGGCGCGGCGATCAACACCTGGCGCAGCAACAATTGCATGCGGGCGATAACGGCATGGGCGCCTTCGGCGAGCACCTCCGCGGCGTCCTGCTCGCCGGCGCGCGTCGTGCGATGGAGGATCTCCATCAGCTCTTCGGGAGTCGGGTGCGCGACCAGGAGCTTAAAGAAAAACCGGTCGAGCTGCGCTTCGGGAAGGGGATAGGTGCCTTCGAGCTCGATCGGATTCTGCGTCGCCAGCACCATGAAGGGCGAATCCATCCGATATGTCACGCCGAAGGCGGTGACCTGTCGCTCCTCCATCGCCTCGAGCACCGCCGACTGGGTTTTCGGCGTGGCGCGATTGATCTCGTCGGCCAAGACGAGATGGGCGAAGATCGGGCCCTGCTTGAATTGAAAATCCCTTCGTCCTTCAGTCTCCATCAATAGCTGCGTGCCGATGATATCGGCGGGCATGAGGTCGGGCGTGAACTGGACCCGCTTGAAGGACAGTCCAAGCGCGCGGCTGAGCGATTTGACGAGCAGCGTTTTGCCCAAGCCCGGCGCGCCTTCGAGCAGCACGTGGCCGCCGGCGAAGAAGGCGACCAGCACCTTGCGGATGATGTCCGCATGGCCCACGATCACCTCGCGTATTTCCGCTTCGATGCGGCCGAAGATCTCCTGGAATTCAGCCGGGTCCATTTTTCTAACGAATCATGCCGCGGTATTCGAGCGGCAGCATCTGCTTGTCGCGCGCGGCCGGACGCTCATCCGGCGGGGCGAGCGGAACATTCGCGCTCGGGAGCGCGCCGGCCGTTCTTTTTCCTTGCGCTTCGCGGCTGCCGCTCGCGCTGCCGCCCTCGTCGGGAAGCTGAACGATCACGAAGCGGAGATCCTTCTCCTTTAAGTCGCCGGACACCTTTTCTCCGAAGCGCTCCGGAGTCTTCTCGTCGGACTTCGCGCCGCCGCCTCCGCGTTTATCCTTGGATTCATCTCCGTCTCTCGCGTGATTCTTTTCGCCTTTTTCGGGCCCGCCCTTTTTTTCCTGCGAAGTTTGCTGCCCCTCGCGCTCGCCCTCGTTCTTCAATTCATGGCCTTTCTTCGTTTGAGCATCGGGACGATTATCGGGAGATTCTTGTTTCCGTTGAAGCGCCTCGCTTCCTTCACTCCGTTGTCCCTCTTTCATTTTTACGCCGCTCTTCTTCTCGCCTTCGCGCTCCCCCGTCGCACTACCGCCGCTGCTTTTCTGTTCGAGCTTCTGCGCGCCGGTCCCCTCGCCTTCACCACTGTTCCCTTTCCCGTCGCCGCTTTCATCGCCTGGCTGCTTCATCCAGGGGAGCGGAATGGGAAAAAGACTCGGGATCTTGAAAGGCAGGGTCATGCTGGCATCATCCTTTTTCTCCGCCGCTTGAGCGACATCGTCGGCGATCTCCTGCAAAAGCGAGACACCCCGGCCTTGCGACTTTTCGAAGGCGATGCGCCGATCGAGTTTCTCTGCAATATCGGTAACGATCGTTTGTTTTTCTTTCTCGGAAAGCGAGGGCTGATCGAGCTTAGTCGCTGCCGCCCTCAATGCGGCGGCAAGGTCCGCGAAGCGCGGATCGTTGCCCAGTTTTTTGCCGGCATCGGCGAGCTTCTCGCTCGGCGCGACAGATCTCGACGCGGGCGTCAGCTCAAAGCCGACCTGAAATAAAATGATCGCGATCAGAGCGGCGATCACCGAGCTTACAATCGACTGGTCGATGCGAAAGGGAAAATCGCGCTTGATATTGATTCGCCGGGCAAACGTTGCCGCCTCCAGCTTCAATCGCGAGAGAAAATCGGCCGTCGCGGTCGCGGGGCCGAGCGTTGCGAGCGTGATGAAGCGCTCTTCGGCGGCCGATTTTTGATCGATCAAGCGCGCCGCGAGGAGCGGCGAAGGCGCGCGGCGGCGAAAACGCCCAGCCGTTAGGGCGGCGGCGAAGACGAGAAGCGCGGCGCCCGCGGTCATGGTCGCATCGGGACCGAGCCAAGCGAAGCGGTAAAGAAAAAACAGGACGTACCACGCAGCGAATAGAGGCGCCAGAAACATCATGGCCGACTGCAACAACGTGTGCAGCGTTAACCGACGCCGCAGCGCGTCGATGCATTCCTCCGGCCCACTGGGAGCGCTCATGCCACGAATATAACACTCCGAAAACGGGAGAAAAGCCGACTGTCAGTGCGCTGCGCGCTTGGCCGGGCGCTTTTCCGCGCCTTTGGCCGGCTTGTTCTCACCGCCCTGGTATGTTTTGACCGCGCGGTTGTGTTCGGTAAACTCGACCGAGAACAGGTGCGAGCCGTCGTTCTTGGAAACGAAATAGAGGTACGGCACCGCCGCGGGCGCAAGCGCCGCCTTCAGCGATGGGAGACCGGGGTTGCAGATCGGTCCCGGGGGAAGGCCTTTAATCCAATACGTATTGTAGGGAGTCTTGTTCAGCAGATCTTTATGTTTGATCGTCTTCGGCGGCGCCTCGAGGCCGTAGACCGCCGTTGGGTCGCTCTGCAGGGGCAGGCCGATCTTCAGGCGGTTGTAAAACACGGCGGCCACAAGCGGCCGCTCGGCCGCGTCGCCGGTTTCTTTTTCGATCAGCGACGCGAGCGTCACGAGCTCGTGCGGCGTCAGCGGAGCGGATTTCGCTTGATTCAACATCGGGTCGACCGCCGCGTGAAACTCCTCGACCATCGCCGCGAGCACTTCGCTTTCCGTCATGCCTTCGGGAAAGTAATACGTATCGGGGAAAAGGTAGCCCTCGATCCCTTTGTCGGCGAGGCCGATTTGCGCGAGCAGCGCGGGATTGGCGGCCGCGTATAGGAGCCGCTCCTTGTCGCCGACCTTCGCCTCGTCGAGCAGCGCGGCGATCTCCCGCGCGGTTAAGCCTTCCGGCACGGTGATGCGATGAAACGGCCCGCGCCCCGGTATCATCCGGTTCAGCACCGCGGCCGGCGTCATCGGCAGATCGAAATGGTAAACGCCCCAGTGGATCTTTTTATCCAGGCGCCATAATCGCGCCCAGAGCGAAAAAACTTTTTCGTGCGGGATCGCGCCTTGATCCTTCAATTTGCGCACGACCGAGGAAAACGCCTCGCCGCGGCCGACCTTGACGGTAATCGTCTCCGCTCTATGAAGTGGCCGAAAGAACAGCGCGTTGACGGCAAGACCGAGAAAGAGCAGGGCGGAAACGAGGAAAACAAGGAGGCTTAGGAAGAAATACTTCAGTGGTCACACCTGGGCGCGATCGCGGCGGGGGATCAGTTTTCCGTGAGATTGGTCGTGATCCAGCCTTCGATTTGCTTGAACCAGCCGGCGAACGGATCTTCGCCGGGCTCCGGCGCAAAGTACGCTTTGCGCATATAATCGAGCGCGCCGGAGTAGTACTCGAATTTTTTCGAGAGCTCCTGAAACAGAATGAAACCGGTGCGGTAGAGTGAAAGATCGAGCTCCGAGACCGTCCAATAAGAACGCTGTCCCTGTTCGAGGTAGTATTCGAGAAAGCCGGTTTTTTCCACGTGCGTGCGGAAAATGCCGCTCATAAAGAGCGTATAGTCGCCGAGGTATTTCCGCAGCTCGCGCTCTTGGATGACGCTGTTTTCCACCGGCGGATCGGCGGTCTCGTTCAGGATATCGACCACGCTGTCGAGGTTTTTCCCGGCGTGCGAGCGGATGCGGTAGAGATTGTTGGTGCTGGCGAAATCGGTGAGCACGTCGGCCACATAGCGCGCCACAGTGGCATCGTTGATGCCCAGCTGCCAAAAGCTGCGGCGCGTCATGTCGTGAAAGAAGTGGTTTAAACGCTCAGTCGATACTTTGTTTTCCTTCATCGGCGTTCTCCCCTTCATCGGACTCCATGATACCAAACCGCCCGCGGTTTGGGAAGAATGTCGCCATTCCCACGCGCGCGAGAGGGCGTTATAATAACACGCTTCGACGGACTGAAGGAGAATCGTCATGGCAAGCGATCTCAAAGAGGCTTTCTTCCGTTTGGACGGAGCGTGGGCGTCGTTCGAATTGTTGGCGATCCGCAAACGCGAAGATTACCTGAAGCCTTTTCGCGTGTTGAAATGCAAGATCGACGATCAGGTCGATTTTCAGGCCTTGGATGACTCGAGAAGCTCAACGGAAGCCTCCGTGCTGATCGAGATCTTCGGCGAGGAGGAGTTGGTCGCCGCGGGTGGAAGGGGCCCAGTCCACGCCGTCGGCAACGCCATGCGCAAAGTTCTGGAGAAGCACTACCCGCAGCTTTCCGAAGTCAGCCTCGAGGAATTCGACGTGCGCCTATTGCATCACGGCGAGACCGACGAGGACGACGAGAGCGGGTTCGGCCGGCCGGTGCGGGTGCTAGGCATCTTCACCGACGGCAAGGAGCGCTGGGGCACCGTCGGCGTCGCCGAAGATATCCTGCGCGCGAGCGTGGAATGCATTATCGACGGGCTCGAATGGAAGCTTCGCGGCGAACATAAACACTGATGTCCGGATTTCCCGGGCAAGCTACGCGTCAGTCGCCGCTGCGCTGCGTCCTCCGTGCGCTCGTTGCTCGACCCGGCCATCCCGTCGTGAGAATCGTTCGGATTTTTCTACTGGCCGCGGTCGCGATAGCTGTCGCCGCATGTTTCATGGACGAGAAATTCATCTTTTTTCCAAGCTCCGCCATCGAGGCGACGCCCAAAGACTACGGCGTCGCCTATGAGGACGTTTACTTCATGACCGCCGACGGCGTGAAGCTCAACGGCTGGCTCATCCTCGCGGCGGACGCTAAGGCGACGCTTCTCTGGTTCCACGGCAACGGCGGAAATATCAGCCATCGGGCGCGCGGCGCGATGATGCTCCGCAACAAGGTCAAAACGAACATCTTCATGATCGACTATCGCGGCTACGGCCGGAGCGAGGGAGTCGCCTCGGAAGCCGGCACGTATGAAGACGCCGCAGCCGCGCTCGATTATTTAAAGGCCCGCAGAGACATCGATCCCCAGCGCATCATCTTCTTCGGCCAGTCGCTCGGCGCGGCGGTCGCGGCGGAACTCGCCGGACGCGAAGAATGCATGGCCGTCATTCTCGAGGCGCCGTTCGCGTCGATCCGCGCCATGGCGCAGGCGATCTATCCCTGGCTGCCGATCGGCCCGCTGCTGAAGACGCGGTACGACGTGACCGAAAAAGTAAAAAAGATCAAAGCGCCGCTGCTCGTCGTCCACGGTGAGAACGACGATATCGTTCCTTTCGAGCAAGGTAAGAAAGTCTTCGACGCGGCAACGGGCCCGAAAACGTTCCATGCGCTCCGCGGTGCGCATCACAACGACACTTTCGAGGTCGGCGGCGACGCCTATTTCGCGGTACTGAAACAATTCATCGATAGCGCCGAGGCGAAGTAAAGCGCCCTTGGCGTTGGGTTCTCGCCGCCTCCGCTTGTAGACAGCGCCCCCGGATTTGGCCTATATACACTTGGGTTAAACCGGAGGTTTTCATGGCTCAGACGTCATCACCTTTGATCCAATCGCTGGATAAAGTCGTCGCCGCCTGCAGCGCGAACCTCAAGTGGGCCGCCTATTCCAAGGACTACCTGGCGCTGTCCGGCGCGCGCATGCTGATCCAAAATTGGAGCACGTTCACGCGCCACAGCCGGCGCTGCTGGGCGTACGTCGTCGGCAACTGCCCTCACGTCGAGATACGGAAATTCGTCGTCACGGAAAATCTCTACGAGGAAGAGGCGCTCGAAGGCCACTCGCACTTCGAGCTGCTCGTGCGCATGGGCATCGCCGTCGGCTTGACGCGCGAGCAGATCGAGCAGGCGAAGCCGCTGCCGACGACCGTTGTCGCGCTCCACGCCTGGGAGACACTCACAAAAAACCGCACCTGGTATGAAGGCTTGGCGGCCAAGGCGGTGCTCGAGCGTACCAACGATAAAAACTGCGGCCACTTTTCCGCGCTCGAAGCCGAGCGCTGGATGCGCCAGCTGAATCTCACGCCGCATGATGCCGAGTTCTGGCTGCTGCACGACTCCGTCGATCAGGTGCACGGCGGCGGCTCCTTTGCGATGCTGGAAAAATATCTGAAGAACGACGAGGAAAAAGACGCAGCGGTGCGCGCGGCGGAAGAGTCGATGATGGCCTGGAAGGTCTACCTCGACGGCATCTGCGACGCCGTCGCGGGCAGCCATCCGACCATGGAATTGAGATATGGCACGGCCTGAGAAGAAAGCGAAGGACTTAAAAGAGTTCGACACGGAGCTCAAGGAACTCCACATGAGCGGCCAGTGGCAATACGAGGAGCTGCTCGCCCACGCCATCGGCGGCCCCGAGCCGCGCGGCGACGCGTACCTATGGCCGTGGTCGATGGTCTACCCCAAATTGCTCGAGGCGTGCGAAGCGCTGCCCGAAAGCGAAACCGCGCGGCGGAGTCTCCTGTTCGAGAATCCCGGCCTGCCGAACCATGGCACGACGCATACGCTTCTCATGGGTATTCAGATGATCAGGCCCGGCGAGCACGCCTGGGCGCACCGACACACGATGGCGGCGATCCGCTTCGTCATCGAGGGCGACGGCGGCGTCTTCACGACCGTCGATGGCGAGATGTGCGCGATGGAGCAGTACGATCTGATACTCACGCCCAAATGGACCTGGCACGATCACCGGAACGCAACGGCCAAGCACACGATCTGGCTCGACGCGCTCGACGTTCCGCTGATCCTGGCGCTCAACCAGCCGTTCTACGAGCCTTATCCCGGCAATCGGCTCCAGGCGCTGAAGCCGAACGAGGGAGAGTACTTTCAACAGCGCGCCGGCGCGCTGCGTCCGGCGTGGGAGCAGCGGAAGAGCGTCGACCTGCCGCTGCGCTATCGCTGGAAGGACACCGAGGCGGCGCTCACGGCGCTCGCGCAGAGCGCCGGCAGTCCCTACGACGGCATCGCCCTCGAATACGTGAACCCTGTCGCCGGAACTTCGACGCTGCCCACGCTCGGCTGCTGGATTCAGATGCTGCGCCCCGGCGAGCGGACGAAAAAACATCGCCACACTTCCAGCGCGATGTATTTCGTCGTGCGCGGCGAGGGCAGAACGATCGTCGGCGAGAAGACGCTCGAATGGAAACGCCACGACTCCTTCGTCGTGCCGAACTGGGCTTGGCACGAGCACGGCAACGAATCTAAATCCGACGACGCCATCCTCTTCTGCGTCAACGACATTCCGGTGTTGAGCGCCTTCGGTCTCTACCGCGAAGAGCCGGAGAATTCGCTCGGCACGGCTGCCGCGCCGGCTGTCCCGCCTGTACGGCCGATCAATTCCTGAGTCCGCGCATGCCCGATCTCCGCGAATGGCTTGGCCGCGTCGAGCGCCTGGGAGAGCTAGAAAAGATCGACGGCGTCGATTGGGACCTCGAGCTCGCGGCGCTCGCCGAGCTGGCGAATGAGAAGTTCGCGGCGCACGAGCGCGCCCGTCCGGCGCTCCTCTTCGATAAAATCCGCGGCTATCCCGAAGGCCATCGAGTTGCCGCCAATCTCGTTTCATCGGTCGGCCGGCTTTCGCTCACGCTTGGGATGGACCCGGCGCTCGGCGACTTCGACTTCATCCAGCAGTGGCGCCGTCGCGCGAAAAAAATCGAGCCGATCGAGCCGGAGACGATCAAAGACGGGCCCATTTTCGAGAACGCGATCACCGGCGCCGACATCGATCTGCTCCAATTTCCCGTGCCGCGCTGGCACGAGCTCGACGGCGGGCGCTATATCGGCACCGACGATCTCGTCGTCACGCGCGATCCAGAGGACGGTTGGGTCAATGTCGGCACCTATCGCGTGATGATCCACGCCAGGGACCGCATCGGCCTCCACATGTCGCCGGGAAAGCACGGCCGCGTGCACCGCGACAAATATTTCGCGGCGGGAAAGCCCTGTCCGGTCGCGATCTCCTTCGGCCATCATCCGATCTATTTTCTCGTCGCTTCGACCGACGCGCCGTACGGCGTGAGCGAATACGCCTACGCCGGCGGCATTCTCGGAAAACCGTGCGAGCTCGTCGCCGGGCCGCTCACGGGTCTGCCGCTGCCCGCAGACTCCGAGCTCGCGATCGAAGGCGAGGTGGTCCCGGGCGAGACGACGGTCGAGGGGCCCTTCGGTGAGTGGACCGGCTATTACGCGAGCAGCCAGAACGAACCGGTGATCCGCGTCAAGGCGGTTTACCACCGCCGCGACCCGATCCTCTGCGGTTTTCCTTTGCTCCGCCCGTCGAGCGGCGACAATCTCCACTCGTGCCTCATCCGCGCGGGCTTTCTGTGGAACGCGCTGGAAGACGCGGGCGTGCCCGATGTGAAAGCGGTGTGGGCCCATCCGGCGGCGGGAAGATTTGTCACGGTCGTCGCTATCCGCCAGCGCTACCCCGGCCACGCGCGCCAGGCGGCGGTGATCGCGAGCCAGTGCCGCGCCGGCGCCTATCTCGGACGTTACGTCGTGGTCGTCGACGACGACGTCGACATCACCAAATCCGACGAGGTCATCTGGGCGATCGGCACGCGCAGCGATCCGGCGCGCTCGATCGAGATCTTCGAGCGCTGCTGGAGCGGTCCGCTCGACCCGGCGATTCCGCGCGAGGAGAAGGGATTCAGCTCGCGCGCGATCATCGACGCGACGCGCCCTTTCGAATGGCGCGAAAAGTTTCCCGCCGTCTCCGGCGCGAGCGCGGAGCTGAAAGAAAAAGTGAGCAAGAAATGGAGCGGCTTCCTGGAAGATCGGGCGCGGCGAGGGCGAACATGAAAATGATAGTCCCTTTGCTGGCGGCGGCGGTGTTCGCTATCCAAGCGTCTGCGGCATTCGGGCAGTCGCTGCAGAAAGTCCCGATCAGCTATTCAAGCAGCGGCATCACCTCGATCGAGTTCTTCATCGCCAAAGAGAAGGGCTATTTTAAGGATGAGGGACTCGAGCCGCAGCTGATACAGATGTCGGCCAACGCCGCGATCGCCGCCGGCGTCACCGGCGAGCTTGCCGGCTTAAGCTCGATCGGCAGTGCGATCCGCGCGATCCAGCGCGGCGCGCCGCTGAAGGCCGTGTCGGTGAGTCTGCGCCGCCCGCTCTTCTGGCTCATCGCGCGCCCCGAGATCAAGACGATCAAGGACGTCAAAGGCAAGATCATGGGGATCGTCACGATCGGCGGCAGCCAGCACACCGCGGCGCGGAAAATGCTAGCCCTCGGCGGCCTCGACCCGGATAGGGACATCACGACGGTCCAAGCGGGCGAGGAGGCGCTTCAGCTGCAGGCGCTGGTAAGCGGCGCGATCCAAGTCTCGGCGATCAGCCCGCCGTGGGTGCTGATCGGGCGCGACAAGTTCAAGATGAACATCCTCGACAGCTCGATCGATAAGTTCGCGAGCATCCAGAACGGCCTCGCGGTGAACACGAAGACGCTGCAGGAGAATCCCGAACTGGTCAAGAAAATGCTCCGCGCCAAGGCGCGCGCGGCGCGCTACTTCGACCAGAACGAGCGCGAGATGAGCCAACTGCTCGCCAAGATGTGGAACACCGACGTCCCGACCGCGCTGGAATCGTACCGCATGTCGAAGCCGGCGTTCACCGTCACGGGGATTCCTTCGGACGAAGAGATCAAGGAATATCTCGCGCTCGACGCGCAGGTGCTCAAATTGCCCGAGCCGCTGCCGGCGTCCAAGGTCTTCGATTTCACGCTGCTGCGCGAGGTGAACAAGGAATTGGGAATCAAGTAAGGAGAGTCATCATGGCGAAGAGTGCGGCGAAAGTGAAGCGAATCGGGCGCGGCTATGCCGACCTACGCGAACATATCGAGGCGCTGGAGCGCGCGGGGCTCCTCGTTCGCGTGACGCGCCCGATCAACAAGGACACCGAGATGCACCCGCTGGTGCGCTGGCAATACCGCGGGGGCTTGCCCGAAAAAGACTGGCGCGGCTTTCTCTTCGAGAACGTCACGAGCGTCAAGGGAAAGCGCTACGATATTCCCGTCGCCGTCGGCGTGATGGCAGGCTCGAAATATATCGTCGCCGTCGGCCTCGAATGCGGCCCCGACGAGATCGCGGACAAGTGGCAGAAGGCGTTTCGCGACCCGGTCGAGCCGATCATGGTGAAAACGGGGCCGGTGCACGACATCGTTCAGACCGGCGCGGAGATCAAGCGCGCCGGAGGTCTCGATCAATTTCCGGTGCCGATCTCGACGCCGGGCTTCGACGGCGCGCCGTTCTTCACCGCGGGTCACTGGATCACCAAAGACCCCGACACCGGCATCCGCAATGTCGGCAACTACCGCGGCCACTTAAAGGCGAAGGACCGTCTCGGCATCTTTCCCGGTCCGGGGCAGCACGTGCTCGCTCACTGGCAGAAATGCAAGGCGAAAGGCATCCCGCTCCAGGCGGCGGTCGTCGTCGGCCCGCCGCCGGTCGTGTCCTATGCGGCGGTGCAGAAGGTGCCGTATGGTGTGGACGAATTGGCGGTCGCCGGCGGCCTCGTCGGCGAGCCGATCCGCCTGGTCAAATGTAAGACCGTCGACATCGAAGTGCCCGCCGACGCCGAGATCGTGATCGAAGGCATTCTCTCGACGGAGTACGTCGAGCCGGAGGGGCCGTTCGGCGAGTCGCACGGCTACATGCATCCCCGCATGATGAACCCGTTCATGGAAGTGACCGCCATCACGCGAAAGAAAAATCCCATCCTCGTGTCGTGGACGAGCCAGGTGACCCCGAGCGAGTCGAGCATCATCAAACGCGTCGGCTACGAGCCGCTGTTTCTCCGCTTTCTCAAGGGCGAGCTCGGGATCAAGAGCGTCAAGCAGGTGGCGTTGCATGAGCCGCTCACGAACCTCCGCAAGGTGATCGTCGTGCAGATGAAAAAGCCGACCGAGGCGGAGACCTGGCGCGCGCTCACCGGCGCGGCGACGTTCCATCCCGGCGTCGGCAAGTTCCTCGTCGCGGTCGACGAGGACATCGATCCCTGGGACATGGATATGGTCATGTGGGCGATCAGCTACCGCTCGATGCCCGAGAAGGACGTGCAGATTCTCAAGGGCCGCGAGCGCGGCCACGGGCCGCCGTTTTCCCGCGACGACGAGCCGGTCGAGACGCGCACCGCGGATGAGTCGGCGCTCCTCATCAACGCGATCCTCCGCGACAAGTTTCCGCCGGTCTCCCTGCCGAAAAAAGCGTACATGGAGAACGCGAAAAAGATCTGGGAGGAGCTCAAGCTCCCGCCGCTCACGCCGAAAAATCCATGGTACGGCTATCCGCTCGGCGACTGGGACGACGAGCTCGAGGAAGAAGCGCGCCTCGCGGTGGCGGGCGACTATCTGAAGAACGGGGAGAAATTAAAAGGCCAGAGGAAGAAAATCTAGTCTCGCGTTTCGGGTTTCGAGTTTCGAAAGACCAGGCGCGATCCGACATGTTTTGATTTTGTCGGCGCACGGCGCGCCGTCCCCTCCGAATATTCATGAAAACCGCCGCGCTCGCGCCGCTGAAAAAAGACTTCATCACCGCGCTCCGCATCGTCGCGCACGAGGGGTTGAGTGACGCGTTCGCCCACCTGAGCGCGCGCATCGGCGGCGATGAGATGCTCTTCATGCCGCGGAAGAGCCCGGCGCTCGTCAAGGCGAAAGAGCTCTTCTTCGTCGATTTTCACAAACCCGTGCCGCAGTCCGCTGTCCATCAGGCGATGTATCAGGCGCGCGCCGACGTCGGCGCGGTGATTCACTTTCACTCGCCGCACGTCATCCTGCTCACCGTCGTCGGCGAGACCGTGCGGCCGATGCACAACTACAGCGCGATTTTCTACGAAGGCGTGCCGGTCTTCGAGGGCGCCGGTCAGGTCGAGACGCCCGAGCGCGCCGCCGCCATCGCTCGACTGCTCGGCCAGGCCAAAGCGATTCTCCTGCGCGGCCATGGCGCCGTCGTCGTCGGCAAGACGATCCGCGAGGTTGCGATGCTCGCGCTCTATCTCGAAGAGTCGGCGCGCCTGCAGACCGAGGCGATGAAGCTCGGAAAACCCATCTTCCTCGACAGCGCCGCCGCGGAAAAAGTCGCGAAGCACACGTTCAAGCCCACCTCGACTGAAAGAGCGTGGGAGCATTTCGCGGCGGAAGTGAAGATTTAATCGCTGTGAATTGAGAGAGGAATTTCTAAGGGCGGTTCGCCGTACGCCTCGCTTACTTCACCGCCCCGACCGTAAAACCCGCGATAAATCGATCCACGATCATGTTGTAGAGGATCCCGACCGGGACGCCCGCGATGAAGCAGCCGGCCATGAGCGATCCCCAGAAATAGACGTCGCCGTGGACGACCCTTCGAAGTGGAGGACAAACCCTTCTGCAAATTTCTCGATGGCGCCTTGGTTACAGACCTCAGTTCTCCACTGAACGAGATTATCTTTCGCTCAGCCGTGAACTCCATCCGTAGATTTCGACATACTGGGGGTAGTTTTGCGGCGGTTGCCTGACTGACGATCCACGATCCGAGAAGTTCTACCGGCACCGGATCGCTAGCGTAGGCGGTCAATCCGAGCGCCGAAGATATCGCGAAAAGTAGTCGTATCGCCATACAGCAGTGCAGTAACCCTACTCCCCCTCCGCCACTTTCCCCGCCAGCCATTTGGCCGTCCTGAGCAATCTTGCGTCGCCGTCGCGCGGGCCGACAAGCTGGACGCCGATCGGCAAACCGCCGGCGCTTTCCAGCAGCGGCAGGGTGATCGCCGGCATACCGCAATAGGTCCAGAGGGTACAGAAGGACGGATCGCCGGTCGAGGTCAATGCTTGTGGCGCGGCGCCGGGCGCCGCCGGGGTGAGGATGGCGTCGTAGCGCTGCTCGAACAATTCCGCGAAGCTTTCGTTCAACGGCGCAATGCGCGAAAGCGCGCGCTGATAATCGACAGCGCGCACTTCACGCCCGCGGTCGATCAGCGCGCGCAGTTGCTCCGACATGCGGTCGCGCCCGCGCTCGTACTCGCGCGCGAGATTCGCCGCCATCTCCGCGTCCATGATCGTCTTATGCCATTCCCACGCTTCCACGGCGGAAGGGAAAAGATCGACCTCTTCGACGCGCTCGCCGAGACTTTCGATCAGCTCCGCGAAGCCTTCGCGGGTCTCGTCGTCGGCGCGCTCCCACATGGGCGTCTTGACGAACGCAAACACCGGAGGGAGCGGCGGTTCCTCTGCCGCTATTTCCACGAATGGCATACGCGGACGGCGGCGCGTATCGGGATCGCCGTCGTCATAGCCGGCGACCTCTTCGGCGAGAAGCGCGACATCGTCGATCGTGCGGGCGAAGAGCCCGACGTGATCCAAGGTACGGGAGAGCGCGAGCACGCCCGCGCGCGGGATGAGTCCGTGCGTCGGCTTGAAGCCGACGACGCCGCAGAACGCAGCCGGGCGAATGGTCGAGCCATTGGTCTGGCTTCCCAGCGCAAGCGGCACCATCTCCGCCGCCACCGCAGCGGCCGAGCCGCTGGAGGAGCCGCCCGGCGTACGCTTCGGATCGTACGGGTTGCGCGTTTTTCCCGGCGCGAAATAGGCGAACTCGGTCGTCACTGTCTTGCCCATTATGATCGCGCCGGCGGCGCGAAGCCGCGCCACGACCGCGGCATCGCGCGAAGGGGTGCGCCCGGCGTAAAGTATCGAGCCGCATTCGGTCGGCATGTCGCCGGTGTCGAAGATATCCTTGACGCCGACCGGCACGCCGTGGAGCGGCCCGAGGGGCCGGCCGGCTCGCCTCTGCTCGTCCGCCGCGCGCGCCTGCGCCAGCGCGTAGTCGGGGTCGAGAAACGCCCAGGCCTGAATTTGATCATCGGTCTCCGCGATGCGGTCGAGGCATGCCGCGACGAGATCTTCGGATGTGATGACGCCGTCGCGAATGAGCGCCGCCGCCTCGGCGGCGGAGAGCTGGTGGAGATGCGCAGAATTCATTTGGGGAGCTTGTAGCAACGACTAGGCGGTCGTCCTACATCAGCCACCCTATTCGCCGTAAAGGTAGCGCGGCAGCCAGAGCGTCATCTCCGGCCACCACCAGGTGAGCAGCAGCGTGATCAGCTGGATCGCCAGAAATGGATACATGCCGTTGAAGATCTGATTCAGCGTCACCCACTTGGGCGCGATCCCCTTTAGATAAAAAGCGGCCATGGCGACCGGCGGCGAGAGAAAAGACGTCTGCAGGTTGACCGCCGTCATGACGCCGAAAAGAATCGGGTCGATGTGGAACGCTTTTAAGAGCGGCAGGAAGATCGGGATAAAGATGACGATGATCTCGGTCCATTCGAGCGGCCAGCCGAGCAGAAAAATAATAAGCTGCGAGAGCCAAAGAAAACCGGTGCTGCCGAGGCCGAGGGCCAGGACCCATTCTTCGAGCTTCGCCTGAGCGCCCAACCGTGCGAACACCGCGGCGAACAGGCTCGCGCCCACAAACAGCCAGCAGACCATCGCCGTCGTCCGTCCCGTCAAGCGGACCGACTCGGCGACCATCGTCCAATTGAGCTTGCGGTAAAGCGCGGCGATCAAAAATGCCATGAACGACCCGATCGCCGCCGCCTCGGTCGCGGTCGTCCAGCCGACGATGATGACGTAGAGGACGACGAAAGTCAGAATGCCGATCGGGATCGAAGAGACCGCCACCTCCCAGAGGATCTTGGGCCACGAGACGTTGCGCTCCGCTTTCGGCAGAGGCGGCCCCATCGACGGCTTGATCAGGCAAATCACGAAGATGTAGAGCAGAAACAGTCCGGACATGAGAAAGCCGGGGCCGAAGGCGCCGGCGTAGATCTTGACGATTGAGACGCCGGCGGTTGCGGCATAGACGATCAGCATGACGCTCGGGGGGATCAAAATCCCCAACGTGCCCGTCGAAGTGATCGTCCCGGCGGCGAGTTCGATCGAATAGCCCGCCCTAAGCATTGGCGGCAGCGCGAGCACGCCCATGAGCGTGACGCCCGCGCCGACGATGCCACTCGCGATCCCGAAAACCGTGCCGACGAACATCGTCGCCAGCGCGATCGCGCCGGGCAGCGGTCCGAAGAGCAGCCGATAGCTGTGGAACATCCGGTCCATGATGCCGGCGCGCTCCATCACGTAACCCATCAGCATAAAAAGCGGCAGGGATACGAGCACATCGTTGTTCATGACGGCGAAGGTGCGCTGGACCATCAGATCGAAGACGGTCCATCCCATGCTTGGGAAGCCGAAGAGCACGCCCAGCGCCATCAGCGTGAACGCTACGGGAAAGCCGATGAAGATGGCGAAGATCATGATGCACATCATGATGATGCCGAGGACCGGATCGCTGATCATCCTAAGGCTCCTCCTGAACGTCTTCGAAGCGCTCGGGCCAGTGACCGGTCTTGAGCGCCGTAACGCATCTGAGAACTTCGGCCACGCCCTGCAGCGCGATTAAGAAGCCGGCGATCGGAATAACGACCTTGAGCGGCCAGATGATCGGACCTTCAGGTGAAGAAATGGAGCGCTCGCCGAAGCGGTAGGACATCTCGGCGAAATAATAGCCCGACCAGATGAGGGCGCAGATGCCCGGGTAAAAGAAAATGAACCACAGCGCGAGATCGATGCTCGCCTGAACCTTGACGGGAAATTTTCGGTAGAACATGTCGGCGCGGACGTGGTTGTTTTGCGCCAATGCGTAGGCCCCGACCATCATGAACGTGGTGCCATAGAGGTAAAGCGCCGCATCGAAGGCCCAGTCGGTGGGGGCGCTGAAGAAAAAGCGCATCGTCGGATCGTAGGTCATGATCAACATCAGGGGGATGTTGAGCCAGGCGAAGGGAATGCCGATCCACGTGCTGATCGAGTCGATCGTTTTGATCGCTTTATCCACTGGTTCACCTACCTATGGATACGGCGCGGCGACTTGCCGCTGACCGGCAGCCGCCGCGCCGTTTTTTTTACGGCAGATTCGCGCCGCTAGGATTTCTTCGTCGGCGCTTTGTCGGCGGGTTTCTCCCCTCC
>DATJFG010000005.1:0-12215 GCA_035495775.1 Verrucomicrobiia bacterium | reverse complement strand
ATCGGCGCCGATATCCTCGACGACGGCATCGATCTGCGCCGCCACGATTGCGGGCGCGAGCGCAAAGATTTTTCTCACACCTCTGGTGTTTTGCGCCGTGACCGCCGTGATCGCCGACGTGCCGTAGACGCCGTGCGCGGCAAAGGTTTTGAGGTCCGCTTGAATGCCCGCTCCGGCGCCGGAATCGGATCCGGCGATCGTGAGCACCTTATAAATTTTTTTCATTCGGATGAATCGCCGCGCGCGTCGTTCATGACAAAGCGCCGACGAGCACTACGGGCCCCGTCGCCTTCGGTACTCCTCCGGACGGTTCGAGTGTCACGGCGAATTTATCGAACGGCTTCGATTCCGACAGCTTCGGCAGCCGGAAAACGACCTGACCCCGCTCGTTGACGGTGAATACGCCGGCTGGGACGGCTTCGTTGCCGGCGAGGCCCCAGAGCTCATACGCCTTTTCCGCAGGCGTCTGTGCGAGGCCGATCGTCAGCAGGATGCCCTTGCGCGCGACGGGGTCCCAAAGCAGCTGCGCCTTGCCGCCCGCCGCCGGCGGAACGCCGGTTAAATTAACGACGCGGACCTGGGGATTTGAAAGAAAATCCATTACCTCTTTGTGCTGCGCATCCTCGGATTTGAGCGCGGCGAGCTCGTGCCGCGCTTGATCGAGCTGTTTGCGCGTGGTGATCAGATTCCACGACAAGGCAAGCACGAGGCACGCCGCGGCGAGCGCGCCGACGCCGACCGTCCACGACCAGCGGAAATGCATTGCCTCTAACTACCATACTGTCTCGAACCCTTCCAAGCATCCGGTGCGATCAGGCGGGTGATCCGAAAAACCGCATGACATGCGTAAAGCTTATAGCGAATAAAGCGGGACCAGCACGGCATAAAATATCCGGTGCCCTTTCTTCTGATTTCGCCGCTCTTGCTCCCGCCCTCCTCGCGCCTTAGGATGATTCTTTTCAGCCGAGGAGGGTTGCCATGGAGCGCGTCCCCGACGACATACTTGCTGCAGCAAACGCCAAGAGCCGCCGACTGAGAGAGCTCGTCCGCGCGCCGGAGATTCTCGTCATGCCGGGCGCGTACGACATACTCAGCGCGCGTCTCTTCGAGCAGATGGGCTTTGCGGCGATCCAAGGAACGAGCGGCGGCATCGCCGCATCGTTGGGTTATCCCGACGGCGAGGTCATGAGTCGCGAGGAGTTTCTCGATATCACAGGAAAAATCGCTGCCGCCGTCTCCGTTCCGGTCAATGCCGACGCCGAGCGCGGCTACGGCGTTGTCGCCGCGACGGTGCGCGGCCTTGTCGCCCGCGGCGTCGCGGGAATGAATCTCGAAGACGGCGGCGCCGGCAAAGGCGGCGTCGGGCGCGGGCTCGTCGAGCTCGGCGCCCAGCTCGAGCGAATTGGCGAAGTCATCGAAACCAAGCGCGCGCTCGGCAGCGAATTTTTCTTGAACGCGCGCGTCGATGCGTTCATGATCATGAAAGACGATCCGAAAAAAGCGCTCGACGAGGCGATCCGCCGCGGCAACGCCTACGCCGAGGCGGGCGGCGACTGCATTTTCTTCCTTCAGGTCCACGCGCGCGATACCATCGCGCGGCTCGTGAAGGAGATCCGCGCGCCGGTCAGCATCCTCGCCGGTCCGGAAAGCCCGAGCGTCGCCGAGCTGCAGGAGATAGGCCTTGCGCGCGTGAGCTACGGATCTTCATTTCTCAAGGCCGCCATCGGCGCGACGAGAAAGCTGGCGCAGGAGATCCGCGAGCGGGGCACGGTGACGGCGCTGAAAGAGGCGCTGACCACGCCGGAGGTCGCGAAGCTGGTGCAAAAACAAAAATGAACGGCGAAGGCATCATCGCCTCGATTCATCTCGCCGCGTCGGGCGGCGCGCCGGTCAAGGAGGTGCGTGAGGCGCGCGCGGTCGCCGGGAAAGGACTCGAAGGCGATCGCTACTTCACGCAGAGCGGCACCTATTCCAGGCCCGGGCGAGACCCCGGCGGCGAGGCGACGCTGATCGAGTGCGAAGCGCTCGAGGCGCTCGAGCGCGACTACGGCATCGAGCTCGCGCCGGGCGCGAGCCGGCGCAACATCACGACGCTCGGCGTCGCGCTGAATCATCTCGTCGGCCGCGAGTTCACCGTCGGCGCGGTTAAATTTCGCGGCATTCGCCTGTGCGAGCCCTGCACGCATCTGCAGAAATTAACGCAGGCCGGCGTCATGCGCGGCCTGGTTCATCGCGGCGGCTTGAACGCCGCGATTCTCACCGACGGCTTGATCCGCGTCGGCGATGTTATCGTGGTGAAATAAAATTTTCGGGAGGTTTTATGAAGCTCTACTATCATCCCAACTCGCCTAATTCCACGGATGTTCTCGCGACCGCCTATCAGCTCGGCATCGCGCTCGACCTCGAGCTCGTCGAGCTGACCAAGGGGGCGCAAAAAAATCCCGCCTATCTCAAAATCAATCCCAACGGGCGGGTGCCGGCGGTCGTCGACGGCGATTTCATTATCTGGGAGTCGAACGCGATCATGCAGTACATCGCGTCAAAGAAGCCCGGCAATCCCCTCTGGCCGCAAGACGATAAAACCCGCGCCGACATCTGCCGCTGGCAGTTCTGGCAGGCATCGCAGTGGAATCGAGGCGCGGGCATGCTCGTCTGGGAAAATTTAATTAAAAAGTTTCTTAACTTGGGCGCGCCCGATCCGCTCAAGATCAAAGAAGGCACGGAGCTTTTTCACGCCTCGGCGGCGGTGCTCGACGCACATCTGAAAGATCGCGAATACCTCGTCGGCAGGACTGTGACGCTCGCCGATTTTTCCGTCGCCGCCATGCTCGTCTACGCCGGTCCCGGCGGCTACCCGCTCGAGAACTACAACAACATTCGCGTGTGGTACGGGCGTGTCGCGGCGCTCGACGCCTGGAAGAAGGCGCTGCCGCCGATGCCGTCGGCGTGAGCGATTCCTTCGCCGATTTTGTCCTGGATCAGCTCGAAGCTCTGCCGGACGTCGAGTGCCGCGCGATGTTCGGCGGCTACGGACTGTATCAGGATGAGACTTTCTTCGGGATCATCTCTAAAGGAAGGCTCTACTTTAAAACTGACGCGAGCTCCGCCGCGCTCTACCGGCGCCGCGGCATGAGACCGTTTCGCCCGAACGCGAAGCAGACGCTCAAGACTTATTACGAAGTTCCAGCAGATGTTTTCGAAGATCGCGACGAGCTCGCGAAATGGGCGAGGCGAGCCGTCGCGGTCGCGCGCGAGGCGTCAAACCGCCGTGGATAGAGCCGCCTCGGCCGCCGCGGCGACTTTCTCCGCGTTGCCGTTCAGGTAATCGCGCAGGTAGCGGGCCGTGTGGGAGCGCTTGCCGTCTTTGATGACGTCGAGCGGCGCGCCGCAGGCGACTACCTGGCCGCCACCCTCGCCGCCCTCGGGCCCCAAGTCGACGAGATAGTCCGCTTCCTTGATGATCTCCAGGTTGTGCTCGATCGTGACCACCGTATTGCCCATGTCGACGAGGCGATGGAGGATCTGGATCAGCTTCTCGACGTCGGCGAAGTGCAGCCCGGTGGTCGGCTCGTCGAGGACATAGAGCGTCTTGCCGCGCGATTCCTTGCCGAGCTCGTAGGCGAGCTTGATGCGCTGCGCCTCGCCGCCGGAGAGCGTGTTGCTCGCCTGGCCGAGCGCGATGTAGCCCATGCCGATGTCGTTCAATATCTGCAGCGGGCACATGACCTTCGGCAGCGCGCGGAAAAATTCCACCGCTTCCTCGACGGTCATCGCGAGTACTTCGCCGATATTTTTCTCGTTGTAGCGGATCGCGAGCGTCTCCTCGTTGAAGCGCTGGCCGCCGCACGCATCGCAGTCGAGAAAGACATCGGGGAGAAAGCTCATCTCTTTGCGGATTTTTCCCTGGCCCGAGCAGACTTCGCAGCGGCCGCCCGAGACGTTGAAGGAGAAGCGGTTGGGCGCATAGCCGCGGAGGCGCGCCTCGGGCGTGAGCGCGAAGACGCGGCGGATCTCGTCGAGAAAGCCGACGTAAGAAGCCGGGATCGAGCGCGGCGTCTTGCCGATCGGGCTCTGGTCCACCTCGACCACGCGCTCGATCGTTTGCCAGCCGGCGATGTCTTTGTGCGCGCCGGGCCGCCCGGCGAACTGGCCGAGCTTCTGCTTGAGACCCTTGTAGAGAACTTCTTTGACGAGCGTGCTCTTGCCGGAGCCGGAGATTCCGGTGACGCAGCTCCACGCGCCGAGCGGCAGCTTGACGTCGATATTTTTGAGATTGTGTTCCTTCGCGCCGCGGATCGAAAGCCAGGTCGATCCGGCGAACAGGCGCGGCGGCCAGATTCTTTTTTTCGGCGCGTTCAGGAAGGCACCGGTGAGCGAAGCGGGATTTTGCCGGATCTCCTCCGGCGTGCCGATCGCCACCAGGTTGCCGCCGCGCACCCCCGCGCCGGGGCCGAGATCGACGATTAGGTCCGCCGCCTCGATCGTCGCCTCGTCGTGCTCGACGACGAGCACGCTGTTGCCGGCGCGCTCCAATTTTTTCAGCGTCTCGAGCAGCATGCCGTTGTCGCGCGGATGGAGGCCGATCGTCGGCTCGTCGAGCACATAGCAGACGCCGCGAAGGTTCGATCCGAGCTGCGCCGCGAGGCGGATGCGCTGCGCCTCGCCGCCGGAGAGCGTGTCGGCGCGTCGGTCGAGCGTGAGATAGGGGAGCCCCACGTCGGCGAGAAAATCGAGCCGCTGGCGGATCTCGCGCAGAACCTTGTCGGTGATCGCGCGGTCGCGCTCCGCGCTGGCGCCGTTCAGATTGATATTAAATTTCGCGAAATGCTTGCGCGCGTCCTCGACCGAGAGCTCGGTGATCTCGCCGATAGCGCGGCCGCTCACCTTGACGGCCTGGGCGCGGCGGTTGAGCCGCCGCCCGCCGCAGGCGGGGCACGGCGATTCGGCCATGAACTGCTCGAGCCACTCGGCCAGACCATTCTCGGCGCCGTCGCGCAGCTCCCTGAAATAGGGCACGAGACCGATGAAGCCGTTGCCGTTGCCGTTGACGATGAGCTCGCGGTTTTTCTTGCTCAGGCGCGAAAACGACGCGTCGAGACTGACACGCGATTTTTTGAGCTCGCGCAGCAGATTCTCCTGGCGCCGCTTGAGCTCGGCGGCGCTGATGAACGAATTGTCCGACCACGAGGACAAGATCTCTTCGAGTGACCGGCGCGGGTCGCCGATGATGAGCTCGGGGGTGAACTCCATATTGAAGCCCATGCCGCTGCATTCCGGACACGCGCCCTGGCGGCTGTTGAACGAGAAAAGCCGCGGGTCGAGCGGCTCGTAGCCGACGCCGCACGGGAGGCAGAAAAGCCGCTGATTGTAGACGTGCTCGCCGGAGCGCGTGATGAGATGCACGACGCCGTTGCCGAGCCGCAGCCCCTGCTCGACCATCGCTTCGACCTCGCGGCCGCCGGCTTTCGCCTGACCGATGACGATGTCGATGTCGTGCTCGCGGTAGCGCTCGAGCCCGCCGACGAGTTTGGGCGAGCGCAGATCGATCACGCGGCCGTCGATGCGCGCGCGGCGGTAGCCGAGCTTCAGCGCGCCGGTGAAGACTTCTTTATGGAACCCTTTGCGGCCGCGGACGATCGGGCTTAAGACCGCGACCTCCTTGCCGCGGTGCACGCGCGAGATGCGGTCGAGGATCTGGCTTTTGGTGAGCGAGCGGATCGGGCGGTCGCATTGGACGCAATGCTGCTCGCCGAGCTTCGAATAAAGCAGCCTGAGATAGTGGTACACTTCCGTCACGGTCGCGACGGTGGATTTCCGGCCGCCCTGGCTCATGCGCTGCTCGATCGCGACGGTCGGCGGGATGCCGGTCAAGAGATCGACGTTCGGGCGGTCCATGATGTTTAAAAACTGCCGCGCGTACGCCGAGAGGCTGTCGATGTAGCGGCGCTGCCCCTCGGCGTAGATGATGTCGAAGGCGAGCGACGATTTTCCCGATCCGCTGAGTCCGGTGATGACGACGAAGCGGTCGCGCGGGATCTCCACGCTGAGATTTTTTAGGTTGTGCTCCTTGGCGCCGACGACGCAGATCTTATTGTCCGCGCCGTAAGAAGCTCCGGACTCGGCGGCGAGCGGCATTTTTTCGAGCATCGGCGCGTAAGGCGACGCCGCCTCGCGCTTGAGATAAGGCTTTAAGTATCTGCCGGTGTGCGAGCCCGCGCACTGCGCGATCTCCTCCGGCGTGCCGACCGCGATGATCTCCCCGCCGGCGACGCCGCCCTCGGGGCCGAGATCGATGATGTGATCGGCGCACTTGATCACTTCCATGTTGTGCTCGATCACGACGACGGAGTGGCCCTGATCGGTCAGCTCGCCCAGCGCGCGCAGCAGCTTCTCGATGTCGTGAAAGTGAAGGCCGGTCGTCGGCTCGTCGAAAATGAACAGCGTCCCCGATTTTCGGGCGCGCGCCATGTGCGCGGCGAGCTTCAAGCGCTGCGATTCGCCGCCCGAAAGCGTCGTCAGCGGCTGGCCGAGCCGAACGTAATCGAGACCGACGTCGCGCAGCGGCCTGAGGCCGTATTCGACCTCCGGCGTGTCTTTAAAAAATTCAATCGCCTCGGTGACCGTGAGATTCAGCACGTCATGGATCGTGCGCCCGCGATAGGTGACTTCGAGGATCTCCTGCCGGAAACGGGTTCCCTGGCACTCGGGGCACGACGTGTAAACGTCGGAGAGGAACTGCATCTCGACCTTTTCATAACCCTCGCCGCGGCAGGTCTCGCAGCGGCCGCCCTCGACGTTGAACGAGAAGGTCGAAGGCGTGTAGCCGCGGAGCTTCGACAGGTCCGCATTGGCGAAGAGTTTGCGGATCGGATCGAAGACCTTCATGTAGGTCGCCGGGTTAGCGCGCGGCGTCGTGCCGATCGGCGATTGATCGACCAGCACGACTTCGGAAATCTTCTCGATGCCCTCGATGCGCTCGCAGTGCGTCACCGGCGCGCCCGGCGATTCTTTGAGCTTGCGTAGATTCCGGCAGATCACCTCGTCGACGAGACTCGACTTTCCCGATCCCGAGACGCCGGTGATGCAGACGAACAGGCCGAGCGGAATGTCGACGTCGACCTTCTTTAAATTATTCGCTGCAGCTCCGAAGATGCGAATCCGCCGCTGCGGGATCGGCTTGCGCCGCCGGGAGGGAAACGGAATCTTCCGCCGCTCCGAGAGATACGCGGCGGTGAGCGACTCGCGGTCGTCGAGCAGATTGCGATACGGACCGGCATAAACGACGCGGCCGCCCTGCTCGCCCGCCTTGGGGCCGAGATCGATGATGTAATCGCTTTCTTTGATGATCTCCGGATCGTGCTCGACGACGACGACGGTGTTGTTGTTTGCGCGCAGGTCGCGGAGGATCTCGACCAGCCGGCGGCTGTCGCGCGGGTGAAGGCCGATCGAGGGCTCGTCGAGAACGTAAAGAGTGTTTACGAGCGACGAGCCGATCGCGGTGGTGAGATCGACGCGCTCCAGCTCGCCGCCGGATAACGTGCGCGACTGGCGGTCGAGGGTCAGATATTCCAGCCCCACGCCTATGAGATAATTGAGTCGCCGGCGGATCTCGTCGAGAATCATGCGCGCGATCGCATCGCTCTGCGTGCTTAAGTGCAGCTTTTCAAAAAAGCGGTGCGCCTCGCCCACGCTCATCGAGTTGATCTCGAAGATATTTTTCCCGTCGATGCGGTAATTCAGCGCGTCGGGCTTGAGGCGCGACCCGCCGCATTCCTGGCACAGGAGATAAGCGCGGTAGCGGGCGAGGAAGACCCGGACGTGCATGCGGTAGCTTTTCCGTTCCAGCCGCTGGAACCAGCCGCGGATGCCCTTGTAGTGGCCGTCGCCATCGATGATGAGATTTTTTTGCTTATCGCTGAGCTCGGCGTAAGGTTTTTTCGCGGGAATCCGCTTGCGCTCGCAGAAATCGAGCAGCCGGGTCATGCGCCGCTGCTTCGTGCGCCACGGCCTGATCGCCCCGTCGGCGAGGGACTTCGACGGATCGGGGATGATCAGGTCGAGATCGATGTCGATCACGCGGCCGAAGCCGCGGCAGGTCTCGCACGCGCCGAGCGGGCTGTTGAAGGAAAAGATGTTGGGCGTCGGATCGCGGTAGTTGAGATCGCAATGCGGGCAGTGAAAGTGGCTGCTGAACGGCTCGACGCGCCAGCCGTCTTCCGGATAATAGAAATTGATCCGGCCTTTGCCGTATTGCAGGGCCTGCTCGATCGACCCGGTGATCCGCTTTCTTTGCTGCGCACGATAAATCAACCGGTCGGCTACGACCTCGACCTTATCGGCGCCCTCGGGCAGCTCCGAAATCTCCTCGATGTCGCGGATCGCGGTGGCGTTGAGCAGCCGGTGAAAACCCGCCGCCTGCAGGCCCGCTTTGATCTCCGTCCACGGGAGCGATGCGATCGCGAGCGGAAACGTCACGACTATCGGCGCGCCTTCGGTCGCCGGCGCGAGCTTTTTGAAGATCGACTGCGCCGTGTCGCGCTCCACGACGCGGCCGCAGCCCTGACAATAAAGCGTCGCGACTTTGGCGAAGAGGAGCTTGAAATGGTCGTGGAGCTCGGTCATCGTGCCGACCGTCGAGCGCGAGGTCTTGACCGGGCGCCGCTGATCGATCGCGATCGTCGGTGGAATGCCCTCGATGCTCTCGACGTCCGGCTTGTCCATGCGGTCGAGAAACTGGCGCGCGTAGGCGGAGAAACTCTCGACGTAGCGCCGCTGCCCTTCGGCATAGAGAATATCGAACGCGAGGGTCGACTTTCCCGAGCCGCTCACGCCGGTGACGACGGTCAACGCGTTCAGCGGAATGTCGATATCGATATTCTTGAGATTGTTCTGCTTCGCGCCGCGGATGTGAATAGCGTTCATATTGACAACTTATGGGAGATGGTACCTTTCGACGAGAATGCGGCGGAAGCGAGAGCCGTAGATCAAGTCGAAGGTTTCCCCTTTATCGGGAAACAGCTCCAAGGCGTTCGCCTTGGCGTCGGCGACGATCTTTTGCGCCTGTTCGAGGGTCAGATCGGCTTGCCAGAGAAGCGCGGCGGTAAAATCCATCATAGTCCGGAGACGCTTGAGCTTCAGCTCTTCGGCGAGTACTGCTTCCTTATCCGGCTTCATGGAACAACCTTCTATTTTTAGCACAGCGCCTTCTCCAGTCAAGCGAAAACGGTTGCATTCGATTCCTCGGCGAGCTTTGATGACGGCAAATGCGCGTTGCGGAAATCTTTTACTCGATCCAGGGCGAAGGCCGGCTCGCCGGGGTGCCGTCAGTCTTCATTCGCACCTCCGGCTGCAATCTGCGCTGCGTCTGGTGCGACACGCCCTACACCTCCTGGGAGCCGGAAGGGGAAGAGAAGACGCTCGACGAGATCGTTGCGGAAGCGAAACGTTATCCGGCTCGATACGCTGTGGTCACAGGCGGCGAGCCGCTCATTGCGCCGGAAATCGAAGAGTTGACGGAGCGGTTGAAGCAGGAAGGTTTTCACATCACGATCGAGACCGCGGCGACGATCTTTAAGTCCGTGGAGTGCGATCTCTTGTCGATGAGCCCCAAGCTCGAGAATTCGACGCCGTGGAAGCGGGATAGCGGCCGCTTCGCCTGGATGCACGAGCAGCGGCGGCTCGATCTCGCGGTCATCGCGGAATTTATCAAAAGCTACGATTACCAGCTCAAGTTCGTCGCCGAGCGCGAGAGCGACTTCGGCGAGATCGAGGAGATTTTAGAAAAGCTCGGCGCCCTCGATCGCGCGCGTGTTCTCGTCATGGCTCAGGCGCAGACGCGCGAGGAGCTCCATGAGCGGGCGCCGACGATCGTCGAGCTCTGCAAGCGGCACGGCTTCACTTACTGTCCGCGGCTGCACATCGAGATTTGGGGAAACCGCCGGGGAACCTAGCCTGCGCGCGCGAGGACGAAGACCCGGTAGTTCAAATCGAAAACCAGCTCGCCGTCGATCCAACGGACGTTTTGTCCGGTCAAATCGCCGCGCATCGACGCGATCAACAGCCGGCGGATTTTCTTTTTCACCTCCGGAGCGCTGTGCGTGAGCTCCATCCAGTCCTCGACGTGGCGCGGCTGGACGAGCCGCTGCTCTTTAACGATCTTTAAGCCCGCGCTCTTGAACAGCCGGCGCCATTTTTTCAGCGGCAGCATCTCGACGTGCGAGGGGTCGCGCATTTTCTCGAGCGCGTTCTGCCGCCGGCTTTTTTCGGGATCGTCCTTCGACGTATTGTCCGAAATGAGGATTCTGCCCCTCGGCTTCAGCAGGCGGACCATTTCATTCAACACTCGTTGCGGGTCGGGAAAGTGATGGAAGGAGGCGCGGGTGACGACGAGATCGAAGCTGCCGTCAGCGAAAGGGAGGCGGTTCACGTCGGCGCGTCGAAACGCGATGTTGCCGATTTGCTCTTTTCGCGCGAGGGCGCGCGCCTGCTTCAGCATCTCCGGCGTGAGGTCGACGCCAACGACTTCTCTGACGCGCTCGGCGAACTCCAGGCCGACGAAGCCGGGACCGCACGCGAGATCGAGAACGCGATGATGGGGTTTCGCGCCGATCAGCCGCGGCAGGATCTCCAGACCGCCCTTCTGCCGCATCGTCTGCGAACGCGAAAAGTGCTCGGCCTGCTTTCCGAACTCCCGCTCGACGACGCGGCTGAAATCTTTCGCCGACGATCCCACCGCCTCAGCCGCCGCGAGAAAGCTCGAGGCGGTTGCCGCCGGGATCGATGACGTAAACCGAGTAGCCGCGACCGCCGTCGTGCACGCGGATATCGTCGACCTTGAGGCCCTTGCGCTCCAGCTCGCGCGCCACTTCGTTGGGGTCGTCCGGCCCTTCGATGTCGAAGGTATGGTGCGGCACGCGCGGCGCGCGCTTCTCGGACGCATCGAAGAGGCCGAGGCCGGTATCGCCGGCTCCGAGGCGCACGACTTGGACGCCTGCGACGCTGTGCGTCTTGCGGATCTCCAGACCGAGGCCTTCGTGATAGAAAAGTCTCATGGCGTCGAAATCTTCGGCGTGAAAATTCCACGAGCGCATGCGCAGTATCTTCATGATCACCCTCCCGGTTTCTTAAAGCACAACCGTCGGCGCGATAAAAGGCCGCCTTGACCTCCATCGTCCCGTGCACTAAAAACTTTTTGCCTGTCGAAAGGAGCCGCCCATGGCGCGAATATCGCTCAAAGTGAACGGCAAGGTGCAAACGGTCGACGCCGATCCGGCGACGCCGCTGCTCTATGTGCTGCGCGACGAACTAAAGCTCAACGGGCCGAAATTCGGCTGCGGCCTGTCGCAGTGTGGCGCCTGCACCGTCATCATGGACGGAAAGCCGATCCGTTCCTGCGCGACACCGGTCCAGAGCGCGGCGAACCGACCGATCACGACGCTCGAAGGTCTCGGAACGGTCAAAAAGATGCATCCATTGCAAAAGGCGTTTCTCGACGAGCAGGCGCTGCAGTGCGGCTACTGCATCAACGGCATCATCATGAACGCCAAGGCGCTGCTCGATAAAAATCCCAAGCCGACGGATGCCGAGATCAAGGAGGCGCTGGCGGGAAGCCTTTGCCGCTGCGGCAGCCATGTCCGGATTCTGCGCGCGATCAAACGCGCCTCGGGCCAGCACGTTTAAGGAGGAGCGAAGCCATGAGCACGTCAGAACTTTCGCGCCGGCAGTTTTTGCAGGGAACCGGGGCGCTCATCGTGAGCTTCAGCCTGTTTCCAGCCGCGCGCGGCGTTTTCGCCCAGACGCCGGCCGCCGCCGCCGGCGAGAACGATCCGCAGTCGCTCGATTCCTGGCTCGCGATCGCACCGGACGGCAGCGTTACTTTCTTCACCAGCAAGGTCGAGATCGGCACGGGAACGATCACCGCTTTAGCGCAGATCGTCGCCGACGAACTGGACGTCGCGTTCGAGCAGGTCCATATGGCTTCCGGCGATACCGCGAATACCATCGAGCAGGGCTCGACCGTCGGCAGCCGCACGATCGAGCGCGCCGGCCCGCAGATCCGTCAAGCCGCGGCCGCCGCGCGCCACGAGCTGCTGAAGCTCGCGGCGGCGCGCTTGAATGCGCCGGTCGAGAAGCTCGTGGTGCAAAACGGCGTCGTCAGCGTCGCCGGCGATGCCGGTAAGAAGGTCACATACGGCCAGCTGATCGGAGGCCAGCAC
>DATJFG010000004.1:0-84604 GCA_035495775.1 Verrucomicrobiia bacterium | reverse complement strand
GCGGCGGCGCGGACGCGTAAAATAATGCTCGGCACCGGCATCACTTGCCCGATTTTCAGATATCATCCGGCCATCATCGCCCAGGCCGCGGCGACGCTCGCCTGCCTCGCGCCCGGGCGGAGCTTTCTCGGCGTCGGCACGGGCGAGGCCCTGAACGAATACTCCGCCACGGCGGAATGGGCCGATTACAAAACGCGGCGCGAGCGCTTGGCCGAAGCGATCGAGCTCATCCGCCAGCTCTGGACCGGCGAGAAGGTCACGCACCGCGGCGATCATTATCAAACCAGGCAGGCGAAGCTCTACTCGCTGCCGGACGAATCGATTCCGATCTATATTTCGGCGCTGGTGCCGAATAGCGCCCGCTTCGCCGGAAAGTACGGCGACGCGCTGATCACCGTCGGCGGCGAGGAGAACGAGAGTTACCGCAAGATGTTCGAGAACTTCGCGGCCGGCGCCGCCGAAGCCGGCAAAGACGCGGCGCGCATGCCGCGCATGATCGAACTCGCCGTCGCCTTCACCGATGATGAGGAGAGCGCGATCCGCTGCCGCAAAGAATACTGGGCCGGAACCTTTATCCCGGCGCTGTTTACCGAGAGGATCTATACGCCGGCGATGTCCGAACAGAACGGCAGCGTCGTCGGGTCCGATACGGTTCGCCAGGCGGTCTGCATCTCCGCCGATCCCGAGGAGCACGCGCGCTTCGCGCAGCGCTACATCGACCTCGGCTTCGACCATCTCATCTTCCATTCCGCCGGTCCCGATCAGCGCGCGTTTCTGGAAGCCTACGGCCGCGAAGTTTTGCCGCGGCTGCGGCGTCTCCAGCCGGCTGCGGGTGATAGAAAGCAATCTTCCGCCGCTTGACTAGGAGAGAGGCGCTACGGCGTCATCTGCATCTCGCCGGGCAGCAAATTCCGCGTGACCAAATCGTCGATCGTGCCGCCCATCAATATCAGGAGCCAGAAAAAACCGGCCCCGGCGATCACCCAGGTGAAGCGGTCGCTCGTGCGCACGTGCATGAAATAGAGAATCACCAGCAGCGCCTTCAGCACTGCGATCACGAGCGCCGCGACGTTGTTGAGGCCGGCCCCCAGGTCAATGAAGGCGACCCCCGTCGTCAGCGCGGTGAGGCCGAGCAGGATAAGAAACACGACGATGTAGCTCCTGACCGTTATGTGCGCGCCGCTGCTCATAAGTGCCGCCCCACGAGATAAAGCAGCGGAAAAAGAAAAATCCACACGAGATCCACGAAATGCCAGTACAGGCCGCTGAGCTCGACCGGCGTATAGTATTCCGCCGAGAAGCGGCCGCGGCGCGCCTTGAGCGCGATCACCGCCAATAGCACGATGCCGATGATCATGTGGAGCGCGTGCATGCCGGTCATCGCGAAGTAGAACGAGAAAAATATCTCCGCCGTACGTTCGAACGGCGCCTCGAAGCTGAAGTTCCATCCCGGGACGAGGTGCTCGACGAACTTCTCGTAATACTCGTACGATTTAATGCCCAAAAAGACCGTGCCGAGCAGCATCGTGAGGAGGAGGCAGTTGACGATCGCGCGCCGGCGCCCCTGCTGTGCCGCGTGCACCGCCAGCGCCATTGTGAAGCTGCTCGCGATCAAGACCGCCGTGTTGATCGCGCCGAGGAGCACGTCGAGTCGGTTGCTCCCCGCCGCGAACGCCCCGGGATAGCCGGAGCGGTAAAAGGCGTAGCCGGTGAACATCCCGCCGAAGAACATCACCTCGGTCGCCAGGAAGACCCACATGCCGAGCCATGACGCCTCGTGCTGCTGCTCGACGTTTTCGAATTGATGCGCGCGAACCGAAAGCGCGTCAGGCATGGGAGGACTTGCCGAACTCATAAACCTCCTCGGGTTCTTTGTCATAGGCGTACGCCGCGTCGGTGACGAGAGGGATCGTGTCGAAATTATGGGTGGGCGGCGGCGACGGCGTCTGCCACTCGAGCCCGCGCGCCCCCCACGGATTGGCGCCGGCGACGCGGCCGTACCGCAGAGACCAAATGAGATAAAGCAGCGGCAGAAGATAACCGACGGCCAGAATCGAGGCGCCCGCCGACGACATGACATTTAGCACCTGAAACTCCGGCGGATAGGCGTGATAGCGCCGCGGCATCCCCAGATAGCCGAGAACGAACTGCGGGAAGAACGTCAGATTAAAGCCCAGAAAAACGATCAATGCCGCGACCCGCGCGACCGGCTCCGGATAGATGCGGCCGGTCATCTTGGGCCACCAGAAATGAATCCCGCCGAGATAGGCCATGATCGAGCCGCCGACCATGATGTAGTGGAAATGGGCGATGATGAAATAGGTGTCGTGCACGTGGACGTCCACCCCGACAGATGCGAGGAAGAGGCCGGTCAACCCGCCGATCGTAAACAGGCCGATGAATCCGAGCGCGTAGAGCATCGGCGCATCGTAGGAGATCGCGCCCCGATGCAGAGTCGCCGTCCAGTTGAAGACCTTGATCGCGGAGGGGATGGCGACGAGAAAGCTCAAGAGCGAGAAGATCAGCCCGGCATGGACCGATTGGCCGGCGACGAACATGTGATGGCCCCAGACGAGAAAGCCGATCACGGCGATCGCGAGGCTCGAAAACGCCACGAACTCGTACCCGAAGACGCGCTTGCGAGCGAAGGCCGCGATCAATTCGCTCTCCACGCCCATCGCGGGGAGGATCATGATGTAAACCGCGGGGTGGGAGTAAAACCAGAACAGATGCTGGAAGAGCACCGGGTCGCCCCCGCGCGCAGGATCGAAGATGCCGAGACCGAAGAGTCGCTCGAGGCCGACGAGGAGCAGCGTGATCGCGATCACCGGCGTGCCGAGAATGAAGATAATGCTGGTCGCGTAAATAGCCCAGATGAACAGCGGCAGACGGAACCAGGTGAGGCCCGGCGCGCGCATCTTGTGGATCGTGACGATGAAATTGAGTCCGGTCAAAATCGACGAGAAGCCGGTGATGAAAATCCCCACAACCGTGAGCGCCACGTGCGTGTTGGAATAGATGCTGCTGTACGGCGTGTAGAATGTCCAGCCGGTATCGACGCCGCCCGCCGCGGCGGCGGCGAGCGTGAACAGGCCGCCGATGACGAAAATGTACCAGCTCGCGAGATTGAGCCGGGGAAAGGCAAGATCGCGCGCGCCGATCATCATCGGGACGAGGAAGTTCCCGAGGACCGCCGGGGTCGCGGGAATCAGGAAAAAAAAGACCATCGTGACGCCGTGCATCGTGAAGAACTTGTTATAGGTCTCGGCCTGCACGAGATCGCCCTGCGGCGTCAGAAGCTCTATGCGGATGAGCGTCGCGAATATTCCGCCGAAGAAAAAGAAAACCGTGACCGAGAGCAGATAAAGCCACGCGATCCGCTTGTGATCCGTGGTGAAGAGCCACGAGCGGATACCATAGTCGACGTTGAGATAATGCTCCCGCGGTAATCCGTTCATCGCGCCGCCGCGCTTTCTTCGCCCCCGAGCGACTGAATAAAGGCAATGATCTGCAAAATCCCCTCCTCGCTCACCAGCCCCTTAAAAAGCGGCATGATCGGCTTGTAGCCGGCGACGACCTTGGCGCGGGGATCGAGGATCGATTCGCGGATGTAGGCCGCGTCGGCCACGACCGTTTTGCCGCCCTCGAGCTTGACCGTTTTTCCGAACAAGCCGACGAGCGACGGACCCTGCCCTGTCCCGTCGGACTTGTGGCAGGTGGCGCAACCGAGCCGCTGGAAAAGATTCCGCCCGCCCTCGGCGGGCGTGCCCGTTAGTCCTCCGCCGAGCCACTGCTGGTAATCTGCGGGCTCCATCGCGACGACCCGCGCCAGCATCCCGGAGTGCTGCGCCCCGCAATATTGCGAGCAAAAGACTCGGTACTCTCCGGCTTTCGTCGCTTGAAACCAGGCGGTGGTATAGCGGCCGGGAAGAACGTCCTTCTTAATGCGAAATTCCGGCACAAAAAAATCGTGGATAACGTCTTCCGAAATCATCGTCAACTTAACGGGTCGGCCGACCGGCACGTGTAGCTCGTCGATCTCGCGCCGTCCTTCGGGGTGCTGGATTTTCCACATCCACTGCCGGCCGACGACGGCGACGTCGATAGACCCCACCGGCGGCTCGCTTTCGTCGAAAAAGATCGTTGCGCCCCATACAAACATGACCATCGTGAGGCCAAGCGGCACCGCGGTCCAGAAAATCTCGAGCGGGATATTGGCCTCGATCAAAGCGCCGCGCTCCCGCCCTGGGCGGCGGCGGTACTTGACGGCGAAATAAACTATGAGAACCGCGATTAGCAGCCCGAAAAACAACGAAACCGCAATGAGAAAATAAAACAGCGCGTCGACGCGCGGCGCCATGGTCGAGGCCTGCTGGGGAAAGAGAGGTAAGTTCTGCCACATCGGTTACGCCGATTTCGGCCATTTGGCGCGGCGCCCTGCCTCTGTGCGGAGCGACAATGCGATATAGATCGCGAGTGCCAGGATCGTCGCGACGCTCGCGCCGCGCACCAGGTTCGTCACGAGCAAGCCATATTTCCCCGCCGCCGGATCGTAGTGGTAGCAAAACAACAGGAGCTGATCGATGGGTGAGCCGATCTTGCCGTTTGACGCCTCGATCAGCCCGAGCCTGAGGTCGCGCGGGGAGAACTCGATGCCGTAAAAATAGCGCGCGAGCCGTCCATCGGGCGTGAGCAGCAGGATACCGGCGGCGTGGCCGAAGCGGTCCTGGTCTTTCTCGTAGTTATAGCGAAAGCCCGCCGCTGCCGTGAGCCGCTGGATCGTCGCCTCGTCGCCGGTGAGAAAATGCCAGCCTTCCGCGGCACCCGGCCGCGCATAGCGCTTGATCAAATCGCTTTTCTTCGCCGCGGCCAGCGCCGGCGTGTCGCGCGGATCAAAACTCACGTTGACGATGTTGAACTGGTCCCCGGCGCTGAAGGAAAGCGCGCGGAGCGTCCGCAGCAGACCGTCGAGCACCAGCGGACATAAATCCTGGCAGCGGTAATAAGCGAACGTCAGGATCACGGGCCGCGCGCCGAAATAATCGCCGAGCCGGACGCTCTTGCCTCTCTCGTCGCGAAGTTCGACATTAAGCGGCACCTGTTCGCCGAGCCTCTGGTCGAGCGCAACGGCCTTGAGCGCGAGCGGCCGCCCGTCGTCGTGCGCACTGGCGGGAACGGCAAAAAGCAAAGCGAGCAGTGAATAATGAGTACCGAAGAGTAATATCCTTCGGATCCAATTACCGGCGTTCATCGTCTTTCCTTTGACTCCTATTGCCTGATGCGGGTGGCCTAGCGGCTTGTTCCTGCCGAGCCGGCAGCCCCTTTTGCGCCAGAATCGATATGGCGCGCTCGATCGGAATCCGCACGGTCTCGGATTGCGGATCGACCCACGCGTAGCTCGATAGTGTTCGTTCTTCGCCCTCGCGTATCGTCCTCAACTCCGCCGGCCCATTCACCTGCAGCCGCGGCTCGGTCGATTCGCGTGTCACGGTTAACGGCGGCCGCGCCGCCTGGCGACGCAGATAGCGGCTTCCCGAATATGTCTGGAAGACAGTAACCGCGCCGGCAGCGAGTCCGATGACGACCGCCAGCCCCGCCGCGAATAGCGCGATGCTGCGGGGATCGAGATCTCTCCGCTCGTATCCCATGGCGCGCGCCTCTTCCTGACGTCTTTCGTCGGCCATTTAAGTCGCCTCGGCTTCGCTCACCGCCTCGATAAATCGCGGGTCGTGCGGCAGCAGTGCGCTGGCTGCGAGGAAATACAAGAACGCGGCGATCCAAATGCCACCGAGCGCGGCCAGTGTGACGACATCGAGCCAATGAACATAAAACCCGTTCGGATGAAACGCCGGCGCGACGAGCCAGAGTATATCGGCCCAGTGCATCGCGAGAACGAGCAACGCGATCAGCGCGAGAAAGCGCGCGTGGCGCTTGGCCGCCCGCGAAAGCAGCAGCAGGAACGGCAGCGCAAATTGAAAAATGACGAGAATAAGGGCGAAGGTTCGCCAGCCGCCGGCAGTGCGACGGACGTACCATGGAATCTCCTCCGAGAGGTTTTCCGACCAGATAATGAGAAACTGCGAGAACGCGAGATAAGCCCAGAACATGACGAGGGCCAGCAGCAGATTGCCGAGATCGTGGAAGCGTTCGGGCGCGGCGACTTCGGAAAGCGGCGGCTCATCGGCCAACATCCGCGCGGCGATGATCGTGAGCGCGAGCGCCGCCAGGCCGTGACCCACCATGAAAATCATGCCGTAAATGGTCGAGTACCAGTCGGGCTCGAGCGACATGATCCAGTCGATTGCCGAAAACGTGACGGTGATACCGTAGAGCGCGAGTCCCGGGCCGCTCAAACTTTGCAGCCGGCCGATCAACGAAACGCCGGCGCGGTCCTGATCGCGCGACCATTTCGCCAGCGCATAACCACAGCCGATCCAGACGGCAAAATAGATGAGCGCCCGTGCCGTGAAGAAAGCGGGGTTTAAGTAAGAGCTTTTGCCCTTGAGGACCGGATCGGCATCCGCTGCCGCCTGTGCCCATGGATAAAGCCAGCGCATTCCGCCGAGCAGTGGCAGGAAGAGAACGGCCGTAACTGGGAATGTTCTGACGGCGGCCTCGAGCAGACGCTGGATCATAAAACCCCAGCGTCCGCCGACGAGGTGATGCAGCATCAAGAGCGCAAGCGAGCCGAGCGGAAAGCCAAGCCAATAGATGAAGGCGGCCAGATAGGACCGGAAAAATTGCTGCGGGTCGATGAACGCGCCCGCGAGACAGAGCGCCACGGCGATGATGCCGACGATGAACGCCCTGTTTCGGATCGCATCCATCCGGCTGCTCATCGTTTCGTCTCCGAGAGCCTTCGACGCTCGCTCTCGGGCACGTCGGAGAGCCGCGCCTGCTGGCTCAATTGCAAGGCGCGGATGTAGGCCGCGATCGCCCAACGATCGGCCGGCTCCACCTGTTCGGCGTAATCGGGCATCGCGCCAAAGCCGTGCGTCATTACATCGAAAAAATGGCCGGCCGGCGCCTGTCGCAGCCGGTCGGTATGGTAGGAAGGCGGCGCACGAAAGCCGCGCCGCACGACCAATCCCTGGCCGGTGCCGGTTCGGTCATGGCAAGGGGCGCAATAAATATTGAAGCGGTCGCGGCCGCGGCGAAACGTCGCCTCCGTCACTGCGAAAGGAAAAACGTCAGCCTCTTTGCCGCCGATCTTGCCGGTATAAAAAAGCTCGTCGTTTTCCAGTGCCCCACGCGCGACCGTGCCCTCGACCGCCGGCCGGGCCGAGCGGTTGTCCCCGAAGAAGACGGTTTTCGAGAGCGGCTTCTGGCGCGGCTGGTCGGCCATCTGCTGTTGGCAAGCGGCGACGAGCAGTGCGGCGGCGATGCAGAGGGTCAGCCGCGTTGGCAGATATTTTATTATCGGCGTCATTTTCGTCAGATGGTCTTCTCAGTTCTCCACGTCGTAGATCCCCTCCGGATTGAGACCTTCAATAAATCGCCGAGTCGCCTCGGCGTCGAATTTCACATCCCGCGACTCGATGCAGAGAAAAAAACGATTGCGCGTCGCGAGCTCGAAGCGCTCGACATTGAAAACCGGATGATACGGCATCGGCAGACCGTTGAGCGCGAGCAGGCCGAACACCGCCGCGAGGGCCGCGACGAGGATCGTAAGCTCGAACGTCACGGGAATGAACATCGGCCAGCTGTTGAGCGGCCGCCCGCCGACATTGATCGGATAGTCGAAGACATGAACCCAGTACTGGAGGTAAAAGCCGCCGAGACACCCGACGGCGCCGCCGATCAGGACGATGAGCGGCAGGAGGTTTCTATGGAATCCGATCGCTTCGGCCAAACCGTCAATAGGAAAAGGACTGTAGGCGTCGATCCGCCGATAGCCCTCCGCGCGCGCCCGCTCCGCGGCGGCGACGAGCGCCTCAGGGGTGGCGAATTCGGCCATCAAGCCGTAAACGATATTTCTCTTCACCCCAGCCATGTTGTCATTCAGTTTTCTGTCTCATCGTGCAGCAAACCGCGCATTTCGAAAATCGATATCATCGGCAGCAGCCGGACGAAGACGAACATGAGCGTAAGAAAAAGTCCGATGGTTCCCGTGAAGACCGCGTAATCCCACATCGTCCCTGAATACATGCCCCATGAGGACGGCAAAAAATCGCGCGCGAGGCTCACGACGACGATCACATAGCGCTCGAGCCACATGCCGATGTTGACGCAGATCGCGATGATAAAGAGCGCGAGCGGACTCGTGCGCACGCGCAGGATCCAGAGCGCCTGCGGAATCAAAACATTGAACACAAGCAGCGCCCAGAACATGTAGTGGTAAGGGCCGCGCATCCTCGCGAACATGAGATAACGCTCGAAGGGATTGCCGCTGTACCAAGACGTGAAGCCTTCCATCATGTAACCGTAGGCGACGATCATGCCCGTGGCGAGCATCACCTCGCCCATGTTTTTCAAATGGCGGAGCGTGATGAAATCCTCGAGGCCGTACATTTTTCGTAGCGGGATCGCTAGCGTAAGCACCATCGCAAAACCCGAGTAGATGGCGCCGGCGACGAAGTAAGGCGGGAAGATCGTCGAGTGCCAGCCCGGGACGAGTCCGATCGTGAAATCGAAGCTCACGACCGTATGGACCGAGACGACGAGCGGCGTAGCGAGGCCGGCAAGCAGCAAGTACGCGGTCTCGTAGCGGTGCCAGTGAATCGCCGAGCCGCGCCAGCCCATCGCGAGCATGCCGTAGGCAAAGCGCGGGAAGCGCTTGCGCGCGCGGTCGCGCAGCGTCGCGAGATCGGGAATCAATCCCACGTACCAGAAAAGAAAAGAGACCGTGAAATAGGTCGAGACGGCGAAGACGTCCCAGACAAGCGGGCTTCTGAACTGCGGCTGCACGCCCATCGTGCTCGGATAGGGAAACAGCCAGTAGAAATACCACGGCCGTCCGAGGTGTAGCAGCGGGAAAAGTCCCGCGCACATGACGGCGAAGAGCGTCATTGCCTCGGCGAAGCGGTTGATCGACTGCCGCCATTTCTGCCGCATGAGCAGCAGGATCGCCGAGATCAGGGTCCCGGCGTGGCCGATGCCGATCCACCAGACGAAATTGACGATCGCGAAACCCCAGGCGACCGGAATGTTGATGCCCCAGATGCCGACACCGACGACGAGCAGATACGTACAGCTCACGAGGAGCAGAAGCACGAGCAAGAAAGACAGCGCGAAACCCAGGTACCACAAACGCGGCGTCGGACGCGTCAGCACGATCGCGCTGATCTTATCGGTGATCGAAGCGTAGGTGTGTCCCGGTTCGATCACCGGAGCGATCTCCTCCGCCGCCAGCGTCTTGTCTATTTCGTTGGCCATCAGGTTTTCTTGAGGTCGGGGTTGGGATTTCTGACCGTGGCCAGATAAGTCGTCCGCGGTCTCGTGTTGAGCTCCGTCAACAGTCCGTAATTGAGCGAGTCGGCTTTGAGCTTCGCCACGTTACTGCTTCGGTCATTGATGTCGCCGAAGACGATCGCCTCGGCCGGGCAGGCGGCCTGGCAGGCGGTCCGGATCTCGCCGTCGCGGACACGGCGGTCATCCTTCTCCGCGTCGATGCGCGCCGCGTTGATACGCTGAACGCAGTAAGTACATTTTTCCATGACGCCGCGGCTTCGCACGGTGACATTCGGGTTGTGGAGCAATTTGAGACTCGGCGTTTCGAAATCGGAGTATTGGAGAAAATTGAAGCGCCGGACTTTGTACGGGCAGTTGTTCGAGCAGTAGCGCGTGCCGACGCAGCGGTTGTAGGTCATCTCGTTCAGCCCTTCGTCGCTGTGCGTGGTCGCTCCTACCGGGCAAACGATCTCGCATGGCGCCTGTTCGCAGTGCATGCACGGCAGCGGCTGATGAAAGGTTTCGGGATTGTTCGGATCGCCTTTGTAGTAGCGATCGATTCGCAGCCAATGCATCTCGCGGCCCCGCGTGACTTCCGTCTTGCCGACGACAGGGATGTTATTCTCGGCCTGGCAGGCGATGACGCATGCGTTGCAACCGATGCAGGCGCTCGTATCGATGGCCATCCCCCACGCGTATCCTGCATATTGAAAGCCAGGATAAAGCGTTTCGGCCGGATGATCTTTATCGCGCGCGAAGTCGGGATGCTTGCGATACTCTTCGAGCGCCGCCGATCGGACAAGGTCGCGGCCTTCCATGTTGTGATGGTATTGCGTGCACGCGATCGCATACTGCGCTTCCGTCTTTTGGATCACGAGGCCGGCGCTCTGCCAGGGCGCATCGGCCGTCCGCAGCGTATACATGTTGAAGCCGGTGCCGGTGCCGACGCGCCCGGCGCGCGCGCGGCCATAACCGAGGTAAACGGTCGCCGCGCCGTCGGCGTGGCCCGGCGCGATCCATGCCGGAGCGCGGATTTTCCGGCCCGCGTACGTGAGCTCGACCATGTCGGCAAAGACGCGGCCGCGCTCGCCGCCCGTCGTGCCGATCTTCGGCGTCAGACCCAGCCGCTCTGCGGTCGCCGGGCTCACGAGCACGGCATTATCCCACGTGATCTTCGTGAGCGGCTTGGGGAGCTCTTGCAGCCAGCCATTGTTGGCGAAACGGCCGTCGAAGATCGTCGGGTCCGGACGGAAGATAATTTCTAACGATTCTCTGGTTTCAGCATTTTTGTTCGTCGCCGGAGAGTTTCCCGCTTGAGACTCGGGACTCGAAACGGGTTTCGCTTTGACGGCCTTCGCCGCGAACGCAGTCCCTTCGATCACGCCGTCGTGGAGCGACTTGCGCCAGAACGACTCGAAATCGCCGCGGCTTTGACGCTGCCAATAGTCTCGAACGATCTCGTAGCCCGGGCGGCCCGGCTGGCCTCTGACGGCGGACAGCAGCTCGTGCGCCGACTTTCCGCCGTAAAGCGGCGCGATCAACGGCTGCACGATGGTCGCGGTGCCGTTAGATGCGCGAGTGTCACTCCAAGCTTCGAGATAATGCGCTTCTGGCACATGCCAGCGGCAGCTCGCAGAGGTCTCGTCGTCGTAGAGACTCAAGTGGACTGAAAACGCCACACGCGACAACAATCGATCGAAGCGAATGTCGGCCGGTGCGGTGAAAACCGGATTTCCGCCGATGATCATCAGTACCGAGACCTGGCCTGCCTCGATATCTTTGACGAGTTCGCGAAGCGACTCGATCCCATCGACCGGCTCAGCTTCGACGGGCTGCGTGTAAGAGATCGTTATTCCGACGTTGCCGAGCGCCTGGTTGATCGCATGCGCCGACGCATGAACGAACGGCGGCGCGGCATCTCCGGCGATAACGATGCTGCGGCCGCGATGGTTCTGAAGGTCGCGCGCCACGGCTTCGAGCCATTGCGCCGATCCCGTCGCCGGCGATTTTCGCGCTTCATTCGCCGACGGGCCTAACCGGCCGGCGAGAGCGCCTGCGAAAAGGCTGATTTCGCTCGGGCGAAGCGGGAGTCGGTGATCGGCGACCGATCCCGTCGTCGTCGGCGTGCTCTCGATCGCATAGAGCCGGCTCATCTCGCCTTTGCCGCCGCGCACCCGGCGGCGCGCGGCAAACTCCCGCGCCCAGCGCAGGCTTGCGCCGCCGCAGGAGAGAAAATCGGCATCGAGCGCCACGATGACGTCCGCGGCGTCGAAGCGATACTGCGGCGCAACATACTCGCCGAAGGCGAGCCGGGCGCCGGCGCGCACGCTGTCGCGACCGGCGGGCTCGTACTGGTGCCATTTGGCCCGGGGAAAGCGCGCCAGAATCGACCTTAACTGATCCGCAAGCGTCGGCGAGATGACGTGCTCGGTCAGGATCCTGAGGCCGGTGCCGCCGTTTAGGCGCTGGCCCTCTATTTCGCCGTCCAGCGCGGTGAAAAAAGCGTTCCACGTACTGATGGCGCCGCCGCTGCTCACGACCTGCGAGCGGTCCGGATCGTACAGCGTCAGGATCGACGCCTGCGCGAAGGCGTCGGTCGCGCCGAGGCTGTCGGGATGCGCTGGATTGCCTTCGATTTTGACCGGCCTTCCTTCATGGCTCCGTACGAGCAAACCGGTCGCCGCGCCGTTATGGGTGAACGCAGTCGCATAGAACAGAGGCTTTCCGGGCACCCAGCCTTCCGGCTGTTTCACATAAGGCACAATCTTCTCGTCGGGCGGCGCGGCGCGGCCGCAGCCGCCGAGCCCCGCGAGCGCGAGCGAGGCGCCCATAAGCTTGAGGAAGTCGCGTCGATCGAGTCCGTTCGCCCAAGCCGACGTCTGCTGGGGAAATTCTTTCCGTAAAAGCTCCTCGAAGGCGTCGTTCCCGGCCAGCTCTTCGAGGCCGCGCCAATAACGTTCTCCCGCCAGGCCCTCGAGCCGTTTGCGGAGGCCAGCGAGATCTAACGAATGAATTTCGCCTTTCGGGTCGTCGGACATGCTTTTTACTTGCCGCCTGTTCAGTGATGGCAAACCGAGCAACTCGTCAATTTTTGGATTTTGTACGCGCTCACGAGCTTACGTCCGAGCGCGAGCTGGTCTTCAGCTCGCCAGTTCATGTTGAACACTTCTTCGCGCGGCCGCACGAAGCGCTCCGGCGCACGATGGCATTCCAGACACCATTCCATGTACAGCGTATTTTCGCGTGACATGAGAGGCATCTGGTCGACTCGGCCATGACACGTGGCGCAGCCGACGCCTTTGTTCACGTGGATGCTGTGGTCGAAATAAACGAAACCCGGAAGGTTATGCACGCGGGTCCACTCGATCGATCTCCCGGTGCGGAAGCTCTCGCGGATGGGCTCGAGCATGGGGCTGTCTGCCCAGATCTGGCTATGACAGTTCATGCAGATTTTGGTCGACGGAATGCCGGCAAACGCGGATCGTTCGACCGAAGTATGGCAATACCGACAATCGATGCCGTCGTCGCTTACATGATGTTTATGGCTGAACTGCACCGGCTGAGCGCGCGCAACCCTCACATCTGTGAGATAGGGTGCGCGATTAATCGCCGCCGCGGCGGCGACCAACGCTACGACGAGGCCGAGTCCGCCGAAGATGCTGACTCGCGAAAGGGTGTTCGTGCTCCGATGGAAAATTTGAGCCATCGCTGCGACTTTTAAGTTTCAGTTAGCCGGAAAACCTGAAACTAAAAACTTTGGACAGAGGCTGGACGCATGCGATCCGCGCGCACCACCGCCACCTCTCAGAGAATCGCATTTTGGGGTTCGCGGGAAGTAGCACGAATCAGGTAAAGACCTGAAAACGACGGGAAGAATTACCGTAATGAGCGAGAAAATCGGTGAGGCTGACGATCACTTCTCGGCGGGGACCGTTATCTTTGGCGACCAATCGAGCCATTCTTTCTTCGGCTCGGCATACAGCGGAAAAGCCATGCCGTTGCGCGCGGGCTTGGACTCGGCATCCTCAGGAGTGGAGAATTCTATGCCTCCCGCCACCAATGATCTCAGCGACTCGAGCTTCAGTTCGACGCCACGAAAGAGTCCGGCGTTGAAATCGACCCCGCTCACGTTCCAAAACTTCGAGCCGGAGCGGACCAGCCCCGCATAGCGCTGCCGAACGAAGACATTGACATTAACGACCTTCGCATCGCTGCTCAGCTGAGTATCCTGGACGACGCCGACTTCCACGCCGCGGTAATAAACCGGTGAGTTCGGACGCAACGAGCCGGCCCGGTTCGTCACCAGGATGATCTTGAGCCCGCGACGCTCGAGAATCACCGGCGAGCTTTCCACACCGGCGAACTCCTCCTTCGGTGTGCCGGTGCCGGGAAGCACCTCGATATGGGGTCCGGATATCACTGTCCCCAACCCGGTCACGTTCTCGAGCCCGATTTCCGGCCGGACGATCCAGAAAACCGAGCCCTCGCGCGCGACGGAAACCGGCGAGCGCATGAGCCGCGCCTTGACGATCGCGTGCTCCAGATCGCCCGCGAGCTCGACCGCAACGACCTGCCCGATAGGAACGCCGAGGTGTTGAATCCATGTCTCGCCGGCTTTGACACCCGTGGCGTCTTTGAAAACAATGGTGATCGTCGGACCGTAGGCGCGCGAGCGTTGAAATACGAGATATCCGGCGACAATGGCGGCGATCAGAGGAACGATCCAGATGACAGGCAGATGCCAGCGGCGGCGCCGCACCCGAGCCTTGGGAAGTTCCCCGCCGGTCTCGGTGTTCTGTTCGGGATCACTCATTGCGGCGTTGCGGTTCCCAGATCAATGTCGGATCGAAGCTCGCAGAAGCAAGGATCGTGAGGACAACGACGGAGGCAAACGGCAGCAGACCGGGACCTGGATAGATGCTGGCCAACTGCTGCAACCTGACCAGGGCGACCAGGATGGAGAGGAGAAAAACGTCGAGCATGGCCCAGGGGCCGATCGCCTCGATGAATCTGAAAATGAAGGTGCGCTCGCGCCGCCGGCTCCGGGAACCCGCCTTCGCCGTAACAGTGAGATAGAACAGACCCAGCAACTTGAACAGCGGAATGACGATGCTGGCGGAAAAGACAATCGCCGCAACGAGATACTGGCGATCCTGAAACAACCTGACGCAGCCGTCCCAAATCGTGTTCTCGGTATATGCGCCGTAATAATACATGTGGAGAATCGGGTATATGTTCGCCGGCACATAGAGAATCAGCGCGGCGAGCGACAGCGCTGCGGTGCGCGCGAGGCTGTCGTGCCCGCGCCTGGCGATGATGACGGAGCCGCAGCGCGCACATTCGGCGGTTAGGCCCGGCTCAAGCGTTTCCACGCGCTGCATCAGGTTACATGTCGGACAGGCGATGATGGTCTCCATAGACAAAAGTGATAGAATTATAATGATTTAGCCGCGCCGCGGCAACGGGGGGGATGTGGCATGCCGTTACGCATCGAAGATTACGCGCTCATCGGGGACTGCGAGACCGGCGCGCTCGTCGGCCGCGACGGCTCTATCGACTGGCTCTGCTTCCCCTGCTTCGATTCACCGGCCTGCATGGCGGCACTTCTTGGGACGCCGCAGCATGGACGCTGGCTCATAGCTCCCGCGGGCGAGGTCTCTTCGGTCCGACGGCGGTACCGCGATGGAACGCTCGTGCTTGAGACCGAATACGAGACGGCCGACGGCGCCGTCACGCTGATCGACTGCATGCCGCCGCGCACGAAGAATCCCGATATCGTCCGAATCGTAGAGGGCAAACGCGGCCGAGTCCGCATGCGCGTGGAGCTGACCTTTAGGATGGATTATGGATCGGTCGTGCCATGGGTGCGCCGCACCGAACGCGGACTCGTCGCCATTGGCGGCCCGGACGGTCTGCTGCTTACAACACCGGTCGAGCTTGCCGGCCAGGATTTTCGCCACATCGGCGAATTCACAGTCGCGGCTGGCGAGCGGGTACCGTTCATCCTCACCTGGTTCCCCTCGCATCTGCCTTTGCCGGCGCAGGAAGATCCCGAGCGCGAATTGCGCGCGACCGACACCTGGTGGAGCGAATGGTCCGCTCGCTGTACTTACGACGGGGAGTGGCGCGATCCGGTGGTCCGCTCGCTTATCACATTGAAGGCGCTTACCTATACGCCGACGGGAGGAATCGTCGCGGCGCTCACGACTTCGCTGCCGGAACGTCTCGGCGGCGTGCGCAACTGGGACTACCGCTTCTGTTGGCTTCGCGACGCGACCTTTGCACTGTACGCGCTCATGATCGGCGGTTACACCGACGAAGCGCTTGCCTGGCGTCACTGGCTGCTGCGCGCGATCGCCGGCAAACCGTCGCAGGCGAGCATCATGTACGGCGTCATGGGAGAGCGCCGGCTACCGGAGCTCGAGCTCGAATGGCTGCCCGGCTACGAAGGCTCCGCTCCGGTGCGCATCGGCAACGCCGCCTGCGCGCAATTCCAACTCGACGTATACGGCGAAGTCATGGATTCGCTTCATTTCGCCCGTCGGTCGGGCCTCAAAGCCGACGAGAACGCCTGGCGGCTGCAATGCACGCTCACGAATTTCGTCGAGACCGCCTGGACTCATCCCGACGAAGGCATCTGGGAAGTGCGCGGACCGCGACGGCATTTTACCCATTCCAAAGTGATGGCGTGGGTCGCGCTCGACCGCGCCATTAAGGGCATTGAGCGCTTTGGCCTCGAGGGACCCGCCGAGCGCTGGCGCGCCACGCGCAAGCAAATCCATGCCGACATTTGCGCGCGCGGCTTTGATTCCAGCCTCGGCTCCTTTGTGCAGTATTACGGCGCAAAGGAGCTGGATGCGAGCCTCTTGATGATACCGCTGGTCGGTTTTTTGCCCGCAACCGATCCGCGCATGCTCGGAACCGTGAAGGCGATCGAAGAACGGCTGATGTCCGACGGTTTAGTCAACCGCTATGAGGAAGCACCCCATGTCGATGGTCTACCGCCGGGCGAGGGAGCATTCATCGCCTGCACTTTCTGGCTCGCGGACAATCTCGCGCTTCAAGGGCGCTTCGCTGAGGCGCGCGATATCTTCGAGCGGCTGCTGGCGATTAGAAACGACGTTGGTTTGCTCTCCGAGCAGTACGATCGGGTTCACCGACGCCTGGTGGGCAATTTTCCGCAGGCGTTCTCGCACGTAGGGCTGATCAATACGGCTTCCAACTTGAGCCCCAAGCGCGGGCCGGCCGAGGATCGAAAAAAATAAACCAGAATGCCTCGAAGTTAACCACCTTCTCTTGACGCAAGCAGCGCGATCGGGAAGGTCTTGAAAATATCTGCGAGTCTTAATACATTCGCGCCGTTCGTCGTCCCGTTTCGCATCTCTTCTCCGGTAAAAATATTTGTCCATCGGTCGGGGGCCTCGGCGGGCAGGTCGATCGTGTTTTGCCCCCAGACATCTTCGCCTAGAGGCGGTGTTCCCGCGGCCGTGAGACGCGCCATGAGTCGCGGCGCCACCGCCACGGCCCACGATGCTTCGTGGCGGCGGATGAACGCGCAAACGTTGTCCTTGACCTTGCCCTTCGCCTCAAGGGCCGAATAATCGCCGGAGCGAAACAGCGCGCTTTGCGCGCGCCGGAAGTTAAGCGCTTTGTAGACGGTGTAGAGCTTGATGCGACCGTCGCGCCAATTGTCGAGAAGCTCATGAACGAACGAAGCGCTGTTTTCCTTCTCGCGCCGCTTGAAATCTCGGAGGACGGAAGCGCGGTGGGCAAAATCAACCGCCCGGCGGTTATCAGGATCGACGAAGCTCAGATCCCAGAGCTCGGTGCCCTGGTAAAAATCAGGGACGCCGGGCGCGGCGATCTTGAGTAGCACCTGCGCAAGTGAATTCAGCATACCGTAAAAGGCGATCTTGTCGGTGAAAGGCAGAAACTCGTTAAGAAACTTTGTCGGCGGCTCGGCTGTTAAAAACTCGTCGGCGAATTCGGCGAATGCCTTTTCGTAGGCTTCGTCCGGCTTCAGCCACTCCGTATGGACCTTCGCCTCGCGCACCGCTTTGGTCATGTAGGCCTTCAAGCGATCGCGATAATCGCCGGCGGCGCCGTCGGCGGGAAAGCTTCCGACAAGAGTCTGGTAGAGGAAGTATTCGTCGTTCGGATCGGGGACTTCCTTGCCTTTGAGATGGGTGCGCTTGGAATTCGCCCGCCGCCAGCGCCCGACGGCCCTTTCCCATTCCTTCGGCATTTCGGAGAGAACGTTGATGCGCGCGCGCATATCTTCTCCGCGCTTGGTATCGTGCGTCGCCGTCGCGCTCTGCGCGTGCGGCCACAGGCGCGCTCGCATCGTATTGTAACGGTGAAAGGTTTCCGGCGCTATGCCGAAACGCCCCGGGTCGCCGCCGACTTCGTTCAACGACACGAGACGATTGAAGATGTAAAGCACGGTGTCTTCGAAGCCTTTCGCCATGAGCGGGCCCGTCAGCTGCTGGAAGCGCATAATGAAATGAATCCAGCCTTTGCGCTCCTCCGCCCCCAGCTGCTGTGCTTCGAGGAAAAGAAATCGCTGTATAAAACTGAGTTCCAGCAACAAGCCGGGATTGGCGTCCTTCGCGCGGCTGAGCGCTTCTTGGAGGCGATAACGGTCCTCGTCGCTGTAATCCTCCGCGTTGATATAGGTGCGATAGATGGGAAAAAAGGTCAGCACTTCGACGAGACCGCGCTTCAAACCGTATAGTGTAATATCCCTGGCGTAACGATCGCGGCTGGAAATCGTCTTGATGAGGCGCGCGAGCGCGTCGACGTCGCCCGCCATGTGTTTACCGATAATCAGCCGCTTCTTCTCGCTTACCAGATCGCGATAGGGCGTCTGAAAGCCCGCGAAGCGACGATAGATGTCCGAAAACACCCGTTCGTTTTTTTTGTCGCAAAAAAGACCGTTGACGTAGTTCAAAAATTGATAGCCCGTTGTTCCCTGGATCGGCCAGCCCTCCGGCAGCGGCTCATCGAGAGCGAGGATTTTTTCAACGGAAAGATAAACATCCCCGGCTTCGGCGCGGAGCCGCTGCAAATATTTCGCCGGATCATAGAGCCCGTCGATGTGGTCCACCCTCAGCCCCGTGAACTTCCCGGCGTGGACCAGATCGAGGATGAGTTTGTGGGTGGCGCGGAAGACGTTCTCGTCTTCCTGGCGGACGCAGATCAGCTCGTTGATATTGAAGAAGCGTCGATAGTTGATCTCTTCGGTCGCCACTTTCCAAAACGACAGCCGGAAGAACTGCGACGCCAGCAGCTGATCGAGCGCATCAAAGGTCTCGGGCTTTCCGGGCTCGCCGTTGAGACGCGCGACATTCCCATCGATAAAAACCCGGATATCGCCGTTTGTCGTATACAGCTCCCACAGCATCCGCTTGACGAAGTTGATTTCCGTGCTGCGGTCGGTCGCCTCCTCGTTCGCGGGTAAATTCTTGAGGAGATAAAGAACCCCCAAGAGCTTGATGAGGTCGGGGTGATCGCTGCCGAGCTTGCGCCTGAGCGCTCCGAGACCGTGCTGAAACACCGCGCCGTAGGAATCGATGTTAAGCGGCAGCCGCAGATTATAATATGTGACGTCGAGGCCGCGCTCGCCATAGGCGAGCTTGATCTCGCCTTTTTCGAGAGCCTCGCCGTAGAAACTACCGAGGAACGGCGCGAGCACGCGTCCTTTCATGCTTTCATGGGGGTAGCTCCAATCAATGTCGAAGAACTCCGCGTACCGTGATGCCGGACCATTTTCCAGGACGTCCATCAGCATTGGGTTTTCGCCGTCAAACGCCATGTGGTTGGGAACGATATCCTGGAGCCATCCCATGCCTCGCCGATGCACCTCGGCCAGCAGCGCTTCGAAATCTTCCGTCGTGCCCAGCTCGGGATTGAGGCGATTCGGATCGACGGCGTCATAGCCATGCGTGCTCCCCGCGCGCGCTTGAAAAATCGGCGACGCATAGACGTCCGACACCCCAAGATCGTCGAGATAGCCGAGGACGTCCCGCGCCTGCGTAAAGGTAAACCCCTTGTGGAATTGCAGGCGGTACGTCGCGGTAGGGATTCTTATTTCAGGCATGACGGTCGGTCTGCGGCGCTCTCCGCCTCGGTCTCGGACGCGCCGCCGTTTGTTCGCCATTGGTCGCTTCGCCTTGCAGACGGAAAAGCGACAGCGAGCGCCCTTCGACCTCGAATACATCGCCGCCGCGGCGCACCTCCTCGAGGCCTTTGCCGAGAGAATCGCGTGTATCGAGCAAAAGTTCCCATCTCAGCCGCGCGCGATGCGCAGGCAAGACGAACGGCAGCGGCTCGTAATGCGCGTTCAAAACGATCAGCAGCGTATCGCCGACCACGCGGTTGCCCCGCTCGTCGAGCTCTTGAATCGCGTCCCCCGCCACACGCAGGCCGAAGCAGCGCGTTTCGGAATTGTTCCAATCGTCCTCGGTCATCTCCTTGCCGTCGAGCCGAAACCAGGTCAGGTCTTTGACCTCCGACCCGCGAATTTTACGGCCTTGGAAAAAATGGCGCCTACGAAGTACCGACTGCTCGTGAAATATTCGTATTAAGGATCGAGTGAACTCCAGCATCTCCTGCTGCGATTTATCCAAATCCCAGTCCAGCCAGGAGAGCTCGTTGTCCTGGCAGTAGGCGTTGTTGTTGCCGTTCTGCGTATGGGCGATTTCGTCGCCGGCAAGCAGCATCGGCACGCCCTGTGACAGGAATAGCGTAGAGAGGAAGTTTCGCATCTGACGGAGCCGCAGCGCCACGATCGCAGGATCGTCCGTCGGACCTTCCACGCCGCAGTTCCAACTCAAATTCTCACTGTGTCCGTCCTGGTTGTTTTCGCCGTTCGCTTCGTTGTGCTTCTCGTTGTAGCTCACGAGATCGCGGAGCGTGAAGCCGTCGTGGGCGGTGACGAAATTGATGCTGGCATACGGCTGCCGGCCGGTGCGGCCGTAGAGATCCGACGAGCCGGTGAGCCGATAGGCGAGTCCGCCGACCTGACCGCCGTCGCCTTTCCAGTACCGCCGTACGGTGTCGCGATAAAGGCCGTTCCATTCCGCCCAGAGGACGGGAAAATTTCCCACCTGATAGCCGCCCTCGCCCAGGTCCCATGGTTCGGCGATGAGCTTGACTTGAGAGAGCAGCGGGTCTTGATGAATGATATCGAAGAACGCGCCGAGGCGGTCCACTTCGTGCAGCTCGCGGGCGAGGGCAGAAGCGAGATCGAAGCGGAAACCGTCCACGTGCATCTCCGTAACCCAATACCGCAAGCTGTCCATGATCAGCCGGAGCACCTGCGGCTGAGTCATGTCGAGCGTATTGCCGCAGCCGGTATAATCCATGTAATACCGCTGGTTCTCCTTCACCAGCCGGTAATAAGAGGCATTATCGATGCCGCGAAACGAAATCGTCGGCCCCAGGTGATTCCCCTCGCCGGTATGATTGTAGACGACGTCCAGGATGACTTCGATGCCTTCGCGGTGGAGCGCCTTGACGACCGTTTTGAACTCGTTTACCTGCTGGCCGAGAAAACCTCCGTGCGAGTAGCGCGCCTCGGGCGCGAAAAAACCTATCGAGTTATAGCCCCAATAATTCGTGAGGCCGCGGTCAACCAGATGTTTGTCGGTGACGAACTGGTGAACAGGCATTAGCTCGACCGCCGTGATGCCCAGCTGCACCAGATAATCGATCACCGCCGGGCAAGCGAAACCGGCGTAGGTGCCGCGAAGCTCGCGCGGCACTTGAGGATGGCGGGCGGTGAATCCCCTGATATGCGTCTCGTAGATGAACGTGCGATGCCACGGAATGCGCGGCGGCGCGTCGTCGCCCCAGGTGAACGCCGTATCGATGACCATGCACTTCGGAACCCCGGCGGCGCTATCGAGCCGATCGATCGATAGATCGCCCTGCGGATGGCCGAATTTATAAGCGAACAGCGAGTCGTTGACGTCGATCTTACCGGCCACCGCTTTCGCATACGGATCGAGCAGAAGCTTAGCCGGATTGAAGCGATGTCCTTCGTTGGGCGCGTACGCGCCGTGAACGCGATAGCCGTACAGCTGCCCGGGACGCGCTTCGGGGAGATAGGCGTGCCAGATATGTGCGGTTTTATCGACCATCGGGATGCGAGCCGATTCCCGGCTCGCGTCCGGTGTATCGAAGAGGCACAGTTCGACTTTCGTCGCGTTCTCAGAAAAGAGCGCAAAATTGACGCCGGATCCGTCCCACGTTGCGCCCTGAGGAAACGGACTGCCCGTCCACACGACCCAACTCATGTCTTACTCCTTCCGCTTTCCGCCTCACGCCTGTACAGAGCAAACGCTCGCGCCGCGATCTCGAGCGTCGGCAGGCGGTTCGCGTCCAGCGTCTTGGGCAGAGCGCTTCCCTCCCCCCGCCAAGCCTCCTCGGCCGAATCGATGACTTTGCTCCATCCGCCGGCGAGAAAGGGAATCTCACAAGCCTCGCGCGAGGAATTGAAATTGTAGACGATAAAGCTTTCGTCCTCGAAGGTCCAGCGGCGGACAAACAACAGTCCCTTTTTCTCCCAAGCGAAAACTTCCATGCTTCGCTTATCGAGCGCCGCCAAACTCGGTATCTGGCGGCGGAGACGGATCAACTCCCGGTAAAGCTCGAAGAGCGCCCGGTGCGGATCTTTTTCGCGCAAATCCAGCGACAGTTTCGCGCTTTGAAACGTCGCTTCAGCCTGCGGGTCGGGCGGCTCATCGGCGGCGTGAAACTCTTCGCGGCGGCCTTTCCGCACGGCCTCGATCAGTCCGGCATCGCCGTGGCTGATAAAGTACGGAAACGGCGCGCGCTCGCCGTATTCTTCCCCCATAAAGAGAAGGGGAATAAACGGCGATAGCAGCACGGCGCCGGCCGCGAGCTTGGCCGACTCGAATCCCGCGATTCGGATCAATCTCTCGCCTCGCACGCGGTTTCCCACCTGGTCGTGATTCTGCGAAAATACGATAAAGCGCTCCGCCGGAACCGAGCGCGAGGCGCTGCCGTGCCGGCGTTTACGGAACGGTGAATACTCGCCCGAATAGACGAACCCTTCGCGAAAAGCCTTGGCGAGCTGATCGAGCCGGCCATAGTCTTCGTAATATCCCGATCGCTCGCCGGTGAGTGAAACATGGATGCAATGATGGAAGTCATCGCTCCACTGCGCATCGAGACCGAACCCGCCGAGCTCTCGCGGGGTGAGCAGCCGCGCATCGTTATCGGCGCTCTCGGGCATCAGATAGATGCGGCGGTTGAGGCGTCGAGCTTCCGCATGGACCGCCTCACCGAGCTCGAGCAGAAACGGCTTCGGCGAGTGATCGAGGATAGCGTGAACGGCGTCCAGGCGAAGGGCGTCGAAGTGGCAATCGCGCACCCAATACAGCGCGTTCTCAATAAAAAAATTTCTTACCTCGTCGCTGTCGGGTCCGTCGAAATTCACGGCGGGACCCCAAGGGGTTCGATAGCGCTCGGTAAAATATCGGCCGAACTCCGATAAATAATTTCCCTCGGGGCCGAGGTGGTTGTAAACAACGTCGAGAATCACGGCCAGACCGCCGGCATGACACGCGTCGACCAGGCGCTTGAGCGCTTCGGGCCCGCCGTATGAATTCTGCGCGGCGAAGGGCTGTACGCCGTCGTAACCCCAGTTGCGGTCGCCGGGAAACTGCCCGACGGGCATGAGCTCGACCGCCGTGACACCCAAGTCCTTCAAATAATCGAGCCGCGGAATGATCGCGTCCAACGTCCCCTCGCGCGTGAAGGTTCCGACGTGCAGCTCGTAGATGATGTAATGTTTCAGTTGAAGCCCGAACCATTGCTGATCGTGCCATTCGAAATCGCGCGCGATAATCTCCGATGGGCCGTGCGCGCCTTCGGGCTGAAAGCGCGAGGCGGGATCGGGGCGCTCCTTCCCGTTCAATCGATAGAAGTAACGGCTGCCGGGCTCGACGCCGTCGGCCACCGCGCGATGATAGCCGCGCGGCGCCGGCTCGAGGACGACGACGCGGTCATGCGGCGCGACGACATGAGCCTCGACACGCGCGGCGAGCGGCGCCCAGACCTCGAAGCGGCTTTTGCCAGCGCCGAGATAGGCCGCACCGACCGCGGCGCGCGCATAGTTTTCTTTGGGCGTTTCCACGTTGCGACCCGTTAAAAAAACCTCGTCCCGGGAAGGCTCCCAGGACAAGGCCCGACACCTATATAGAATAGCCGGAATTACGAAAACAAAAAGCCTAGCGAGGGAGCCGTCTAGCCACTTTTAAAGAAAACCGCCGCGAGCGGCGGCAGCGTAATCTCAAGAGAATTCGGGCGCCCGTGAATGCCCTCCGCCGATGCCTCGACGCCCCCCGCGTTCCCCATCCCGCTGCCGCCGTAATAGCTGGAGTCGCTGTTTAAGATCTCGCGCCACCAGCCGCCGCGCGGCGCGCCGAGCCGGTAGTTGAGGCGCGGCACGGGAGTGAAGTTACAGGCGATCAGTACGATATCGCCGGTGGACTTCGCCTTGCGCATGAGGCTCAAGGTGCTGCCTTCGGCGTCGTTGCAGTCGATCCATTCAAATCCCGACGGATCACAGTCCAGCTCGTGCAGCGCGGGCTCGCTTCGGTAGGCGCGATTGATGTCCGAGACCCACCGCTTGAGGCCTTCATGCGGCGCATATTGCAGAAGATGCCATTCCAAGCCCGCGTCATGCGTCCACTCGCTCCATTGGCCGATCTCGCCGCCCATGAACAAAAGCTTCTTCGCCGGCTGCGCGTACATATACCCGAAGAGAAGCCTCAAGTTGGCGAACTTCTGCCAATCGTCGCCGGGCATCTTGCTGATGAGCGAGCGCTTGCCGTAAACGACTTCGTCGTGCGAAAGCGGCAAAACGAAATTTTCGTGGAAGGCGTAGAGCATCCGAAACGTCAGGCTGTTGTGGTGATATTTGCGATGCACGGGATCTTTCGACATGTAATCCAGCGTATCGTGCATCCAGCCCATGTCCCATTTGAGACCGAAGCCCAATCCTCCGACGTACGTCGGGCGCGAGACCATCGGCCACGACGTCGATTCCTCCGCCATCGTCTGCACGTCGGGATGGGTTTTATAGACCTCTTCGTTGAAGCGCCGGAGAAAATCGATCGCCGGAAGATTCTCCCGCCCGCCGAACTGATTGGGTATCCATTCGCCTTCTTTGCGCGCGTAGTCGAGATAAAGCATCGACGCGACCGCGTCGACGCGAAGCCCGTCGGCATGATAGTGGCCGAGCCAGAAAAGCGCGTTGCTGATGAGGAAGCTGCGGACTTCATGGCGGCCATAATTGAAGGCGTAGCTGCCCCACTCGCGGTGCATGCCTTGGCGCGGGTCGGCATGCTCGAAGAGATGGGTACCGTCGAAATACCCGAGGCCGTGCTCGTCGGTAGGAAAATGAGACGGCACCCAGTCGAGAATCACGCCGATGCCGTTTCGATGGAGAACGTCGATCAAGTACATGAAATCCTGCGGCGTCCCGTAATTTGCCGACGGAGCGAAATAGCCGGTGATTTGATAACCCCATGAGCCGAAAAACGGATGATCCATGATCGGCAGGAATTCGACATGGGTAAAACCGGTCTCGCGAACGTAATCGGCCAGCGACTGGGCCAGCTCGCGATAGGAAAGCGAGCGATTGCCCTCTTCCGGCACGCGCCGCCACGATCCCAGGTGAACCTCGTAGATCGCCATCGGCTTATCGACCCCGTTATGCTCGCGCCGGCGCGACATCCATTCGCCGTCGCTCCATAAATAATCGAGATCCCATACGATCGAAGCTGTCCGAGGAGGGATCTCGTTGAAAAATGAAAAAGGATCGCTTTTATCGACTTGGTACCCGTAGGTGCGCGAGACGACGTGATATTTGTAAAGGCTGCCTTTCTTAACGTCCGGAAAAAAACCCTCCCAGATGCCCGAGCTGCCGCGGGCCTTGAGGGCGTGGCTGTCTTTTCGCCAGTCGTTGAAGCTGCCGAAGACGTAAACGGCGTATGCGTCGGGCGCCCAAACGGCGAAGTACGTCCCTTCCATACCGTCGGATTGGACGGGATGCGCCCCGAGCTTCTCATGGAGGCGGAAGTGGCTGCCTTCATTGAATAAATAAAGATCCTGATCCGTCAGGAGGCTGACTTCGCGGAACGCCGTTTGCCGCTGCGGCATGCTCATGATTCGAATCCTCCCACCCGACTATTCTAACGGCTCGGCTCGATGATCTCTAGGATGCCGCGAATCGGCACGCGCACCCAGTCGGGACGGTTGTTGAGCTCGTAGCCGATTTCGTAGACGGCCTTTTCGAGGATAAAAAGATCGAGCAGCACTTTCATTTCCTCTTTCGAACGCGGCAAAAATGCCGCTTGGCCGGCTACCTGCAAGTAAGAACGGACGTACACAACCGAAACCCATAAATTCCAAAAACGCGACCACGGCTCGAGCGCCGGGGCGTCATCGGCTCGGATCGCGCCGCTCCTCAAGGCCGTGACGGCGGCGTAATTGAACGAGCGGATCATCCCTGCGATGTCTTTGAGCGCCGAACGCTTGGTGCGCCGCTCGCTCAAAGCGCGCGCGGGCTCGCCTTCGAAGTCCGTGATGACGAAATCCTTGCCGGTATATAAAAGTTGGCCCAGATGGTAATCGCCGTGGTGGCGCGTGCGCTGACCGGTAATCTTGAGATCCAAGATCGCGCGCAGGCGGCGGTAAATCTCCTTTTCCTGATCGAGCAGCCGCTTCGCCTCGGGCTGTAGCTCTTCGGGAAGCTGCTTGACGCGCCGGGCGAGGACTCCGAAGGTCTGCTTCGCGAGCGTGCGCATGCCCTCATACATCGAACGGCGGTAAAACGAGCTGAACCCCTCGGGGGCGAACGCCGGGTCGGCTCCGTCCAGGGCGAGCGCGACGTGCATCTCGCCGGTGCGCCGGCCGAGCAACTCCGCCGACGGGAGATACGCGCCGATCATCTCGTGCGCGAGCGGCGGAATTTGCCGATCGATGAGGTCGATGACATGATCCCTGGGAAGCGGTAAGTACGGCCCGTCGGCGCGTCGCGCAAGACACGTCTCGAGATACCGCTGCAGGCTGTCGAGAGTATAGCCCCACGCGTCGCCCTGGTTTTGCACATAGCCCTGCAGGATCGCCAACGTCATCGGCTCGCGTCTTTCGCTGCGGCATTCCATCGCGCCGGCAAACGGCGGGACATGCGCAAAGTTATTTTTCTCCGTCAGAAACTTGCCGATCTCCAGGTCGGGATTGCTGCCTTCGACAAGCCGACGAAAAACTTTCAAGATGAGCCGGTCGCCGAAGACGATCGAGCTGTTCGACTGCTCGCGCTTGACCGCCGCCGGCTCCAGCGGAGCCTCGGAAGAACCGGCGATCGTTTGGAAATGCTTCGACGCCTCGCCGACGATCTCCCCCTTTTCGCCGCGAAACGTCTGGCCGCGAGCGATCGCCTGCAAAAGCGATTTGCAAAACCGCCCGTCCGCCAGCGCATCGAAGAGGATGCCGTCGCTGGAGTGATCGCCGTCTTGAATCCTGAGCTGCGCGATGACACTAGACGCGTTCGTCTGGGCGATCTCCGCCGCGCGGTCGCCGGGGGCGAAAGCGACGGGGACAAGATAGGTCTCCGGCAGACCGCCGGAGTACTGCACTTCGGCGAAAAGCAAATAGGCGGCGCCGTCGTCGTAGGGGACTCGGGTCGCATCGAGGATTTTGGCGGCGCGCACCTGCTTCGCCTTGCCGCCGAACCAGCGGCATTTTTGTAAATAGTCCGGCAAGACCGCTTCCAGTCCGGCGCGGCCGCGTCCCTGGAATACCGCATCCCATGCCTCGGAGATCTCGAGCTTGGGCAGAGCCCCGGGCTTCGGCGCCGCGGCTGCGGTTGGACGCGGCGGCTCCAATTTAAACCAGTAAAACGCGTGTGGACCGAGCGTGAAGAAATAGGGCAGCTCGCCGATAGACGGAAACGGCGAACGGCTGAAGAGCTCGACCGGTATCATCCCTTTGTACAATGAAAAATCGAGCTCGACGTACTGCACGAAGCGCGACAGGTTTGCGACCACGAGGATCATCTCGTCACCGCAGCGGCGGATGAAGACGAGCACCTTTCGGTTGTCCGGATTGAAAAACTGGATCGAGCCGCGGCCGAAGGCATGAAAGGTTTTTCTAAGCTGCAGCAGCCGCTTCGTCCACCAGAGAAGCGAATGCAGGTTTTGCTGCTGCGCCTCGACGTTCACGGCCTCGTAATGATATTCGGCGTCGACGATGACCGGGAGATAGAGCCGTTGTGGATTCGCGCGCGAGAAGCCGGCGTTGCGGTCCGCGCTCCACTGCATCGGCGTGCGCACGCCGTTCCGATCGCCCAAGTAAATGTTGTCGCCCATGCCGATTTCATCGCCATAGTAGATAATCGGCGTCCCCGGCAGAGACATCAGCAGGCAGTTGAGCAGCTCGATCTTCCTTCGATTGTTCCAGAGCAGCGGCGCCAAGCGCCGTCGGATGCCCAGATTGATGCGCGCCTGCGGGTCGGTCGCGTAGACCTTGTACATATAGTCGCGATCCTCGTCGGTCACCATCTCGAGCGTCAGCTCGTCGTGATTCCGCAGAAAGATCGCCCACTGGCTGTTTTCGGGAATCGCCGGCGTTTGATCGAGGATGTCGATGATCGGATAGTTGTCCTCCATATGCACCGCCATGAAGATGCGCGGCATGACCGGAAAATGGAACGCCATGTTGCATTCGTCGCCGTTGCCGAAATAGGCCGCGGCGTCCTCGGGCCACTGATTGGCCTCGGCGAGCAGCATGCGCCCGGGATACTTCTCGTCGACGTAGCTCCTCAGCCGCTTTAAGAAGGCGTGGGTTTCGGGAAGGTTCTCGCAGTTCGTCCCTTCGCGCTCGTACAAATAGGGGACGGCATCGAGGCGAAGCCCGTCGATGCCCATCTCGAGCCAAAAATCGAGGACTTCGAACAGCGCCTTGACGACATCGGGGTTGTCGAAGTTCAGGTCCGGCTGGTGCGAGTAAAAGCGATGCCAGTAATAGGCCTTCGCGAGCGGGTCCCACGACCAGTTGGAGAGTTCATAATCTTTGAAAATAATCCGCGCGTCCTGATATTTCTCCGGCGCCTGATTCCAGACGTAAAAGTCGCGCTCGGACGTTCCCGGCGCCGCGCGGCGCGCGCGCTGGAACCATGCGTGCTGGTCGGAGGTATGGTTGACAACAAGCTCCGTGATGACGCGGAGCCCGCGCCGGTGCGCTTCGGTTAAAAACGTCTTGAAGTCCTGAAGCGTGCCGTAGTTTGGATGAACTGCGGTGTAGTCGGCGATGTCGTACCCGTCGTCCCGCAGGGGCGAGACGTAAAAGGGCAGGAGCCAGAGCGCGGTCACCCCTAGGTCTTGTAAGTAATCGAGCTTTTCCGTAAGGCCGCGAAAATCACCGATGCCGTCCTCATTGCTGTCGCGGAAGGCGCGGACGTGCAGCTGATAGATAATCGCGTCCTTATACCAAAGCGGGTCCTTGGCCAAAATAATGTCGTCTTGTTTGCGCGTTGTGTCCGCCATAGTGTCGTCACCTGGAGGCTTAGCTGACTACGCGGGCAGCTCGACGGCCGTCGCGCTCGATGCGGAAGATATGCGCCGGGAGCGCGCTCGGACGGAGCTCGACGTAATTACGCGCGCCGCGCCACGCATAACGAGCGTCGGTCAGGAGGTCGTGCACGTGAAAGGCTTCACCGGCGGCGACGCCGAGGTCTTCGAGCGAGAGATTGACCCACCCGGACTGAGTGTATTTCGAGTCGAGGTTCACCACCGTTAGGATCACGTTGCTCTGGTCTGGGGTACTCTTGCTGTAGCAAATCATCTCGGGATTATCGAGGGCATGAAACCGCAAGCCGCGGTCGGCGTGGAGCGCGGGGTTTTCTTTCCGGATGCGGTTGACGGCCGCGATGAAGTCTTTGAGGCTGTCGGCTTTCTCCAGATCCCAGCGTTTGATCTCGTATTTTTCCGAGTTTAAATACTCTTCGCTGCCCGCTTCCCTCGGCCGGTTTTCCATCAGCTCGAACGCCGGGCCGTAGATGCCGCAGTTCGCGCCGAGCGTGGCCGCGAGCACGTAACGCGCCATAAACGCGGGCCGGCCGCCCTGCTGGAGATAATCCATCAAAATGTCCGGCGTGTTGGGCCAGAGGTTGGGGCGAAAGTATTCTTGGACGTCGGTCCGCGTCAGCTCTTCGAAATATTCGACGAGCTCGGCCTTGGTGCGCCGCCAGGTAAAGTACGTATACGATTGCGTGAGTCCGGCTTTGGCGAGACGCTGCATGACCTTCGGCCGCGTGAAGGCCTCGGATAGAAAGAGCACGTCGGGAAATTCCTCTTTCACCTGGCGGATGAGCCAATCCCAGAAGCAAAACGGCTTGGTGTGTGGGTTGTCGAGCCGGAAAATGCGCACTCCCTGCTCGGCCCAGTAGACGATCACGCTCTTGAGCTCTTCCCATAGATCGCGCCATGCCTTGGTCTCGAAGTCGAGCGGCACGATGTCTTCGTATTTCTTCGGCGGATTCTCCGCGTACTGGACCGAGCCGTCCGGCCGCTTGCGAAACCATTCCGGATGCTGCTTCACATACGGGTGATCCGGCGAGCATTGAAACGCGATGTCGAGCGCGATCTCCATCCCGCGGTTTTTCGCCCGTGTGATGAGGCGCTTGAAGTCTTCCAGCGTGCCGAGCTGAGGATTAATCGACTTATGCCCGCCCTCGTCGGAGCCGATCGCCCATGGACTGCCGGGGTCGCGCGACTCGGTCGCGAGCGCGTTGTTCTTGCCTTTGCGGTGCGCGCGGCCGATCGGATGGATCGGAGGCAGGTACAGAACGTCGAATCCCATCGATGCGACATACGGCAGGCTCCGCTCCAGATCGCGAAACGTCCCATGGGCGTTCGGCCGGTTCGCGAACGACCTGGGGAAAAGCTCGTACCACGTGCTGAAGCCCGCCCGCTCCCGATCGACCGTCACCGCGAGCTTCTTTTCGTACCGTATCGCGAAGCGGCGGTCGGGATATTTTTCCATGAGGCGAACAAGCTCCGGCTCGATTTCCGGCACGGTCTTTTTGTCCGCGTACGAACGGAAGAGCGTTGCGATCGATTTGAGTCTGTTCTTATCCTCGTCTTCGGCCCGACGCGCCGCCTCTTGGATCAGCGTGGCGCCTGTTAGGACATCGGAAGATACGTCCTGGCCGGCCTCGATTTTCTTCTCCAGCCCATGGCGCCACGTCTGAAAGCGGTCCACCCACGCCTCGATGGTGTAGAGATAACGGCCCATCTCTTCGACGGTGAACGCGGCGCGCCAGCGGTCGTTGCCGAGCAGCGCCATCGGCGTTTCGGCCCAAGCGTCTTTTTTCCGGCTGCGGTATCTCAGCACCGCGGAGAGCAGATCGTGGCCGTCGGCAAAGACGTCCGCCTCGACCGTCACCGTCTCGCCGACGATACGCTTAACGGCAAAGCGTCCGCCGTCTATTTCCGGCTTTACGTTTTCGATGACGACGCGCTCCCGCCCGTCGCCTGGAAACCGGCCCATGCGCCGCTATCCTCCGGTCACCTTGTCGTTCTGCGCGGCTTTGTCTTTTTCTTCACGCGCCACCCGGCGCAGCGATACCCTCAGCGTGGGCGGCCTGACATCTTCGACCTTGATCTCGTTCGGATGGCGGATGCTTTGCGGCGTGATAGTAAAAACTCTGCGTCCCGAGTCCGCCGTCGACGCGTCCACAGTCACCTTCAGCCGCTTCGGGCGAAAAAAATAAAAAGCACGCCGCGGCCCCGAAAATGTCGCCTCGACTTCGGTCGGCTGGAACGATTCGAGCTCGTAGTCGGCCGGAATATTTTGCACTTGGACAGGAATCCGGTAGGTCGCTTCCATCACTTTGGAGCCGGGGACAAAAACGTACCAAAAGCCCGCGGCCATCGCGAGCGCAATCGCCTTGCCCTGCCAGTTTTCGCGGATGTGCTCCACCGGTATCCACTTCCATACGCGGCGTTTTTCCGGCTCTTCTTTGCGCAGGAATCTTTCGAGCAGGCCGACCAGCTCTTGGGGATTGTCGAGGCGGTGGAGATAACCGTCGCGCGCGGCCGCGATCGTGCCGCGCTGCTCGGAAACGACGATCGCGAGCGCGTCGGTGAGTTCGGCGATACCGAGCGCCGCGCTGTGGCGCGTGCCCACATCCGCCAACTGACGCAAATCTTTCGACAGCGGCAGATGGGCGGCGAAACGCGTCACGCGGTCGCGCTCGATGATGACCGCGCCATCGTGACCCGGCGAATGAGGATCGAAGATGCTTCGCAGCAGCGGCGCGCTCAATCGGCCGTCGAGCGGAATGCCGCCGACGATATGGCGCGCGAGCGGATCATTGCCGGAAACGACGATAAGAGCGCCGATCTTGTCCTTGCCGAGATCCGCGACAGTTCGCACCAGCACATTCGCGGTCTCCGATTGCAGCTCAGGACGACCCGCCGAGCGCCAGCTCCAGACCGCGACGCGTTCGAAAATCTGCCGGAGCTCTTCCTGGAAGATCACCACGATCATGATCACGAAGACCGCGAAAAATCCCTGAAAGATCCACGCCGTCAGCTGCAGCTCGAATTGACGCGCGATCAGATAAATGACCGCGAGCACGAAGATTCCCCGCAGGACGAAGGCCGCGCGCGTGGTCCGCAGCCACACCATCGCCGTGTATAGAAGAATCGCAACGAAGAGGATATCGATAAAATCGGAGATCGTTGCAAACGGCCCGAACATGTTTCCCCCAAAAACCCATACTAGACTAACAGTTTGTTGGGAACGTTCAATGCGGAGATTAGGCCAACGCGCGGCCGGAACCATCGGAAAATTCTAGCCTGAAAAACAAAACGGGCCCTCCTTTGGAGAGCCCGTTTGGGCGCGCATCGGCGCCGAAAAACTGCGTTAAATTGTTACTCCGACTTGCCCGCGCCTCCGTCGGTCGCGTCCCGGCAAAGCGGTCGCTTATTGAAGTAAGCCTTCCTTCCATCGATGATCGGTCAGTGCCGATCTTGTGCCTTCAGGCACGATAGTTGAGGCTACTTTACGCCGGCCGCAGCCTGAAACCCGCTTCCCGAGGCCGCGGGCCTTTTTGGCCCGGCGGAATTTCCTCGTTCATATTTTTTCCTCTCGAACCCACATTATCCCCCGGAACAAACTTGTCAAGAGGGAAAATTATTTTTATCGCACGGAAATCTCTGGGCCATAGTAATCGAGCTTCGCCAGCGCTAACGTTTTTCGAACATTCCTTCGCGGTCGAGCTCGACAACGAAACTATTGTCGACAAAACGCTCCGCCGCGTGTCCGCCTGCGTCTTTGAACTCGAACCGCAATAGATTCCTCACGCCTTCGAGATCGACGTAGATTTTTTTCAGATACCTCGAGCGGTAATGGCGATACGTGCTGGCGAGGGTGTCCATGTCGTCGGTCCGGGTGTATTTGGCGAGAATCCGGAGCGCTGTCTCACGGTCCGTCAACACCCGATGCAGCGCTTCGACGTACGCGCGCAAGAACCGCCGCACGATGTCGCGGTGACTGCGAATATAAGATTCCCTCGCCATCAAGGGAGCGAGCGGGTATGGAATCTCTAGCTCTGCAAAATCGACGAGCCGACGGAAGCCCCTCTTTTCGGCGGACAACGCCAGAACCGCGGTGATTACGCCGGCATCGAGGCCGCCCGCCTGAAGCGCCCCCATCATCTGCGGCATTCCTCCTGTCTGGAGCACGTTCACGTCGGCGCCGCGCGTTAGCCCGGCTTTTTTCAGAACGATATCGAGCGCAAAATCCGTGTTGCCGCCGAGCCGCGTCACGCCGATTTTTTTCCCTTTCAGCGCCCCGAGAGATGCGATCTCCGGCCGCGAAATCAGGTGGAAGTCCATCGAGGTCATCGTGTTGGCGATCAGTTTCACATCGGCGCCATTCAGCGTGGCGCGAACGGCGCCCGTTGCGCCGGCGAGCGCGAATTGTAGATCTCCGGCAATGAGAGCCTGGATAACGACGGAGCCTCCCCCGACGTAAACCGTCTCGGTCTCGAGGCCCTCTCGCTTGAAATATCCCTCGTCCTGAGCCACCCACAAGGGCGTGAATACCGCGCCGAGAGCGCTGTAGCCGATCCGAATCGGCGCGCAGGAGCCGGCGCGCCAGAATAAAAGAAGGAAGATTGAAAGCATGCAGAGCTGAGCGGCGCGGACAAGCTTCATGGCGGAAATCGCTGGAGAGACGTTTACCCAGCGTGAGAGATGCGCAGCGGCAAGATCTTTCCACGTTCGCTCGCCAGCGGAATTTCACGCCTTATTTTCACCGTTCCGGCATTCCTCCAAACCGCGGACTGGAATTCGTTGGCCCGCGAGCCCGCCGCCAGTGCCGCGTGCAGCCGCGCTAAAAGTTTTTCCTCCTCAAGACTTCCAAGGCGCGGGTGGACTATGAGAACAAGACGGGTTTGCCCGTCCCCTTCTTCCTCTTCGACCAGTTGATAATCGCCCGGCGCGCCGCCGAATTCCGACGGCAGAGACTTCTCCAACAGGTCCCAGAGATTACCGTAGAAGTAGTTCATGCCTTCGCTGGTGAATTTTTCATGGCTTCGAATGTGATGGATGTGCTGCGTCATGCCGACCGCTTCCAAAACGCAACCGCATCGCCGATCGCTGATGGTCGCATGGTCGCCGATATCGACATTGAGATAAAAGCGAGGGGCGGTCTCGTCCAGCGTCGTAACGAGAAGCGGATGAATTTCCGGCGCGTAGTCTAGGGCCTGTGGCCGGAGGATCAGCGCGAGCTTTGCTAGATCGACATGCAGATCATCGACGTAAGCAGGGTGGACACACCCGAATCCTATAGCACCCCCGTCGAATCCATAGGCGGGCACGGCTGTCGCGCCGCTCCGCGCAATGACGTCGCGCTTGGCCTCGGTGAAAGGCTCGCCGCTGACGTAGAATTTGCTGCCATCGAGCGGCAGACCCATTTCCCAGGCGGCCCGGCTAATCCGGGCCGCGTTGCTCGCCGTGCAGCGAATCATACATGACTTCCGCCGCCTTTGCTCTTGCAAAATCCAATCGATAATCGGCTGGACGTTTTCGCCGTCGACAAATTCCGGCCACGGCAAGCCCGGACCGAAGATGTTGCCCATGAGAACGATAAGATACGTCATCGCCTCGTTCCAGACCGTCCCCAGCCGACTTTGCGACGGCACCTTTCGCGCAAACCAACGGTTCATCCGATAGCCGAATCGGGCGCAGACCAACAATTCGCGGACACCACCGTTGGCCGGCAGAATCGCGTCGTAGACAGCGGCCGAGTAGGAAGCGAGGTCGTGGGCAGCATAGAAAACACACTGCGAAAAAGCTCTCGAGGCGAGGGCATTGAGCGGAATGACGTATGGTCGCGGCGCATTGCTCGTGCCGCTCGTTTGCACCGTAAGAGAGGGCGAGGCAACGTTTAGATCCAGAGTTTTCGGATCGACAACGAAGCTCTCGGTTCCACGCTTCACCTCGCGTTTTCCTTTGAACTCGTCGGGCGTCAGATAGACCCCTTCGGCCGCAAGCTGCTCCAATGCCTTTTCCACTCCATAGCGCCGCACCTGATGGGCCAAATCGGCGAGTTCGCAGCCAGCGGCCTTGAAAAGCCTCCGATAAGGATTTGAGTAACGGCCAAAAACTTGAGTTTCGATTCGGCTGAGAAAACGCTCGGCGCGCGAATCGATGCGCCGCCGGACCTCCTCCTTGGCCTCCTCAACCGTTAGGCGATGGCGCAGGAATCGCCTTAGGGCGAGAAGAAAGCTCGCCAGAGTCCTGGGATCGATGTGCTTGAGAGCGGAACTCAGACGTCGCGGGAAGTTCTCGATGGTTTTGCGAACCGGCATACGTCTATTCCGCCGCGCGCCGCGAAAGCGGAACTTTTTGATCGCCGGCGCGGCGGTCGTCACCGGCTCCGTACGAGCACGGCCAATCGATTTTTGATGATCTCTTCGGCTTCCGCGGCCATGCCTTCGACGATCTCGGCGGCGGATTTGATCGCATCGATGAGGCCGGCGTCCTGGCCTATGAAAAGCGGCGCGTTGTCGGCGTCTCCTTGCTTGCGCGCTTCGAGCACGGACTGCGCCACGGCGCGTTGATTCTGGCGGAGCGCCCATTCGCGGCCGGCCCAACGCTGGATGAAATCATTTCTCAGCGCGCGCGACATCGCGCCGGGCCAGATCCGTCCGGCCGCGACGTCGGGGATCTCGGTGAGCACCGTGTCGTGACCGTCGCTTCGTACGATCGCCTGCTTGAAATTCGGATGGAGCGGCGACTCATTGGATGCCAGCAGACGGGTACCGATGAGAACGCCGTCTGCGCCGAGCGCGAGGGCGGCGGCTAGCCCCCGGCCGTCGGCGATCCCGCCGGCGGCCAGCACAGGCAGTGGCGCGACGGCTTGAACGACCATCGGCACAAGCGGCAGCGAGGCCATCCACGCGACGTGGCCGCCCGCCTCGGTCCCTTGCGCGACGATGATATCCGCGCCCGCCTCGGCCGCGCGCACCGTCTCTGGAACTTCGCCGCCCATATACATGACCTTGCAGCCGGCCTCGTGCGAGCGATCGAAATAGCTTCGCAGATCTTGATCCGGTCGCGCCCACGCGAACGAAGCGACCGCGGGCCTTGCGGCCAGGGCGGCGGAAAAGCGTTCCTCGTCCACCTCGAAGAGAAGATGATTGATGCCGAACGGCTTGTCGGTCGCGCGGCGAATCGCCTCCGCCTCGGCCTTGAGCTTCGAGCCGTCGGTTCCCGACGTTCCGAGAATACCGAGACCGCCGCTGTTCGACACCGCGGCGACTAGGGCGGCGACGGTGGCGCCTCCGCCCATGCCGCCCAATACGATCGGGTGACGAATGCCGAGTAGATCGCAGAAACGGGTATGAACCATGGTCGCCTCAGCGTTTTTTGTCGCTGGCAGCCGGCGCTTTCGTCATCTGCCGCGCTAGATTGCCGGCAGCGACGTATACGGGCGCATCTGGATTGACTTTGCAAAACTCATCGACCCAGGCGAGCAGCGCGGTGGTGTCCTGCGGATTGATCTGCTTCGACGCATCGCGCCAATTAAAACCCGAGACGAAGCCGAAGAGCCACTGGCGGTATTGATAGCGCGCGCTTGGCTCTTTGATCGCTTGCGTCCACTGGCGGCAAGCGTCGCCGCCGGCGCCAACAGTCGTAATCTCCGGCAACGACGCCGAATAGGAAGAAATCGTCGACGCGCCGAGCAGCACCGCAAAGACCGCCGATGACCGGAGGATGGCCTGCGCGCTACGCATCTAGCGCTCCGCGGCGACTTTCAGTTCCATCGAGCCGATCTTTTCGATCGTGCCTTTGAGATGATCTCCATCGGCGAGCTTTTTAACGCCGGCCGGGGTGCCGGTGGTGATGAGATCGCCGGGCCGGAGCGTGAGGCAGCTCGTCAGAAAGCGTATATGGTCGCGGATGCCGCAGATCATGTCGCTCGTATGCGCGGTCATCGCCGGCTTGCCGTTCTGCTCGACGTTGATCGAAAGGTCCTGCGGCTCCTCGATCTCATCCTTGGTGACAATCCACGGCCCAAGGGCGGTGAAGGTGTCAAAGCCCTTGCGAATATTGCGCGTGTTGTGCCGGCCGCGGCCCCAGGGGTCGCGCTGGCTCAAGTCCCAGCAGATCGTATAGCCGAAGACATAATCGAGCGCCCGCTCTTCGTTCACTTTTCGCGCTTTTTTTCCGATCACGGCGCAGAGCTCGCATTCGAAATCGACATCCTTGGAGATTTTCGGCAGAACGACGGTGTCGCCGGGGCCGATGATGGAAGACGTCGGCTTGAGAAAAAATTCCGCCATGAGCTCGTCCTTCGTGAGCTCGGCGCGGTCGGCGCTTCCCATTTTGACCTTCATCTCCGCCTGATGCGCTCGGTAATTCGCCGCCGCCGCCCAGAGCGACGGCGGATTGGTAATCGGCGCGAGCAGCTTCGCCGAAGACAGCGGCAGCGACGCGGCGCTTTTCAGCGCGCCGCGCGCCGCGTCCATCGCCTCGGTCCGGTTCGCCAGCGCCTCGACGACCTCCACCATGGTATAGCCGTTTCTGACATGACCGGCGCGCACCAGCGCGTCGCCGATCGGATAGACCTTGTCGCCTTCGACGATGCCGGCCTGGTTGTTATTGTAATGGCAGATTTTCATTTTGCCTCCTAATCGAATGACTTCGAAGTCACGGCAGCCGTCCCTCGCGGCGCAGCTCCTGCTGCGTGAGCTTTAATATTCGGGTATCGACCGCCTTGTCGACGGTCATCTGTTTGTCCACGAAGCCGTTGCGGATGTCCTCGTCGAGGATCTGCTGCAGCCCTTCGATGCCGACCGAGAGGTCGGGCGTGAGAGCCGGCGCGAAAAGATCGTACGCCTTATTCACGATATCGGGCTCGCCCTTGAGGCCCGCCTCGTAGCCCATTTTTATCGCCTCCGCCTTGTTCGTCTTCACGAAATGAATCCCCTGAACCAGGCCCTTTAAAAAACGCTTGGCTGTCTCCGGATACTTCGCCAGGAACTCGGTGCGCGCGACGATGATCGTCTCCGGGATCGGGAGCGCCTCGCCGAGATTGACGATCATCGGGTACCCTTTGGAGACTAGCCGCACCGCGTCCTCGGGCGAAAACGGCGCCGCCGCGATGAGCCCGCTTTCCAGCGCGACAGCGCGCATCGTCGTGTTGCCGACGGCGCGCAGCGTCACGTCTTTGCCCGGCTCGAGGTTATTCCGCTTGAGATAGCTCTGCATGGCGAATTCGGAGAACGCGCCCGCGCCGGTCACACCGACGATCTTTCCCTTCAGGTCGGCGAGGCTCTTCACTCCCTTGGCGCCGATGACGACGTAGTTGACCGCGTTGGAGATCGAGCCGATGATCACCACGTCGAGGCCGCGGGCACGCGAGCGCATGATCGCCTGCGCGCCGCCGATGCTGCCGAAATCCGCGTCGCCGGATACCAACGCGGCGATCGCCGCGGGACCGCCGCGGATGAAGATCGATTCGAGCGCGAGCCCCTGTTCCTTGTAATAACCCTTGCGCAGCGCCACGGCCCCTGGCAGCGCGCTGTTCCACGAGAAGCTTACCGTCACCAGTCGGACGGTCTTTTTCTCTTGCGCGTAAGTCTCTACCGCCTGCGCCGCCAGCAGCAAAACGAGAGCACAAATTTTGAATTTTGAGTTTTGAATTTTGAATTTAAAATTCATACTTCAGCATTCAACATTAGAATTCGTCTGTGACGAATTGTGGAGCGACCGGGATCTCGCGCGGAATCTCGCCCATTTCGGCGAGCATCTTCATCTCCGCCTCGGCGATTTTGCGCTCGGCATCGGTGAACGTGAATTCGATCTTCGGATAACGCGCCGAAGCGAGCACGGCCTCGCGCTCGCCGCCGTAGCGCTCGATGAACTTATCCGCGATCTCCGGCAGGTGCTGCTCGCTGTAGGCGATCGAGGCCTTACACGCGTGGAGCAGCCTGTGACGAAAATCCGGCTGTTCTTTTAATAACGGCTCGCGCACCGCGACCATATGCTTGATCATCTCAGGAAAGCCGGTGAGCGCGGCCCACGCCTCGCCATCGCTGTAGAGCCGCTTTACAGCGGCATCGTTCTCGCCGCGGAAGAAAAACTGATCGATCAGCACCACTGCGTCCGCCTTGCCGCTTTTCAAGATCTCCAGCAGCTCTTCCTGCGGATGGGCTTCCCAGCGGATCGTGGAGAGATCGACGCCGTAGCGGTGCTTGAGGAGGTAGCGGTGTACGACGTGCGGTGTCTTGTGATGCGTCGCGATGAGCCGCCCGGCGAGATCTTTCGGCGTCTTGACCGGGCCGCCGGCAAGAACGAACATGCCGTTGCCTTTGACCGTCGATTTCCATTCAGTCGAGATGCCGCGGATCGGCGCGTCGTCGATGCGGCAGCGGAGAAAATTGGGCAGATAGAGATTCGCCGCCTGCACCTCGCCGCCGATCAGCGCTTCCTCTTGCGCGCGGCTCGGCGGATCCGGAACCTCGATAATGGAGATCGTGAATCCCTCGGGCTTCACGATACCGGCCGCGAGGGCGTAATAGGTCCGGAACATACAAAAACGATTACGATAATGAGCAAACGTGATATGCATTTTAGCGCAATCCAAGTTCCTGGCGCGTCTTGGTGCACACCTCGTACGCCGCCATCGCGTAAACTTTCGCGCAGTTAATCATGTTGGTGATGCCGACGCCGCGACGGATACCCGAGGGGTTGTCCCAGTCGGCGATCTTCGGCTCGGTCGGGTCGACGAGATGCGTGCCGAAACCCGGACCGTACGTGATCGCGGGCACGCCGTAGGCGTTGATCCGCGAGCCGTCGCTCGTGATACCGTAGCGCTTCGGCATGGGATACTGCACCGGCTTGGCGAAGACGGTCTGGTGCGCCTGCTCCATCACCTTGACGACTTTCTCTTCCTTCGAGATTTCGTAGCCGTAAGTCGAGAGATAAAGCTCGACCTTGGTCTTGATGTCTTTTTCCTTCTCTTCGACGCGGGCGCAGACCTTTTCGAGCGCCCGCTGGATCGCCATCGTCGGGACCTTCGGCAGCGTCTTCACGATGATATAGAGCTTCACCGACGGCTGCGTCCCGGGCTTGAACGGGTTGCCGCCGTCGATCGCGCCGATCTGCACGGTCGGCAGCATGAACGGATGTTTATATTCCTGCTGATACTCTTTCTCCCAGTCCTGGATTGCCTGCGCGACCTTGCCCGCCTGAATGACAAAGTTCTCGGCCTTGCCGTCGACGGTCACCTCCGCCCATATGAGACCGGCGTTGCCGATCTGGAGCTGGAGACCGGTGGGCTCGCCGATGATGCACATGTCTGCCGTGACGCCGTGGTCCATCATATAGCGCGCGCCGACGCCGGCGCCGCGATAAGTCTTGCCGGAAAAACGGTTCACCTGCGCCTTTTCGATCTCGCCGACGACACCGGAAATGATAATGTCGCCCTTGAGCTCGACGCCGGCTTTTTGGAGCATCTCGACGGCGACGATATAGCACGGAAACGCGGCCTTCATGTTCACGAGGCCGCGCCCATAGATGCGGTCGCCCTCCACGATCGTCTCCTGCGGGTTGTCGAAATGGTCCATGTGTGCGCAGAACATGAGCGTGGGGCCGCCCCCAGAGCCTTTGAGCGTGCCGATGACGTTGGGTCGCCCCTCTTCGACCTCTTGATATTTAACCGTCATGCCGAGCCGCTCGAACTCGCCGCCCAAATAATGTGCGATGTTGTATTCATCCCCGGTGATGCTAACGATGTCGGCGACGTTCTTGGCGATCTCCACTAGGCGATTCTTGTCCAATTGACCGAGTACTTTATCCATCCTCAAACTGTCCTTTCTAATGTTTACTTGCCTAGCTTTTTGCCGAAGCCCTCTCGCTCCAGCTCTTGCAGAAGGCTGTTGTCGTATAAATCCTTGGCGCTCTTCGCGCCGGGCTTCTCCGCCGCGGCGAGCCCCGCCTCCATAACCGCGGCGTCGGTGAGCGGCATAAGTGGAACGTTCTTCGCGAAGTAATCGTAGGTCTGCGAGAGAATCTGCGGATCGCTTTGTTTGGTGTATTTCTCCATCACCTTCATCGCGTAATCTTTTTTCTCCCGGTAGAGATGGAGCCCTTCGACGAGCGCCATCAAAAATTTCTTCGCCGTCGCTCGATCCTGCGAGACATAGCCGCGGCGCGCCGCGATGACCGAAGTGGGATATTTGACGCCGAGCGCGCCGAGATCGGCGATGACTTTGAGGCCGCGGGCGGCGGCGGCGAAAAGCGCCGGCGGCGCCAGCGCCGCGGCGGCGGCGTTGCCGGATTGGACCGCGGCGATCCGGAGCGCATCCGGGCCGGCTTGAATGAACGTAATATCTTTGGGTCCGAGACCCAGCTTTTCCATCGCCGCGCGGATCGCCACCTCCTCGATACCGCCGATGCGCGAAACCGCGGCGCGTTTACCTTTTAAATCGGCGGCGGAATGAACCGCGCCGCCGGTAATCAGACCGTATGGCATGAGGGCATAGGCGGTGGCCAGCACGACGATGTCGGCTCCCTGGACCGCAGCCTGGATCGGCGAGGCGCCGCCGAGATACGAAAAACGGATCTCGTTCGCCAGCACCGCCTGGATGTTGGTGAGACCGCCGGAGATGAGCACGAGCTCGGCGTTCAATCCATACTTCCTGAACAATCCGGCTTCATAGGTAACCCAGAAAGGGACATTCTGCCCCGAAGTTCCCGAGTAACTCAGGCGGATATTTTGAGCGGCGGCGCCGCCGGGAATGGTTAGCACCGCTATGAAGCCGAAGGCCGCAATCCATCGCGCTGTCATGATCCACTCCGGAACTGAAAGAATGATCGAACGCACCTACCTTTAAACCAGCGCCCCGCCAGCGTCAACAGCATGGCGATCAATTGACGGCGATTTTCTTTTCACCTAAATTGATCCCATGCTCGTGGGTTTGGACATCGACGGCGTCGTCGCGGATTTTCTCGGGCCGTTCCTCCGCTTCGTCGAAACGCAGATCGGCTGCGCACCGATCGCGCCGGAGACGGTCGTCGATTTGAGCTACAAAGATCATCCCGTCATAACCGATACCGTTCTCGAGCGGTGCTTAGAGGCGCTCGCCGCGGAGCCGGATTTTTTCGACCGGCTCATCCCCTTATTGACGGCATCGGAATGGCGCGCACTCGATGGTCTCAGCCGCGCACGGCAGCTCGTCTTCATCACGCATCGCCAGGCGCGCGAAGGCCGCGATGTCCAGCGCCTTACAGCGGACTGGCTCACACGGCACGGCGTCTCCGATCCTGTCGTTCATTGCACGGCGGATTATAAATCCAAACTGGTCGAAGAACTCGGCGTCGGAATCTTCGTCGACGACCGGCCGGAAAACTGCCTGGATGTGGCGGAGAACACGCGCGCGACGGTTTACATGCCGCGCCGGAATTACAACGCATTCTTCACGCATCCGAAAGTGAAAACGTTCGATCGCTTCGGCGAACTGTTGGGATATTTCAAATAAGTCGCAACGAGGACATGGACGTCCACGCGCTCAGCCATACACGTCGTCCCATAAAGCGAGGCAACCCATGCATTCATTTCTAGCACAGCTATTTACGCGCCTGCTTCTCTCAATGGTTTTGTCACTCGTCGCGATTTCTTCGTCAGCCTCCGCCGATCCCATCCCCAAAGGCTGGCAAGCGAGCAACATGAAGGCGATCGGCTACAGCGATCTGGACGGTCGCGGCGGCGCCTTCAAAATGGCGATCCGCCAAGTGAAGGGCCGCTGGTATCTCTACATGGGGCACGAGTGGCATCGCGGCTGGACGATCATCGACGTGACCGACGCGGCGAATCCGAAATTCTTGAAATTCGTCGAAGGGCCCGACAACACCAACACGATCCAGATGGAATTTCACGACAACCTCATGATCACCGCCTTGCAGAAAAAGCAGGCCAACTGGGGCGGCGACCCGCACCGCCCCAACGAAGAAGGCGCGCTCATCTGGGACATCAGCGATCCCGTGAACTGGAAATTGCTGTCGCATTGGAAGACCGGCAGCACCGGCGTGCATCGCATCGGTTACCCCGGCGGCAAGTACGCCAATCTCTCAGCCGCCGCGGCCGGCTACTCCGGACGCATTTTACTTTTCCTCGACGTGAGCGACCCGGTAAATCCAAAAGAAGCCGGCCGCTGGTGGATGCCGGGACAGAAGGAAGGCGAGCAGCCTAAGGTGAGCGACTCGTTTCACGGCCCGGCGATCATCAGCGAAGACGGCAAGACCGCCTACGTCGGTTACGGCGGCTCAGTCGTGATTCTCAACATCGAAGACATCTCGAAGCCGAAGCTCGTCGGCCGTTTGCAGATCAGCCCGCCTTTCGGCGGCATCCCGGCGCATGACGTGCTGCCGATTCCGGGAAAAAATCTGCTCTTCGTGCACGGCGAGGCGACCGGCGGCGGCGACGAGCCCGGCGACAAGCCGGCGTGCGATCGGGCGATCACGACCGCGGCGATGATCGACATCAAAGATCCGGCGAGGCCGTACCTTATTTCTGTCTTACCGCGCCCCGAGCCGCCCAAAGGCGCGCCCGACTTTTGCGACAAGGGCGGCCGCTTCGGCCCGCACAACACGAGCCTCGAATACCATCTGCCGGACGTACAGAAGCAAGGCGATCTGATTTATCTCACCTACTTCAACGCCGGGCTCAGGGTTTACGACATCAAAAGTCCGCGCGCGCCCAAAGAGGTCGGCTGGTTCATCCCACCGACGCCAATCAAGCGCCACGGGCCGCTGCCGTACGACAAGCTCGTGAGCCAAACCGAGGACGTGCTCGTCGATACTCGCGGAAATATTTACATCACGGATAAAAACTGGGGCATTTTCGTGCTGCGGTATACAGGACCAGGCCAGCCGCCGAAGAGGTAAGGAGAAGCGATGATCCGCAAGCTCGCATCGGGCAAGTACCGTCTTTACTCGCGAGAGAAAAATCCCAAGACCGGTAGGCGCAGAAATCTCGGGACATTCAAAACGCGCGCGGCGGCGGAAAAACACGAGAAGGCCGTGCAGTTCTTCAAGCGGCATTAATTTTTAGCCGCGGTGAAAAAACCGAATAATAATTTAACCCGTAACGCCTTTCTCCGGCAGCTCCTCGACGTCATGGAGCGGAAGGACCATTGGGCGTGGCCGGCCTTTACTTCCGGAATGGTGCCCAAGCGCCGCCTCCACATCCACTTCGAGCAGGAATATGCGACCTACGTGCGGGATTTTCCCGTCATGGTCGGCTGGGCGTACGTGCAGTGCCCGATCGCGGAAGTTCGCCGCGCGCTCGCCGAGAACCTATTCGAGGAGGAGACCGGCGGCCTCGTGGCGGAACGGCCGCATCCCGAGCTTTTCCTCGAATATCCTCGCGGCCTGGGCATGAATCTCCGGCGCTTCGAAAACGTGAAACTTCTGTCGGCGGCTAAGGCGTATCGGAAATTCCTCGACAACGCGATCCAGCGCCGCGGCTGGGACGTAGCGGCGGCGATCGTGACGCTTTTCATCGAAGGAACCAAGGACGAGCGGGCGGCGATCGAGCCGGCGGCGACCAAGAACCGGCTCGCCTCGCTGAGCGAGCATCCGCTCGTGCTGCACTACGACCTTCCCGTAGAACACCTCGCGCTCACCAAGGCCCATCGTCAGGTCGAGCGCGATCACCGTCAAGCCGCGTGGAAATCGGTGCTCGATCACGTAGCGCCGGCGCGGAGAAGTCTCGTCGTCGCGGCGATGCAGCGCGCTTTGACCTTCTGGCTGGCCTATCGCGATCAGGTCGCGGCGGCCTGCGGCATCGCATGCGACCCCGACGGCCGGCCCGAACTGGCGCGTTGGTGAAGCCAGGATTTAGTGGTATGGAGGGGCGATGAGCCAGCAGGTCTATAGGCAATATACTCGCGACGAGCTTGAGCTTAACTTCGACCCGCAAAAATCCGTGCCCGATTCCACGTCCTGGTCGGACAAACGAAACACGGCGAGCGCGAAAAATCGTCAAGAACTCAAATCGTTTCTCGACGTGCCCTACGGCGCCTCGCCGCGGCAGAAGCTCGATATTTATCCTGCCGCGAGGCCCGGCGCGCCGGTTCTGGTTTATTTTCACGGCGGCTACTGGCGGAGCGGCGGCAAGGAGCAGAATGCGCATTTCGCCCCGCTTTTCGTCAAAGCCGGCGCGACCGTCGTCGTCGCAGGCTACGATCTCTGTCCTAATGTCACGGTGACGGACATCGTCCGGCAGGCGCGGAGCGCGATCGCCTGGGTTGATAAAAACATTTCTCGCTACGGCGGCGATCCGGCGAACCTTTACATCGCCGGCATCTCCGCCGGCGGCCATCTGGTCGCGATGACATTGGCGCACGACTGGGAAAAAGACGGGCTCCCGCGCAACATCATCAAAGGCGCGGCGGCGATTACCGGCGTCTACGACCTCGACGCGGTGCTCCATATCGGAGTCAACGAGGAAATCCGTCTCACGCCCGAAAGCGCGCGCGAGAACAGCCCGCTGCGTCACCCTCCCGGCGCTGGCGCCCCGCTGATCGTCGCGGTCGGCGGCGCCGAGCCTGAAGGCTGGCGCGGCCAATCGCGGGAATTTTTTCGCCTCTGCCGCGAGAGCGGCGTCGATTGCGAATTCATCGAGATTCCCGGCGCCCATCATTACTCCATGGGACTCGAGCTGATGAATCCCGCCTCGCCGCTGACGCGCGCGATGTTGAAGCAAATCGGAATCGCGGCATGAAGAAGCTTTTCGCTGCCGCCGGATTGATTTTTCTCACGGTCATTTTCGCGCTTCGATCGCAGGCGGCGGAGCTGCCGCTTATCCGTATCGCCCACGGAGCCTACAACGAGAAGATCGCAGCGATGTGGATCGGCGTCGAGCAAGGATTATTTCGCAAGCACGGACTCAACGTCGAGGTCATCAATATCCGCAGTGGTCCGCAGACGATCGCCGCGGTTGCCGCCGGCGAGATTCAGATCGCCTACACGATTCCCGGCACGGTCCTGAGCGCCGCCGCCGGCGGCATGGACCTCACATTCTTCGCCGGCCTCGTCAACCGCGCCGACGGCGACTTCATGACCGCACCGCCGATTCGCTCAGCCGAGGCGCTCAAGGGAAAGAAAGTCGGCGTGCAGAGCATCGGCGGCGGCGTCTGGTCGATGACGATGCTCGCGCTCGAGCATCTCGGCCTCGAGCCGACTCGCGACAAGGTCACGCTGCTGATTCTGGGCGACCAATCCGTGCTGACGCCGGCGCTCGCGACCGGTAACATCGACGCGGCTTATCTGAGCGAGACCTACAGCGCGCCGCTCAAAGCGAAGGGCTTCAATGTGCTGGTCGACATGGCGCAGGCGCCGATCCCGTATCAGGGGCTCGCGCTCGCGGCGCCGCGCTCCTACATCAAACAAAACCCGCAAATGATCGATGCGCTGCTCCGCGGCGTCCTCGAATCGATCGCGTTCATTCAGCGGCCGGCGGAAAAGCCGACCGTGATCAAGTCATTGAGCAAAAATCTGCGGCTAAAAAATCCGCAGGACGCCGAGAGCGGCTACGACGCGCTCCAGTGGCTGTACAGCCTCGACACTCGGCCCACTCTCAAAGGCGTAGAGAACATGCACCGATTGCTCGCGCTCACCAACCCGAAGATGAAAAGCGTGAAATCCGAGGACGTGGTCGACGATGCCCCCGTCGAGCGGCTGCAAAAGAGCTCGCTCTATCGCGAGCTCGCCGCGCGCGGAAAATAATCCGTCATCGCCCATCTTACCGCACCGTCGTAAACCTGCTACGTTAAATCAAGGAGGCAACCATGGACCCGAATGCAAAGAAGACCGCCTTGCGGATGATTCCCTACGGCTTATTCGTTCTCACCGGTCAGGCTAAAGACGGCCGCGTCGCCGCGGCGACGGTCAACTGGGTCACACAGGCCTCTTTTGCGCCGCCGCTCGTCGTCGTCGGCGTCAAGGTGGACTCCAACGCGCATGCGATCATCAAAGAAGCGAAAGCTTTCGCGCTGAACGTGCTCGGGAAAGAGCACAAAGACGTCGCTTACACATTTTTCAAGCCGCTCGAACGCGCGGGCGATACGATCGGCGGGCAAAAGTTTCGCGCCGGCAGCCTCGGCGCGCCGATTTTCGAAAATGTCCCCGGATTCGTCGAATGCGCGCTCGTCGAGACGGTGGAGAAAGGCGATCACTCGGTGTTCATCGGCGAGGTCAAGGACGCCGGCGTCAAGGTAGAGCCCTCCGGCCGGCCGGACGATATCACGCTGCTGCTGAGAGACTTGGGGGATAAAATCTTTTACGGCGGTTAGCTTCCGCTTCCCTTCTGCCCTTTCAAGAAGCCGCTCCGCTCGAGCTCGTTGACAAATTCCAGATCTATGGCCGAGGCGGTCTTAATCTCGCGGATCTTCGGATTTCTCTTCTCCAGCTCCTTCGCGATAAAATCCATTCCTTCGAGCGTCGGCACCGGCGTGTCGTTGAACAGGCGCCGGACGGAATCGTACGCCGTAGCGATCACGTCGGACTTCATCGCGCGCGCGTAGCGACCGATGATCGCAAGCGAGCCTTCGCGGTTAGTCTTCAAATAATGCAGCGCCTGCGCGAGCGCCTTTACGTACCGCAGCACGACATCGCGCTTCTCGCGCGCGTAGCGCTCGCTCGTCACCGCCCCGCCCATCTGGAACGGCGTCTTCTTCGCGACATAGTCCACGAGAACTTTGAAGCCGAGCTTCTTCGCCTGCTCGAGCTCGAGGTCCTGGGCCATCATGAATTGCGCCGCGCCCGTCGCCATAGCCTGGAGGCGAACCGGCACGTTGCCGATCGTCCGGAGCGACACGTCGCGGTCGGGATCGAGACCCAGCGCCTTGAGGCCGATGCGCATGACCGTGTCGGCGGCGGTCCCCGGCAGATTATTCGCGCCGATCTTACCTTTCAAATCTGCGGGCGAATTGATCGACGGGACTGCGATGAGATAGTACGGCATCACATTGATAAAGCCGGCAATGATGACGATCGGCGACCCCGCGGCGCGCGCATTCAGCACCGATGGACCGGTCGATTCCGCGACCTCCGATTCGCCCGCGATCAGTGTCTGGATCGTGCGCGGGCTGCCCTCGACAAAGATGATCTTGACGTCCAGCCCTTGCGCTTCGAAAAAGCCGGCCTCCTTGGCTACCCAGATCGGAGTCGAGCTGCCGATCGAGAGCGACTGGTAGGCCGTGCTCATTCGCTCGGCGGCGCCGGCATTGAATGCAAGCAGGAGAACGAGCGTAATCGCGGCGCCGACTTTCATTTTGCCAGCCGATTATAAAGCCATGCCCACGCGTAGGCGAAAAACCACGCCGTGATCACCGCGAGCGCAAAGCTCAAGATAAAGTTTCCCGGCGGCACCTGGGCCCACATGAGCGAAGCGACGTCGGCGCCCAGAAATTGCGCGTTGAACAGATAGCGAAATGAAACCGGCGCGAACAGCCGGATGAGATGGATCAGCAGGTAGAACGCCCCGGTCAGAATTGCGAGCGCCGTCGCGAACGCCCTGGGGTTAAGCATGATGAGAGGGTATAGCTTCGTCGCCCGATGTGTCAATGCGCCGGTTTCTTCGGTTTGCGTCGAGCAGCGCTTTTTCCGTTCGGCTCACCATCGCTTCAATGCTGAATTCCCTCGCCATGCGCTCGCGTAGCGCCCTGCGGTCGATTGCGTCGAGGCCGCCGAGCATTCGCTCCAGCGCATCGGCCAGAGCTTTAGGTTCCCCTATCGGCACGACCGGGCATAACCCGCCGACGAGTCTCCGGGCAGCGCCAACGTCGGTCACAACGCAGGGCACGCCGGAGGCCATCGCCTCGCCGACGACATTGGGACAGCCTTCGCCGACAATCGAGCACGAGCAGAGAATATCGAGCGCATTATAGACGGCGGGGATATCGCGCCTCGGTCCGGCCCAGATGACGCGTTCGCTCAATCCGAGCTTATGGCTTAGATTCCGCAGCCATTGGTCGCCAGGCCCCGAACCGACGAGGACGAAACGCGCGTCGGGTCTTCGCTGTAGCAATAAGGCGGCGGCCTGGAGAAAGATCGTCTGTCCCTTCGAAAACGATAAGCGACCCACGATTCCGATCAGCGGCTCGCCGCCCAGTTTCCATTCCGAACGCACGCGCGCTCGCGCCGCAGGATCGGGCGCAAATCGATCCACATCGAAGCCATTATGTATCAGCAGACGCTCAGCGCCGGCCTGGCCCGCCTCGAAATTGGCGATCACAAGCGGGACGAAACGCGACAGCGCTGCGGAGAAATGATTGAGCACCGATCGTTTCCAGCCGAAGTGGCGCAAACGGAAGCGGCCGCCCGAGCCGCGTATACCCCAGACCAAAGTAGTGCGGCTGCCGCGGGTTGCAAGCCAAGAAAGCAGTTTAGCCATATCGCCTAACGCATACAAAACGTCGACCTTTTCTTTCCGCAGAAGCTTCTTGAGTGTCGCCGTCGTCCGGACGAAACGTGCCGCGCGGAAGATCGCATTGGGAGCCTTCTCGGTGTAGAAAACTGAAACGTTGAGGGGCGAGTCCCACACGTAGCGCCATTCGATATTCCGCTCGGCCAGTCCAAACGCAATGACGTCATGCCCCTTGCGCGCCAGACCGTCGGCCAAGAGCGACATCTGCCGCAAGACCCCGCCGATGCCCAGTTCCTCGATAAAGATCATGATTTTCATGAAACGCCTCAGCCATAACTCATTTCGCCGCGAATGCAAATCTAACTTCGAAAACCATTGTCCGGCGCGCTGTCCGGAGGTAAGCTTGGCGATCAGAGCCATGATCGATTTCGACGGCAGAATGATCCCGATGGAATTGAGCGAGATCGTCGCTCCGGCGAAAACGATTCTGCTCGTCTGGGACATGCAGAACGATCAAGCCGGCGGAGCGTTCAACAAGAACGATCTGATTCGCCATGCTCCGCCTCTCATCGCCGCGGCGCGCGCCGCCGGGATCAAAACCGTATATACACACCAGACTCCCTATTTATGGAAAGATGAATCGCCGGCCTGGATCCGCCGGGCGCTCAACGAACAAAAGCTCGACGACCCCGCGAAGCTAAAGCCCCGGCGGCTTCACGGCAGCTTCGGCTGGCGGCTCATGGAACCCTTCGCGCCGGCCGAGAACGATCTCGTCATCGACAAGCGCCGCGGGACGATGTTCATCGGCACAGAGTTCGAGACTCTGCTCGCGAATCTACAGGCGCATACGGTCGTCATCATCGGCTGCACGACCGACGGCGGCGTCGAGTATACCGTGCGCGACGGGTTTTACCGCGGCTACTTCATGGTGGTCGCGCGCGACTGCGTTGGCACTTATACCACAGAAGGCCAGAACGCGGCGCTTAAGCGCATGGAGCGCTTTGCGGACATCGTCGGGTCGCAAGATCTGATCAAAATATGGGAGCGAAAATGAATCACCCAAACAACGCGCTGCACGTTGCGACGCTTTCCGGCTGGTACCGCTTCGAGCGAAACGGCGAGAATTGGCGCGAGGCCGGCCGCGGGCTGTCTTACTGGTCGCTCACCTGTCTGTCCGTCGATCCGGAAAATCCGGGGCTCGTCTACGCGGGCAGCGAGCACTCAGGATTATTTTATACGACGGACGGCGGAACACATTGGCTGCGCGCAAATCCTAACGTTCCTAAGCTGATGCTTTTCTCCGTTCTCGCGCTCCCCGGCTCCGTCATCGCCGGAACGATACCCGCAGCGGTGTACAAAAAAAACGGCGGCGGCTGGCAAGAGCTCGAAGGCGTCAGGCTGGCGAGCAGCGGCGCAAATTTTCCACCGAGTCCAGAGCTCCAGTCGCGCACGCGCTATCTGGCCGTCGAGCCGGGCAATCCGAATCGCCTTTACGCCGGTATCGAAGTCGGCGGCTTGCTCGTCACCGACGACGGCGGCAAAAATTGGCGCGCGGTGACCGACGGCCTCACCGATCTCGACGTGCATGAGGTGCTGCCTTGCGCAAACACCGCCGGACTGGTTTTGGCCGCTTGCGGCGACAAGGCGTTTCGCAGCCGCGACCGCGGCGCGCATTGGGAAGAGATCACGCCGCGCACCCATGACTACGGTATGTCGCTCGGCGAAGACACCGAGGGGGTTGTCTATCTGGGCAGCGCCAAAGGACGGCCGAACACCTGGCTGAGGGAATCGGGCGCCGACGCGGCTATTTTCCTCAGCACGGACGGCGGCGCAAAGTGGGATGTTGCTGTCGAGGGACTTCACGGCGGCGTGATGAATATGTGCGCGGCCGGCGACGGCGTCGTCGTGGGGACCTCCGATGGAGAGCTGATCGGCGTGAACGGCTCCGGCGCGCGTATCGTTGCACGCGGGCTCCCCTGCATAACCGCCGTCGCGCTGGGCGCCTGAATAAATGCGGCTTAAGCCGCGGCTATGACATTTTCGAGCTTCTCGGCCACGCCCTCGAAGGCATAGGGCTTGTCGATAAAATGGCTTACGCCGACGCGATGCATATCGGCCCTTAGCTCGGGCGCGATGTTGCCGCTGGCGACAATGATCTTTACCGCGGGGTCGATCTCTTTCATCCGGCGCATAACTTCCCAGCCGGGAATCTTCGGCAGCCCGATGTCCAGCAGGACCGCGTCGATCTCGCGCCAGCGGCTTTCAAACGTATCGATCGCCTCCTGCCCGTCGTGCGCCACCAAGACGGTGCTGCCACGGCGCATAAGAACGGTCTTCAAAAGACGCGCGGTATGCTCTTCGTCTTCGACGACGAGTACGGTTCTCTGAGCCGGCGGCCGGCGCACGGACGCGATCGAGCCGCTGCGAGCCAACGTGCTCAAAGTCAGTTGCTCTTCGAAATGGCCGGCCGGGAAAAATAGCCGGAACGTCGTGCCGCGGCCGGCTTCGCTGTCCACGTCGATGAAGCCGCCGTGGTTCTGCACCACGCCATAGGCGATCGCCAGCCCCAGGCCGGTGCCTTCGCCTGTCTGCTTCGTCGTGAAAAACGGCTCGAAGATCCGGCTGCGCACGGTTTCATCCATCCCATGGCCGGTATCGGCGACTTCGATCACGAAGTATAGGCGCTTCGGGCTATCGCCGCGGGCGGCCTCAACGACCCTCGTCGCCAGGGTGAGCCTGCCGCCGCGGGGCATCGCGTCGCGCGCGTTGAGCGCGAGATTGAGCAGCACCTGGCGGATCTGGTTGGCGTCAGCGAGCGTCGGCTCGAGAGTCGGCGCGAGCTCGACCGTTACGTCGATCGTCTTCGGAAACGTCTGCCGCAGCAGCAGCGCCAGCTCGGAGACGAGGTCGTTCATAGAAGTCTGAACGACCTCGGCTTCGGTCTTGCGCGAAAGGATCAGGAGCTGCCGGACCGTCGAGGCGCCGCGCTCTATCGCCTCGTCGATGACCTTAACTTCTTCTGCAGTGTCGGGACGGCCGGCAAGCATCGAGGCATACCCCCTGATGATGTTGAGAATATTGTTGAAATCGTGCGCCACGCCGGCGGCGAGTGTGCCGACGCTCTCGAGTTTTTGGGATTGCCTGAGCTGCGCCTCGAGCCTTTTTTGCTCCTCGATGTCCAGAAGCAGCGCCGCGCGCGCCTGCTCGAGGTCGGCGGTGCGCTCCTCGACGCGCCGTTCGAGATCCTCGTTCGCCTTAGCCAGCTCGTCGCGCGTTCCGCGCAGCGCCTGTTCGGCGCTTTTTCGTTCGGAGACCACCGCCGCAAGGACGAGCGTCGTCATCGCCAGCGTGCCAACAAAGAGCTGGAGGAGGATGAGCGAGGTGTTGGTATTCGCCATGGCGAACGGTCCCAGCCGGTGCAGCGTGCCGCCGAGGGCGACGGACGCCACGATGACCGCGAGCGTAGCAGCGCCGCGCTGGCCGAAGCGGAATGCCGCCCACAAGAGCGGCGGGATCGATAGGTATTCCATACCCGTGGGAATCTCGCCGAAGAAAAGGCTGATGCCGACGACGATGATCGTGGCGAGCAACACCCCTGCTTCCAGCAAGCGACGGGGCTGGAATGACGGAGGCGGTTCCGTCGCCCACAAGAGGAACAGCGGCGTGAGGACCCAATTGCCGACCAGATCGCCCAAGGACCATGTGAGCCAGACCGCACGAAATTGGGTCCAATCCGCAAGGCCGGACAGAATTAGCGCTGTCACTCCAATGGTCGAGCTTATAAAAGAAGCCACCATCGTAAACAGCGCAAACTTGAAAATGGTCTGGGCGGTTTGAAAAACGCGTTGGCCACCCGCGTATTTCTCGATGAGCCATGCGCCGAGTACGGCTTCGAGCGTGTTGCCGAGGGAGATCGCGAGCGCCGTGCCGAGCGAGCCGGCCGTCGAGATGTTCACGATGAAGGCGCCGAGAAAAACGGCCGGCCAGAGCCCGATCCCCCATAAGAGCAGCGCGGCGAGCGCGATACCGGCGGGAGGCCAGACGGCGGAAGCGCTCGCGTTGATGAAAGCGAGCGACAGGCCGAATTTGCCGGCGGCGACGTAAATCGCCGTCAAAATCGCCATCGCAGCTATGGTTGGAGGGCGCCGCAGCAGCATAAATCCGTTCACGGGTGTTTTCTGCCAAATCCAATAATCCGCATCTTTGGAATGCATTGTCAATATGACGCTTGACGCCCCACGTGCGCTGCGGCTAAATTCGAATGTGCTATGCTTCATCGAGGAACCGAAACCGAGGCGCGCTGAAGGAGACGAACCATGGCTTATGACTTGTTGATCAAAGGCGGCCGGATTTACGACGGCAGCGGCATGCCGTCCTACATGGGCGACATCGCAGTGAAGAACGGCCGCATCGTCGAGATCGGCCGTATCGCGGGCGGCGCCGCTCGCACCATCGACGCCGCCGGGCTCGCCGTCGCGCCCGGCTTCATCGATCATCACACACACATGGATGCGCAGATCTTCTGGGATCCGTACGCTACCTCCGAGCCGCAGCACGGCGTCACATCGATCGTCATGGGCAACTGCGGCCTCACGCTGGCGCCGGCGGCGGAGAGCGATCACGATGCGCTGGTGAAAAGCTTCGTCCGAGTCGAGGCGATGCCGCGAAGCGTGCTGGAGCAAGGCGTGCCATGGGGCTGGCACACCTATGGAGAATATCTCGACGCCCTCGAAGGCAAGATCGGGGTCAATGTCGGCGGGCTCGTCGGCCACATCGCCGTGCGCCAGCGTGTCATGGGTGAAGAATCGGTCGAGCGCGCCGCGACGGCGAAAGAGATCGATCAGATGCGCCGCCACGTGCTCGAAGCGATGGAGAGCGGCGCGCTCGGCTTTTCCACCAATCGCAACGAGCGGCACATGCGCGAGGACGGCAAGCCGGTCGGCAGCCGGCTCGCGACCGACGAGGAATTCTTTGCGCTCTGCGAGGTGCTGTCGGATCTTAATTCCGGCATCATCGAGACGATTCTCGGACTCAACAAGATCGAGCACTTCGAGTTTTACGCCCGGGTCGCCCGGAGGACCGGCAGACCGGTGTTGTGGCAGAGCCTCCAGCACCGCTGGGCCGAGCCCGATCTGTGGCGCAAGCAGCTCGACGCCGTCGCGCCGATCTTCGCCGAGGGCTATCAGGCATACGGTCTTTCGCATACCGTACCGCTCATCCGCCGCTTCACCTTGAAGAACTGCCAGATCTTCGACGAGCTGCCGGTGTGGAAGGCGCTCATGTTCCTGCCGGTCGAGGCGCGGCGCGCGGCATTCGAGGATCCGGCGACGCGGGAGAAAATGCGCGCCGATTTCAACGCGCCGCGGCACATCAACTTTCATCGCCGGTGGGACGTGTTGCGAGTCGATAAAACCATCAAGCCGGAAAATCAGAAATTCACCGGCAAGACGGTCGCGGAGGTCGCCGAGATACGCGGGCAGGAGCCCCTCGACGCCTTCCTCGATCTCGCGCTCGAAGAAGATCTGGATACGGTCTTTTGGAACGCGAACAACGGCGGCGACGCCGCCGCGATGGGAGAGATTCTCGGCAGCCCGTACGTCCTCATGGGCACATCCGACGCCGGCGCGCACGTGCAGTTCGGCGCCGACTTCGGCTACGGCACGACGCTGCTCGGCCTCTGGGTGCGCGAACGCCAGGTCATGACGCTCGAGCACGCGATCCACAAGCTCACTTTCCATGTCGCATCGATTGTCGGGCTCGCCGGGCGCGGGCTGCTGCGCCCCGGCTACGCCGCCGATATCGTCATCTTCGATCCGAAGACGGTCGACTCTCACGAACCGGAGTGGGCGTACGACTATCCGGGCAACACCAAGCGTCTCATCCAGCGCTCTGAAGGCATGCACACGACGATCGTGAACGGACGGCCCATCTTCGTCGATGGGAAATTAAGCGGCGACCTTCCCGGGGAAATTCTGCGCGGCTCTGCATATCGCGGCCGGCAGGCGGCCGCGGCTTAGCGCATGGGCGTCACGTATGTTCCCGTCGCCCGTGTGGGCGAACTTCTGTCCGGCGAGATCAAGCCGATCGATCTCGGCGGCCGCGAGGCGCTGCTGGTCGAGAACGGCGGCAAGTATTTCGTCTGCGATCGCCTGTGCCCGCACGAGGGCGTCGACCTCCGTACCGGAGTCGTCGAGCAGGCGCAGATCCGCTGCGCCAATCACGGCTACCGCTTCGATCTCGCCTCGGGCGCCTGCGTCATGCCGCCGGGCGGCCCGCCGCTCACAGTCCTGCCCGTGGAAATCCGCGGCGAGGAAATCTGCGTCAAGCTGGAATGGTGAACCGCAGACGTCTGCTGATTGTCCTCGCCGCGCTACTATTCTTCTCGCGCGCCGAAGCCCAGAACCTGCCGCTCTATCGCATCGCTTACGCCACGTCAGGTGAAAATCCGACGGCACTGTGGATCGCCGTCGAGCAGGGATTCTATAAAAAGCATGGAGTCAATGCCGAGGTCTTATTCATGCGCAGCGGCCCGTTGGCGATGGCGGCGCTCGCCGCGGGCGACGTTCAAGCGGTATTCACCAGCGCCAATAACGTGCTCAACGGCGCCGCCGCCGGGCTGGACTTGGCCGTCCTCGCGACCGTCATTCCGAAAGCCGAAGGGGCTTTCGTGGCGCGCCCGGAGATTAAGAAGCCGGAGGACGTCAAAGGAAAATTGGTCGGTATTCAAAGCATCGGCGGCGGGGGGTGGGCCAACAACATGCTCGCTCTGGATTACTTAAATCTCGACCCAGACCGCGACCGTATTCAGTTTGTCGTCTTTCCCGACCAGGCCGCGCGCGTCCAGGCGCTCGAGATCGGCCGAATCCAGGCCGCGTGGCTCGGCTATACCTTCAGCGAGCCGCTGAAAAAAAAGGGCTACTCGATCTTAGTCGATCTCGGACGCGCGCCGATATCCTATCTCGGCACCTCGCTCGTGACGCGGCGCATGAATATCCGTCAGGATGTGAAAGGAGTCGAGGCGCTCATCAAGGGAACGCTTGACGGCGTGCGCTTTGTCTTGAAGCCGGAGAACCGCTCGGTCGTCATCAAGATGCTCATGCGGCGGCTAAGACTCAGCCGCGTAGAGGACGCCGAATCCGGGTATGAATCGCTGCTTATGACTTATTCCGCCGATCTACAGCCGAACGTCGAAGGCGTGCGGAAAATCCATAAAATTCTCTCCAAGGCGAATCCGAATCTCGCGAAGATCAAGCCCGAAGACATCATCGACGATTCGCTCGTCAGACGCCTTCGCGAAAGCGGCTACTAAAAAAACGGGGCGGGCGACATCCGCCGCCCGCCCCGATATTGTCGTCCAGAATAAAAGCTTAGACGCGCGTCGCTTCGATGGCACCTTCCTCCCAGATGCTATGCTTGCGCGTCTCGGGCATCAGGAAAAGAGCCAGCAGGAACATGATCGCAGGAACGGCGATGGGGTAGACCAGAGCCCATAAGAGCGGGTCGCTGGCGCCGGCCTCCACCCCTTTGGCATAGGCAGCTGTCGTGACGATGGGTACGAGACCGCCGCCCCAGCCGTTGCCGATATGGTACGGGACTGAGACGGAGGTGTAGCGAATGCGCGAGGGAAAGAACTCCGCCAGAAACGCCCCGATCGGGCCGTAAGTCATGCCAACATAGTTCACCAGAATCACGACGATGAGGATCGCCATCGGGGCGTTTACGTTCTTGGGGTCGGCGTATGTGCCGAGCGCGCTATAGAGCGGGTAATACGTGAGCGAGGCGAGCAGCATGCCGCCCAGGATGATCGGCTTCCGGCCGATCTTATCGGAGAGCCAGCCCCAGAAGATCAGCGTCGGAGTGGCGATCAAGAGTGCGATGGCAATGATATAGCTGGAGGTGAGCACGTCGAGCTTCTTGACCGATTGGAGGTAAAACAGCGCCCAGAACTGCCCGCTGTACCAGACGCAGCCCTGTCCCAGCACGACCACGCTGGCGATCAAGATGTATCTGATGTTCTTGCTCATGAAGGCCTCGCGCCAGGGATTGGTCGCGGTTCGACCCTTCGCCTTGATCTCTTGGAAGATCGGCGTTTCACCGAGCGAGAGCCGGATCCAGATAGCGATTGCGACTAAGAGGAGCGAGATGATAAACGGGAGACGCCATCCCCAATCGTTGAACGCATCCGTTCCGAGGTAGGTGCGGATGCCGATGATGACGCCGAGCGAGACAACGATGCCGAGCGTCGGCGAGGTCTGGAGCCAGCCGGTGTAATACCCGCGGTGTTCGTCGGCGATGTGCTCGGCCACATAAGTGATTGCGCCGCCGTATTCGCCGCCTAGGCAAAGGCCCTGGATCAAGCGTAAGAAGAAAAGAATGAAGGCCGCGGCGAGGCCGATCGAGGCGTAGCTGGGAACAAAGCCGATGAAGGCTGTCCCTAAACCCATGCCCGTCAGCGTCGCAATGAAGGTGTACTTCCGACCCACCTTGTCGCCGAGCCAGCCGAAGAGGAAAGCACCGAGCGGCCGGATAAGAAAGCCGACCGAGAAGATCGCCACGGTGCTCAAGAAAGCCGCCACCGGGTGGCTCTTCTCGAAGAACTTTACCGCCAGAATCGATGCCAGGCTGCCGAAGATATAGAAGTCGTACCACTCGATGATGTTGCCGACGGATGCGGCAAGAACCACGCGGCGTAGCTCTTTGCCCGATATATTAGTCGCTGGCATGAGGTGGCCCTCCTTTGGTTAGGCTCTACTGCGAAAAAGTTCCTCGATAGCTCCCCCTCTATCTTTTTTTAAGACCAACTTACCCCCGCCGGCCGCCTATACAAGGGGGGACGGGACACGCTAGCCGCGGACAATAGTCGAGGCACGCACGGACGTCAAGTAAATCTTTTTCGACGGGTCGGGTCTATATTAATCGATCGTAAAGCAAATGGCCTATGAGCTCCGGGCGTGAGATTTAAGCAGGTCCTTGAAATTTTTTTGCAGCTTGCCGAGCTTCGGCGGGATCATGTACTGGCAGTAAGCCTGGTAGGGGTTCTTCGCGTAGTAATTTCGATGGTACTCCTCGGCGTCGTAGAATTCTTGCAGCGGCTCGACCGTGGTGACGACGGACCGGCCAAAAGTCTTTGAATCATTCAGCTCCTTGATAAAAGCCTCCGCGTCTCGCCGTTGCTCGTCGTTGGCGTAGAGAATTGTCGAGCGATACTGCGTCCCGACATCATTGCCCTGGCGATTGAGAGTTGTGGGATCATGCGTTGCAAAGAAAACCGTGAGCAGATCCCGATAGCCGATCTCCGCCGGATCGAACTCGACGCGAATGACTTCGGCATGGCCTGTCATCCCGCCGCAGACCTCTTCGTAGGTCGGATTTTTCGTCCGGCCACCGGCATAGCCCGGCATGACGGATAAAACGCCCTTCAATTCAGCAAAGACCGCTTCCGTGCACCAGAAGCAGCCGCCGCCGAAGACCGCGACCTCAGCTCTGCCTTTATCGGCCATTGCTCTTACCTTACGCAATGGCACATCCGGGGTCAACGCGACTCGCTTGACGCAGCTCGCGAATCTACCCTATGAGTTCTCTATGCCTAGAACCTCGCACTTAGTGCTCGCCGTTGCAGCCGCTCTGTTTGCGTCCACCGCCGACGCTCAAGCGCCGTTGCAGCGGGCGATTATCACCTATTCGAGCCGCAGCATCGCTTCCATCGATTTATTCATCGCACAGGAGCGCGGCTTCTTCCGCGAGGAAGGTATCGATCCTCAATTGGTGCAGGTGCAGGCGACCGCGGCGATCGCGGCAACCGTCTCCGGCGAAGTCAACGCGCTCGGCTCGGTCGGCAGTGCGATTCGCGCGATCCAGCGCGGCGTCCCCATCAAAGTGCTGGCGGTGAGCCTCCGGCGACCGCTTTTCTGGCTCGTCACCCGCCCGGAGCTAAAAACCTTCGCCGCACTGAAGGGGAAAATCGCTGGGACGACGACGCTCGGCGGCAGCCAGCATACCGCCGGCATTGGCATGCTGCGACGCGGCGGCATCGATCCCGAGAAAGATATCACCGTCATGCTCGCAGGCGACGTGCCGACGCAGCTCAAGGGGCTGGTTAGCGGCTCGATCCAGATCGGATTTCTTTCGCCGCCGAGCGTGATCATCGCTCGCGACAAGTTCAAGATGAACGTCCTCGCGAGCGCGATGGATGAATTTTCGAGCCTGCAGAACGGTCTCGCCGTGCTCGAAAAGAATCTAAAGGACCAGCGTGACCTCGCGAAGCGCATGCTGCGCGCGCGCGCCAAGGGCAACCGCTATTTTCACCAGAACGAGCGCGGCTCGGCGGAGGTCTTGGCCAAAGTCCTGAACGTCGATATGCCGACGGCTCTGGAGACCTATCGCATCTCGCTTCCGGCGTTCACCACCGACGGTATTCCGACCGACGATGAGATCCGCGACTATCTAAAAGCGGATGCGCAGATCTTGGGCCTTCCCGCGCCCGTGGCGCCGGAGAAGATTTTCGATTTCTCACTCCAGCGCGAGGTGAACCGGGAGCTGGGAATGAAATGAAGCCTTTGCAGCGAGCCATGGCAGCGCTCCTGCTGATCCTTCTCTTTTCGGAGGCCGACGCCGAGGAAAACCGAAAAGTCCGTCTCGCCTATTCCGCCTTCAGCGTCGCTTTCCTGAATCTCTTTCTCGCCGATAAAGCCGGACTCTTTAAGAAGCACGGTTTGGAGGTCGAGCTGATCCAGATGGCCGGGCCGCTGCCGGTCGCGGCGCTCGTCGCCGGTGAAATCGATTATCTCACCGGCTTCACCACCGGTCTCGTCGCCGCGGCGCAGGGCGCGCCGCTCAAAGGCATCATGGTAACGATGCGCAAACCGCCTTTTTATATCGTCGCCGAGCCGATGATCCAGAAGCCGGCCGATCTCGCCGGCAAGCGCTTCGGCGTCGACCGCATAGGCAGCCTGCAGCACCTGGTTGCCCGGTTATTTCTCAAGGTCAAAGGGGTGAATCCGGAAAAGGTCAGCTTCACCCAGACCGGTTCCGTTTCCAATACAGTGACGAGCCTCAGCCAGGGCGCGATCGCCGCGGCGCTCCTTTCCGGCCCGCACAACGTGATCATGGCCCAGAAAGGCTTTCGGCAGCTCGGCGGAGCCGACGAGCTGCCGATGCATTTTCCCACGAGCGGGCTCGTCGTCACCAACGCGCGGCTTAAGAGCGACGCCGAGCGCATCAAATCTATGATCCGCGTCATGCTCGCATCGCTCGAGTTCGGCCGGAGGGAGAAAACACCTGTCATCGCTTATCTTCGCGACAAATGGAAGCTCGACGCGAAGACCGCCGAGGAAGTTTATGGCCAGTGGTTTTCCACGCTCGCTATCGACGGGAAAATCGACCTTAATGAGATGCAGGAATATTTCGATCTCGCCTACTCGTACAATCAGATCCCCGCGCCCGTTCAGGTCGCCGCGGTGACAGACTATACGCTTCTCGATCAGGTGCTGAAGGAAAATCCGCGGCGGGCGCAATGATCTTCGATGTTCACCGCCGCTGAAGTCCGAACATCTGGTTATATTGGGCGATCACCTCGTTGAGCTTTGGACCGATCGAAGATGGGCTCAAGAAGGCGAACTCTTTTTGGAACAGGGGCTGAATCCACGGCTTGTGCTTGACGCCTCTTCGGATCGAGATCCGGCCGGCGTCCTCGGAGATTTTCGTCTGCCCTTCTTCGGATAACATCCAATCGATGAAAAGAATCGCCGCAGCCGGATGCGCGGCGCGCTGCATCAATGCCGTGAAAGCCGGCTCGGCCGCGTACGGCTGCAGGATGTGAAAGTCGATCGGCGCGCTCTTTTCCTTGTATTCCGTCACGCGCCGCCCGCGCGCGGCGATGGCGATCGCCGATTCGCCCGCGAGCAACAGCTGAACCCGCATGACGCTGCTCGAACCTGGCATATGCAGCTGCTGGCGCGCCAGCGCCCGCATGTATTCTGTCCCTTTTTGCCTTCCCATGGCTTCGAGTATGACATTGAACCAGGTGTACTCCTCGGTTCCGAGGCTCATCTTACCCTTCCATTTGGGATTGAGGAGATCTTCGTAGCTTTGCGGCGCCGCGCTTGACGCGACCTCGCGCGTGTTGAAGGCGAGAACGAGCGGCGTCACCTCAAAGCCCTGCCAATAGCCGTCCGCGTCGAATGAGCCGGCGGGCAGCGCCTTGCGCTCCGGCGAGAGATACGAGGTGGAGAGTCCGCGGGTCTTGAGCTCCCACATCTCGACGGGCGCCGAGGCGACGACGTCGGCGGCATAGCGGCCGGCGCGCGCCTCGGTCTCGACGCGGGTGAAGACGCCGGAGGGCGTCGACCGGTAGGCGTTGACCTTTACGAACGGATAACGATTCTCGAACGCCGCGACGATCTTCGGATAATCGGTCAAGCTGATCGACGTATATAAGACCAGCTGCCCCTCTTTGCGCGCGGCGTCCTCCAAAAACGCTCGGCGTTCCGCAGGCGCGAGGCTCGTGATCTTTTTGACCGTCTCATCCGCCGTGGCGGAGAACGCGGCCGTGGCGGCGAGCCACGCCGCGATCGTGACGAAGACGACGAACCGTTTGATCACTGGTAGTTCGTATTTCGCTTCTCGCCCCAGCCGATCGTCGAGATATCGAAGAGATTGCCGTCGGGATCTGTGCCGCGCAGCTCGGCGTACGTCGCCTCGCGCGATTTCGGCGCGCCGTCGGGATAGACTTCCGCGATGCGCTTCGCGGTCTCCTTCGGATCGTCGACATGGAAGCCGAAGTGATAGAGCCCGAGGCGATGTCCCGGCTCCTTGGGATTCGAGGCGTTGAGAATCGCGAGATTAACTTCCCCGTCGGAGAGATGAACCGAGCCGTTCTTCGTGCGGTGCATCTCTTTCATCTCGAAAACCTTCTTATAAAACTCCGCCAGCTTCTCCGGCTGATGAGTCAAGATCGCTAAGTGACGCAGCTTTGCCATACTGAGCCCTCCTCTTTTTTAATGCCGAAAAGCGGTGTCGGGGCGCGTCTCCGGTGCGCTCAAATGCTATACCTTCAAATGGACGATGTTGTAAGCCGTTACCGGACGCTGAAAACCTTTAAGGACAAACTCGCCTACGGCCTCCGCTTGCACGAGGTTTTCGACCGTCGCGAGAAATCGTTTGGAGACAATAATCTGGGCGGGCTTGGCCTCCCCACAAAGCCGCGCTGCGAGATTGGTGACCGTGCCGATCGCGCCGTAATCCCAGCGCCCTTCGAAACCGATGCCCCCGATAGTCGCGTAGCCTTGTGCAATACCGATGCCCAGCGCAAGCTCGTAGCCTAACTTGCTCCAGTTCCCGATCATTCCTTCGACGCGCTGCCGCATGGCGAGCGCCATTCGAACGGCGCGCTGCGCGGCATCGGGCACCGGCACGGGATCGTTGAAGAAAATCATCATGCCGTCGCCGGTAAAACGTTCCAAAGTTCCTCCATGCTCTAGTATCAGCTTCCCCATTTCTGTGTGATACTCGCGCAGGACGGACATCACCTCCTCGGGCTCGACAGTTTCTGCAAATGAAGTAAATCCTCTGAGATCGAGAAACACGACGGTAATCTCACGGCGGTGCGTCTTGAGGGGGTCTTCGGCCCCACCCGCTACGATGAGCTCCGCGAGCTGCGGCGAAAAAAACCGCTTCAGCCGACCGAGGCGTTCGAGCTGCGCGACCTGCTCCTCGACTCGCTGCTCCAGCGTCTTATTCCAGCCGGCGAGCTCGGCCGCCTGAGTCTGGACCGTCTCGTAAAGTTCTTTGATTCTGAGAAGCGACCGGACCCGCGCGAGAAGCTCGGCCTGATTGATCGGCTTGCTGAGGAAATCGTCCGCGCCAGCGTCGAGCCCTTTGACACGCTCTTCGGCCGGATCGAGCGCAGTCACCATGACCACGGGTAGGATTTCCGTCGCCGGATTCTCGCGGATCTTGCGGCAGACCTCGTACCCGCTCATTTCCGGCATCACAACGTCCAGCAGGACGAGATCCGGCTTCTCGGCCTCGACCTGGGCCAGAGCCGCAGCGCCCGAGTCGGCGGTCGCGACGGCGTAGCCCTTTGCCGACAGAAGATCGGCGAGCAGCTTCACGTTTTTCGGCGTGTCGTCGACGACGAGTATTTTGGGCGGCGTTCTCACGAACCAGACTTCCTAACCGCGCGCGTCGAGGACGCGCTGCACTTCAGCGAGAAAATCCTTCAAGCCGATGGGTTTGGTTTGATAGCCGTCGAAGCCTTCGGCGAGCATGGTTTGTCGATTGTGCGTCATGGCCGAAGCCGTGATCGCGATCACGGAAATGTTTTTGGTCATCGGATCGGCGCGCAGGTGCTTGAGCGCCGTGATGCCGTCGATGCCGGGCAGCTGGATGTCCATGAGAATCAGCGCCGGCGATTTTTCCTGGGCGAGCTTTAGCCCTTCTTCCGCGGTCTCGCTCTCGATCGTCCGGTAGCCCTTCACCTGGAGGACGTCGCGGGCGAGCTTGCGGTTTTTTTCGTTGTCCTCGATGATGAGAATCAATTCGCCGGCCATGAACGCTCCGGTAACGTAAAGGTGAACGTCGAGCCCTTGCCGAGCTCGCTTTCCACCCAGATTTTTCCGCCGTGCATCTCGACAAATTTCTTGGTTAAGTTCAGTCCAAGACCAGTGCCTTCGCGCTTTCGCGTGTAGTCGCTTCCCACCTGACGAAAAGCCTCGAAGATGGCCTCTTGATCTTTGCTCGCGATGCCGATGCCGGTGTCGGCGACCGAGATGATCGCAGCCTCCTCGCCGCGCATCGCTTTCACTTGAATGTGCCCGCCTTCGGACGTGAATTTGACCGCGTTGGAAAGGAGATTGAGCAAGATCTGTTTGATCTTCCTCTCGTCGCCGGCAAACTCGCCGAGCCTTTCGTCAATCACGGTGTCGAGTTTGATGCCGCGGCGGGTGACCCGCTCCCGCACCAGGATCAAGGCGTTCTCTAGCGCCAAGGGAAGATCAAAGTTTGTGACTTCGAGCTCCATGCGCCCCGCCTCGATCTTGGCCAGATCCAGAATGTCGTTGATGAGCGACAGCAGATGGCGCCCCGAAGAAAGGATATCGCCGACATACTCGTTTTGCTTGTCATTGAGATCGCCGAACATTTTTTCCGTAAGAACCTCGGAGAAGCCGATAATGGCGTTCAGCGGGGTGCGCAGCTCGTGCGAGACGTTGGCGAGAAATTCCGACTTGTGGCGGTTGGCCGCCTCGATTTGCCGTCCCTTCTCTTCGATCTCGCGGAATAGTCGGGCGTTCTGGATCGCCAAAACCGACTGCGTCGCGAAGGTCTGGAGCAGCTTCACAACTTCCGGCGCGAAGCCGCCGGTTTCGCGACGATAGACGGTCAGTGCGCCCATGAGCCGCTGCTCGAGAAGCAGTGGGACCGCTAGCAATGATTGATAGCCGAGGCGGCGCAGGATCGGCCGTATGCGCGTAACGCCCTGTTCCTGCTCGTGCAGAAGATCGGCAAGTTCCACGGGCTCCTTCATCGCGGCCGCGCGCCCCGTTGCGCCCTGACCCAGGCGGATCGGCGCGCCGCGGTACGCCTCGACAAGCTCTTCCTCCATCCGGTACGTCGCTCGGAGGTGAAACTCCTCCGTGGCCTCGTCGTATTCGTATACGATGCCCGCGGCCGTGCCGGAGAGTTCGACCGCGCGCGAGACGATCGTGCTGAGGACCGTCTCGAGGTCGAGCGTCGAGCTGACCGCCTGTCCGACCTCGCCCAGTGCTTTCAGTTCTTCCACGGAGCGCGCCAGCTCTTTGGTGCGTGCCTGCAGTTCCTGGAACAGACGGACGTTCTCGATCGCGATCACGGCCTGATCGGCGAAGGTCTCCAGAAGCTTGATCTGCTTCTCCGAAAACGGCCGAACCTGTAAACGGCGAATCAGAATAGCACCGATGGGTGCGCCCTCACGTAACAAGGGTGTGGCAAGCGTCGTGCGATGCCCCAGGTATTTCTGGTAAGTCTTAATCTCAGGGTACTCGGTCTCGACCTCCGCAGCGAGGTCGTGGACGTGGATAGTTTTCCGATCGACCATGGCCCGGCCCGAAGGCGACTGGCGGTTAAGCGTCAGTTCGGCCAGCACCGGCATCGTGCCGTAAGAAGCAACGCGGTGATAAAAGTCGCCTTCCAGGCGCATAATCTGCGTATCGTCAGCTTCACACAACCGGGCGGCGTTTTCCGCGACCACGTCCAGCACCGGTTGAATATTCGTCGGCGAGCTCGCAATGACGCGCAGAATCTCGCTGGTCGCCGTCTGCTGCTCCAAAGCTTCGGTGATATCGCGGTTGCGGGCTTCTAATTCCTGGAACAGACGGACGTTCTCGATCGCGATCACGGCCTGATCGGCGAAGGTCTCCAGCAGCTTGATTTGCGCAGGAGTGAAGGGACCCACCTCGGCCCGTCGCGCTGCGAGCAGTCCCACGAGCTCGCCCTGCTGACGAAGGGCCACGGCCAAGTAGGTGCCATAACCACCCTGAGCGGAACCTACATTGAAATCATGCTGCGCACGGATGTCCGGGATATGGAGCGCTCCATGCTCGCGTATCCAGCGGTACTGAGGCTCATCGACACTGATCTCCGGACGGCCCACGGGCAGGCCGCCGAAATGCGCCCGCGGAACCATAAAGGCTCCGTCGCGGAGCCGCAGCACAACATCATTAATCCCGCAGACCCGCGCGGCGCTCTCGACGATGGCATCGAGGACCGGCTGCACGTCCGTCGGCGAGCGGCTGATGATCCCGAGCACCTCGGCCGTCGCGGTCTGATATTCTAAGGCCTCGCGTAGTTCCGCGTTCCGCGCTTCGAGCTCGTGGAACAAGCGAACGTTCTCGATCGCGATCACCGCCTGGTCGGCGAAGGTCTCGAGGAGCTTGATCTGCACCGGAGTGAAGGGGCGCACTTCCCTCCGACGCGCGTTCAGTCCGCCGATGAATTCTCCTTTCTGACGAAGGGGAACCGCCAGGAGCGTGCGCCACCCGCCGCCGGCGCCCAACATGGGGAAATCATCCTGCGCACGAGCGTCTGGTATGTGGAGAGTGCCGTGCTCGCGCAGCCATGCATACGTGGGATAATCAATGGTCATCTCGGGTCGCGTGACGGGTATAGGGCCGAAGTGAGCCCGCAGTATTACGTTGTCGCCCTCTCGGAGTCGCAAGATCACATCGTCGATGCCGCAGACCCGCGCGGCGCTCTCGACGATGGCGTCGAGGACCGGCTGAACGTCCGTGGGCGACCGGCTGATGATGCCGAGCACCTCGGCGGTCGCGGTCTGATATTCCAAGGTCTCCCGTAGTTCCGCGTTGCGCGCTTCGAGCTCGTGGAACAAGCGGACATTCTCGATGGCGATCACCGCCTGATCGGCGAAGGTTTGGAGCAGAGCGATTTGTTTTTCGCTAAATGGACGAACCTCCTGGCGGCGGATTGCGATGGCTCCAATCGCCGTACCCTCGCGCAGCAGCGGCGTCGCCAGCATCGTCCGGACGCCGACCTGCTGCTGGAAGGCCTTCGCGTTGGGGTACTCGGTATCCACCACCGCGGCGAGATCATGAATGTGCAGCGGCTGACGTTCCAGGATCGCCCGGCTCACCGGCAAGCCGGGAGCTAATGGACGGCCTCCCCCCTGCCCCAGTGGCACAGGCCCATGGTGTGCGACCGGCAGGACGCTTTCCCCGTCGATTCGATAAATGACTGCGTCCACCGCCTCGCAAAGCCGCGCCGCGCTCGCGGCTACAGTGTCGAGGACCGGTTGAATATCGGTCGGGGAACTAGCGATGACGCGCAGGATTTCGCTCGTCGCTGTCTGTTGCTCCAAAGCCTCGGTGAGGTCCCGATTGCGCTCTTGTAATTCGTTGAACAGCCTGACGTTCTCGATGGCGATCACCGCCTGGTCGGCGAAGGTCTTAAGAAGTGCGATTTGCTTGTCGGAAAAAGGCCGGACTTCCAACCGGCGGATGAGAATAGCCCCTATGGGCATCCCTTCGCGGAGCAAAGGCGCGGCCAGGATTGTATGTGTTCCGAACTTTTCCGCGTACTCTTTACCGAGTGGGTATTCCGCCGATTCAGACTCAGCCTGAATGTCGCAAACGTGGATGATTTGTCGGTCTAATACGGCCCGTCCCGGAAGCCAGCCTCGATCGATAGATTCCATGACGTCGGCAATGGGAGCCGGGACCGGAACCGATCCATGTGAAGCCACTCTCCGCATGATCTTGCCGTCGAGGCGATAGATCTGAGCATCAATTGAGTCGCACAGGCGCGCCGCATTCTTTGCGACCACCGCCAGAACCGGCTGGAGATCCGTCGGCGAGCTGGCGATGACACTCAGTATCTCGCCCGTCGCCGTCTGCTGCTCCAAAGCCTCGGTGAGGTCCCGGTTTTTGGCCTGAAGCTCTTGAAACAGCCGGACGTTTTCAATCGCGATCACCGCCTGGTCGGAAAAAGTTTTAAGGAGCACGACCTGCTTGTCTGAATAGGGCTTAACCTCCGTGCGTCGAATCGTAATGACTCCAATCGGAACACCTTCGCGCAGCAACGGCATGGCAAGCATGGTGCGAGTGCGAATGCCGAAGCGCTTCTGGTACGCCTTGGCGATCGCAAATTCAGCTTCAGATTCCGTCTCGATATCATGAACGTGGATCACTTGCCGGTCCACTACGGCTCGGCCGCCTAGCCAGCCACGCTCGACGGGTCTCTCCTCGCCAATCTGCCCCGTTGCCATTTCCCCGTAGACGGCGACCCGCCGCAGGATGCTCCCATCGAGGCGGTAGATCTGGGCATCGATTGACTGACATAACCGCGCGGCGCTTTCGGCCACGGTGTCCAGCACGGGTCGAATGTCCGTCGGAGAGCTCGCGATGACACGCAAAATCTCGCTCGTCGCCGTCTGCTGCTCCAAAGCCTCGGTGAGATCGCGGTTGCGATCCTCTAATTCCTTGAACAAGCGCACATTCTCGATCGCGATGACAGCCTGATCCGCGAAGGTCTTAAGGAGAGCGATCTGCTGGTCGGAGAATGCCCGGACTTCGGTGCGGCGGATTATAAGAACCCCGATTGGATCGCCTTCGCGCAGCAGCGGGGTGATAAGAACCGTTCGCGTCCCGGTAAGTCGCCAAACGGATTCCGGAAACTCCGTTTCCGCCGCTTCGGCCATGTCGTGAATGTGTATGGTCTGCCGTTCGAGCACGGCTCGACCGGTCGGCCTGTCCCGAACGATCGATCTGACGACTGGTCCGGGGGGCATCGGTCCATAGACCGCCGCTTGCCGCAGAACATCGCCGTCGATGCGATAGATCACCGCATCCTTCGCGTCGCAGAGGCGCGCGGCACTTTCAGCCACTACATTCAGCACCGGCTGAATATCGGTCGGCGAGCTGGCGATCACGCGCAGGATCTCGCTCGTGGCGGTCTGCTGCTCCAGCGCCTCGGTGAGATCTCGATTGCGGTCCTGCAGCTCCTTGAACAAGCGCACGTTCTCGATTGCGATCACCGCCTGATCGGCGAAGGTCTTGAGAAGTCGAATTTGCTTGTCGGTAAACGGTCGGACCTGAGGGCGGCGGATCGCGATGGCTCCAATGGCAATGCCCTCGCGGAGTAATGGCGCCGCCAGCATGGTACGAACGCCGGTAAACTGCTGCCGCGCTTTGGAATCCGTAAACTCCGTTTCAACCTCTGCCGCGAGATCATGGACGTGAATTGTTTGACCGGTAACGATCGCCCGGCCAACGGGCGTGCCGCGAGTGATTTGCCAAGATTCGGGGAGAGGAATCGACCCGAATGCTGCGACTGGTTGAATTTGGTCCCCGACCACTTGATTGATCACAGCGTTCTCTGCATCGCACAGCCGCGCGGCGCTTTCGGCGACTACATTCAGCACCGGCTGAATATCCGTCGGCGAGCGCGCAATCACGCCTAAAATTTCACTCGTCGCGGTTTGCTGTTCTAATGACTCCTTGAGCTCTTGGAAGAGCCGGACGTTCTCGATGGCGATAACGGCCTGGTCGGCGAAGGTCTCGACCAAATGAACTTGGCTTTCGGTGAAAGGCTGAACTTTCAGCCGACGGATGTGGATGACGCCGATTGGCTCGCCATCGCGCAGCAATGGAACCGCCAGCGCCGTCCGGACGCCCACGGCGATTCCCCGATCTGCGCCTAGGGCGGCGCCGGTCGCCTGAAGATCGTGCACATGCATTGTTCGCCGCTCGCGCACAGCCCTCCCCGGCACGCCACGTTCATTGATTTCGATTTCATCGCCCAATGGACGAATAGTCGGGGTCGATCCGAAATGAGCGACGAGCCGGGAGGTGTTACCATCGATACGCCATAACAGTCCGTCGTCCGCCCCGCAGAGCCGGGCGGCTTTTTCCGCGATCGCGTCGAAGACCGGCTGGAGATCGGTCGGAGAGCGCGCGATCACGCGCAGGATGTCGCTCGTCGCGGTCTGGCGCTCCAAAGATTCCCTGAGCTCTTGAAACAGCCGCACGTTCTCGATGGCGATCACCGCCTGGTCGGCGAAGGTCGAAAGCAGCTTGATGTGCGCGTCCGTAAAAGGACGGACCTCGCGGCGGTGGATCGCGATGGCACCGATCAGATTGCCGTCCTTGAGCAGCGGCACGGCCAGGTTCGACCGCATCCCCTCCGTTTTATAAGGCTCCGGTACGACGCACTCAGGGTCGGCGAGCATATCTGGAATGTGGACTGGTTTTTTTTCTAAGCCCACGCGCCGCACCGCGCTCTCGCGGCCCGGGCGAATCGGCGTTTGCGCAATATAATCCTGCAATTCGCGAGACACGTTATTCCAGACAACGGCCCGAAAAACATCGCCGTCGAATCTGAAGACTGCGCCGTTTTGCGCCTCGCAGAGGCGGACGGCGTTGTCGAGAATGGTTTGAAATACGGACTGAGGGTCGGTCGGCGAGCCGGCGATGACGCGCAGAATCTCGCTCGTCGCCGTCTGCTGCTCTTGCGCCTCGGCGAGCTCGCGCCGCAACCGCCCGATCTCGTCTTCTCGGACGGGAGCCGATGGCTTATGATTCGAGCGCTTTTTCCTGAGCCGAAGCTTACGGGAGTTTACGCTCGATCTCTTGGACGGTTTCTTGGAAATAGGACGTCCTCCGGGAGAGAAACCGCTTAAAACTATTCGATGGCCCGTCGGCCGTCAAGCTGGAGAGGATACTAGATGTGCGTGCGTCTGAGCCGCGGGTCGAGCGTATCGCGCAGCGCATCGCCCAAGAGATTGGAAGCGAACACCACCAGGCTGATCGCCGCGCCGGGAAAGACAACGACCCACGGCGCCTTCTGGGCGAACTCCGCCGCCGAGATCGAAAGCATTCGGCCCCACGACGGCCATGGCTCCGGAACGCCGAGCCCGAGGAAGCTCAGAGCCGCTTCGACCAGGATCGCGCTGCCGAACTGCGCCGTGGTGAGGACGATGAAGGGGCCGATCGCATTCGGTAAAATATGCCGCATGGCGATCGTGAAATGCCCTACTCCCAGCGCGCGCGCCCCCTCGATGTAAGCGAGTTCCCGGATGGCGAGGACGCTGCCGCGGATGACGCGCTCGGCCATCGGCACGATCGGCACGGAAATCGCCACGATGACATTGCCGATGGAAGGTTTCAGCGCCGCGGACATGACAAGCGCGAGGATCAGCAGCGGCAGCCCCTGGAGAATCTCCATCAGCCGCTGCGCGAAGAGATCGATCCATCCGCCGAGATAGCCGGAGAAAAGGCCGATCACCGCGCCGAGCGCCGCGCCGAGCAGGGTCGCGCCGAGGCCGACCATGAGGGAGACCCTGGCGCCGTAAACGATGCGGCTGTAGATGTCTCGCCCGAGATTATCCGTCCCGAGCCAGTGCGAGCGCGTCGGGCGCGCCAGTGTATGCTCGGCGTCGGTGCGAATCGGATCGTACGTGGCGAGCGAGTCGGCAAATGTGGCGGTCAGCACTAGCGCGAGGATAACGGCGCCGCCCACAGCGCCGAGCGGCTTTTGCCGGAAGAAGCGAATCGCCTTCATCGTTTTTCCATCATGTCGCGCCGTAGCGGATGCGCGGATCGAGCCAGCCGTAGAGAAGATCGACGGAAAGATTCACCACTACGACGGCGACGCCGATCAACATGACGAGATTTTGGGCCACGGGATAGTCACGCCAGAGAATCGCGTCGACGAGATAGCGCGCCACGCCCGGTAAATTGAATACGGTCTCGGTTACTACAAGCCCGCCGATCATGAAGGCGAACTCGAAGCCGATCACCGTGATGATCGGCAGTATGGCGTTTCTCAGCGCATGGCCGAATATGACCGGCCATTCCCGCTGTCCTTTAGCGCGCGCAGTGCGGATGTAATCCTCGCCGAGCACCTCCAGCATCGACGAGCGTGTGATACGCATAATGAGCGCCGACCCGCGGTAGCCGACCGCCAGTGCTGGGAAGACAAATTGCAGCAGGTGCGCGCGCAGGTCTTCGCGCGGCGAGACGTACACCATAGAGGGAATCCATCCCGCCCACGAGACCAGGAAGAGAATGATCATCATGCCGAGCCAGAACGAAGGCATCGAGAGACCAGCGAGGCTCAGGAGGCTAAGCGCGTAGTCGAGCGCGCTGTCCTGGCGCGCGGCGCTCAGAACGCCGGTAAAGACTCCCAGCACCACGGCGATGAGAATCGCCAGAATCGCCAATTCGAGCGTCACGGGTAGGCGCGGCTTCACAACCTGCCAGGCAGGGACGTCGTAGCGATAGGATTTTCCGAGATTCCCTTCGGCGAGTTCCTCGAGCCAGCGGACGTACTGGAGCGCAATCGGGCGGTCGAGGCCGAGCTCGCGCGCCAGCTCAACTTTGGCCGCGGGATTGACGAAGCCAGCCGAGGAAAAGATAATGTCGACGATGTCTCCCGGCACCAGCCGCAGGAGAACGAAAATCAGCACCGACATCCCGAAGAGCGTCACGAGAGCGGTGAGCACGCGCTGGACAATGTAGACGAGCACGGCGCGTCACTTATCGAGCCAGACCTCCTGCATGCGGCCGTAGTTGTAAATCGACTGGTGCGGCACCACGTTTTTGACGTACGGCCACATCGCCACGTACTCCTTGCTCCAACCAAGCATCATACGCGCGCCGTCGAGCTGGAGCCGTTTGTCGATTTCGTTCACGAGCTTGAGGCGTTTGTCACGCTCGAGCGTCTGCGACTGCTGCTCGATCATCCGGTCGACCTCGTCGCTGCAGTAGGCCGAGTAATTGCGCGGCGAGCCGCACTTGAAGTTCTCATACAAGTTGGCGTCGGGGTCGTCCGGGCCGATGCCGGTCGCGCTCACTGCGACATCGAACTCGCGCCGCGTCATCTTGGCGTGCCAGACCCCCGTCTCTACCTGCTCGAGCGTGGACTGAATCCCGACCTGCCGGAACTGATCCATGATGTAGCCGGCGATGTCGACATAGATCGGGATCGCACGTGTCGAGACGGCGATCTTGAGCGGCTTCGACGGGCCGTAACCAAGTTCGGCAAGCAACTTCTTCGCGTCGGCCTTCTGCTTGACCGGGTCGCCGAAACCGGGAATTTTTTTCTGCTCCGCCTCGGGCAATCCCCAGGCGCCGTAAGGCCGCGGCAGCATCACGCCGCCGAGGATCGCAGCACCCTGCCTGCCCGCCTGGACATAGCCCTGGCGGTCGACGGCGAGGGTGATCGCGAGGCGGAGCTTGGGGTCTTTGAAAAGCGGCTTCGTTAAATTGACGAGAATATGGTCGTTCACGTTCGTGCTGGATTCGATCATGACAAGCTTCGGCACGGCGCGCTTCGCCGCCTCGGCGGGCATTCTCGCGACCTCCCAGATAAATGGGATGTCCTGCCGCCCCGCCTGCAGCGCCGCGTAGCGCGTGGAGCGGTCCTTGATGATCGTGTAGCGAATGCCATCGAGATAGGGGCGTCCCTTGATGAAGTAATCGGGATTTTTAACCATCTCGATCAGCTCGCCCTGGCGATACTCTTTGAGCTTGAAGGGACCGGTGCCGACGCACTTCGAGCGCAGTTCGGAGACTGGGATGTGCGCGGGGTAGATCGGCGAATAACCCGAAGCGAGCATCAGCAGCAGTGACGACTCCGGCCGCTTCAACCGAAACACCACCGCGTCGGGCGTGCTCGCGTCGATCGACTCCACGTTCTCGTACCAGAGCTGGCGCGGGTTTACGCGCAGCTTCGCCGTGATCCCCGGCGCTTCGCGCACCGTGTCGAAGGTATGCTTCACATCCTTGGAGGTGAAGGGCTGGCCGTCGTGCCACTTCACGTCCTTACGGAGAAAAAAGACCAAGCTCTTGCCGCCGTCCTGCAAGGTCCACTTCTCGGCCAGCTCCGGGATGATCGTCTCCAGACTCTCCTGCTTCTTTAGCGGATCGAAAATGACGAGATTGTTGTAGCAGGGCATCATCGGCCATACGGTCGAGATCGTGACCTCCTCGTGAATCGAGAAACTCGGCGGCGCCTCGATCAGGGTAGCGTTCAAGATTCCGCCATGCTTGGGGGCCTGCGCGGCCGAGGCCGTTGTCGCGATGAGAATAGAACAGAACGCGCAGAAAACGAGCCGGTGAAATCGCTTACGCATGGTGATTGCTCCCGAGACGAGTTTCATCGTCTATTCGAAACCCCATTTGGGCTCGAGTTTGTAGGGCAGTTTCTTCAGCAGCTTCTCGGTCGCGCGCTGCGCGCGGCGGAGAATCGTCTTTACGTTCACGGTTTTGATCTTCCGCTTTTCCATGATGACACGACCGTCGATGATCGAAGTCTCGACGTCCGCCCCTTCGCCGGAATAAACGAGTGTGGGCACGAGCGAGAAATCGTGCAGCGGCACCCAATTCGAGCGCTTGGTGTCGACGATGATGACATCGGCTTTCTTGCCCTTCTCGAGCGAGCCGATCTCTTTTTCCCAATGAACCGCGCGCGCGCCGTCGATCGTCGCCATCTCGACCGCTTTCTCCGGCGCGATCAGGTCCGGAATGATGCGCGCCTCTTTGTGCACCGTAGCGGCCTCGTACATCGCGCGGAACATGTCGAGGCTGTTGTTCGCGGCGCTGGAGTCGCAGCCGAGCGCCACGGTGACGCCCATATCGATCAGCTCGGGAAATTTTCCCACGGTCGCCGAGCCGTAAGCACCGTGGAGCGTCGCGCCGGGGACATGGATGACGCGGCAGTCGTTGTCCTTGAGCATCTTGAGCTCGTCATCGGTGAGTACCGCCATGTGGATCAGGTACCAATGATCGCCGAGCACGCCGAGCGTCTTCATGTGCTCGATCACGGTGTGGCCGGTGCGCTTTTTCACCCACTCGACCTGATCCTTGTTGACCGCGGCGTGCATCTCGATCATCACGCCGTCGCGCTTGGCAAGATTATTGATGCCGCGGTAGAGCGCGTCGCTCACGTTGGGCTCGACGCGGAGGCCGTAGCAGGCGCGGATGCGCCCGCCTTCCCTGCCGTTCCAGTCTTTCACGAGCTGCTCTTCGACCTTGAGCGTCTCCTCGGTCGTGAGCTTTCCCGGGAGTCCCTCGCACAGCGGCCGGTCCTCGCTCCACTGGTCCATACCGGACCACGCGATGATGCCGCGCATGCCGGTCTCGGCAAGCGCGCGCCCGACGTTATCCATTTTGTAGCCGCCGGGGTCGGCGACGCAGGTGGTGCCGGTGCGTATCATTTCGATTTGACACAAGAGCGCGCTCAAGTACGTCGCCTCGTCCGTAAGCAGCGTCTCGTAGGGATAGATGCGGTCGTAGCACCACGCGATGAGATCGACCTCGTCGCCGAGACCGCGCGCCAACATCTGCACGTTGTGGCAGTGCGCGTCGATCAGGCCAGGCATGACGATGCGGTCAGTCGCATCGAAAACAGCCTCCGCCTGAAAATCCTTGAGCGCCTCAGCCTTACCCACATCGACGATCCGGTCGTTCTCAATCGCCACTGCGCCGTCGCGAATAATACGGCGCCGCGGGTCCATCGTGATCACGGTGCCGTTCTTGATGAGAATACGCCCCATGGAAACTCCTCCCGTCTCGCGAGTAGCACGCAGCCATGCAAAATGTCAACGAGGCGCGCCGGCTTTTGTAAGAGCCGTGGCCCATCGAATTTACATTGGTTGACACGATTTCGCATTAAAGATACCAAGCTGCTATATTAGCAGCGCGCGGAGTCAACCCATGAAAAAAAGGTTCGCCAGCTTACTTTTACTCCTCTTTTCACTGATCGCCGCCCCGTCGCAAGCGAAGGACCGTCTTGCGATCGGCTACAGCGCCGCAAGCGGCGTCTTTGCGGGCATGTGGATCGCCCAGGACGCGAAGCTGTTCGACAAATACAACATCGATGGGCATCTCGTGCTGATCGGGTCGGGGTCGCTCATGGTTCAATCGATGCTTGGCGGCGACCTACCCGTCTCCGCCGCAGCCGGCAGCGCGTCGGTCGACGCCGCATTGGCGGGCTCGGACATGACGATGTTCGGCGCGATCGTGAGGGTGCCGGCGTTTTACATCATGGCGCTGCCGGAGATTAAATCCATTGAGGATCTGCGCGGCAAATCGGTCGGGGTGACGCGCTTCGGCTCGTCAACGGACTTCACGATACGCTACGTCCTCAAAAAGCAGGGTCTCGAGCCGTCGAAGGACGTAACGCTGATCCAGACCGGCGACCTCTTCGCCGCGGCGGCGATGTTGAAGACGCGCGCCATCGTCGCCGCTCCATTCTCTAGCCCGGCGAACCTCAAAGCCGAGGAGGCGGGCGCGAGAGTGCTCATGAACATGGGCAAGGCGGGCGTCTATTTCCCGCACGACGCATTCATGGCCCGGCGATCGTTTCTCGCCGGCAACGAGGATCTCGTTCGCCGCTTTCTCAAGGCATATGCGGAAGGGGTCTACAAGCTGCAAAGCGATCCCGATGGCAGCAAGAGAATCATCAAGAAGTATGTGCGCTCCGAAGATCCCAAGACCATCGATTCGGTCTATCAGTATGCCGTCGATTACATCGACAAGATTCCCTACAACACGCGCGAAGGCGTTCAGGAAGTTTTGAACCAGATCGCCGCGCGCAATCCCAAGGCGAAAGGCATGAGCCCCGAGAGCTTCTATGACGACCGCTTCGTCAAGGAGCTCGACGCCTCGGGTTTTTACAAGCAGCTCTGGGGAAAATAACCACAACGAGGAAAGACGAGGATCGAGAATGGCGCGAATCGGATTTGCATTAGGCTACGGAAAATTCACCAATGTGCGCGAGATCGCGGAGTTGATGCAGAAGGCGGAGGCGCGCGGCTACCAGATGGCCTTTTTCTCCGAGACGATCGAGATCATGCGCGATTCGGTCACGGCGCTCGCGGCGATGGGTTTGGCGACGAAAAACATGGTCCTCGGATCGACGCAAATCGTTCGCCTCCGCAGCCCTATCGTCATGGCGCAGACGCTCGCGAGCCTCGACGAATTGACCGGCGGCCGCATGACGCTCGCGCCCGGCGCGTGCACCAAGAGCCACGCCCGCGTGCACGCGCTCGACCCCGACGTGAGCGCGACGCCGGCACAGGTCTTGAAGGAATACATCGAATCGATGCGGCTTCTCCTCACTGGTGAAAAAGTTTCGTACCACGGCGAGTACGTCAATTTCGACAACGTGGGGCTCGGCTGGAAGCCGTTGCGGAAATCGATTCCGATCTACGCCCCGGCGACGAGCACGACGGGACTCAAATTGGCCGGGCAAGTGGCCGACGGCGTCGTGCTGAACGCGGTCTGCTCGCCGGAATATACGGTGAACGCGCTCAAGATCGTGCGCCAGGCGGCGGAGGCCGCCGGGAGGGATTTCTCCAAATTCGAGATCGCACAGATCATCAATTGCTCCGTTGAAGATGATCACGACAAGGCCCTCGACCAGGTCCGCTGGGAAGTCGCAACGAAGCTCGATCCCGTGCAAATCTCGTTCATCGCCGGGCCGAAAATGCGCGTCGGCGAGCCGTATATCAAGAAGGACGATATTCCGAAGTTCGAAAAAGCCCACGCCGCCGGCGGCATGGAGGGCCTCATCAAGGCCATTCCCGATTCCTATGTGGAAGGCATGACGGCGAGCGGCACGCCGGACGAGGTTAAAAAGCGTGTTGAGCGGTATCGCGACGCCGGCGTGAAGATTCCACTCCTGCGCCCAGCAGCGAACCACCAGACCCAGCGGGTCTTGGAGCTGTTCGCGCAGAAGTAGGCGGCAGGCAATAGGCCGCAGGCGGTAGTCAATGAATTTTCCTTCTACAGCCTACCGCCTACAACCTACGGCTTGATTTTATGTTTAGAGTCGGCGTCGATATCGGCGGAACTTTCACCGATCTGCTCCTGATCGGCGCCGATGGCCGCGCGGTCATCGGCAAGACGCTGACCACGCCCGGCGATCCAAGCCTCGCCGTCGAAACGGCGCTGCGCCAAGCCCTGAATGACGGCCTTACTCACACCGGCGAGCGCGGCACTCTCGTTCACGGTACGACGCTCGTCACCAACGCCATCATCGAGCGTAAAGGCGCGCCGACCGCGCTGCTCACGACGGCGGGATTTCGCGACGCCATCGAGATCGGCCGCGAGCAGCGCTACGAGCTCTACGATCTCAATCTCGAATTTCCCCAAGCGCTCGTCCCGCGACATCTTCGCTTCGATGTGCCGGAGCGAATCGCCGCGGACGGCAGCGTCCTCGCTTCGCTCGATGAACGTTTCGTCCGTCGGCTCGTCTCCGAGCTTCGCGACAAGGGGATCCGGGCGATCGCGATCTGCTATCTTCACAGCTTCCGCAATCCCGCGCATGAGCGGCGCACGGCCGAGATCGTCAAGGAGATCGCGCCGAAAATTCGCGTATCGATCAGCTCCGAGGTCGTCGCCGAGATCCGCGAATATCAACGCACGAGCACCACGGTCGCCAATGTCTACGTCCAGGAGCGCGTGGCCGATTATCTGACGGAACTCAAAGCTCGGCTCGAGCGTCTGCCGTTTGACGGCAGTTTTTTCGTCATGCTGTCGAGCGGCGGTATCGCGACCGCCGACACCGCGTCGCGCTTTCCCGTCCGGCTCTTGGAGTCCGGTCCCGCGGCGGGCGCGCTCGCCGCGGCGCACCTCGGCGCACGCGCGGGGTTTAATGACCTGCTCTCGTTCGACATGGGCGGCACGACGGCGAAGCTCTGCGCCGTGGAAGACGGCCGGCCGCTCAAGGCGCACGAATTTGAAGTCGATCGCGTCTATCGCTTCAGGAAAGGCAGCGGTCTGCCGGTCAAGATCCCCGTCATCGACATGATCGAAATCGGCGCCGGCGGCGGCAGCATCGCGCGCGTCGACGCGCTCGGACTTTTGAAAGTCGGTCCGGAAAGCTCCGGTGCCGAGCCCGGACCCGCCTGCTACGGCCGCGGCGGCACGCAGCCGACCGTTACCGATGCCGACTTGATCCTCGGCTACCTCGATCCCAAATATTTTCTCGGCGGGCAGATGGAGTTGGACGTCGACGCCGCGCGGCGGGCGCTTGCGCGCATCGCCGACCGGCTCAAGCTCACGATCGAGCAGGTGGCCTGGGGCATTCATCAGATCGTCGCGGAAAACATGGCGAACGCCGCGCGCACGCACTTAGGCGAGCGCGGCAAAGACCCGCGGAGTATGCCGCTCTATGCCTTCGGCGGCGCCGGCCCGGTTCACGGATATCGCGTCGCGGAGATTCTCCACTTGCCCGCGCTCCTCTCGCCGTTCGGCGCGGGCGTCGGCTCGACGTTTGGCCTGCTCGCGGCGCCGCTCGCCTTCGATTTCGTGCGCAGTGCATATAGCCGTCTCGACGCCATGGATTGGCGAGCGGCGAACACTCTGCTCGACGAGATGGCGGCAGAGGGGCGCGCTGTTTTGGTAGACTCCGGTCTTTCTTCCGCCGAGATTTCTTACGAGCGCACGGCCGATATGCGCTATGTCGGCCAGGGCCACGAAGTCTCCGTGCCCTTGCCCGACGGTATTTTGAGCGGTGCGAACCTGAACGAGATGCAAAAAAGCTTCGAAGCCGTCTATACCTCGCTATATGGCCGCAAAGGCCCCGACGTGCCGGTGGAGGTCATCAACTGGCGTGTGGTTGCCCTTGGGCCAAAGCCTCCGATGGACTTCCGACTGCCGCATAAAGCGAACGGCGGCGGCGCGGTCAAAGGCAAGCGGCGCGCCTATTTTCCCGAGCGCGACGGCTACATCGACACGCCGGTTTATGATCGCTATGCGCTCGCGCCGGGAGCGACGTTCACCGGCCCGGCGATCGTCGAGGAGCGCGAATCGACGCTCATCGTCGGCGCTCGGGGGCGCGGCCGCGTGGATGAACATTTAAATGTGATCGTGGAGTTCGCCGGTGGCCAATAACGGCATCGATCCCGTAACGCTGGAGGTCGTCTGGAACCGGCTGCTGTCGGTCGCCAACGAGCAGCAGGACGCGCTCATCCGCACCGCCTTCAGTACGATCGTGCGCGAGAGCCAGGACCTCGCCTGCGGCATTTTCGACACGCAAGGGCGCATGATCGCCCAGTCGATCACCGGCACGCCTGGGCACATCAATGCGATGGCGAGCTCGATGCGCCACTTTCTCGCCGCCTATCCGCCGGCCGAGCTCGCGCCGGGCGACGTGCTCATTACCAACGATCCATGGATGACGGCTGGGCAGATCAACGATATCACGATCACCTCGCCGATTTTTAAAAACGGCAGGCTCGTCGCGCTGTTCGCCAATACATGCCACGCCGCCGACATCGGCGGGCGCATTCTCTCCGCCGAGGCGCGCGAGGTTTTCGAGGAGGGGCTCCGTCTTCCGATCCTAAAGCTGTTCGATGCCGGCGCGCCGAACGAAATTCTTCTGAAACTCATTCGGGCGAATGTGCGGCTGCCCGACGAGGTCGTGGGAGATCTCCACGCGCAGGCGGCGTGTAATGATGCCGGCGGCCGCGCGCTGCTCGAAATGATGGGGGAGTTCGGCCTCGATACGATCGACCCCATCGCCGAAGAGATCATCCGCCGCTCGGAAGCCGCGGTGCGGGAAAAGATCCGCGCGCTGCCCGCCGGCGAATGGCGGAGCGAGACATGGAGCGACGGCTTCGAGCAGCCGATTGTGATCCGCTGCCGCGTCGCCGTCCGCGACGACACGATCGAAATCGACTTCGCCGGATCGTCGCCCGAGAGCGCGCACGGCATCAATGTCGTCCTCAACTACACGCACGCTTACGCGAGCTTCGCCGTCAAGGCGGCCGTCTATCCCGACGTGCCGCATAATGAAGGCAGCTTCCGGCCGGTGCGCGTGACGGCGCCGGAGGGCAGTATCTTGAACGCGCGCGATCCCGCGCCGGTGGCGAGCCGGCAGGCGGTCGGCCACTTCGTGCCAAGTGCGATCTTCGCCGCGCTCGCGGGCGCGCTGCCCGGCCGGCTGCTCGCGCCCGGCGCCGATCCAATCTGGCTCACCGTGTGGCGCGGGCAGAATCCGTCGTTCAACCTGACGGTCTTCCAGGTCGGTGGGACAGGCGCGCGGCCGGAGAAAGACGGCCTCAGCGCCGTAGGATTTCCGAGCGGCGTCGCCGGCGTCCCGGCGGAGGTGATCGAAAGCCTCTCGCCGCTCGTGATGCGCCGTCGCGAGTTGTGGCCGGACTCCGGCGGCGCGGGAAAACAGCGCGGTGGCTTGGGACAGTTGACGGAATTCAGCCGGCGCGGCGAAGGACGCTGGAGCGTGAGCCCGATCGTCGATCGCACGAAATATCCGGCGCCCGGTCTTCTCGGCGGAAGGTCCGGAATGGCGGGTGAGTTCGTATTGAACAATGGTGCCCGGCCGAATCCCAAGTCGCAAATCGATCTCGACGACCGGCAAAGCGTCCATTTGAACCTTCCCGGCGGCGGCGGTTACGGCGAGCCGTTTGAGCGCGACCCGGAAGTCGTGCGCCGCGACGTCATCGATGGTTACGTCACCCCCGAGGCGGCAGCGCGCTATTACGGCGTCGCTGTTCGCTTCACAGGCAAAGACGACGAGCTCGTCCGCTTGCCTGCGCAGTGGGTGATGGACGAAGATAAGACAAAGAAGCTGAGGTCCAATGGAATTAAAAGATAAAGCGGCGCTCGTCACCGGCGGCGCCACCGGCATCGGCCGCGCCACCGTGCTCGCGCTCGCGAAAGCCGGCGCGGCGAGGATCGCGATCAACTACCGATCGGCTAAAGGAGAAGCCGAGAAACTTGCCGATGAAGTGAAGCGCTCCGGCGCCGAGCCGCTCCTGATCAAAGCGGACGTCAAGAGCGAAGAGGATGTGCGGCGCATGATCTCGGAGGTGGAAAAACGTTTCTTGCGTCTGGACGCGCTCGTCAACAACGCGGGCGTCACACATTGGGTGCCTGTAAAGGACCTTGATAAGCTCACCGACGACGTCTGGGACGATATTCTCGATGTGAACGTCAAAGGCGCCTTCCGCTGCGTTCGCGCGGCCGCGCCGCTGCTCGAAAAGAGCCGCGGCATGGTCGTCAATGTCGCCTCGATATCCGGCGTGCTCGCGCCTCCAACGATGTCTTCGCTCGCCTACGGCACCGCGAAAGCGGCGCTGATCTATTTAACCCGCGGCCTCGCCATTGCGCTCGCGCCCAATGTGAGAGTCAACGGCGTCGCGCCCGCGTTCACCGACACCCCGTGGATGGAGAAGCATTTCGGCGAAAACTATGACGAAGTGATGGCGAAAGCGGCGGGCGGTTATCCGCTGAAGCGCGTCGCAAAGCCGGAGGATATCGCCGCGGCGATCGTCGGCCTCATCACCGGTGGCGACTTCGTCACCGGCCAGACGCTGCTCGTTGACGGCGGATTGAGCCTCAGCTAAATACCCGGCATGGACAGAAAGAAATTAATTACCGAGATGCAGCGCCGCAGGCTCGTCGCGGTCGTGCGCGCCAAAAGCGCCAAGGAAGCGCTGGAGACGGCCGAGGCGGTGGCCGAGGGAGGAATTCGTTTTGTCGAGATCACCTTCAGCGTCCCCGGGGCCGTCGAGGTAATCGAGACGCTTTCAAAGCGCAACGACCTTCACATCGGCGGCGGCACGGTGCTCTCGCTCGCCGACGCCGACGGCGCCATCAGTGCGGGAGCCGAATTCATCGTCTCACCGACTCTCGAGGTGAATTTGATTCCGATCTGCCATAAGGCCAAGGTCGCGTGCGTGAGCGGCGCGGCGACCCCGACCGAGCTGTTGACGGCCAAGCGCGCAGCGGCCGACCTCGTAAAAATTTTCCCCGCCGACACCGTCGGCGGTCCCCACTTCATCCGCCAGATGTTGGGACCTTTTCCCGACGTGCGCCTAATGGTATCCGGCGGCGTCGATGAGACTAATGTGAACGAGTATGCCGAAATCGGCGTCGTCGGCATCTGTCTGGGAAGCGCGATGCTGCGCGGAGAATTGATGAAAAACGGCCGCGCAGGCCTGGCCGCGCTCGCGCGGAAATACGTCGATCTGCTCGAGCAGCCGCGGGCGTAATTCAAATTCAATATTGGAGACGAACGAATCATGTCCGACATTCACCTGACGCTCGCCTGCGAAGATTACGACCGCACTCGCGGGCTGAAAGACGGCACGATCAAACCAGAGGGGATCGAGCTCAACTACGTCGCGCTCGAAGTCGAAGAGATTTTCTGGCGCATGTGCCGTTACGAGGAGTTCGACGCGGCGGAATTATCGATGGGCGCGTTTCTCGTCGCGGCGGCGCAGGGCCGGCGGCCGTTCGTCGCCATTCCCGTGTTCCCATCGCGAACGTTCCGCCATCGGTGCATCTTTATCAACACCGGTTCGGGAATTAAAAAGCCCGAAGATTTACGCGGTAAGCGCGTCGGCGTGCCGGAGTATACAATGACGGCCGCCGTCTGGCTCCGCGGCATGTTCCAGCACGAATACGGCGTCAAGCCGGAAGATATTTTTTGGATTCAAGCCGGAGAGGAGCAGCCGGGCCGGAGAGACCGCGTCGATTTCGATCTGCCGGCGGGCGTTAAACTCGAAGTCATTCAGGATAAGACTTTGAACGAAATGCTCGAGAGCGGCGCGATCGACGCGCTCATGTCGCCGCGGATGCCCTCGTGTTTCGCCGCGCGATCGCCGCGCATCGCGCGTTTGTTTCCCGACTACAAGCAGGTCGAGATGGATTATTTCCGCCGCACGAAGATCTTTCCGGTCATGCACGTGATCGTGATCCGGAAAAGTGTCCACGACGAGAATCCATGGGTCGCGCAAAGCCTCTACAAGGCTTTTACGGAAGCGAAGGACCTCTGCTTCCGTCGGCTCTACGATACCAACGTGCTGCATGTGAGCCTGCCGTGGTTCTCCGCGGCTTATGAAGAAACGCGCGACGTCATGACCGCGGACTTCTGGCCGTATGGATTTGAGCCCAACCGCGCCGTTTTGCAAACCCTTCACGATTATCTTTTGGAGCAGCGGCTGATCCAGCAGAAGCTCGACCTCGAGTGTCTCTTCGCATCGAGCACGCGCGAAGCGTTCAAAATTTGATCTTCCATGGCAACGGAGCCGCCAGAGCATCGCTTCGCCGGCGTCGAGCAGCATCCGTTGGTCGCCGTCGACGCGGCGGTGTTTACGCCGGCCAGCGGCGCACTCCATTGCCTGCTCGTTCGGGTGAAGGAAGGCTCTTTCGCCGGCAAATGGGCTTTTCCCGGCGGCCTGGTCCGCGCGGAGGAATCGCTCGATCAGGCCGCCGAGCGCGAGGTCTTCGAGCTCACCGGCGCCCGGCCGAGCTACATCGAACAACTTTATACTTTCGGCAAGCCGGAACGCGATCCGGCGCGGAGGGTTGTCTCGGCTTCCTATTTGGCATTAGTGCCGAACTCGAACATTGCCGTCAATGCGGCATCACGATACGCCAATGTCCTGTGGTTCCGCGCCGACAAGCTCCCACCGCTCGCGTACGATCATGATCAGGTCGGGCGGATGGCGCTTGCCCGCCTGCGCTCCAAGCTCCAGTACACGAACATCGTCTACAGCCTGCTGCCGAAGGAGTTCACGCTCGGCGAATTGCAGAAAGTCTACGAGACGATCCTCCACCGCCGCCTCGACCGGCGCAACTTCCGCAAAAAAATCCTCGCCCTCGGCCTGCTGAAAGAACTGCCGAAAAAGCGCCGCGGCACGCACCGGCCGGCAGCGCTCTACGCCTTTAAGCAGAAACGGCCGATGGTGATCGAGATGGTGTAG
>DATJFG010000003.1:0-6949 GCA_035495775.1 Verrucomicrobiia bacterium | reverse complement strand
GGCGACATCGTCGTCACCGGCAAGCACTTCGGCCAATCCTCCGGCCGGGCGATCGCCGCCAAGGCGATGAAGAACACCAAGATCAGCTGCATCGTCGCTGAGAGCTTCGCGCGGACCTTTTACCGCAACGGCTTCGAGATCGGGCTCCCGATCCTGGAATGCCCGGGCATCGCCGCGGCGGTTAACGACGGCGACATTCTTAGCGTGAACATCGAGAGCGGCGAGATCGTCAACGAAACGAGCGGGCGCAAGCTTCAGGCGAAGCCGACGCCGCCGTTTCTCTTCGAAATGTTGAAGGCCGGCGGGCTGATCCCGATGGCGGATCGCATCGCCGGCGAAAAATAGGCGAGCGCCGCGAAAATTTTCGCGGGCACAAAGGGGCGGCTCATACGATGCGCATACTCAACAATTGCGAGGTCGAGCAGGTCCTGACGCTCGAAGACTGCATCGAGGCGCTCGAGGTCGCTTATAAAGAGCACGCCCTGGAAAAAGCGGCCAATCGCCCGCGCAATCACACGATGTTCCCGGTGGAAGATCCGCGCTACCCGGGGTTTCATTTCAGGTTCAAATCGCAGGAGGGCGGCAATCTATCGTCGGGCGTTTGGGCCTTGCGCATCACATCCGACATGGCGGGCGTCGAGACGCTCGCAGGCGGCGTCAAGCGCCGCCGACTGATCCCGGCCGCTCCCGGCAACTGCTTCGTCGGCCTCGTCACGCTTTACAGCCTTGAAACGCTCGAGCCGCTCGCCGTCCTGCACGACAGCTACATCCAGAAGCTGAGAGTCGGCGCGACCTCGGCGATGGGCATTCGCCTGCTGTCCAATCCCGACGCCAAGGTCTCGGGGCTCTTCGGCTCCGGGTGGCAGGCCGAGGCGCACCTTCGTTATCTCTTCATGGTGCGTCCGCAGATCCAGGAGGTGCGCGTGTACAGCCCGACGGCGGCGCACCGGAACGAATTCGCGAAATTATGGAGCGACCGGCTCGGCAAGCGCATCGTCGCCGTCGATCATCCGCGCGACGCCGTCGAAGGCTGCCAGATCGTCACCTGCGCGACTGCGACGATGGATCCCTGCTTCGACGGCAGATGGCTCGAGCCCGGCACGCACGTCACTGCCATCACGTCTCCCGACCGCACGACCGTCAGGCGCGAGCTCGACGAGGCGACCTTCGAGCGCGCCGACGTCATCGTCGTGCTGTCGAAAGAGCAGATCGAGTACGACCGCCAGATCGACATCATGGAGCCGGTGAAAAAGGGCTTGAAGACGTGGGATGAGATCGGCGAGCTGGGCGATCTGCTCGTCGGGAGATTTCCCGGCAGGAGCCGGAAAGACGAGATCACACTCTTCGCCAATAACACCGGCATGGGGCTTCAGTTCGCCGCGGTCGGCGCCCGCGTGCTCGCGCGCGCGAATGAAATGGGTTTGGGCCGCGTCGTTCCAACCGAATGGTTTCTCGAGGACACCACCCCGTGAGCGAAAAAATCCGTGGCAAGGCGATCAAGTTCGGGAACAACGTCGACACCGACGTGATCATTCCCGGCCGGTATCTCGTCAGCATCGACCCGCAGGAGCTCGCCAAGCACGCTTTCGAGCCGCTCGGGCCCGAGGTGCAAAAGCGCCTCTGGTCCTCGCAAGTCGTCGTCGCCGGCACGAATGTCGGCTGCGGCAGCGCGCGCGAGCAGGCGGCGAGCTGCCTGATCGGTTCGGGCATCAAGGCTGTCGTCGCGAAATCTTTTTCCCGGGTCTTCTTTCGCAACTGCATCAACACCGGCTTGCCGGCGATCGAATGCCGCGACGCCGCCGAGGCCGTCGGCGACGGCGGCGAGATGTCGATCGATCTCGACGGCGGCTTGATCGAAGCCGCCGGAAAAAGCTTCCGCTTCGCGCCCTATCCGCAGAGCCTGAAGCAAATCCTGGATGCCGGCGGGCTGATTCCATATCTGGCGAAATTCGTTCTGCCGCAGCAGGCACTGAAGAGATAAGCGCATGGGAAAAACGTTCGCTGAAAAAGCGCTCGCGCGGGCCGCCGGCCTCAACGAAGTTCGTCCGGGGGAGATCGCGGATGTCTATCCCGATCTCTACATGAGCCACATGGCGAGCTGGCGCTGCATCCGCACGATGGAGAAGCTCGGCAGCGACAAGCTCTACGACGTCGACCGGGTCGCGATGGTAATGGATCACATCTCGCCGGCGCAAAGCGCCAAGACCGCCGACGATCAGCGGCTCTGCCGCGAGTTCGCCAAAAAGCACGGCGTCAAGAAATTTTACGACGTGAATGCCGGCATCGCGCATGTCGTGCTCACGGAAGAAGGCTTCATCCGGCCGGGCATGGTGATTATCGGCACCGACTCGCACACGACGATCTACGGCGCGCTCGGCGCGCTCGGCACCGGGGTCGGGTTCAGCGAGCTCACGGCCGCGTGGGTGACGGGCAAGCTCTGGATGAAGGTGCCCGAGTCGCTCAAGGTAACAATTGACGGCCCACTCGCGCCCGGCACATCTTCCAAAGACGTCATGCTGAAACTCATCGGCGAGCTCACCGCCGACGGCGCGACGTATCTCTCCGTCGAATTTCACGGCAGCTACACCGAGGGGCTGTCGGTTTCCGACCGCATGACGCTGTGCAATCTCGCGATGGAGCTCGGCGCGAAGAACGGCTTCGTCCGCCCCGACAACACGACGCGCAAGTATCTTGCACGGCGCGGAGTCAATCCCGATCACTATGATGAAATTCATCCCGACGCCGATGCGGCCTACGTTAAGACTGTCGCGCTGGACGGGCGCAAGCTTGTGCCGCAGATCGCCTGTCCGCACGCGGTCGACAACGTCAAGCCGATCGATCAGGTCGCCGGGAAAAAAGTCGATCAGGTCTTCATCGGCTCATGCGCCAACGCGAAGTATGAAGATCTAGTGGAGGCGGCGCGCATTCTCAAAGGACGCAAGGTGGCGACGGGAGTCAGATTGCTCGTCAGTCCCGCGTCGAAGGAAATCGTCGCGCGCACGGTCGCGGACGGGACCTATGCGGTTTTTCTCGAGGCCGGCGCGCTGCTCACCAATCCCGGCTGCAGCGCGTGCGCCGGCGACGGCGGCGCGATGGCCGACGGCGAGGTGACCCTGTCGACGGCGAACCGGAATTTCCAGGGGCGCATGGGGAGCTACAAAGCCGAGATTTATCTGGGCAGCCCCGCGGTCGCAGCCGCCACGGCCGTCACCGGCGTCATCACCGATCCGCGGGAATTTCTATAAGACGATGAAGCAAAATAAGCTCGCCGCCATTCTTTTTTTAAGCTGTGCCTTCCTTGCCGCGCAGTCCGCGGCTTTCGCCGGTGAAAAATATATCGCCGACTACGGCGGCACGTCGGGATTCCAGGCGCCGATCTGGGCGGCGAAGGAGGGGGGCTTCTTCGCCAAGTACGGCCTCGATATCGATCTCGTCATGATCCCCGGCGGCACGCAGAGCATGCAGGCGCTGATTTCCGGCGGCACGCGCTTCTCGCAGTCCTCTGCGGCGGCGCCGATGCATTCGCGCCTCGGCGGCTCCGATGTGATCATCGTCGGCGCGTCGATCAACAAATACCCCTTTTCGATCGTCGCGCGCCCGGAGATCAAAACGCCGGCGGACCTCGTAGGAAAAAAGGTCGGTGTCGTCCGCCTCGGCGGCTCCAACGAATTGGCGCTCAAGAAGGCGTTTGCCGTCTGGGGAATCAACCCGAAATCGGTGATCTTCTTACAGATGGGCGAGGCGGCGAGCCGGCTGATCGCCCTCACGACCGGCACGCTCGACGCGACAGTCCTCGCGCCGCCGCACACGCTCAAGGCGAAGAAATTAAACATGACGATACTCGCCGATCTGAAGACCCTGCCGATCTACTATCCGCAGTCGACGGTCGCCGTCCGGGAACAGTTTCTGGACAAGTCGCCGCAGACCGTGAAGAATTTTCTGAAGGCTTACATGGAGGGCGTTCACTGGTTCCGCACTCATAAGCCGGAAAGCCTCAAAGTCGTCAGCCGCTATATGCGCATTACAGACAAAGAGATCGTCGAGGACACTTACGATTACTTCGCGCCGATGATGTCGCCCAACCTGCGCACCAACCTGGAAGGAATCCAGGAGGTCCTGAGCCAGGAAGCGGATCGACCCGGCATAGCCGCGCGTAAGCCGACGGATTTTATCCGTGAGCAGATCCTCGACGAATTGGACAGAGAAGGCTTTACGCAAAAATTCCGTTGAGCCGTTCCAGGAGAATCCGATGCCATACGATGATTTAAGACAGTATCTCAAAGTGCTGGAAGAAAAGGGTAAACTCTTCCGCATCGCGAAAGAGGTCGACAAGGACTGGGAGCTCGCCGCGGTGGCCAAGCTCGTCTTCCGCAAAATCCCCGACGAGCGCCGTCCCGCGCTGTTGTTCGAGAACGTCAAGGGATTTTCGCTGCCGGTGGCGACGGGCGTGCTCGGCGCCTCGCGCCAGGTGTACGCGATCGCGCTGGAGACCGAGATGAACTTCGAAGAGATTTTCCGGCGCTGGAGCAAAGCCCAGGCGAATCCGCTGCCGCCGGCCGTCGTCGAGAGCGGCTCGTGCCAGGAGGTCGTCTACCGCGGCGACGAGGTCGATCTCATGAAGCTGCCGGTGCCGGTCTGGACGGTGCCGCACGATCCCGCTCCTTATTTCACTTCGCCCTACGTGATCGGCCGCGATCCCGAAACCGGCGTCACCAACGTCGGGACTTATCGTCTCCAGCTGAAAGGCAAGCGCAAGACGGGAATCTACTTCGGCAACAACCTGCAGGATCTGCGGCGCATCATCGAGAAAAACGAGAAGCGCAACCAGCCGACTCCCGTCGCCGTGGTGCTCGGGACCGATCCCGTGATCGGCCTCACGTCGGTTTCCAAAGTCCCCTTCGGCCTGGACGAGCTCGCCGTCGCCGGCGGTCTCAGAGGGAAGCCCGTCCAGGTCGTGAAGTGCCGAAGCTCCGATCTCCATGTCCCCGCGACGGCGGAGATCGTGATCGAAGGCGAGATCCCCCCTGGCGTGCGCGAGGAGGAAGGACCGTTCGGCGAGTATCCCGGCTACATGAGCCAGGGCGGCCCATCGTTCGTGATCAACGTGAAGACGATGACGACGCGGCGGAATCCGATCTTTCAGGCGTTCGTCAGCCAGATGCCGCCGAGCGAGAGCAGCTGCATTCGCGGCTTCGGCTTCGGCGTCCCGATTTACAAGAAACTCAAATACGATCTGGGTCTTCCCATCACCGATCTGCATTTCAAGACGGCTGGCGGCAGCACCGCCTATCTCGTGATCTCGATGAAGAAAGAAAACGAGGCGCAGGCCAAGCAGGCGATCTGGGGCGCCTGGGCGGTGCTGCCGCGGTTCGCCAAATTCACCGTCGTCGTCGACGACGATATCGATGTGCGCGATTCGTTCGCCGTCGATTGGGCGATGAGCTTCCGCGTCCAGCCGGCGCGCGACATTTTCATCGAGCCCAATACTCTGAGCCTGCCGCTCGATCCGTCCGTGCTGATCGACGGCCCCGTCTCCGACGACGGCCGCGCCAACGGCTCGAAAATCGGCATCGACGCCACGCGAAAGCACGCGTTTCCGCCGATCGCCTTTCCGCCCAAGGAGCATGTGATCGAGGTCGAGAAGCGCTGGCGGGAATACGGTCTCGATAGGATTTCCTGACTGAGGTCGATGAAGCACAGCCGCGAACGTATTTTGGTCACGCATGCCGGCAGCTTGCCGCGCCCGCCGGATCTCTGGGAGATGCTCACCGCGAAGGCGAACGGCCAATCCTACGACCGCGCGATTTTCGCGGATTGCCTGCGCCGCTCGGTCGCCGAGGTCGTCAGGAAGCAGATCGATTCCGGCATAGACGTCGTCAATGACGGTGAATTCGGCAAGCACAGCTTTTCGGACTACGCCCAGGAGCGCCTCGGCGGCTGGGTCGAGCGTCCGGTGGATCCGGCGGAACGACCGCCGGCGATTTTCGGACGCGACCTGGCGGAGTTCCCGGAATACTTTGCCGCCAAAGGCGGCCGGGCCGTGGTCGGCCGCCACGCCAGCCGCATTTTTTGCTGCGCGCCGCTCACCTACATCGGCCAGACCGCCCTGAAAACGGATATCGAGAACTTCAAAACGGCGCTCGCCGGCGCCAGAGTCGAAGAAGCTTTCCTACCCGCTGTCGCGCCCGGCACGATCGAACACAGGATAAAGAACGATTACTACCCGAGCGACGAGGCCTATCTCCAGGCGGTCGCCGAAGCGATGCATGAGGAATACAAGGCCATCGTCGACGCCGGCTTCATTTTACAGATCGATGATCCCGATCTGGCAGACGGATGGCAGCTCAACGCTCATTTGACTCTCGCCGAATATCGCAAGTTCGCCGCGCTGCGCATCGACGCGCTCAACCACGCCCTCAGCGGCATCCCGGAAGATCGGGTCCGCTTTCACATGTGTTGGGGCAGCTACCACGGCCCGCACAAATACGACATCCCGCTGCGCGACATCGTCGATCTCATCTTGCGCGTGCGCGCGGAGGTCTATTCCATCGAGGCTTCCAATCCCTGTCATGAGCACGAGTGGCGGGTCTGGGAAGAAGCCAAGCTTCCTGAAGGAAAAGCGCTGATTCCGGGAGTGACCGGCCACTACAGCGACTTCATCGAACATCCGGAGGCGATCGCAGACCGCCTCGTCAAGTATGCACGGCTCGTCGGGCGCGAAAACGTCATGGCGGGAACCGATTGCGGTCTCGGGACGAGAGTCGGTCATCCCAAGATCACCTGGGCCAAGTTCGAGGCGATGCGCGATGGCGCGCGGATCGCCACCCGGCGGCTCTGGGGGCATTAGGAGTTCAGTCGGTGATTAATTTTCGCTCGCTGAATTAACGGACGGGTAACCTTATGAGCAAGACATTCGGAATCGTCGCCGCCGTTATACTGGCGCTACCGA
>DATJFG010000002.1:0-6171 GCA_035495775.1 Verrucomicrobiia bacterium | reverse complement strand
CGCATCTCCTCGCGGAGCCGCGCATCGAGATTGCTGAGCGGCTCGTCCAACAGGAGAACGGCCGGGGAAAAGACCAGCGCGCGCGCCAGCGCGACGCGCTGCTGCTGGCCGCCGGAGAGCGCGGTCGCCGGGCGCTCCTCGAAGCCGCCGAGGCCGACGAGCTCGAGCGCGGCGCGGGTTTTGTCCCGGATCTCGGCGCGCTTGACGCGCCTGAGCTTCAGCGGATAGGCGACGTTCTCGAACACCGTCATGTGCGGCCAGAGCGCGTAGGATTGAAACACCATGCCCATGTCGCGCCGCTCGGGCTTGACGAAAATTCCTCTGGCGGGCGAGACGAGGCAGCGCCCGCCCATGTGGATCTCCCCTTCTTCGGGTTTTTCCAGGCCGCCGACCATTCTAAGCGTCGTCGTCTTGCCGCAGCCGCTCGGGCCGAGCAGGGTGAAGAACTCGCCCTCGCGGATCTCCAGACTCACCCGGTTGACGGCCGCGACCGCACCGAAGTGCTTGGTAAGATTTTCTATGCGCAAAAAGCTCATGTTGGACCTTATTCGGCGCGGATGCCGATCTTAAGGCCGAACGAGCGCGCGATCAAGGCGACGCCGAGCGTGAGCGTCATGATGAAAACTACGGTGATGCTCGCGACCTCGCGGTGGCCCGAGAAGACCTGATCGAGCGCCAGCAGGATGAGCGTCCGCGTCTCGGAGGTGGCGAGGAGAATAATGCTCGAGGCGTGCTGCGCGGCGAACATGAATTTGATCACGCCGACCATCACCATGGTTTGCGCCATCAGCGGCAGCACGACGGTCCAATAGGTGCGCCAGAAGCCCGCGCCCGACATGCGCGAGGCCTCCTCCAATTCGTTTCCCAGCTGAATGAAGTTGGCCTTAAAGATCTGCGTCGAGAGCGTCACGCCGCCGAGGATATAGGCGACGATGAGCAAAAAGATCGTCCCGTAAAACGGCCGGAAGATCGGCGTGCCCAGAAACAGCCAGAGAAGGCCGAGACCGGAAAGCACGCCGGGGATCGCCGACGGCAGCCAGCAGATCGAGTCCAGTATCGAGCGGCCCGGAAGCTTCGTGCGCACGACCACGTAAGCGATGAGCGAAAAGACCGTCGCGCCGATCAGCGCGGCGCTGAGGGCCACGATGATCGTGTTCTCGAGCGCGTTGGTGAGGCGCGGGTCGCCGAGCGCCATGGCCCAGTATTCCATCGTCCAGGTCTTCGGCAGGTGAAAAAAGCCGAAGCGCGTCATGAAGCTGCCGCCGAGCACGCTCAAGATCGGCACGAAGTCGAGAATGAAGACCACGAGCGCGACGAAAAGCGTCGCGGGAAAGCGCCATGCGCCGAGGTCGATGATGCGCGGCTTGAAATGGCCGGTGACGGTCGTGAACTGCCGGCGCGTGATGAGTCGCCGCTGCAGCGGAATCACCGCGGCGAGAAAGACGAGGATGATGCTGCCGAGCGCCGCCGCCTGATTGACGAGCGGCGGCTCCTGGCGCGCGAGATCGACGATCTTCGTCGAGTAGACGTAAAAACCCCACGGCACGCCGAGCAGCAGCTCGGTCTCGAAGCTGCTGAAGATGCGGATCACGCTCAACAGCATGACCACGATGATGACCGGCGTCATCATCGGCACGGTGATGCGCCACATCGTCGTCCACGTGCTCGCGCCCGACATCCGGCTCGCCTCCTCGAGCGAGGAATCCATCCGGCGAAAGGCCGGCGTCATCAGCATGACTTTGGTCGAGATGCCGTTCGAAACGACATGCGCCCAGATGATCCCCCAGAAGGAATAGATGTCGAAGGTGAGATTGCCGATGAGCGGCAGGCCGCGGATCGTCGTGTTAACGAGTCCCGTGTTGGGGTCGAGCAGCAGCATCCAGCCGAAGGTCGTCGCGACGGTCGGCATGATGAAGGAGATCCAGAAAAAGAGCTCGAACGCTCCGGCCGCGTAGATGTTCGTGCGCGCCAGCAGCCATGAGATGAAAACGCCGAGCGGCAGCGCGATCACTTGCAGCGCGACGCCGACGCGAACGCTGTTCCACAGCGAGCGCCAGATGCCGGGCTCGCTGAAGGCGTCGCGCCATGCCTGCAGGCCGTAGACGGGCGGCTCGGCAATCGTCGCGGTGTTGAAACTGTTGATGAGGATGAGGACGAGCGGGTAGATGACGTAGAATCCCATGACGCCGATCAGGAACGCCATCAGGATCACGCCGCCGTTGAGCGAGCTCGTCCAGGAACGGAGCCGCGCGCCGACAGCGGGAATTCGCGGCCCAGCCATCGGGCTGGTCGGCTTTTGAGCGCCGGCTATTTCCACCGATCTTCCTTAAAAATAAATCAGCCCGCCTTCGCCGCAACGCGCTCGCTGCAGCGCGGATGGTGCTCGCCCATCCGGCAGACGGCGCCGGCCTTGCGCACCGCCTCCTCGAACTCCCGATGAATCCGCGGCTCTTCGTCTTCGTATTCGATCTGCGAGCCGCCCTGCTTGATGTTCGTATAGGTCGAGCCTTCGCTGTCGGTGAGGCGCATGAAGCGGTAGCGCCAGCTCCCCCAGCGAAAGGCGAGATAGCGCGCGGGATGCGCTCCCGAGTTGAAATGCTGATGGAACCACTGGTTCGGCGGCACGACGACGCTTCCCTGCCGCCAGTCGACGCGCTGCATCTCCTGCCCCTCGGGCCAGAGCACGGAGTAGCCCTGGCCGCCGAGAATGATGACGTGCGCGCCGGGGCCGTGGCGATGGCCTTTTTTATAGGTCCCGACCGGGAACTCCGAGATATGGCAGCCCATCGTTTGGCCCGCGAGATCGAACTTCATGTTCGTGCCGCCGGCGCCGCGCTCGCTGTAGTCCTTGAGCGTGGCCGTGTGCGTGTCGGCGACGAAGTTGGTGGTCATGAAGAAGCGGCCGAAGATCTCGCCCTTGCCGCTGAAGTAATCGTCGACCTCCGGGTTGAAGCGGTCGGTGAACTCGTAATCGTCGTTGAAGATGAAATCGAGATTATGAAACAGGTTCATCATGAAGCAGCTGTTGGTGACGGAGAAGTAGCGCGCGGGCTCGCTGCCACTGCCGTTAAAGTGCTGGTAACGCGCGTTGAGCGGGATGGCGAAGATGCTGCCCGGTCCCCACTCGAAGGTGTGCTTCTTGCCCTCTTTCTGCCAGACGGTGGTCGCACCGTGACCTCTGACGACATAGACCATCTCCTCGTAGAGATGCTTCTGCGGCTTGAGCTTCCCGCCGGGCGGGATCTCACAGACGTAGCCGTCGTTGACGCCGCCGGTGCCGTCAAGCACGATGAACGAGCCGAGCCCGCCTTTCAGGTCCCAGGGCTCGACCGGCACGGTCTTCAAGTCTTCGACAAAGAAGCCGGTGATGACCGGGATCTTCTGCGCCGCCTGCCAGTTCTTGTACGTATCGACGCGCGGTAGCGCGTTCATATCCAGCTTTACGGGTTTCTCGTCTGCCATTACGGTTCTCCTTCCTGACTTGTGGAGCGGTTAAGCGACCTTCTTGTCCGTTGCGCGGAAAAGGCCGATGCGTTCGTTGATCACGTCCAGCTCGATGATCCGGTTCTTCTGCGGGTCGCGGATGACACCCATCGGCTCGCCGCCGTTTTTAACGATATCGATCTGCTCTTTCAAGAGCTTGCGCAAAAAGATAACGCCTTTGTCCCCGACACCGAGATTTTCCAGCGAGCGGTCGGCGATCGGTCCCTGCGTCTCCCAGGCCATCGCGTCCTGGGCCGGAACCGTGCTGAGATCGAACCGCCCGTCGGGCCCCTTCAATTGCGTGTAATGAAACGGCGGGTCGACGTCGGCGGGCGAGCGATCCGTTTCGGACGGCACGAAGCTCACGCGAAACACGCGCGTGTGCGTGTCGTCGACCGGAACGCGGATCTGCAGATTGTGGCGGAAGCCCCCTTTATATCTCGCGACGTGGCGCAGAATGGAGGGGAAAAGCAGCGGATGCTCGTCGCGCTGCGGCGGATCGCCGGGTTTTTTTCCGGGTGTCGTGCGTCGCTTCAGAATGCCGTACTCGAAGCGGATGAAATCGTGCGTCTCGCCGTAGTCTTCCACGTGATCGGGCAGATGCGCCGAGTCGCCGTGCAGCCAATAGAGATGCGACGGGTCGACGGAGTTTTCCATCGGCTGGAGCCAGTTGCAGTCGATCATCGACTCGATCACCGTCCAGCGCTTACCGTCCTCGCGCACGAGCACGTCCCAGCGCGGCAGCAGCGGCGCGGGCTCGGGTCCCATATAGGTGTAGAGAAGCCCGGCGAGCTTCTGGACCGGGTAGGCGCGCGTGCGCACGCGGTCCTTGAAGCTGCTGTCGTTGCCTTCCGCCGGCTGCTGCAGGCAGCGGCCGCTGTGATCGAACTTCCAGCCGTGATACGGGCAGCGGATGCCTTCGGCGTCGACGCGCCCGTAGGCGAGCGAGGCGCTGCGGTGCGGGCAGCGCTCGGCGACCAGCCCGTATTTTCCCGCTTTGTCGCGAAACAGAACTAAATTCTCGCCTAGAATCCTGACCGCCTTGATCGGCTGCTCGTCGGTGAGCTCGCCGGCGACCGCGACCGGATGCCAATAGCGGCGCAGCAGTTCGCCCGCCGGCGTTCCGGCGCCTACCCTGGTGAGATAGTCGTTCTCTTCGCTGCTCAGCATAGTCGCTCCTTTTATCTTTTTACGACCTCGCGGACCAGCTGGAAGATCGGCGCCATGTCCTGCCATTCCGGCTTGCCGACATCGAGATATTTCCGTCCCTCGTGCATGCGGTTCTCCGGCGGCACGTCGTCCTTGGGGATGTCGATGCGCCGCGAGTTGGGCGGATCGTCGGGGTCGGAGAGCTTCTGCATCGCGATCTGTCCCTTGCGAGAAAGCAGCCAGTTGATGAAGACCTTGGCGGCGTTCGGGTGCGGCGCGCGGTTCACGAGGCTCAGGCTGCCGCCGCCCGTCGAAAAGCTGCCGCCTTCTTTCCAGGTGCTGGTATCGAATCCGTCGACGGGCAGGCCCTGGTGCTTGGCCCGGTCGCCGTCCTTGCATCCCATGCACAGGGCGAATTTCCCCTGGCCGAGCCAGTCGGTCATCTGGCGGAACTCTTTGCTGTAGGTCATGTCCATCGTGCCAAAAAGCTTTTTGATGAATTCCGGCCCGAGGTTCGGATGGTAATAGAAAAACTGCATCGTCTGTCCGAGCCCTGTGAGCATCGGATCGAGCGCGACGATCCTTCCCTTCCATTTTGGATTGACCAGATCCCAGTGTGAGTTGAATTCCTTTTCCTGGACAAATTTGCTGTTGTAGTAGAGCTGCGCCGAGCTCGGATTGGCGAGATAGCCGAAGATGTACTTGCCTTCCGGATCGACGAAGTTGAGTTTGCCGCCGTACCATTTCGACTCGTCGGTGACCTCCGGCAGGATCATCGCCGGCCGCAGCGGGTCGAGCACCTTGGCTTTATAAAGGATGTTGAACGCCGAGTTCGGCCCGGTGCTGAAAACATCGGGAATATACTTTTCCGCCCTTCGCTCCGTGACGAGGCGCGTGCCCAGCTGGTTCCCGGTTCCGGTGACGGAGACGACCTTGATGTCGGGATAGTCCTTCTTGAACGCCTCGAGCATCCGCTCGTAGCGGTATATATAGATCGTGACCTGCCCTTCCTTCTTCGCCGCCGCGAGCGTCGCCTCCCAGTCCTTTTTCCAATCCTGGGCGCGAAGTGGCGCAGCGGAAAGAATCGCCGCGAGAAGCAGCAGCGCAAAAGAAATCCGGACGGTCAAATTACCAGTCGCCATCGTCGATCCGAATATTAATCCGCGTACAGACGATCGATATAGCCGCTGTCGTCGAGCTCGCGGAGATGATGCAGGTCCCACATGACGAGGGGGTTGAACGATGCGATCTCCGGACTGCGCTTCACCGCGAGGGCGAAGACGTTGCGCACCGCGTCGAGCGTCGGATATGGCTTGGGCTCCAGCGACTTCGCCTGGTTTTCGTAGAACACCGATTGCTCTTCCCCGGATTGGAATTTGAGCAGGTCCTTGCAGGTCCGATTGATGATATCGAGCGTGTCGCGCTTGCGCGTGCGAAAAAAATGGATCGCGTCGACCAGCGCTTTCAATAGACTCCGCACCTCTTCCTCGTGGCTGTTCACGTAGGTGGTCGTGGTCGTGAGAGTCACGCCCTCGATCA
>DATJFG010000001.1:0-4588 GCA_035495775.1 Verrucomicrobiia bacterium | reverse complement strand
AGATCTGGGCCGACGATCTCCACGAATTGCTCTCGCAGCTAGGCGCACTTCCCGCCATCGTCGGCGGCAGCTCGTCCGGCTGCCGGACCGCCCTTCTGTTCGCTCTGCGCCATCCCGACGCGGCGCGCGCGCTCCTCCTTTGGCGCGTAACCGGCGGACGCTTCGCGTGCGAGCGCCTGGCGCACGAGTATTACGGCCAGTACATCGACGCGGCCAAGCGCGGCGGCATGGCGGCGGTGTGCGCGATGGAGCACTGGAGCGAACGCATTCACGCCCGGCCGGAGAATCGCCTCGCGCTGATGAAGATCGATCCCGAGCGCTTCATCGCCGTCATGTCGCACTGGCGCGAATATTTCGTCCGCGGCGCCGACCTCCCGGTCATCGGCGCCAGCGAGGCGGAGCTGCGCTCGATCAAGGCGCCCGCCTGCGTCGTTCCGGGCAACGACAATACCCACGGGCAAAAAACCGGCGAGACGCTCGGCCGCCTGCTCGCCGACGCCGAAGTGCACGTCCTGTTTCCCAAGCACTACGACATGGACTTAAGCCCGCGCGAAGAATGGGACGAGAAATCGGGCGAGATGGCCGCACTGTTCGCCGATTTCATCCGGCGGCGGCGCGCCTGAAATTACCGGGAGGAAAGCGATGAAAGACGTCATCATCGTCGTCGGCACCGTCGGCCAGAGCATCATGCGGAGCGAGGACAGCGGCCAGACGTGGGCGCGCATCGGGCCGCGGCGCGGCTTCGCCTACGAGGCCTCCGTGCGCACGATCGCGATGCATCCGAAGGAACGCAGGGTTCTCTTCGCCGGGACGGAAAGAGGGCTCTACCGGAGCGCGGACGCTGGAGCGAACTGGCGCTATGTCGATTCGGCCCTCAATCCCTATTACGTCTGGGCCATCGCGATCGATCCGCGCAATCCCGACATCATGTTCGTCGGCACCGGCACGCCCACGCCGGCCATGATCTTTCGCTCCAAGGACGGCGGGCGGAGCTGGGAGCGGCGGCCGGTCGAGATCGCGGCGACCTGCGAAGCGGTCGGCACGCCGCGCGTCACCGGCATCGCCGTCGATCCGGTCGAGCCCAACCACGTGTGGGCCGGGCTCGAGGTCGACGGCGCGCGCCACAGCAGAGACGGCGGCGAGAGCTGGAGCATCGTCGCGGCGACCGAGCGGCGCGACATCCACAGCGTTGCCGTGACCGCGGGCCCGCCGCGCGCGGTCTTCATCGTCGTCAACCGCGAGATTTACGCGAGCACGGACAACGGCGCGACCTGGGAGCCGCGCGAGATGCAGAAGCGGCTCCCGTGGGACTACCCGAGAAAAGAAAACTATCTCCGCGCCGTCGCGGTCGATCCGGGAGATCCCAAAAGAATCTTCTTGGGCTTCGGCGACTTCACGCCCGGATCGTCGGGCGCGATCGCCGCGAGCGAAGACTTGGGCCGGAGCTGGAAGCTCCTGCCGCTGCCGGTCGAGCCGAACTCGTCCATGTGGACGTTCGGCACGAACGCCGACGATCCCGATACGATCTTCGCCGCGAGCCGCTACGGCTACCTTTACCGGAGCGACGACGGCGGCGCCTCGTGGACCAAGCTGCGCCGGGAGCTGAGCGAGATCGCCGCGGTGTGCTGGCTGCCGAACTGAAAGTGCTGATGGCGGACTGGGGTGCAAAGCACGCGGGCGGCCGCGCGGGTTGAAAAGTGCGATCCCTAAAAGGCCGATTCGGAAATTAGCGTTAATCTACTATCTATTTTTCCAGCCACCCGAGTTCGGCCTTCGCACCAGAATATTCGACAAAATCCGTGGGACAGATTTCAAGCGCGGCTTTGAACAATTTTAGCGCTTCTTGCTTTTTACCTTGCAGCAAAGCGTGCTCGCCGAGATAAAATTGCGCTTCACATAATGTTTCTTTTCGTTTCGCGGCATCGGAGTTCTCCGCTGCCCTAAAAACTTCATCGGGTGACGTCTCATCCAGAAAAAGCTCTACGAGTTTCTCGGTGATATTACCAACTTTTAGCTTAGCAGCATTTTTTCGAAGCTCTGCTCTGCCATCCTTACCTCCGCGCGTACGCGCTATATAGAGCCATATTGGAGAATGCGGCCAAGCTATTTTCAATTCTATCGCTTTACTGAAGTCGTCTGCCGCCGCGAGGAATTCGGCACGATAGAAGCGGACAAGGCCGCGACTGGCATATGGACCAGTACCGTAAGGATACATCCGGACAACTTCGCTGTAATTTTCAATCGCGTGTTCATAGTCATTTTTATCGCGATATGCATCTGCGCGACCGTAGTAGGCCAAAATGTAAGTCGGATTTAGGTAAATTGCTTTGTCGAAGTCTTCAATAGCATGGTCATAATCCTTCTTCTTGGCATAGGACAGGCCGCGACCGTAGTAGGCTTGCATAAGTTTTGGAGCAAGACGGATTGCCTCGTTAAAATCCGCAATAGCACGGTCGTAATCCTTCTTCTGGTGATATGCACCGCCCCGGTTGTTGTAGACGGGCGCAAGCGTCGGGTTGATGCGAAGCGCCTCGTTGAAGTCTTCAATCGCGCGGTCGTATTCTCTTCTGTAATCGTACGCCACCCCGCGATTGCTATAAGCGTAATCGTCGTTCGGATTCAGACGAATCGCCTCGTTGAAGTCTTCAATCGCGCGATCAACGTCGTTTTTGACGCGATAAATCGTGCCGCGATCGTTGTAAACATCACCGTAACCGGGGTTTAATCGAATCGCCTCGTTGTAATCCCCTATCGCACGGTCGTAATCCTTTTTATCGGCATAGATACCGCCGCGATGATGGTAAGCCTCGGCGAGTTGTTGCTTTGAAAGGTCGCCGGCCTCGATAGCGGCGGTATATTGCTCGATTGCCGTGTCATACTCGCCCCGGGTACGCGCTTCGTCGGCCGCCTGATAGTGCTTGAGCCCCGTCATGCAGCCGAATAACGGCAGAACAAAAGCGAGTACGGCTAGGCTGAAGACAAAAAATCCCGCGCGCAAGAGGCTCACTCCTGCGGTATCTCCTTCGGCCAGTTCTCGATGTGGACGGGCTCGGGCGGGAAGCCGAGGACGTTGAGATAGAGATATTCGCGCCAGCGAAAAAACCAGCGCACGTTGTCGAGCGGGACATCGAAATGCCTGCGCAGGAAGTCGCGGCGCGGCGGATCGAAGACCGTGCGGGGACGGCTATTGAGCGCCTCGGCGTCGATCGCCGCGATGCGCTTTCGGATCGCGCCCTCGCCGTACTCATCGATCAGCTCCCAGACGTAGTCGTGGAGCTTCTGGAGAATCGCGTCGTGATGGCCGCGCTCCTCGGCGTGGACGACGCGCTCCTCGAAGTCCAGCACCTTCGGCGTCGTGATCTTGATGCTCTGGATCGACGCCGCGGTGCAGTGACCGTAGGGCCAGAGATTCCCTGAGATCAGATACGAGAGGAAGTCGCGCTGCTGAATGCGATGGTGCTCGACGCGCGGCAGAAGGCCGTGCTCGCGTTCGAACTCCGGGTCGGGCTTGGAGTGATCGCGCGACGGATCGACCGCGTCGCCCTGGCGGATGTAGCCCCAGCCGTGGCCGGCCTCGGTCTTGATGTGGTCGGAGAGGCGCCAGCGCCACTCATAGTCCATCTCGAAGTGCGAGTAGGCGTAGCACGCGAGGCCCACGGTAGTTTCGAGCTCGTCGCGTCCGCGGTAGCCGAGCCAGCGGCCGAGCAGCTCGCGCTCGGCGGCGTCTTTGGGCTCGCGCTTGAGCGACTTCCGCTGCGCGCGCAGCTCGTCGAGCTTCGCGCTCACCGGATTGTCCTCGCTGTAAGTAATCTTTTTGCCGACGCCGCGAATGTCCGCCATGATCGCCTCCTTTTATTTCGCGTACAGCGTGCGCACGAAACCTTCTTTATCTATTTTTTCGAGATTCGTCATGCACACCGCGCCGTGTGGGCCGGGCGCGGCGATAGAATTCCGCGTAGCCGTTTTAGCAGAACGGCCGGAGAGAAGCCATAAAAGTGCGGGAGCGGCGGAGCACGATGATCACGATCAGCCATATCACATCGGGAATGATAATCTCCCACGGCGCCCGTCTTCACCGTCGACGCGAGATCGCAACCGCGCGCATCTTGACGCCCGCTCCGTCGAGAGATAGTCGTTTTTTATCCGCCGAAGCGCATCGGCTCGACGGGAACGGAGGCAGAAATGAAACGATTCGCTCTTCTCTCGATCTATGCCGCTGCCGGGCTTTTGCTCGCGGCCTTTTTGCGTTCGGAGGCCGCCGCCGCCGAGGCGCCGCAGGGGAAGCCGGTGACGATCCGGGGCAAGATCGCTTCGGTCCAGGGCGGGACGCTCAAGGTTACGACCAAGGACGGCGAGGTCGACGTCCGGCTCCCGCAGGACGTCCAGATCGGCGGCGTGGCGGCCGCGCAGCTGACGGACATCAAGGCGGGCGAGTTCGTCGGCACGGCGGCGGTCAAACAGTCCGACGGCAGCCTGAAAGCGCTCGAGGTCCACATCTTCCCCGAGAGCGCGCGCGGCACGCGCGAGGGACACCGGCCCTGGGACCTCCAGCCCGGCTCGACGATGACCAACGCCAACGTCGAGAAGG